>JAFGMV010000024.1 GCA_016927315.1 Anaerolineales bacterium | reverse complement strand
TGCCAGCACTGTAATAAAATCTCCAACATTTTAGTGCACCCTTTATTATACGGTTTTCTAACCAAAAACAAAGAGTATGTTAGAATGGGTAGCTGAAAATCTAAAATGGAGGCGGCAATGTCTGAAAACAGGGTACCAAGATCAACGCCTCTCAAGCCTCGCCAACGGGCGCTCATAATTGGCGCTTCCAGTGGGATGGGAGCGGCTCTAGCCCGACGAATGGCTCGTGAGGGATTTACACTTGCTTTACTGGCTCGTCGAGATGACAAGTTGAAGGATTTATGTGTCGAGATCAACCAGGAAGCAGGGGAGACCTGCGCCATTCCTTATGTACATGACGCAACTGATTATAAAAAAGTTCCTGTTCTGCTTAGAAAGATCACAGCTGCTCTGGGAGGGTTAGATGTGGTTATCTATGCAGCCGGGGTAATCCATCCCCCGGGTATGGAGAATTATGACTTCGAAAAAGACCAGTTGATGATCGAAACTAACCTTCTCGGAGCAATGGCCTGGCTCAATCCGGTGGCAGCTATGTTCCAGAATGCGAAAAGCGGACAGATTGTCGGTATTTCATCAGTTGCCGGTGATCGTGGTCGCGTTGGCAACCCCGGGTATAACACTTCCAAAGCCGGGTTGAGCTGCTACCTGGAGGCCCTGCGAAACCGCCTAAGCCGGCAGGGCGTCAATGTCTTGACCATCAAACCGGGCATGGTAAAGACAGATATGCTCAATGCCGTACAAAAAGTCATGTTTCCGATCAGCGCCGAGAAAGCTGCTGACGATATCTGGAAGGCCATGCAGCAGCACAAGCAGACGGTTTATACACCCTGGTTCTGGAAATGGATGATGCTGGTCATTCAGCATATTCCATCAATTATTTTCCGGCGCTTGAGTTTTTAATCGAATCAGAAAACATTATGTCAACCATAACCCTTGAAAATAACTTTACGAAATTGGAGAACTTCGGGCATTCGATGAGTGCTTCCTCCTATCTGTTTTGCCCCCCCAATGAAGAACAGATAAAAGAAGCCTTCACTTTAGCGAAGAAGAACGACCTGACGGTTACCCTGCGCGGGACCGGCTTGAGCTATAACGACGCGGCATTGAATGGCGGTGGTATCCTGCTCGACATGACATCCATGAACCGTATTCTGGAATGGAATCCGGAAACAGGGCTTGTCAAGGCAGAACCCGGCGTTACCCTGCAGCAACTCTGGCAGCATGTATTGCCTGATGGCTGGTGGCCTCCGGTTGTTTCTGGAACTATGATGACCACCCTGGGGGGCTGCCTGGGAGCCAACATTCATGGCAAGAACAATTTCAAGGCCGGCACGCTTGGAGAACATGTTGTCGAATTCACCGCGATCCTGCCAACAGGCGCCCAGATCACCTGTGCCCCCAAGAAGAACGGCGACCTGTTCTATGCCTTGATCAGCGGGCTTGGCCTGCTGGGTGTGTTCACTTCGATAACCATCCAAATGAAAAAGATCTATTCCGGATTGATAGAGGTGGACGCCTTCCCGGTGCATAATCTGAAAGAGATGCTGGACGCTCTTGAACAGGGTGCTCCGGAGAATGATTATATTGTGGGCTGGTTGGATACGACCGCACGCGGCAAAGGGGTAGGCCGCGGGCAGATCCATGCCGCGAACTATTTACCCGCAGGGGCTGACCCCAATCCGGGAAAAACCCAGCGGCTTGATTATCAGCACCTGCCGGCGACCCTGTTCCTGGTGATCCCCAAATCGATATTGCATCATTTGATGCGTCCCTTTGTCAACAATCTGGGAGCCTGGGCGATCAATACTGCCAAATACATTGCCAGCCTTCGCAAACATACCTTCCGTCAATCGTTTGCGTCTTTCCAGTTCCTGCTGGACTATGTGCCCGACTGGGAATTATCCTACGGACGCGATGGGCTGATCCAGTATCAATCCTTCCTCCCCAAAGAGACTGCGTTGGAGACCTGGACGAAAATGCTGAATCTCTCTCATCAGTATGGTTTGCCTTCATACCTGGGTGTTACCAAACGCCATCGTCCGGATGTTTTTTTGATCAGTCATGCATTGGATGGTTTCTCGCTGGCGCTTGACTTCAAGGTAACCAGGCGCAACCGGCAAAAGCTTTCTCAAATGCTGCAGGAATTCGATCAAATCGTCCTTGAAGCCGGCGGCCGCTTTTATTTTGCCAAGAACAGTGAAACGACCTCCGAGACAACCCTTCGGTTCCTGGGGAAGGATACGATCAAGCGGTTCAAAACACTCAAAAAGCGTACCGACCCCAACAACTTGCTCGAATCAGATCTTTACAAACGGATCTTCGAAAAGTAATTACCATTCGCGGGCGGTTTTCACCGCCCGCGAATGGTAATTAGGACGTTCGGCTAATTGACTTTTTTGCGTGAACCCTGTACACTAAACACAGCATAAATACGGAACAAACTAGCATGAATCCTGTAAACACCAGTGCAGGGTTGAAATGAATACTTGAGGAGGAAGAATGGCTGCTCAATTCCAGTTTGTAATGCGAACAGGGCCTACTCCCGGTTCTGCATATCCTATTGAAGGTGACCTGGCAACAATCGGACGTGATTCGTCCAACTCAATTGTGATCAATGATGCAGAAGTATCCCGCCGGCATGCCCGCTTGACAGCACAGGGCGGAAAATACGTATTGGAAGATACCGGTTCAACCAATGGTTCTTTTGTGAACGGACAGCGTATTGCCGGGCCGCATGTACTTAAACCTGGTGACGTACTCTCCTTCGGCGAGCAGATTTCACTGGTGTATGAAGCAATCAACTTTGACCCGGCTGCCACAATCGCGTCTCCGCGTTCATCTGCACCTGCCAGTTCAAAACCGGCGCCTCCTCCCCCCCCACCGGCACAGGCTTATTCCGGCAATATACCGGCCGGGCCGGCCGCACTTGGCGATGCGGGAAAAAAGTCCAATGTCCTGCCGATCGCGATTGGGATCGCAGCACTGGTACTGATTTGTGCATGTGTCGGTTTCTTGATTTGGGTAGACCAAACTTATCGCTGGTGTGTTTTCTTCCCATTTCTGGCAGGATGTTAAGCCCCTAAAAACTCCCCTGCAGTCTATCCACTGCAGGGGAGTTTTTTATTTCCAATCAAGGACATTGTAAAAAAGGATTTCACAGGCTAGAATAGGAGTGGAGAAAATCATGGACGAAGAAAATTCGACCAGCAACTCATCACCCGCCTGGGGGACTAACACAAAACTGGTTGTCACGCTGACTTTTGTGTTCATCATCGGTTTTTTGCTGGTTCGGTTCCAGGCTTTCCTTGCACCGCTCGTGCTGGCCTTTATGATTGCATATTTGCTGCACCCGGTTACAGCGTATCTTTCCAAAAAAACCCACCTGGGTTGGCAGTTCACAGTCAGTCTTATTTATTTACTCATCCTGATTATTCTACTGGGGCTCCTGACCCTGGGGAGTGTTGGCCTGGTTCAGAGAACCCAGAGCCTGATAGGCCTGGTGCAGACTGGTCTGGAGACGCTCCCTGAATTATTTGCCCAAGTGACACAGCGGGTCTATTACATCGGGTCTTACCCGGTAGACCTGACAACCCTCAACCTGGATATCAACCAGGTAACCCAGGAACTGTTGGCTGCCATCCAGCCCCTGCTCAGTCGTACCGGCGACCTGGTAGGTATGATTGCGGGAGGCGCTGCACAGATTCTGGGCCTGACAGGTTTTGTTTTAATTATTTCTTATTTTGTGCTAACCGAAAGTGCTGGAATCCGCCAGCAGGTATTCCAGATCGAGTTTCCCGGATATACTGAAGATATTCGCCGTCTGGGGGCAGAATTAGGCCGGGTCTGGAATGCTTTCCTGCGCGGGCAGATGATCATGTTCACCCTGACGGTGACAACGTATTCGATTGTCCTCAGTGTGTTGGGCGTCCAGTATGCCTTTGGAATTGCCATTCTGACAGGGCTGGCCCGTTTCCTGCCGTATGTGGGTCCCTTTATCACCTGGACTGTTTTGGCGCTGGTCAGTTACTTCCAGGCATTCAAACTCTTTGGCTTGTTGCCTTTTCAATATGCGCTGCTGACAGTTGGTACGGGAATCGTCATTGACTGGATATTTGATAGTCTGGTGGCGCCGCGGGTCATGGCCAGGGCGCTCAAAGTTCACCCGGCTGCCATCATGGTAACCGCGATCATCGGCGCCAGCCTGTTTGGAATTATCGGACTGATCCTGGCTGCACCTGCCCTGGCGACCGTAAACCTGTTCGGGCGATATGTCCTGCGAAAAATGTTTGATCTGGACCCCTGGCCTGAAGAAGATCGTGAAGGAAAACCGAAATCCCAAATCACGCCGTTTTTGGGGGAAAGGATAAAAGAACGTGTTCAAGTGTGGGTAGGGAAGATAATAAAATTTTTTGGAAGAAAAAAATAAAAACAAATATAAGGAGATAAACCATGTCAGAAGAGAAAGCCCCAGTAACAGAGACCCTGGCTGAAACAGAAAATTACCTGGTCTGGAAAGCTGCCGAACCGGATGGCGAAGTCACTTATCATGTTGAATTGAATAATGTCACTGTGCATTTCTTTGAAGAAGAGTGGAGAGAATTCATCGACTTGATGAAGAACCTGAAGTAAAGAATGGTATGAAGAACTCAATTACAGATGTTCCCGGCATTGAAGTCGGGCACGCCCAGAATGTGGAAGCCCTGACAGGTTGCTCGGTTGTCATTTGCCGTAAAGGTGCGGTTGCGGGAGTGGATCAGCGGGGTGGAGCACCCGGTACCCGTGAGACCGATCTGCTCAATCCGGTAAACATAATTGAGAAGGTACACGCCCTCCTGTTGACTGGCGGATCTGCCTATGGCCTTGAGGCTGCCGGCGGCGTGATGCGCTACCTGGAAGAGCAAAAGATCGGGGTAAATGTAGGTGTGGCGCGTGTGCCGATCGTTCCGGCAGCCGTCTTGCTGGACCTGGCGATTGGCAGGGCAGATGTTCGTCCAGATGCCGAGATGGGGTACCGCGCCTGCCTGAATGCCGCTGGAGATGATTCAAAGCAAGGGAATGTCGGCGCCGGGTGCGGGGCGACTGTTGGCAAGCTTTTCGGGATGGGGCAGGCGATGAAATCAGGCATTGGCACAGCCAGTATGGAGATCGGGGGCGGCCTTATCGTCGGGGCCCTGATGGCAGTTAATGCACTCGGTGACGTGATCGATCCGGCGAGTGGAGAAATCATCGCCGGCACACGCTCGGCGCAAGCCGGTCCGTTCAGTTTCGGAGAACCAGGTGGGTTTGCCGATACACTGCAGCAGATGAAGACCCTGGTAGGACGAACCATTCTCGATTTTGCCAGTCGTTCCAATACAGTCATCGGTGTGGTAGCCAGTAATGCCAGGCTGACCAAAAGCCAGGCCACCAAAGTGGCCCAGATGGCACAGGACGGG
Organism: Anaerolineales bacterium; assembly: GCA_016927315.1. Taxonomy (GTDB): domain Bacteria; phylum Chloroflexota; class Anaerolineae; order Anaerolineales; family Villigracilaceae; genus JAFGMV01. The sequence goes on along the minus strand of JAFGMV010000024.1, from coordinate 17,642 downwards.
CTGGCACGCAGTATTCGTCCGGCGCATACCCTGCTGGACGGCGATACCTTGTTTGCCATTGGAACCGGAGAAAAGAAAGCGGATGTTTCTATTGTAGGCGCCTGGTCTGCGGAAGTGGTCGCAAGAGCGATTGTCAACGCTGTCATCAATTCCGCTTCAACAGGGGGACTGCCCGGGCTAGCCGGATAGGCAGACATCAACCCTGTAGCGCTGTCCAAGACGATTCGAATGCCCTCAAATGTAACTTCTGAACAATTGAACTTATTCAGTATCAAGGGCGCTGATTAACTTCGTAAAAAAAGACAAATTAACGTTTGTTAAACCCGGGGGGGGTAATTCACCGGCTGCACAATAATTGATGACCACTGCTGGCAGGCAATCCCTGCAATCTATTCGTGTTCCTTGATATTCCCGCGCTGGCGCTTGATCTCTCCCCGGCGCCTTTTCCAGGTCAGCCGGCGTTCAACGGCAGCCTTGCCGGGCTTTGTCGGTCTCCGTTTTCTGGGTGGCTGCCAGGCCTTTCGGATCAGGTCATTCAACCGCTCAACAGCATCCTGCTGATTGCGTTCCTGTGTGCGGTAGCGGCTGGCTTCAATGATCAAAACATTCTCTTCAGTCAGGCGATTACCAGCCAGGCGTATCAGGCGTGAGCGAACCCCCGGCGGCAGGGATGACTGCTCCAGGTCAAAGCGCAGCCGTACCGCTGTGGAGACCTTGTTGACATTCTGTCCACCGGGTCCGGAGGCGCGGAAATATTCAAAAGTGATATTCGCATGGTCTGTCTGGCTGGCATCGTTCATGGTTGTTATTATATCTTGCTTGCCTTCGGAGAAGATTTGCCGTATAGTGGATACAAATTCGGGTAAACGGGAGATCATCATGCCGAAAGAAACCAGGCGGCTCGCTTGGATTACCGTGCTTCTTGTACTTTTGTTGGCAGTAAATAGCTGTGGTCCTAAGGCCACCGAGGCTCCGGCAGCGGAAGCAACTGAAGCTCCGGCTACTGAATCCCCAGGAGTATTCTATGGTGAAGACAATCGCCTGGAACCTTACGATACGGGTGTCTCCGATTTGCAGCGGGAGATGGCAGCCAACGTAGCCCTGCTGGTCAGACCATCCGCTGTTACGCTTAATAATGGCCGGGCAACGCTGACAGCTCCCACACTGGATCAAAAATACGGCCCTTTTTGCCCGGGCCAACAGTTTATCGACCAGGCCGTACCCGGATTTTGTACGGGCTTTCTCGTAGCTCCCAATGTACTGGTTACTGCCGGGCACTGTGTCAAGGACGCGGATGCCTGCGAAAATACCCGCTTTGTATTCGGTTACCAGATGAGGCGATACGGTCGACCAGCCCTGGTCCCTGCCAGTTCGGTCTATGAATGTGAAACACTGGTTACCTCGGTTCGGGAACCCGAAGGAGCCGATTATGCCATCGTTATCCTCGACCGGGCAACGGATCTGCCAGGGTTAGTTTATGCTGTTGATGATCCGGTTGAAGAAGGAGAGGCTGTCCTGGTAATCGGGCATCCCAGCGGCCTGCCGGTGAAGGTGACCAATGATGTTATGGTCCTGGAGACAGATGACAACCGGTCCTGTTTTGTCCTGAACTCAGATACCTTTGGGGGAAACTCTGGCTCCCCGGTTATCGAATATGATGATCCCGCGCGTGTGGTTGGGCTCCTGGTGCGGGGAGAAGCTGATTATGTGACTGATCCGTTGAGTTCCCCGGCCTGTGTTCGAGTGAAGACCTGTGCCTGGGATGCCAGTGACTGTAAGGGGGAAGAAGCGGTAAAAATGTCAGCGCTTCACACTGATATTCTGAAAGCGCTTGAGATGGCGATCCCTTGATAGTTTGGACAAACATTGATCCGGCGTTTGTTGAATCTGATTGAGAAGTTAATCGGCAGAGATACGAGATTTGCAAGCAGAGAATCAAGCATCACGAGCCTGGAAGGCTTCTTTACTACTGGTTCTCCAATATCCCGAGCTGCCTTTGTACAACAATGCGGCCGAGTTGGAGGGAAAACGCAGGGTGCTATCCAACTCGGCTTGCAACAATCTCGCGCAGCCCCGATTTATTGAGATGATACTAATATTTAGTGTTATTACCTGTTAACCGCTTTATTCCAAAGGACAAAAGCAACAGGAAGTGTTAACCAAAACGCAATACCCACGATTTGTGGAATGAACTCAGTCCAATCTGCATGAATTATCAAAAAAAAAGCTACGAATAAAGCAGCAAGTACCTGAAAAATTCCAAAGCCTAATAAAATCAAGGTCACTGCCTGTTTTATAAAACGTGGGTTCATGGGACCCTTATATTTTTTATAGATACCTTGCATCACATTTTGGAATCGATATGAATTGGCACGTTGATGATGACAAGGTTTTTATATTGTCGCAACGCCCATTGCAATTGGGCAGCTGATTGATTATGCAGCAATCGCCCGAATTCCTGCTTTGGAACAAAGGCCGGGATGACCACGGTAATCAACTGGTTTGAAAATTCATCACTGTTTATGATATTTTCTATGTATTGAACAACCGGGGTGATAACATCACGGTAATCGTATTCGATTGGAATCAACTTAATACGTCTGGTAAGTTTGGGGAAACGTTTCCAACGTCGCAACACGTGTTCTTTTGCATTTGGAGATGTCATAACGCATACCGCCCTAACGTCCTTGGACAATCTTTTCGCATACATAAGTGCTCGCAAAGAACCCCGGTGCACGTCCCCGATTGGAACAATGACAATATCGGCTACGTCTAATAATGATGCAGGTTGTAACTCCTTTGTACTAAGAGCTGCTGCAACACTTTCGTAATGTTTGCGGATTGAATAGAACATGTAAACCAAAACAGGAATTATCGCGATTACAATCCAGGCTCCTTCCAAGAATTTTGTGCTCATCAAAATAATGAAAACGATGAAAGTAACGATTGAGCCAACCGCATTTAGTGCCTGTTTCCAACGGGCACCACGTTCATAATGAATGTTGGTCACCAGCGTACGGATCGACTGTCCGGGCTTTAGATGAGCGATTCTCCCCATCAATCGGAACATACCTGCCTGTGAAATGCTGAAGCTGAGCATAACCCCCAATGCATAGAGCGGAAGCATAGCAATTTCATCGGCCTGGAAAACGATCACAATGATCGAGGCTATTAACGCCAATACAGCAATACCCCAACTATAAACCAGACGATCCCCACGATTTTGCATCCATCTCGGCATGAAACCATCTTTTGACAGAAACGAACTCAAACGAGGAAAGTCCTGATAAGCAGTGTTGGCCGCCAGGAACAAAATGGCCGCGGTAAAGGACTGTACCCAGAAATATAGAAAGTTTCGTCCCGTAATTGCTTTTGTCATCTGAGAAAGAATGCTTTCCGTCTCCTCCGGAACAAGATGAATATGTGTTGCCAGAAAAGTAATCCCAATAAAAAGGGACATAGCCATTATTCCCATAGCTACCATCGTTTTAACAGCATTTTTTGATTCAGGGGGTTTAAAGGCTTGCACTCCATTGCTGATCGCTTCGATCCCGGTTAAAGCAGTACAACCTCCAGAAAAAGCTCGTAATAATAACCAAATATAAGCAAGTCCTGTTAGTGAAGTCGATGATGGAACCGAGTGTTCCATCACGGGTATGGCGCTAAGGCCAAAAAGCTGGAAATAACGTCCTACCCCCAACAAGATTACAAGTAACACACCACCGACAAACGCATAGGTTGGAATAGCAAAAATCGTTCCGCTTTCGCGAACTCCACGTAAGTTCATCCAGGTAATAAAAATTATGGCGAAGATTGCCATCTGGACACGATAGTCATATGTTTCTGGAAAGGCGGATGTCACAGCCCGAACACCTGCTGAAACCGACACCGAAACGGTTAAAATGTAATCTGTTAACAAAGCTGCGGCAGCCAATAATGATGGAAATTCCCCTAGATTATCCTTGGCCACCGTATAGGCGCCCCCTCCATCAGGGTAATGTAAAATAGTTTGAATGTAACTAAAAACAACCATCAACACGAGACTGGCCACTGCTAAACCAAGTGGCCAGGTCAACGCCAATGATTGACTACCTAGTATGATCAAAACGCTCATGATGGCTTCGGTGGCATAAGCATTGCTACTTATCGGGTCTGAAGCAAATACAGCTAACGCACGTACCTTATCCAGACGTTCATGAATATCCATGCTCGTAGGAAATGGATCTCCGATCAGAAAGCGTTTAATTGCCGAAAAGGTCATTGATACTCCACAATAAATCTTGCCAGGTTCTTTTTACAAGACAAAAGATTATCTCATTTAAGGCGTCAAGATAATGTCAATCTTGTTCAAGAAGTTATCAAGAATATATCAAGAAATTATTTACTCTCCTTGTTTCTGAGGCCAAGGTAATTGGATCAATTCCATAGTAAGATATTATAGAGCATCGTAATATGAAAACACACAGGAAACCTGTTTGAATGGAATTTCAGGCCGCTTAAATGATCGGAGCCCTGGTGAATAATTCAAATAAGACTATTCGATTTATGCTCTCTTATGGACTCAGCTTTATTGTTGTAGTCATAATTACAGCAATGGGATTTTTTATACGGGATTGGATCACTCCTACAAACCTGGTTATGCCCTACCTTTTAGGAGTAGTCACCATCGCTGTTATCCTTGGCCGTGGTCCGGCTGTTTTTGCATCGGTCTTGGGGGTGATCGCTTTTGATGTGTTTTTGGTCCCACCATACCTAACCCTGGTTGTTGATGATACTGAGTACATAATTACTTTTTTATCCTTATTTTTCGTTAGTATAGTAATAAGTAATTTGACTTCCCGTGTTAAGGAACAGGTTACCCGGGTGGAAGAACGTGAGGCTCGAGTCGTATCGCTAAACAAACTTAGTCATGATTTAACAGGAGCATATTCGATTGATGCTGTCACTCGATCCATCCTGGAGAATGTCCATAGCATACTTAAACAGCATGTGTGGCTTTATCTGGTTGAAAATATTGGGGACACAAGTTTAAAAATTCGATCATCCCCGGATGATATCGACAAAAATAATATCGATGCAATCTTATATACCTATACATCACGAGAACCTTCTGGTCCTGGAACAAGTGTATATCCCAATTCAAAAACTCTGAACTTACCGCTTTCCATCAATACTGGTTGCGTAGGCGTTATCAGTATTGATGTGCAAGGATTAGAAAACAAGGTCCCCCCAGAGAAAATCCAATTATTAGAAGCCTTTTCTAATGTATCCGCACTCGCCATAGAACGGATTGCTTTGAACAAACAAGCCAGCCAGACACAGCTGCTAAAAGAAAAAGAGCTAATACAATCTGCTTTGTTGAATTCCATCTCACATGATTTTCGCACACCGCTAGCCACAATTACCGGTACGCTGAGTACACTTAATACAGAAAGCGACTTGCTTGATCGGGAAACCATCAGTACACTAACTCAAAACGCCTGGTCTGAAGCCGAGAAACTTAATCATATGGTCAGTAATTTACTGAACATGAGTCGCCTTGAAAGCGGTGGGCTCAAATTACAACTTGAGCCCGTTGATATACAGGATCTTATTGGAGTTGTCTTGGAACAAATGAATAATCGGGATAACAATCCCATTAAGATTGATCTTCCTGGTGATATTCCACTCTTTAGTGCAGATTTTGTGTTGGTTGAACAGGCTATGTTGAATTTGATGGATAATGCAATAAAGTATTCGCCGGATGGCTCTCCGGTTGAAATTTCTGTACATTTATCTGATGGCTGGTTGTATATCGATATCAGAAATTCAGGCCCTGAAATTCCTGTTGATGAACTTCCTTACATATTCAAAAAATTTTATCGTGTTAACAATTCGCCTACCCCGAGTGGCCTTGGATTAGGCCTGGCTATTGCTAAAGGCATATTGGATGCCCACCAGGCTACGCTAGAAGCAATTCCTCATGATAACGGAGGAATGATTTTTCGTATGGGATTTCAGTACATTATTTCTTATCCAAAGGAGTTCTCATAATGAACTCTGATTCTAGCCAACGCATATTAATTGTGGATGATGACCTGGCAATTAGGCGTTTTTTGCGTACATCTTTGGTTGCTCAAGGCTATACTGTCAGTGAAACTAATTCAGGCGAGGGAGCCTTGCTGGATGTTATCAATAAACGCCCAGATCTGGTCATCCTCGACATTGGCTTGCCCGATATGGATGGAATAGAAGTTACACGCAGTGTAAGACAATGGACCAAAATCCCTATCATCATATTATCTGTCTTAGATCAAGAAAAAGAAAAGATTGCAGCCCTGGATGCTGGCGCTGATGATTATCTGACCAAACCATTCAGCATTGGAGAATTGACAGCTCGAATGCGAGTCGCTTTTCGACACGCAACTTTACCAGTTAATATGCCAAACTTTGAAAGTGGGGCATTAGAGGTAGATTTAGCAAGGAGAATTGTAACCGTGCGTGGGAAGGAAATTTCATTAACACCCACTGAATATGAACTCCTTCGGATTTTAATTCAAGATGCAGGTAAGGTCTTAACACACCAGCAAATTATTCGAACACTGTGGGGAGATATTTACCAACCGGAAATGCATCACCTTCTTCGAGTAAATATCAGTAATTTGCGTAAGAAAATCGAACCGGATGCATCACGTCCTAAATATATTTTTACAGAACCAGGAATTGGTTATCGGTTAAAGTTGGTTGACAAATAACTTAACTGGTGTCCATCGGCAGTCGAACAGCACAGCAACAATAGCTGGCGTGCGCTTCACCCAGCGATACCCATACAAGCCAACCGAGAGCTTCAAACACAGGCTATGATGGAAGTTGCTAAATTTTAGAAACAGCCCACAATGTACGTACATACCCGCCTTCATGGTTTCAGATTGCTGAGCCAAAGTGCGGGTACTTCTTTTCACCAGTTTGGATTGCAATGAAGAAAACTGTTGTATTCAGAGTACGATTAGTACTCGATGACTCGCGGTAAGCTTTTCGCTTGTTTGATCCAATTTACAACTTGTTTTTCTGATGGTAGTTTGTTTACTTTGTTTTTTGCTGCATTCACTTCTGCCATTGCTGCATAAAGGTTAGCAGCGTTGCGCTGGGCTAATTCGACGACTGTATCTACCCCTGCGGCTTCCAATAGATCAGAATATTCTTCAGCCACTCCTTTAATTCGGAACAGGTCTGCTCGATTGACCCACTCTAAGATCAAGTGTTCACTTACACCGGCTTTATCAGAAAGTTCTTTACGCCCTTTAGGTGCAGCTCCTTTCTTCAAAAGACCCTGTGTAGTTGAAACACCAGCAGTTTTAAGTTTACCAGCATAGGTAGTACCGATTCCTTCAACATTAATTAGTTTTGCCATTTTTTTCTCCTATTTACCAAGTAGACCCCCCAAGCCTTTTAGAACATCGTCTGCGATGTCGTCACCTTCGAGTAAGCTTCAAGTTGTGAACCAAGTTGTGGGGGAAGTTTATCCTTTATATAGTTGAGTACAATCTGATCGCCATTTTTGAAATTTCTTCACTTAGCCCGTTTTCTTAGAAACGAGTTTGACCAGTTCATCCATATATTTTTCTCCTTCACTCTGTCTGGCGCTTAATTATTTTTTTTATTATACATGAATTAACGGAACAACATCCGGATACACTAAACTAATGTTGTATCAACTACAAAAAAACACTGAAACTAATCAGGTCGATGTGTCCCATCGCACAAAGGCTTGGCTTTTGACCGTCCACAACAGCAAAGCGTGATACGATTCCGTCTTTCCAATGGCTTTCCATCTGCTCGTTCAATGGCAATTCCCCCGGTTACCCACAATGATCCATTTATCGAGCCCTCAGATGTCATTTCGGTCGTAATGGCCACCTGCTCTGGAAGGTCGGGCTCAATCTCAGATTCATCCAGATGGATTGAATATGTCAAAGCCCCCGAAGGACAGCGCTCAATCATCCCTATCACTTGCGTGCGCACATCAATATCTTCTGTTATAGGGACCAGCTCCTGGATGTTTGCTTTCCGGTTCGCACAGAAACCGGCCTTCATGCACAGGGAATCATCATACCGTACGACCAGCTTTGTGCTTCCCGGATAAACAATCTGGCGCTCGGAGGTAAGACCGGTATCAGCCGTTTCTGTTCCATCAAAATCGACCTTGCAGTGTGTCGCATCACAGAACGGCTTTGCTGAGGACTGCCCGCAGCGGCAAAGCACGTAACAGTCTTTAGGCGTTTCCAGTATTTTTACCAGTTTCCAGGACAGCGGCTCCCCATGCCCTGAGACAATTTGAACTTTATGTACCAGGGGGATATCTCCGAGCACAAAGTATGGCCCATCTTCGGTAACGATGATCTTCTTGAAGCCGGCATTTCCACATTCGTCCTTCACAAAACCCTCTTGATTTAACCGAATACGGCTTTCTCTAAATCGCTTACCAGACCGAGATACCTCTCATGAAGGCCATTCTCCGCTTCTCCTTTTGCCATCTCGTCAAAATCCGCATTAACTGCCTGGTGCTGCTCAACCGGTATGGTCCGGTCAGACATCGGGAACAGGATCTGGTCTTCCTTCTGGATATGCTGGCGCAGCAGTTTGACATAGCCGAGGGCATTTTCTGTCACCCGTGATGCAGCAGACTGGTCACCGGCCTGCATTTGCTCTGCAGCCTCCCGCATCGCGCCTGTCAGGCGGCGGCCCTCGACATGCTCCGCCAGCATGACTGCCACCGGTCCTTGCTCCCTTGACATCCCGTGCTCGATCAGTGCAACAAAGAGCACATCTTCTTCCTTATTGTGATGGCAGCCATCGGCATAGTTTTTGATAAAATCGACAGCCTTCAGGAACAGATCAGGAGGAACAGCCCCTCCTGAAGATATACGCTGTGCAGCGGTATCAAGCACATCCAACATTCGTTCGATCGTACGATGCTCAGCCATGAGGATTTCTGTCGCTTTCATTGTAAAATACCTCCTTCGAAATTGGTTTAGTAAATATCGTTGACTGTGTTATAGACATTGAATTTGCCAGTCGGTGTTACCAGATCAGGAATACGGTCGATTTCTTCCAGTGTGGCATCCTCATAGATCACGATTTCCCCGGTCTCACCAGGCTTACTGGCATCCCCCCAGATGCTGACCCAAACTTCCGTGCCTTGTTTGTTGTACTCCATATGAACAGCCCGACCATAGTCTGCAGCTTCCCAGCATTTGAACACTTCTGACGGGTTTTCTTTGGCGATCACGCAGATCGTACGCGAGAGCACAGGGTCGGAATTTAAAACCATATCAGCCCAGATCCACTTGCTGTTGGGGTGTGTCTTGATGAACAGGCTGCCAGAACCAGGCAAGGAAGCCGTACGAACTGCCTTCCAGGCTGAATCAGGATGCCCTTCCGGGTCAGTCCCAATCGATGTAACAGTCACATCCCCCAGGTGGGAAGTGCTCCAGACCGGTCCAAATTCCGGATCGATCCAGTTGGCTCCCCGCCCGGGGTGTGGGACTGCCGGAACATCGACGATGGCTTCCAGGTTCCCTTCCAGGGCATCCACGACTGCAATCTGATTGGACTGGTTGGCCGCTACCATGAAGTAGCGTTTACTTGAATCCCAGCCGCCATCGTGCAGGAAGAGGGATGCTTCGATCATTTTGATGGTCGGGTTGAAAGGGTCAGAATAATTCACCAGCCACACCTGGCCGGTCTCTTTTACATTGACGATCCACTCTGGTTTGAAATGTGATGCCAATATACTTGCCACACGCGGTTCAGGGTGATATGCACCAGTATCGAACGTATAGCTGCGGCTGGAAACCACCTTCATGGGTTCAAGCGTCTGCCCATCGAGGATTGCGAAATGAGGCGGCCAGTAACATCCCGTAATTGCATATTTATCCAGGAAATCTCCTTCAGGCCCTTTGTATTTGCTCACTTCGACCGAACGGGCATCGTAGCATGTCTGGACACGCGCCACAACTTCAGGTTTTTCCATCCATAGATCAACCAGGGCCAGGCGGCCGTCACGGCCGATAACATAGGCATAACGTCCTGAAGCAGACATGCGGGTAATATGCACGGCGTAACCGCTGTCCACTGTGTTGACAATATCGTGGGTATCCCCATCGAGGATGGCAACCTGTCCGGCATCCCGCAGGGTGACGATAAAGTAATTCTGCCAGTCTCGCGTGGTTTGCGGAACTGCGGGTCGCTGCTCAACAGGAGTGATCAACTGCCACGAGTCTTTCATTTGCTGCAAGGACAGTTCCGGCGGCGCCGGCGGGTCATTTTGTAAGAATCTGGCCAGGGTCTCCGTCTCGGCCTGGGTGAAGAAGCCCTGTTTTCCCCAATCCGGCATCCCCCGGTTGGTTCCATTGAAGATGATGGCCGCGAGTCCGGTTGTCCCTTTGGGAAGGGTTACATCCGGGGTAAGCGCCGGGCCGGTGGCGCCTTTGCGCAGGGTCCCATGGCAGCCCGCGCAGCGCTCGAAGAAGGTTTGCGTAGCCCACTCGAACTCTTCCCCCGAGAGCTGAGGCGCTTCACCATTTACGGCAGCGGGCGTGTCTCCAGGAGACAGATCAACAACTTCCACGGCTCCGTCCGGCAACGCCGACAGGTATTGGACGATTGCGTCGAGTTCATCGCCGTCAAGAGTTTGAGCCAGGGAGGCTGGCATGAGCCCCTTTGCACAGGGACCGCTGGGGCAATCTGGTACAACAAATGCATCGGGTAACTCGATTGATTCCAGGAGATATTCAGCTGCCGTTGTTGCGGTTCCCGTATACTCCGCCGATTGGATAAGCGTATCTGCCGTTTTTCCAATCTCACTTAGATCAGGACCGATTGTTCCGATTGCGCCTGGAATACCCGGTATTAGATGACAGGCAGCGCAGCCGCCTTTTTGAAAAGCGGCCAGGACCAGTTCATTCTCATATAACCCTGCAGGCTGTTCAGCTGCGGGTTGATCCTCTTCCAACCCGGCAAGTTCCCCTACGATCAACACACCTTTCATTCCCAGGCGTTCATGAGTAGAGTCCATATATTCAATCGCCATATTTTTATCCGGAACGATAAAAGTGATAGAGGTTGTTTCGCCCTTTTGGGTTATGGCGTCAGATTTAACTTTGATCTCGGGGAAAACAATATCATGCGTGCCATAGCCGCTGTTGACCAGCATCACGGTGATCCGTTCACCAGGTTTTGCATGTAAGGCCGGATTGACAACGCCATTGATATTTCCATCTACACCCAGAAAAACAAAGTTGCCCTCCCTCAAGGCAGTGGTCAGGATATATTCGGTGTTCACCACCCCGGCCCTGGAAACACAAGCCGCCAGTACCAATAACAAACCAATTAAGCTCAGCAACTTTGGAAAAATCTTCATTTCCTTACTCCTTGGGAGATGTTGAGGGAACAAAATCCCGGAAGGATGCCAGTAGTGTCTCAACCGGAATTTCATAGTACCTGCCCACTTCTTCAAGGGTGCAAAAGCGTTCCAGCCGGCACCCAACGCAGTCTGTTTTCAGAAAGATGAATACTGAAACTGCCTGTTGGCAGGCATCCAGGGTTTCTCGGACAGTCCACTCTGTTGAGATTTGGGCAAGCATAGATTGATAATACAGGATTCAGGTTTTTGTTTCTTTGCGCTGGCGCAAACAAAAACTTCCGATCCCTTTTTGGGATCGGAAGTTTTTGTTTTACTGCTTCTTGCATAAATAGGTGAACTTTGAGAAATCAAAACACGGATAAATTACGACTATCCGGTTAAAATATTTACGCAGCACTCTGTAAATACTGCTGTGGTTATTTTGCCAGATCATCCGCAACGCGTACCAATGCATGCGGTTCGATCAATGTGATTAATTCCCGGCCGGTTGTAATCATCCCCTTTTTCTCCCAACGACTCAAATACCGGCTGACAGTATATAAGGTTGTCCCTGTCATTTCGGCCAGGTCCTGGCGTGAAAATGGTAATGTAATCCCACCTCGTTCGATTTTCTGTCCAGACTGTGCTGCCAGCCGCAGCAGGGCCCTGGCAACACGCTGCTCCACGCGTTCCGTTGCAAGCTCGCGATAACGCTCCTGCATTTCCTGGATATACCCGGTCATTAATTCCATCAAACCGAAGGACAGATGTGGACGCTTTGTGACCAAATTTCGAAAATCAGCGCTGGCAATTGCCAGGGCTGTGCTGTCCTGCAGCGCCTGAGCACAGGCAGGGTAGACTGCCCCTGGCTGGATTGCGCCGAGGGCGCCAAAGAGTTGGTTCGGGATTAATGTGCGCAAATTTACCTGTTGTCCGTCAGCACTGATCATGCATAGTTTTGCCCGGCCGCTGGCGAGAATGTAAAGATATTCTGCTTTGTCTCCTTGCAGGAAAAAGTACCCACCATCTTCCACGGCGCGCCGGATACTCATTCCGGCAATCGTTTGCAAGTCTTCATCAGCAGCATCATGCAGTACCGCCACGTGACGAATAATTTCTACTATTTCAGGATCATGATTGTCCATGTCCTAAATATACCTCAATTACATCCGGTTTGATTTCGATGGGCCGGGCAGCAGCATGTATTTTGTCTGGCGCCTCGATCTGACTGACGATTTTAAATGATCCCGAAAAATTCCAACGCTCCCTCGGCGCCGTCCATTAGAATTCACATCAATTCAATGCTGTCTTTCTCCTCCAATACAGCGGCCAATTCTTTTTTCATAACTGTTTCCTCAGCCAATCGCGGGACCTTCGATGACGATTTTTTCCAGTTCGGTGAGTTTTTCAGCATACTGCTGCTCAGTAAGTAATGGACAATCAGTAATCTTTCTCTGCGCGGCTGCCATTTTTAATGCAAAGGAATAACAAGTTGATTCTCCACACTGTTTGCAATTCGTATTGGGAAGCAATTTGTAAATCGCCATCGGTGTGGGACGCTGGTGCGTGGTTGTATCAGGTTCGATCTCTGCCCGGCGTTCCCATGTCCGGTTAACCAGATCGATCAATCCCTTGATTTCCTTCTCAGCGCCTTCCCGATCCTCTATATTACTGGTGGCAATCTCATAAGAGTGGAAAGCGATGTTACGCCCACCCTTCTTCCAGGTCAGGGCATTGGCGCCGGGATGATAGATAGCGCCTCGCAAGGTAGCATTGAGATAGGGTAGAACTTCAGAGATGTCTGTTTCTATATGTGCTTTAGCCGCATATCGTTCTGCTCCCGGGTCACAGGGCGGAGTAAAGACTTCAAGTTCGTACTTTTCGATCAACATTTTCCTATCCAATTTAACGAAGTACTTAATGGGTTTCTGATTCGCGTGTCAAGATTTCCCGTACACTTTTCGCAATGAGAGGATTTTGAAAAGCGACCAGATCTCCCCCGGCGTAAAGCCAGGGGAGCCTGAGCGGGTTGAACTGTGAAAGACTTTCAGCATCGCCTATATCCTCTATTTGAAAGTTAATCTTGAGCCGTTCTGCTTCTCCAATAACCAAGGCTCGCATTTTTGTGTGTCGCCGACAAGCAGGTGAGCCGAGCAGTTTTATCTGTATCACTCGACCAGCTTTTCATCCGGTGGGCAGGCTTCTGCTGCTGCAGCGGCCATCCCGGGTGCAGATGAAACAGACTCACCAAACATGCGTTTCTGGAAATAGAAAGCCACATTGACCAAGCCTATCATAACCGGCACCTCGATCAATGGGCCGATCACTGCTGCAAAGGCAGCTCCACTGTTGATACCAAATACAGCCACAGCTACAGCGATTGCCAGTTCAAAATTGTTACTGGCTGCAGTAAAGGCCAGTGTAGTAGTTTTAGAATAATCGGCGCCAATCGAGCGTCCCATGAAGAAGGAAACCAGGAACATCAATACGAAGTAGATCAAGAGCGGAATTGCAATGCGGACAACATCCAATGGGATGGTCAGTATCAGCTCTCCCTTGAGCGAGAACATGACAACAATTGTGAATAGCAGGGCCAGGAGCGTCAGCGGGCTGATTTTGGGCATGAAGGTTTTGTAATACCATTCTTTGCCCTTGGCACGAACCAGCATGAAGCGCGTCAGGAACCCGGCCAGGAAAGGAATTCCCAAATAAATAAAGACACTTCTTGCAATTTCACCAATTGTGATGTTCACAATGCTGCCGGTCAGACCAAACCAGGTTGGTAGAAGCGTAATGAATACCCAGGCAGATACACTGTAGAACAAAACCTGGAAGATGCTGTTGAATGCCACCAGCCCGGCGGCGTATTCATTGTCGCCTTTGGCAAGTTCATTCCAGACAATGACCATAGCAATACAGCGCGCCAACCCGATCAGGATCAGGCCGGTCATGTATTCGGGATAGCCGCGCAGAAAAATGATAGCCAGAGCAAACATCAGGATCGGGCCAATAACCCAGTTTTGCACCAGGGAGAGCCCAAGGATCTTCCAATTGCGGAAGACATCACCCAGCTCGTCATAATGGACTTTAGCCAACGGCGGGTACATCATCAGGATCAAGCCGATTGCGATTGGGATGTTGGTCGTCCCAACCGAGACGGCTGTGTTTAAGGAATGTACTGCATCGGGAAACAGGAACCCGATGCCCACCCCTACCGCCATCGCCAGGAAGATCCACAGCGTCAGGTAACGATCCAGGAAGGAAAGTCGCTTCGGTGATTCTTGTGTCATGCAGCCTCCCTATCGAAGTCACTAAGGATTTTTGGAATCTCACGTTCAATATCATCACGCACCTGACGGAATTCATTCATCTTTTCTGTTTTGGCAGGGTCAGGAAAACTGTGATGGATCTTCTTGCCTTTTCCTATCCAGACCGGACATTCTTCCGCCGCCGAATCGCAGACCGTGACGATCAGGTCGAAGTCCACACCTCGAAATTCATCCGCCAGCTTCGAACGGCCTTCATGTTGGATCCCAATTTCGGACAACGCTTCCAACGCCTTGGGATGTACATAGCCAGCCGGTTTGGTCCCGGCGCTGACCGCTTCCCAGCTTTCGCCCAAGCGGGCATTGACAATGGCCTCTGCCATCTGTGAACGACAGGAATTGCCCGTGCAAAGAAAGAGGATTTTTCTCGTTTTCATCAGGTCGTTTCCAGCGCATCCACCAGCCAGGTTGTTAGTTCGGCTTGAGTCGGGATACGTCCCGAACAGACGACCTTCTCGTTGACAACCAGCCCTGGTGTAGAGAGAAGATTGTAAGCCATGATTCCAGCATAGTCCGTGACCTTGATGACTTCGGCTTCAAGCGCCATTTCATCCACAACCTTGTTGGCGATCTGCTCAACACGCTTGCAATTGGCGCAGCCCGAGCCCAGAACTTTTATGGTAAGCATAGGTTCCTCCATAGATAATTTAGTTTGCGGGAACGATCGTTTCCGCTTGGCGGCGATTAACCAGCCACATAATCCCTGACAATCCTGCCAGGAATAAGATCAGATAAAGTGATACAAGCCCCAGACTGGCGCCATCTACCCAGGCGCCGTAGATCAGCCCAGCCAGTATACTGAACAAAGCCACCCAGCCTACGTAGGTCCAGGCCTTTTTACGACCGATGATGGCTGCGGTAATCAGGATACTTTGCAGGCTGAGTTCGGGATCTGAGATCAGGTAGGCCAGCAGTGGTCCACGGTGCATCCCTAAGTCCAGGAACATCTGAGCAATAGGCACTTCAACCAGGGTGGGGAAATACATGAAAACGCCGAAGACCACGCCCACGAAGTTGCCCAGGACGGTGTTGCTCCCGGCAATGGCTTCGATCCATTCTGGCTTGATCAGTTCGCGAATAATGCCTACTGCAAAGACACCAACAATCAACAGCGGGAAGATTTGCTTGACGAACTTCCAGGACTCCCACAGGAAGTCGCGGGTTTCGTCTTCGCTCAACTGCGTTTTCAGCATCCAACCCAAGATGATCACCGAAAGCAGTACCCCGAAGAACTTGCCGGTCAGGGACAGGGTCAGACCGCCCGTATGGGGTGTCATTCCGAGGGCAGCCGCCATTAGGGTCAGACCCACCAGGCTGATCGAAATCCAGGTCCAGGCGTTAAAGCCTTCGTGGATCCGTTCAATGCCCTTCCAGGATGTCAGGCCGATCAACACGGACATCCCGATCAAGATGGCGCCCTGGGCTGTCACGCCTTCTTCACCACGGGCCGGGTCAAATGGGACCAGATGGTAGAGTGCGGCCTGGAAAGTATCCATCCCGTTGATAGGCAGTTCAATTTGGGTGTAGGTGTACTTGAGCAGATCCATCTGGAAAGTGCCCGCCACAAGCAACGCCGCCAACATCAGCATAAAGATGACTGCCGCACGGCGCATAGCGGCCTGCCCGGCGAACATAGCATCCGTTGCCTTATCGTGTTCAACGTCCTCCTTGCGGAAGATGAGTGCCATAATGATCCCCACGCCGATTCCAAAGGCCAGCGAGAGCAGCAGGCGGGCAATTGCCAGATCCATCCCGATCACGCCACCGGTGTAGACCAGCGCCATAATGTTAATTGCTGGGGCTACGAATAAGAAAGTGATCGCCGGGCCAATCCCCGCTCCTTTCTTGTAGATACCGGCAAATAGCGGGATGACCGTGCACGAACAAACCGCTAGCAGGAAACCCGCGGCTGCTGAAGCCGGATATGAAATGACTTTAGGCGTGTTTCGCCCCAGGTAGCGAGTTATGGTTTCTTTGGGGATCAGGGCTGTCATCGCGCCGGCGATATAGAATGCAGGCAAGAGACACAACAAGACATGAGCAGCTAAATAAGCAGCCAAATTCCCCAAGCCACTGGAGAGTAAATTGATGATGACTTGCAATACATTCACATTGACCATCGATTCTTATTCGATTTTTTGAATATAAACAGACAAAAAAATAAATGCCGTCACTCAGAAGAAAGAATCACTCCTTTGTCAGGCGGTTGAGCCTTTTCGGGGTGACACTTGGGGCAGGGGCAGTTCGCTTTTGCGTGTGCATGATCGATTGTATCTGGTCTACCACTTACTAAAAACATGATATTCATGATTTCAAAGATTTCTGGCATGACGACGCGATAATAGATATTCCAGCCATCCCGCCGGTCAGCAATAATTTCAGCATCTTTTAGCACCATCAGGTGCTGGGAGATATATGCCTGTCGCAATTTGAGCATCGCTTCGATATGACAAACACATTGCTCCCCTTCGCGCAGAATGGTCAGGATGGCCAATCTTGCAGGGTGCCCCAGTAATTTGAACAGGTTTGCAGATCCTTTGTAAGAGTCAATTATATTCGTCATCTTGAATGTGATTATAATGCAAAATGGAAGTTGCTAACAGGAAACTGTTGTCACCATTATGTAATGACTTGTATCACATTGTATGATTCTTTATTTTTATTCAATCACGATTGGATTTGTTGTCCGACCTCCTTTCGACCTTTGCGAATTTTGGCCGTTGTTTCTTCATCAAGTCCTTCGTTTCTCGACCACAGAATTTTTGCGCTTCAGCCCTGCAGGTCGGCTTTATGGAACCGGGCGATCAACCACCCGGGGGAGGGAGAGGCATCACCCGGCAAACCTACCTGGCTGAGACCTGGTCCTGGTCAGGGTCAGCCGCTGCCGGTACGATAACAGTCTGGGCTGCTAATGGTCTGTTCCTGAGCCGAAG
>JAFGMV010000130.1 GCA_016927315.1 Anaerolineales bacterium | reverse complement strand
TTTTTTATGTCGCAAAATCCGCAATTCTCACCCGTGGACAGTATACCTGGAAATAACAAGAACAACCACCCATCAGGAGATTGCCATCCTGCACTTTCACCATAAGAATCAAATGTCGGCGGCAAAGACCACCGCTTCGCAATGACAATATCTTTCTGGAGCAACCATATCCAACCGGTCAAGTGAACTATTACAGAATCCAGGCCAAACAATACGCATAACATCCGCTTCTTTGTGCGCCCCATCATCCGGTTAGCGGATATTTTTCCCCTGCTGTGACAGCACGTGTAGAACATTCAGGTTTTCTCTTCTGACGAGCCTGACCGCTCAGTTACTAAGCTGAAGCCTAACCTGTAGTTCTCAAAGCGTGTATAATCCTCGAATGGAATTCTTGAATTAGTGGCGTTTTGATCTGTTTTCACCGTCAAGAACTACAACAATACCAGAGTAATGAGGACGATGATCGCTGAGAATACGTATGCGGTTTTACGATCAAAAGGAACGTAGGTTGGCTATGAAAACCCACAATGCACTTTTGTCGGAGGTCGTTGATGCCTAAATTGGTCAAACTGGCCTGGCGCAATGTGTGGCGCAACTGGCGCCGCACCGGGATTGCAATGATTGCAATCGTTCTGGCTCTGTTTTTATTGATCTTCATGGACGGCCTTTACGGCGGCTATGATGAGGCGGTTTTTGCAAATGCTGTTCGTTTGTACGGCGGCAACCTGCAGATCCATGCCCCAGGATTCCGTGAAAGGGCCCATCGCCTGCCGCTGCTACCCTTAGCGGATGCGGACCGGGTCGTCGAGACGGTTATGGCGCATCCAGAGGTGCTGCTGGCCTCCAAACGCATCCGCACTTCCGGTATGATCAATGAAGATGGCGATCTCTATCCGGTAACGATCACCGGTCTCGAGCCATCCATCGAATCGCCCTACAGCCTGATTTCTGAGAATATCACCGCAGGCCGTTTCCTAGAAGATGATGACGAAGATATGATCCTGATCGGTGAAAGGATGGCTGAAGAGTTGGGGGTGGGTGTTGGCAACCGCATTACCTTAGTTGGTAAAAGCAAGAACCAGTCCCTGCGGCAGCGCACAATGACCATTGTGGGGCTATTCAACCTGGGAATGCCGGACGCCGAAAAGAAATTTGTGTTTATCAACCTGGCAGAAGCCGGCAGCCTGTACAACCTCCGCGGCCAGGCCACTGAAGTTGCCGTCAATCTGCATATCGTGGGGAACGAAGACCAGATGATCAGCGAGTTCAGGCCGATCTTACCGGGTTATGAGGTCGATTCTTGGCTGACGCTCAACCCCGAGTTTGCCCAGATAATGGACCTGAGTGTTGCAGCCACAACCTTCTTCGGCTTCATCGTCATCGCCATGGCCTGTATCGGAATCCTCAACATCATGCTGATGGCCGTTTATGAGCGCACACGTGAGATGGGCGTACTGGCCGCGTTGGGCATGAAAGGCCGCCAGGTAATGGGGTTGTTCCTGTTGGAAGGTGCAATGATCGGCGCAGTCGGCGCGTTTGGCGGCTGTACACTGGGCTGGCTAGCCATGTTAGCCTTCAACATGTCTGGAGGGTATGATATCTCATCCTTCACCAGCGCGGGTGAAATCTACGCCCTGATGGGCAATGCCTTTTACGCCGCCATCAACCCTGCCAGCATCATCCAGATAGGGCTGCTGTTGGTCTTGATGGCCGTGCTGGCATCCCTGCTTCCAGCCTGGCAGGCTTCTCAAAAAGAACCCGCCGAGTCACTGCACCACGTCTAGGCGTTCGCGGGTGTTCGATGGATAACATCTGCTTGATATCCATAAAGAAGGTACTATGACACTTATTAAATTGTGGATCATCGCTTACCGGGATCTTGGGCGCAACCGGCGCCGTACCGGGCTGACCATCCTGGCAGTAACACTGGGCCTGACCATGCTGATCATGATCAGCGGTTTTGTAGCCGGAATATTCGACAACATGATCTCCACCAACATCCTTTTGAACAACGGTCATGTTCAAATCCGGTCAGAGAACTTCGAAATGGAAAAACCCTCTCTGAAATGGCAGGATTTAATGGAAAACAGCCAGGAACTGAGGTCCACCGCGGCCGGGATAGAAAGTGTAACCGCTGCGGCACCGGTCTTGTGGGCCAGTGGTTTTGTAAATACGGCCGACGAACTGGTCAGTGTGAATATCACCGGCATCGACCCGGGTTCGAGTTTTCATGACCCCATTCGTGATGGTATTACCGCCGGCGAGTACCTGGAATTGGACGATCACAACGGTGTGCTGATCGGTGAGAAACTGGCCAAAGAACTGGGCCTCAACACCGGTTCGAAGATCAGCCTGGTGATAAATACATCCGATGGTGAGACAGACGAAGATATCTTCCGGGTGCGTGGTTTGTATTCCACCGGTATCGTCAGCTATGACGCCAGTACTGTTTATATGCCGCTGCCAAAAGCACAGGCGATCACCAACACCGGGAACCGAATCAGCGCGGTAATCCTGCTGATCGAAGACGCCGATACCGCCGAACTGTCGGCTGCCAAACTGCGCGGTCCCGGTCGAAGTGTAGTTACCTGGAAAGACATGAACACACTGGTCTTAAACGCCATCGAACAGGCAAATTTCTTTTACATCATGATCTATGGCATTATCATCCTGATCGTAGCAGTGCTGATCGCGAATACGTTGTTGATGAGCGTTTTCGATCGCTCACGTGAGTTGGGGATCTTGTCTGCGCTGGGAATGAAGGGATATCAAATTGTGATCCTGGTGCTGCTGGAAGCCGGAACCCTGGCGTTGATCGGTATCCTCGGCGGGCTCATCCTGGGAGTATTGACAGTGTGGTACCTGTCTTTCAATGGGATGTATATCGGGGATGACATTGCCAGTATGGTGCAGGGATTTGCCTATCCAAGTACCTTCTATGCCAAAATTGCCCCTATAGATTTCCTGCTGCTTTCCCTGGCGATGCTGGTGATCGTATTACTGGCCGCGTTGTACCCGGCGCGCTTCGCAGCCAGGCTGGAACCGATCGAAACACTGAAACAGGAATGAATCATCAGGTGCGCACCACTAACGGGTGATTTCACTGCTTCCCATTGTTCTTTGAAAAGACAGCCCCGTGCAGCCTTATTCTTCCCGGTTTCAGGTTAGAAATATTTCTGACGAGGAAAGTTATTTCTTTACAAACCCTAATGGTTGGCACAATCAACCTTGAAAGAGATTTTCACCCTCCAGTCAACGCCCATACCGGGCGCACAAGCAAACGGACGCGCTCGAAAGCACGTCCGTTCATCCCTGAATGGCAAGAGCGCCTATTGGGCCTTGATGGAAATCGATTTCGGTTTCACATCTTCGGCGATCGGCATTGTTATGGTCAGGATACCGTCCTCGAATTCGGCTTTAGCCTTGTCGGCCTTAACGTCAGTGGGAAGCAGGACCAGGCGTTCGAAAGATCCATAACTCTGTTCACGGATGTGATAGTTCTTGTCCTTCTGTTCGCTTTCCTGTTTTACCTCGCCGCGCAAGGTAAGCTGTTCACCGGTGATCGAAATGTCTACGTCTTCCGCCTTGAGACCGGGCAGGGTGGCTTTCACCACCACGTCCTCTTTCGTCTGGTACATATCAATGGCAGGCAGACCGGAGACTCCACTCATGCTGAGTGGACGGGTAAAAGCATCATTAAACAGCCGGTCCATCGCTTCACGCAGGGTGATCATCTCGCGCATCGGTTCCCAACGGGTTAGATTGGACATAGTGAACCTCCTTTTATTTTAATTACATCCCTACTATACGCGGGGATTATATGAAAATCATCAACAAAAGTTAAAAATAACACAAGAAACCGACCAGTACCGCCGGGGACGCAGGCAGGGACTTGTTACCTGTGAAGAATCAAAGTGTCCGGCAGCGAAGTACTTATAAACTCATCGATAATGCGTGTATAATCCCTAAGCAATTACCATCTTTTACAAAGACCTTTATGTGAAAGACCAGAACGACAGGACTGAATCATATGAGCGGCACAAGAGAATCATTTATTTACAGGTTTTTACAACTTGAATCTTCGGGGGGCATACTGCTTATGTTTGCCACTGCGGCAGCTTTGATACTCGCCAATACACCGGCAGCTTCTTACTATGCATTAATCATTGAAACCCCGGTTGAAGTAAGAATTGGAGCCCTGGAAATTGCCAAGCCGCTGCTGCTTTGGATCAATGATGGGTTGATGGCAATATTCTTTTGCCTGGTCGGGCTGGAATTAAAACGGGAACTGATTGAAGGTGAACTCTCAAATAAGAGAAATATTATCCTTCCCGGTGTGGGAGCGATTGGCGGTATGCTGGTTCCGGCTTTGATATACACACTTTTCAACTATACCGACCCAATTGCCATGAAAGGCTGGGCTATTCCTGCAGCCACCGACATCGCCTTCACATTGGGGATACTCTCCCTGCTGGGCTCCCGGGTTCCGACCAGTATAAAGATCTTCCTGACTTCTCTGGCAATCTTTGATGATATCGGCGCTATCATCATCATTGCACTCTTCTACACCGAAAAGATATCCCTGGCGGCATTGGTTGTTACTGTCTACTGCATCCTTGTACTGGTTCTCATGAACAAACGGAATATCGAATCCCGCAGTATGTATGTGGTGGTGGGAATTATTATGTGGGTTGCGATGTTAAAATCAGGCGTGCATGCAACCCTGGCAGGCGTCATCCTGGCAATGTTCATCCCCATGAGGTCAAAAACTGACCCGGATCATTCCCCCCTTAGAAGCATGGAACATGACTTGCATTCTACCGTAGCCTACATCATTCTGCCAATCTTCGCATTTGCCAACGCCGGGATTCGCATTGTTGGTCTGGGAAGCGATGAACTACTACACAGTGTGCCACTGGGGATTGCACTGGGATTGTTCTTTGGAAAGCAGTTGGGAATATTCAGTTTATGCGGGCTGGCGATAAAACTAAACCTGACCGACTTACCAAATGGTATGTCCTGGGAGACGCTGTATGGTACGGCCGCTTTGTGTGGTATCGGATTTACAATGAGCCTGTTTATCGGTTCTCTGGCCTTTGAGGAAACAGGCGTCAATCTCTTGTTTGACGAACGTTTGGGAATTATTCTGGGCTCTTTGGCATCCGGCATCGTCAGTTATCTGGTGCTTCACCGGTACCTGCCTTCCAAATCCGTATAAATCCAACCCTCGAAGCAGACTTCCATGAACTGGCATACCATAGATACAAATACGGTCCTTGAAAAACTGGGCACACACATACGATCCGGCCTGGCTTCTTCCGAAGCCCTGACCCGATTATCCACTTTTGGTCCCAATGAACTGGTAGAAAAAGGCCGAAGGTCTGCCCTGCGAATTTTCTGGGAACAGCTGACCGAAACAATGGTCGTGATATTGATCATTGCCGCAGCTGCCGCAGCCCTTCTTGGTGATACCAAAGATGCGATTGCCATCCTGGCCATTATCATTCTGTTTGCAATATTAGGATTTATCCAGGAATATCGCGCTGAACAGGCGATTGCCGTACTCAAAAAAATGGCTGTCCCCCGGGTTAGGGTTATCCGTGACGGTCATTTGACAGAGATTTCTGCACGCGAGCTCGTTCCCGGTGATATCGTTCACCTGGAAACAGGGAGTGCCATCCCGGCAGATCTGCGATTACTTGAAACCGTCAACCTACAAGTCCAGGAAGCTGCCCTGACCGGGGAATCTGAACCAATCAGAAAACAAACCAATCGAATAGACAAAGAAGTACTTCCATTGGGTGACCGGCGAAATATGGCCTACCTGGGCACGATAGTCACAGGTGGTCGCGGCATTGGTGTAGTTATCGCCAGCGGTATGGAGACAGAACTCGGTCGCATTGCCAACCTGATACAGCAGGTGGAGGCAGAAAGCACTCCACTGCAGCGCCGGCTCGACCAACTGGGCAAGATGCTGGCTGTGGTTGGTGTCTTGATTGCGGCGGTGATCTTCATCATTGGGGTACTGCTCGGGGATGCGGTTCGTCATATGCTGCTCACGGCTGTTTCCATTGCTGTCGCGATCGTCCCGGAAGGTCTGCCTGCTGTGGTTACCATAACCCTGGCTCTCGGATCACAACGGATGCTGAAGC
Organism: Anaerolineales bacterium; assembly: GCA_016927315.1. Taxonomy (GTDB): domain Bacteria; phylum Chloroflexota; class Anaerolineae; order Anaerolineales; family Villigracilaceae; genus JAFGMV01. The sequence continues at coordinate 16,910 of JAFGMV010000130.1, read as the reverse complement.
AGCAGGCGCTTATCCGTAAGCTGCCCGCTGTCGAGACGCTCGGTTCAGTCACTGTCATCTGTTCTGACAAGACAGGCACCCTGACAGAGAATCGCATGACCGTCGTGGTACTGGATGTGGCGGACCAGCGCCTTGACCTGACTGAAGACGTGCGCAAAGGCGGCATCGTGCATATGATTACTGAACCCCAGCGAGAAACCGTCTCTTCTATTTCGCTGAGCGCCATTGGCGGGGCGCTGTGCAACGACGCCGCGATGCTGCCGCTTAATGATGATGAATACCATACCCTGGGTGACCCGACTGAAGGAGCCCTGCTGGTGGCAGCCGCCCGCCTGGGATATTGGAAAGAAGCCCTGGACAGATCTTTTGAGCGGGTTGTTGAAATTCCCTTTGATTCTCAGAGAAAACGTATGACCACCGTTCATAATCTTGCAGGTCATGATCCGGACCTGCTGGTCGGCCTGCCTGTTAATAATTCAAAATTCATTGCATTCACAAAAGGATCGGTGGATGGTCTGCTGGAAATATCCAACCGGATATGGGTGAGGGGTGAGTTCAAAGACCTGGATGATGAATGGCGCAGCCGAATCCAGCAGGCTAATGACGAAATGGCCGCAAAAGGGATGCGTATGCTGGGAATCGCATTGCGAGTTTTTGATGATTTACCAGATCCAGTTGATGAAAGCATCGAATCAATGCTGACACTGGTAGGCCTGTTCGGTATGATCGACCCGCCGCGCCCAGAAGTAAAAGATGCGATTACAACCTGCAAGCATGCAGGTATCCGAACGGTCATGATCACCGGCGACCACCCTTTGACAGCCCTGGAAATTGCCCGTCAACTGGGCATCACCAAACAATCAACGGGATCTCCAGAGCATTATAGAACTTCCCAGGTCCTTACCGGTTCAGATATTGACAAGCTTTCACCTGAAAAACTTAAAGATTTGGTGCAGGAAATCAGTGTCTTTGCACGGGTCTCCCCCGAGCACAAATTAAAGATTGTCCAGGCACTGCAAACACAGGGCCATATTGTTTCTATGACGGGCGATGGAGTCAACGATGCACCCGCTTTGCGACAGGCAGATATCGGCGTGGCTATGGGCATCACCGGCATGGATGTCGCAAAAGAAGCATCAGAACTGGTTCTCCTTGATGACAACTTCGCTACCATCGTATCTGCAGTGAAGGAGGGACGGACCATCTATGATAATATCCGCAAGTTTGTGCGTTTTTCGGTAGCAGGAAATATTGGGAAAGTGTTGGTCATGCTGCTGGCGCCCTTCCTGGGCAAACCGATTCCGCTGTTGCCCCTGCAGCTGCTTTGGCTTAACCTGCTAACGGATGGCCTGCTGGGATTGGGAATGGGGGTCGAAGGCCCGGAGCGTAATACAATGAAACGACCACCCTACGCACCCCGGGAAGGCGTTTTCTCACGCGGCGGCTGGCTGCAGGTCAGTTGGATCGGTACTTTGCTTGGCGGCCTGGCCCTGGGGCTTGGCGCGTATTATTTCTTCCATGGACGTCCGGAATGGCAAACGATGGTATTTTCATTCCTGGCCTTTGCCCAGGTGTTCCAGGCGCTGGCAAGCCGCTCTAGCAGGGATTCATTATTTGAATTGGGTATCCTGAGCAATCCCATGCTGGCAGCCATCGCTCTGCTGGTCGTCGTACTGCAGCTGGTCGTTCTCTATGTTCCTGTTTTGAACAGTTTCTTCTCTGTACAGCCTCTTAAAGGCATCGACCTGGCGGTTGCGGCCGGTGCAGGAATGTTGGTCTTTATCGCCATCGAACTGGAAAAACGGATCAAGGCGGGAACGAGCTGAATGGTAGTTCTCTGGAGCAGCTTTGCTGCACCTTCATAAGCTGATCATCATTTTCATGATTTTGAAAAGTCAGTAATATCTACAAGGAGTTGTGCGTTTCCTTCCGATAAGCTGATATATAATTATGCTAATACTTATGGACGCAAAAGATAAACCAGAATCCGACAATGAGAAAAATTCTCCAAATAACCTGGTAGGAATTCCCAATTTCTACCAGGAACCCTTTAAATCAGCTCCAGACGGAGACCCTGCAGTACATACCAGCCAGATCATTGACCTGGATACAAACTGTTATTCATTCAACGACCAGGAAAAAGCCAGGAAACGGATCGGAGCGATAATAAAAATCCTCAGCAGGTTAGCCTTCTATGAAAATTCCTACAATCTGCTGGTTGAATACAAACTTGCCCGGGAAGCGCTTGAAGATCTTGAAAATTTTATCGAACCTGTAAACGAACAGGCTTTGGAGATTGAGTCTGCACGCAAGAAACAACTCAGCAGGTATGAACTGATCGAAAAAGCGATCAAAGCCCTGGAAGAAAAAAATAGATATACAGGCAATGATGATACTATCCCCAAAAAATAAAGTCTGTTAATTCCTGTGCGAAGCCGACATCAGTCCCCCAACCGATATCAATTCAATCTGCCAATAATTTTCTCAAACCCGGTTGCTTATCTAGAATACCTGGCTTGATATTCCCCAGCTTCTGTCCTTGAGACTGTTTGGCTTGCAGGTAAGCCTGCGCCCCATCGATGACCGGTACAACTTCCACCGCTTGAATCTGCCCCAGTTTTCTGCAGTAATGATAGTGAAAGTTAGTACACAAAGCCAGGTCGATATCCCCGGCAAGGCTTGAAATTTCTATAGGCTGCTCACAGTCAAGGAACAAGACATAGTGAAAGCCGCTCGGGCTGTCATCCGGAGCGAGCAGTGAAAAATCCGGTATAAGTTGGTGTTTTGAAAAAACCTTCCCTAGCATGGCTGCAACGAAATCCTCTTCCAGTTTTTCCCCAAACCAATCGGATATATGATCCGCTTTCCCAATGAAACGAAGCCGCGGCAGCTGCTTCCAGTGACCCAATACCTCTACAATATCATGCAGCTGGTAGCGGTATAACCCGCCTCCGGTCGTGATCACTACCGAATAGGTTCGCCCCCTGACAAGCTGGTGTGCCAGCCAGACATCTCCTGCCTGATCGATAAACTCAAAGAAATGAGAATTTACCGATAACACACCGCCTTCTACTCCAACCAGAGGGAAAGTGATAAACCCCTCCGTGGCAAGCAGGCCTTTCCCTTGAAAGACTGCTTTTGGAAACTGCTCACTTAACTGGCAGGCATAGACAGCAGAAGGACCATCCATCCAACAGCTGATCAGTGTCAGGTGCGGCCATATGGATGTATAGTCAGTCGGGGATATGCTTTTCAATCGCCTGGCCAGCTCTGGCCTGGGTGTGACAGGATAAATCACATCCTGCTTTCCTCCCGGCAGGGTGCAGGCGCCAGCTGCAATATCCTTACACAATGAATCCCACCAATTCGGCAGCGAAGAAAGCAGCAGCAACAGGTAAGTTGGATTCCAGACTGAGAGAAGCCGCAGTTGCGGTTGCCGCAGCAGATAAAAAAGTGTGGCATATCGAAAATCATTGATATTCGAAAGGTGTTTGACCGCATCTGGTACTGCCATAAGGTGATCCACAAGCCAGTGTCCCAATGACCCAAGATAAGCACTGTCAGATTCAAACCCGACCGGCAAGCCGCCGTTCGTGAACCGCTGGCCATCGACCAGGGGAGTGATCGACCAATAGGCCGGTCCGGACCGAACCTGCGGGTAATGCGTGTAAAGGTTATAGATCCAGGGAGATAGCCCTCGCTGGAATTCGGATTTCAAGCCTCTTGTGTACGGGATCAATTTACAAGCACTGGTTGAGCCGCTGGATAACTCGAACATCTGAACCGGTTCACCCGTCAGAATCCCCTGCCGCCCATTACTGATCTCCTCGATCAAGGGCAGGTATGACTCATACTCAGACAATGGCACCCTGGCCTGATATTCTTCAGGAGCTGCCAGTTCAGGAAACTTGTATTTCAATCCAAATGCTGTGGCTGCATTCAAGCGCAAATAATGAGAAAGCAGTTTGGCCTGTGCAGCAGCAACCTGTCCTGCAGCGGCAGAGAAACGCCTCCAGCCCGGGTAACAGGAAGCCACCCAAAATTCGTTGGCCAGACGGGCTGTCACTTGAAAACCCGCCAGCCGGCCGGGGTGAAGTTATCTGGGTGCACACGGGTGAGGCAAACCAGTTCATCTCCCTGAACATGCCCCGGGTTGCGAGATAGGAAGAAGGCAATATGAGGGTCTTTTATTCGCTCTTCAGTCACTTCTGCCACCCCGCATCTCAAAGGAGTCGCCCCCTGGGTAAAACGCACAATACCGAGGTCTTCATGATACTCAGTTCCAAATCGCTGGCAGGCCAGGTAGTTCATCAAGGCTTGCATCTGCGGTGGTGTGGGTTGGTCAAAGCGTGGGAAAAACTCCTTGTAAAAAACCGGCAAGAAACGATAGGTCTTGTACCCGGATGAAATCAACAACCAGTACAGCGGCTGCGGCAATTCCTCTGATTTTGTGAAAACCGTTTTTATCCAACTGCGCGGCAGCTCTGGTGTCCCCCAATATGCCGGGCGAATGATGGTATCTCCCGAGAAAACCACACTGATCGCATTTCCCTCAAAACTGGTTTCATACAAAGCCAGAGTGGAAAACCCCACCAGTTGAGATGTTTCCCCATCTTTCAACAAAATAGCCCAATTCTTTCCAGACAGGTCATGTTCAAAGATCTCTTTCGTGGCATTATTGAAGTGCTCACTAAAAATGCTGAACATTGCCTCAATTTCACCCGGGGACAATTCAGCCCGGAGGATGGCACTACTGGTCAGGGATGGATACAAGGGTTTTCCTCTCCAGAAATGTTTCTGAAATTATAGCGGATGTCTGAAAAACCGTTATTCGCACAAAACCGCCTCTCATTGACAGATTGTCTGTTATAACCGCTGTCTACTTTTGATTCGGTAAGTGTAACCCGACCGCATCTCCCAGGATGCAACTCCTGCACATCTTTATAAATTGTCGACGACAATTGCGAAACGAATGACACATGATACTGTTTTAGCTATTGAAAGCATGCTAGTATGTGACAGCAATACTAGAAAAAAATATAGTACTTATTCGTATTGTATATCGATTTTTGATCATCTGAAAGGATACACTTATGGAAATTGTACTGCTGTCGCCAAAAGGACCATTGTATCGTCACCGAGGAGGGATTTTTACAAAGAACCTACGCTATGCACCATTAACCCTGATTACGCTGGCAGCCCTGATCCCACCAGAACTGAATGCAAACTTAACTATTCGTGATGAAGGTATCGAAGAGATCGATCCATATACCCTCAAAGCCGATCTGGTCGGGATGACGGTCATTACTGGCACTGCAGTGCGTGCTTACGAACTCTCCAATATCCTGCGCCAGCGTGGAATCCCGGTGGTGCTGGGTGGTCCGCATGTCACCCTGGCGCCCGAGGACGCCAGACCGTATGCAGATGCAATCGTTGTAGGATACGCCGAAGATACCTGGCCAGAACTGCTGCGAGATTTCGCTGGCGGGAATATGAAACCACTGTATACAATGAATCCGAACCTCAACCTGGCTAAGCGGCCTTTCCCGAAACGGAATCTGCTCAAAAGACACCATTACCTGACCACCCATGTGTTTGAAGCCACCCGCTCCTGCATCCACTACTGTGATTTCTGTGTCGCACCAGCCGCCTGGGGTCAGAAACCTTTCTTCAAGCCGGTCGAGGATGTGGCTGCTGATATCAAACAACACTGGGGACACCGTATCATGTTCGTAGACCTGAACCTGATTTCCGATCCCGAATACGCTGCCCGGCTGTTCGAAGCCATGATCCCCCTCAAGGTCAAATGGTTTGGGCTGACCACCACCCTGCTCAACAGGGACAAATCACTGCTCGAGTTGACTGCCCGCAGCGGCTGCACAGGCTTGCTGATGGGATTCGAATCCATCTGTGGTGAAAACCAGAAGCTAATGAACAAAGGATTCAATACTCCCGATGAATACCGTGAAATCGTGGTTGAACTCCACCGGTACAAGATCGCCCTGATGGCCTGCTTTACCTTTGGCCTTGACAACGACACCCCGGATGTTTTTATGGATACCGCCAGGTTTGCCGTATCAGCTCATATTGACCTGCCGCGCTTTGCTATTGTCACACCCTTTCCAAATACAGCCCTGTATAAACGCCTGGAGAGCGAAGGTCGTATCCTGACCAAAAACTGGGAACTTTACGATGCACAGCATGTTGTGTTCCAGCCCAGACAAATGAGTGTGGAACAACTTTACGAAGGCCATGAAAAGGCCTGGAAATACACGTATTCGCTGTCATCAATTGCAAGACGTTTTATCGGTTCCCGGATCAACCTGCCGGTCTGGTGGGTCACCAACATCGGGTACCGCTTCTACGCCCATCATCTCAATAGTTTTTATAATTGTGATACATGGATGAGCCCCTTACCGGTAAAATAGTGTATGCACCTGACACTCGTACACCCCTGTATCGGCCGCCGGGCCGGTCAACCGTATATCCGCACCTGGCAAATGGAACCGCTGCCGCCTGCCGCCATCGCCGGGCTGACCCCCAACGAGGTGTCGATTTCCTTCTATGATGACCGCATGGAAGCCATCCCCTTTGATCAACCAACAGACCTGGCGGCCATCAGTGTTGAAACCTACACCGCCAAACGCGCCTACCAGATCGCCAGCGAGTACCGCAAGCGCAATGTCCCGGTTGTGATGGGCGGGTTCCATGCTACGCTCTGCCCCCAGGAAGCAGCACAGTACGCCGAAGCAGTCGTCATTGGTGAGGCTGAAACCCTGTGGGAACGCGTCCTGGCAGATGCACAAAAAGGAGGCCTGCAAACCTACTACAGGCAAAGCAGCCGGCCCTCTTTACAGCATGTACGCGTAGATCGCTCGATCTATGCCGGAAAACGTTACCTCCCCATCGGACTGATCGAAGCCGGGCGCGGCTGTGAGTTCCAGTGTAATTTTTGCGCTGTACAGACCGTTTTCGGGCATTCACAAACACGTCGTCCCACTCAAGATATCCTGACGGAACTGGAAGGCATGGGACGGCGCCCGTTGATCTTCTTTGTGGATGATAACCTGACAGCGGACATCTCAGCCGCCAAGGAGTTTTTTAAGGCGTTGATCCCGCTCAAACTGCGTTGGGTCAGTCAGGTCAGCATTAATGCAGCCTTTGATGAAGACCTGCTGTCTTTGATGAAAGCCAGCGGTTGCCAGGCTGTATTGATCGGCTTTGAATCGCTCAACCCGGAAAATCTGAAAAAGATGAATAAAAGCATCAACCTGATGAGGGGCGGTTTTGAGGCAGCACTGGCCAACCTGCGCCGCCATAAGATCAAGCTTTACATCACATTTGTCTTTGGATACGATCAAGATACACTCGAAAGTTTCGATGCCTCGGTAGACTTTGCCCTGCGCCATAAATTTTATATTGCGGCATTCAATCATCTCACACCATTCCCTGGAACGCCACTATACCGGGAATTACAGGAACAGGGACGTCTGCTCTATGAAGCCTGGTGGTTGGATGATCGTTACCGTTACAACCAGGTACCCTTCCAGCCAATACATATGACCCCGGAACAAATCCAGCGTGGTTGTGTAAACGCCCGAGCCCGCTTCTACCAGTGGAAAAATATCTGGAACCGCGGCCTGGACCCGGTCAACCGTGCAAACCTGATGATGTGGCTGCAATTCTACAGTATCAATGCTCTTTTCCGGGGAGAGGTCAGTCAGCGGGATGATTACCCGTTGGGTGACGAAAACTGGCATGGCGCGTTGTTGAAAGTGCGCCAGGACCCGCCACCGGTACAGGAATATGCCTGATCTCGAATTCACACTGGCAGGTAAAGCAGATAATGCCGACCTGCGCCGCCTGCTGCAGGAAAACCCGTTCCCAGGGCACATCCAGGTTACACTGGAACGTGAGCCAAACTTCTTTCTGGCGGCCCCGCTCGAAGGAGATGAACATCAAACCGTGATCGTTCGGGAGCGTACCACCCGTAGAATCGTAGTGATGGTTTCCCGGGCTGTCCGCAAAGTTTATCTTAATGGACAGATTCGATCTCTGGGATACCTCAGTCAATTGAGGATTACACAAGGCTACCGGGCCCTGCCTCGAATGATCATCAGGGTCAGCCAGATGCTGGAAGAACTCGACCGGTTGAGTGATACCCACCTGTATCTCGTCAGCATCATCGAGGACAACCTGCCTGCCCGAAAGTTCCTGACATCTGGGCTTCCAAATATGGCCACATTACGAGCGTTCGCCCGCTACCATACACTGGCGCTCTACACCCGCCGCAAACGTCTCCCCCACCCGCTGCCTCGAAATTTACGCCTGGTACAGGGCAGTGTTGAAACCTTACCTCAGATCCTGAAATGCCTGGAACGCAGCGGCCGCCGATACCAATTGGCGCCACGATGGACAGAAAAGACACTCTGCCATCCCGAACACACTCCCGGGCTGCGGCCCCATGATTTCTGGCTGGTCTGTGATGCGGATACAGTGGTCGGCTGTGCTGCCCTTTGGGATCAGTCGAGCGTCAAGCAAACCGTGGTCAGGAACTACACCGGCTGGATGGGCACCTTTCGTCCAATGATCAATTCCTTCTCCTGGCTGCTTGGAACGCCGAAGCTGCCTGCCCCAAATGAACCATTTCGGTTTGGTTATCTCAGCCATTTGGCCGCCGATAGCGACAACCCCGTTGTATTCTCTGCATTGATCAGACAGATCTATTGCCTGGCGGTTGCCCGCCAGGACAGCTATCTCATGCTCGGGTTGGCAGAAGACCATCCACATTTTATGATCGCACGGCGTGAATATCCTCATATTGACTATCCCAGCCAGCTCTACCTGGCAGGTTGGTTTGAAATAGACCCACAACTCGCCATGCTGGATAACCGGCCTGTAGGCATTGAAGCAGGAGTGCTTTAACAATGAAGATCACTTTCTTCGAACTCACAGGAAGCACAATCGTTTCGGGGAGGCCAGGGACCCACTCGCGTTTGCGATCCTGACAGGACGCATCCCCCTGGCATAGACCGGCATGGATGTCCTGGTTTCAGTCCCCTGTATGATTTTCAATCGCCGGAGATAACGGAGAAAGTTTTCGTGCGCATCACCTTTATCCGCCCACATTTAAACCAACTCCAGGCTGCCGATGCATTAGAACCGCTGGTATTTGCCTACCTGGCGCGGTTCACTCCCCCTGATGTGGACCTCAAACTTTATGATGCTCGCATCGAACCCATTCCCTACGATGAACCAACCGATCTGGTCGCCCTGACCGTGGATACTTTTACCGCCAGGCAGGCTTACCAAATTGCAGCCAGGTATCGCCGCCGCGGGATACCGGTGATCATGGGCGGTTACCACCCCAGCCTGCTGCCTGAAGAAGCCAGCCGGTTTTCCGATTCAATCGTGATCGGCGACGCTGAGAATCTCTGGATACAAATCGTTACAGATGCACGAGATCGAAACCTTAAGCCTGTTTATCGGGCGGTCCACCCTCCAAATTTGGAAGGGCTGCAGCCCGATCGAACCATTTTCCAAAACAAACCGTATCCTAACCTACACATGGTGCAGTTCGGACGCGGCTGCCGTTACCATTGCGATTTCTGTTCCATCCATGTCTATTATGGAAACCGGTTATACAACCGTAAGATTGAGGATGTCGTCCAGGAAATTGCATCGCTGCCTTCCAATGGGTATATCTTCCTGGTGGATGATAATCTGTTCGTCAATCAGGAACTTGCCAGAGAGTTTCTACAGGCCATTGCCCCTCTGCACGCTCGTTGGGCTTGCCAGATCAGCATCGATATTACCCAGACGCCATCCCTGCTCGACCTGTTAGCCCGCAGCGGATGTTTTGGTGTTTTTATCGGCCTGGAATCTATCAATGAGCAAAACCTGGCCCAGATGCGCAAGAAATGGGCTGTCAGGAACAATGATTATCCAGCAGCAATACGCCAATTCCACGAACATAACATCATGGTATTTGGTTCGTTTGTCTTCGGGTACGATGGAGATACGCCTGATATCTTTGACCAGACCCTGGAATTTGCTATGCGCTCGCGTCTTGCCCTGGCACACTTCAATCCGTTGATCCCTATACCCGCCACGTCCCTCTATAAACGCCTGCAGACTGAAAACCGTTTGCTGTTCCGCTGCTGGTGGCTGGATGAGGACTACCGTTACGGCCAGATGGTTTTCCGCCCCAAACACATCAGCCCCGATGAGGTAACCAGTTCCTGCTTCCGACTGCGTCGGTCTTTTAACGCATACCCGGCCATGTTGAAGCGTTTCATGGTTGGTCCATCATTCAGCCGTCCGTTTGTTTACTGGGCAGCCAATCTTACCAGCCGCCGGGAAATCTACAACAAACAAGGCCAACCCCTGGGAGACGGCTCGCCTCTCCCACCGGTTTAGAGAAACCGCGTGAAGGCGCTTTTTTCCATCCTGGTTGCTTTCAACCTTGCAACAAGCTGGAAGACAATCGCGACCGCCCGGACAATCTCCACAGACTTTCACTGCCGCTTTGGAAGGTATGGCAGGGAATTTGATACTATAATCGAAGAGAATATTGTCCCATTGACCAGGCTTGAGCCTCAATTAACACCCAAAAAGTCAAACCGCCAGCAAAGATTATCATCATCCATGGCAGGATCAGCGCTATCATGAATACTTGTCTGGCTTGAAAACCTGTTGTTAGGGTAGCGATGTCACCAAGACAATTCCCCAACCCGGAAAACCTGATGCAAAAAGGATGCGCGATCCAAATGCCAAGAATAAAACCGGCCTCAGAGCATCTTTGTAATTCAACTGAACTCCTGCTGTATGATCATTGCGCCGGACAAGCCAGGAAGCGCTGTCAGGCACGCTATTCCGGGAATTGATCCGGCCCTGTTCCCAATCTGGAGATTGCATGAAGATTACTTTGATAAACCCGGCCATTGGGAATTTTGCCGACGAAGCCTGCATGGAGCCCCTGCCTCTGGGGGCTCTGGCCGGTTTAACCCCACTCAATGTGGAAGTCATCCTGTACGACGACCGCCTGGAACCCATTCCATACGACGAACCAACCGACCTGGCTGCCATCAATGTACAGATCTTCACGGCACGGCGGGCGTACCAGATCAGCGCCGAATACCGGCAGCGCGGGGTACCCGTCATATTGGGCGGCATCCACCCGACGCTGATCCCCGAAGAAGCTGCCCTGTATGCCGATTCCATTTTCCTGGGTGATGCCGAAACCCTCTGGTCTCAGGTACTTGAGGATGTCTGGAAAAAACAATTGAAACCCATCTACAACGCCGGTACCGGTCCACCCCAACCAGACAGCCTGACTCGCCGCGACCTGTACAAGCGTAAAAAATACCTGCCAATTTCTTTGATCCAGTTCAGCCGGGGCTGTAAATATGAATGCGAGTTTTGTGCCACCAGCGCCTATTTCCATAAAAAGCATTTTCACCGCTGCGTAGAGCAGGTTCTCAAGGAAATCGAATCCCAGGATCGTAAACAAATCTTCTTTGTGGATGACAACATCCTCTCCGACTTCCAGGCAGCCAAAGTACTATTCCGGGAGTTGATCCCGCTTAAGCTCCATTGGGTGTCTCAAGCCAGTATCGATATGACCCAAGACCGGGAGTTGATGGCTCTGATGATCCGCAGCGGCTGCCTGGGGCATGTGATCGGTTTCGAATCGATCAACACCAGCAGCCTGCAGGCAATGAAGAAAACCCAGAACCTGCTGGGTAACATCGATACATACAAACCCCAACTGGAAATCCTGCGGGACTATGGCCTGCAGACTTGGGCAGCCTTCACCCTTGGCCATGACCACGACACACTGGATTCCATCAAGGCCACACTGGACTTTGCCCTTGAAAACAAATTTACTTTTGCAGCGTTCAATGTTCTCCTGCCTTACCCGGGAACCAAACTGTATCAACGCCTCCTGGAGGAAAAGCGTCTCCTTTTTGAAGGAAAGTGGTGGCTGCACCCGAATTACCGCTTCAATCACGCGGCGTTCCAACCTATGCATATGACCGCTGACGAACTTACACAAGCCGCATACCAGGCGCGTAGGACTTTCAACAGTATAGACTCTATCTTCCACCGGGTCTGGGACTTCAAAACCAATATGCGGAACCCCTATCGCCTGGGTGTTTACCTGGTCTACAACCCCCTATTCAGGCAGGAAACCTTCAAGAAACAGGGAATATCCTTGGGGACTGTTGACGGATGATCTTTGACTGCGAAATACGTAACTGGCTGCAGTGGCACTGGAATCGTCTGCAGCCTGCTGGGATTGATCCTGGCAAAAACCTGGCCAATAACTTTTATTTATTACCTGATTGCTGCAGCAACCCCGGTATCACCATCCTCACCATATTTGCCTGATCAGGCCAAACAAAGCCCAAATCACCCTTGACAGAAAGCAAAGAACGTCGTATTGTTTTGTGAACACCGTTCACTTCCTTGCTCGGAGATATTGAATGATTGACAAAACACCCAGCGAACGCCGCTATGAGAAGACCCGTCAGGGCATCCTGGATGCCGCCCGCTCCCTCCTGCAGGAAGGCGGCGTGGAAGCCGTGTCGATGCGCAGCCTGGCAGAAAAGGTCGACTACTCCCCCGCGGCGTTGTACAAGTACTTTTCCAACAAGGAAGAGATCATTGAAGCCCTGCGGCAGGAAGCCTGGGAACTGATGGCTAATTTCGAACCGGATATGCCTCCAGGCCTGTCGATGGCCGAGATGTTCGTTCTTTCCGGGCAGAATTACGTCAAGTTTGCCACCCGGTACCCCGAATATTATTTGCTGGTCATGAGCACCACAGAAACGGGTCCCGAAAGTATGGAAGAATTCAAACAGATGCCTTCTTTTATCAACCTGCTGCAGTTTACAGAAGCTGCAATTGGCTCAGGTCAGTTTATTTTGCCTGAAGGCTACACGCCCACTCACTTTGCGCTGTTAGCCTGGTTTGTTGTGCACGGGATTTCCCTGCTCAAACTGAGTATGATGAGTAAGTGTGCCGACGAATTCGAAACAGCCAGCTTTGAAGTTTTGAATATGATCCAGGAAATCATTGGAAGGGATTAGTTTTTTTACTCGGATGTAAACACTGTTTACTAAAATAACACTGCGCACAAAAGGAAATAATGATGAAAACAATAACCAGGAATACAACAATAGAAGAATGGTTCACCATGCTGGTCGGTCTGCTGGTCTTCATCGCGGCTGGTACTGGCGTCTTGGTACCGGGTTTTTACGATCATGTCGTAGACCCTCGCTATGCCACCGGTACAATAATGGCTGATCTAATTTCGATGGTAAGTGTACTGCTGCTGGCTGCCTGTATCATTTGGTCTCGCAGAGGCAGCGCAATCGCCCGGTTGAGTTGGGTCGCCTTGCTGACATATATCGCCTATGCATATGCCCTGTACTGCTTCGACCGCATGTTTACGATCCTGTATCCGGTTTATATGGCCATCTTCGGGATAAGTACCTTTCTCATCGTTTCAATCCTCACCCGCCTGGATATACAGGAACTGGCCGAGCGGGCAAATGGCATGAAACTCCGCCGCTGTACGGCTATCTTCCTGATCCTCACCGGGGCAATCCTATATGTGATTGAACTGCCAATCATACTTTCCCGCATCCTATCGATGGATATCGAGGCCGGTGGTACGCCTTTCATGGTAATGGACATGGTCCTGGTCGCCCCGATCGCCATCCTGACCGGCATCTGGCTCTGGCAGCATCATCCCTGGGGAGCGGTTCTGTCGGCGATTTTCCTGATCAAAGCCATCACCATCATGACCAGCTTCCTGATCGCAGACTATATCGACTGGTTCACAGGCAGGTTGGTTTCCCCTGGAGCAACCATCGCCTTTACTGTCGTATATGTCTTGGTGTACTTCTTCACCTGGAATTATTTCTCCGCTTTCAATAAAAAGTCAATAACAAAACTACAAACTGCATAATAAGGAAAAAGAACATGAATACCACCAAATCAATTACTCAACTTACCCTACTGATTATCATCCTGGCCTTCATCGCTGCCGGCGCCGGGGTCTTCTGGCAAGGACAGGGAGAAACCTTCGAATTCACCAGCCTGCGTGGTGAAACGATCACCATGCACGGGCGCGGTCTATACCAGTTCGACTCCGTTTCTTATGTCGCTCAGGCAGTAGCGCAGGATATTGTTACCCTGGTCCTTGGCCTGCCGCTGCTGGCCGCCGGGATCCTCCTCACACGCAAAGGTTCGCTGCGCGGCCGCCTCTTGCTAACCGGTACGCTCGGTTACATGCTTTACACTTACACATCCTATACCTTCCTCGTTGCGTACAACCAGTTTTTCCTGCTGTACGTGGCGCTCTTTTCGGCCTGCCTGTTTGCCTTCATCTTATCCATGAAAGAACTTGACCCCGAGTTGGTCAAAAGCCGGATCTCAGAGAAGTTTCCCCGGCTGGGAATCGTACTATTCCTGTCCGTGATTGCCGCGTTCCTGACCCTGGCCTGGTCAGGGCGTATCCTGCCGGCGCTGGCCGCAGGTATCCCACCAGTCGGGCTCGAATCGTACACCACCCTGGTCATTCAGGCGCTCGACCTGGGGATCATCGTCCCGGCTTCAGCATTAACGGCAGTGCTCCTGTGGAAAAAACAGCCCTGGGGGTATACACTATCTGCCGTGCTCCTGATCAAAGGCCTGACTCTGGGCGCGGCCCTGGTTGCCATGATCATCAATATGCTCCTGGCCGGTTTACCAGCCAATGCAGTTGAAATTGTTATGTTCACCTGTATCGCCAGCGCAGCCCTGCTCTTCACCCTGTTCCTGTTCCGCAGCATCCAGGAACCCGAATAATAGGTAGGAAGATCTCCAGCCAAAATTTTTCTACAGATCCAATATCTACCAAATTCCTATGTCTCCATATTGTGTGCCAATTGGGTTCACACTCTACTCATACTTATAGCTGATACTGTCATGGTTGCAACTGAAATTCCCAGAACTTATAAGGAAGAACCATGACAGCCAAGAAGTTCACCCGCCGTGATTTCTTAAAGATATCTGGACTGGCAACCGGCGCCACAGTACTGACCTGTACAGGCGTTAACGCGCTGGCCCGACAAAGCCCGCAAATAACTTTCCCCAGTTCATCCTGCGGAGACCAGACCAAGACCAACAAAGTCCTGATTACCTATGCCAGTAAATGTGGCTCGACCGCCGAAATAGCCCAGACGATAGGACAGACAATCAGTAAGACCGGCGCCTTTGTGGAGGTATTGCCCATTGCCCTGGTATCCAGTCTCTCTTCTTATCAGACCGTCTTTCTAGGCAGCGCCATCCGGCGCGGCAGTTGGCTGCCGGAGGCGAAATCCTTCATTGCCAACCACCAGCAGGAATTGGGAAACATGCCCACTGCCTGGTTCACAGTCTGCATGACCCTTTACCAGGACACCCCCGAAAATCGCCAGAAGGTCAAAGACTTTCTCCAGCCAGTTCGGGAGATTTTCCAACCGCAAAGTGAAGGTTACTTCGCCGGGAAGGTCGACCCAAAGAAGCTATCCCTGCTGGACAACACGATCCTCAACATTATCGGTGTGCCTGAAGGAGATTATCGCAATTGGAATACCATCAGTCAATCGGCCTCAGAGACCTGCAGGACATGGCTCTGATCATCTCCCGCCGGATCGGAAACCGAATGAGGTAACCTAATGAAGTAGTACAATTTTTGGATTTTAGGTTAGACTTGGTAATATCATTGAAAGGACAATCACATGAAACCAACCTATACCATCCTTGCCACACTCGTTTTACTTCTGACCTCCTGTGCGCCGAAAGCAGACTATGATATCCGGGGCATCTGGCAATACACCCTGACCGACAACAGTGGAAACACTTACGATACTGGCATTATCACCTTCAGCGGTAAACCGACCGAAGGAACCCAGATCCAAAATAATATCTACCTGATTGAATATGAAGGTACCTATTCGGTTCATGGCAATTCTGTCACGATCACCTTTGGAGACGAAGAAAGTATGACCGGGACATTTACCTCTGAAAATGAGATGAGTGGGACCTGGGAAGGATCTGACGGGGTTACCGGAACCTGGACTGCTGTGAGGGTACCCAACAGTTATCCGGCGCTGCCTCCCAAAGAGAATGCCGGATAAACCGGTTGTCATCATAGGAGCCGGTGTCGCCGGCCTGACAGCCGCCTGTTTCCTGGCACGCAGCGGTGTTCCCATACAGGTCTATTAAAAACACAATCACCCAGGGGGATATATTTCTTCTTTTGTACGCAAAGGATATACCTTCCCGTCTGGGCCTACATCGTTTGGCTCAAATTGAGAAACGAAGGCGGTTAGAAGCAGGTTCTGCAGCAGGAAGAGGTGTTCCTTTCCATGCAGCGGCTGGATGTAATGCTGCTCTTTTCGATCATTACCGGGATCACAATCTGGATGCACCGGAAAGATTTCAGCAATGTTTCCCTGGCATGGATACTGGTTTCTACCCCGGCGGAGACGGTCAATGGTATTTGTGAGGAAGCATTGTGGTGCGAGTTGTACAACAAGCTGTTTCCAGGGAACTGGCTCAGCGTCCTGCTGCTGCCCTCCATCGGGTTCGCCCTTTGGCATATTACACCCCCCAGCTGATCTTTCCGTTTTCAAGCGGGATCTTCCCCTTCGTGTTATCCACACTCTTTCTTGGTCTGGCATCTGGATCGCTTTTCGCACCGGTTCTGCCCGCTGGACAGCTATTTCTCACTGCCTGAGCGGGATTATTGCCGTGGGGAGCCCATTCACCCAGACGGTATTCAAGTTATGTATCCGTTCAGTTGGTAAAAAGCCTGCTTTGACAAGTAACAAAGATGCTAAAAAAAGGCGATACTTGGCAGTAGGAAGATCAGA
>JAFGMV010000129.1 GCA_016927315.1 Anaerolineales bacterium | reverse complement strand
TTTTTTATGTCGCAAAATCCGCAATTCTCACCCGTGGACAGTATAGCGTCGTTTTTTTTCGGTAAAACAACTTGCACCACCCGAACGAACGTGCTATAATGCGGTCAACTTCCCCGCAAACTTGAAAGTACTTATCAACTTATGTTTGCATTGACATGCACGATCGTAAACCCTGCCTGACTGCAAACAAACCCGACTATTTTGAAAGATAACCCACTTTCCAACCAATCTAATTTATGAAATAAGCCAAGCCCTGGGGGCATTGGCACGCATTCACTTACCTACCATTCCAATCACAACAAAGAAAGCTATTATATGAATATACAAGAACTTGAAAACGAACCTTTGGCAGCCCTTCGCCAGAAAGCTCAAGAACTGGGCATAGAGCGATTCGGCCGGATGAAAAAGGAGAACCTGATCCTGAGCATCCGACGCGCTGAAGCCGAAAAAGAAGGCCTTGAAGTACGGGGCGGCATATTGGAGATCATGAGCGAAGGCATTGGCTTCTTACGAGCAAATAACTACCGTATTGGTGACAACGATATTTACGTTTCCCAGGCCCAACTGCGCCGCTATGATATGCGGGCAGGAGACCTGGTCATCGGCAACGTCCGGCCTCCGCGCGAGTCGGAACGCCACTACGGACTGCTAAAAGTAGAAACCATCAATGGGATCAGTCCGGATGAAGCCCGCAAGCGGCCTGTCTTCGAAAGCCTGACCCCCATCTTCCCAGACCTGCGGTTCGATCTGGAAACCACCGGGGATGCGCTTGCCCCCCGCCTGATCAACCTTGTCGCCCCGATCGGTCGTGGACAGCGCGGGTTGATCGTTTCTCCCCCAAAAGCCGGCAAAACCAATATCCTCAAGGAAATTGCCAACGCGATCTCCACAAAAAACCCCGATGTACACCTGATGGTAGCGTTGATTGGCGAACGGCCTGAAGAGGTCACCGACATGGACCGTTCTGTGGATGCCGAGGTGATCGCTTCGACCTTTGATGAACCAGTCACTTCGCACGTCCGGACCGCCGAAATCGCCCTCGACAGAGCCAAGAGACTGGTAGAGATCGGACGGGATGTAGTGATCCTGATGGACTCGATCACTCGATTGGCCCGGGCTTATAACCTGGTCGTTAACCCGTCTGGGCGTACACTATCCGGCGGTATGGATCCCTCGGCGCTTTATCCACCGAAACGCTTCTTTGGTGCAGCCCGAAACATCGAAGAGGGCGGCTCTTTGACAATCATTGCCACCTGTCTGGTCGACACCGGCTCCCGCCTGGATGATGTCGTCTACGAGGAGTTCAAGGGAACCGGCAACATGGAACTCCACCTCTCCCGTAAGCTTCAGGAACGCCGAATCTTCCCGGCCGTGGATATCGAACGCTCTTCTACCCGCCGCGAAGAACTGCTGCTCGGACCAGACCTGCTGCAGCGCGTCTGGCTGATGCGCCGGATGTACATCCAGATGATCTCCCCGCCGCCGCAGGGCGCCGGGATGGATAACGCCGTGGCGACTGAGGCGATCCTGCAGCGGTTGGAAAGATCCAGAGACAATATGGAATTCCTTGAAAACCTTTCAGAAGGTCTATGATCGATAAACTTAAGAAATCCATCAAAAATAACATGTTCACCATTTTGAGCTGGGGGGTGACGTTCATTGTTGTTGCGGTGCTGCTTGGTACCGCGCTGTGGTGGAAAGGGACAACTCACACTGCGGCGGCGTTGGTTCCCGAACCGACTGCTAAAGCTGAAGATAATCCCTCCCAGATAAACCTGCCGGCCCTTACCCCACTGAATGGGAATGGACAGCCGGCGATCAAACGAGAGATAGAGCTCAAAACAGATATCCCGGACAAGCGTCCGCGTTATGATATGGTCGAATATACCGTCCAACGCGGTGATTCAATCTTTGCCATCGCCAGTACGTTTGAAGTGGAACCGGAAACGGTACTGTGGGCAAACTTCGATACCCTGCACGACGATCCCCACAGCCTCAAACCCGCGATGGTGCTCAAAATCCCGCCTACTGACGGTATTTTCTACCAGTGGAAAGAAGGGGATTCGTTCGAGTCTGTTGCAGTTGAATTCGAATCAGAGCCGGAAGAGATCATCAACTGGCCGGGGAACGATATCGACCTGACCAACCCGGAAATCCAACCCGCCGCCTGGGTCATGGTTCCCGGCGGCAGCCGCGAATTCGTTCAATGGATCATCTCAACCCGTTCCACCGGAAATTCTGGGACATCCGATGTCGCCGGGGGAGTCTGCGGTGCGGGCGGGGCCAGCGGTCCGATTGCCGCCTGGCCAACAGACCTTCATTACCTATCCGGGAACGACTTCTGGTCTGGGCACCTGGCTATCGACCTGGCCGCCCCCGAAGGGGCGAATGTGTATGCCGCCGGTTCAGGTGTGGTTACCATGGCCCAGGGCGGGGATAATTACGGTTATGGGAATGTGATCCAGATCGACCACGGTAACGGATATGTAACCCTGTATGCCCACTTGAGCATGATCGGCGTCGGTCTGTGTGAAAACGTGTATGCCGGCCAGTGGATTGCCGCTTCAGGAAATACCGGTAACTCTTACGGCGCCCACCTGCACTTCGAAGTGCGCCTGGGAGGCGAATTTGTCAACCCCTGGCACATTTTGCCCTGATATGAACGAGAAAGAAATAAAAACCGCTCTGCGAGAAATCCCGCTGGGCGGTTTCCGTTTCTACCAGCAGATTGGATCGACCAATGATACGGCGCTGGCCTGGGCTACGGAAGGCGCACCAGATCATTCGCTCGTGGTTGCGGATGAGCAGTTGACCGGGCGAGGTCGGGCCGGCAACACCTGGTATACCCCTCCCGGCGCTGCGCTGGCGCTGAGCCTGATCCTGCGCCCATCCACAGAAGAACGCAACCAGGTTTCCCTGTTCACGGCGCTCGGCGCCCTGGCCGTTTGCAAGGCCCTTAAAGAATATGGCCTGCCGGCAGAGATCAAATGGCCGAATGATGTTCTCATTCAAGGGAAAAAAGTGGCCGGGGTGCTGGTTGAAACCGTCTGGATGGGGATTGAGATCGAGAGCCTTATCCTGGGAATCGGTTTGAATGTATTAAAAACTGCCGTTCCCACAGCAGACAAGTTATCCTTCGAAGCCACCAGTCTCGAGCACGCTCTCAACCACCCCGTTGATCGCATCGATCTGATCCCGGTGCTTATCCGCCACCTGATCGAATACCGTTCGATCCTGGGAAGCGAGACCTTCCTCCTGGAATGGCAGCAAGCACTGGCCTTCAGCGGCCACACCGTACTGGTTTGGGGTGAAAAACAAACCCCAACCACGGGTAAGATCGTCGGCCTGGGTTCGGATGGAAGACTGGTTCTTGAAACAAAGCAGGGGGAACTGGTAGAGGTCCATTTCGGTGAAGTCCATTTGCGTCCGGCAAATCATTGATGTTATACTTGCAATTTGAGGTGAAACATGCTTGACAACCTGCGCAACCAGGCTTCATCTGAATACGAAGAAGAGCTTCCCGACTTTTTACTGGAAGAAGAAGACGAAGCACCCACTCCCAGAAGAACAAGGTCTTCGTCGAAGAAACTGCTTGGGATGACCCCCCAGCAGCGCTTTATTATTTCTGTCATGGCGATGTTCATGGTTTGTTTACTTGGAGCGATGATCCTGCTGGTGGCAGGAAAGCTTGGAATCTAAAACACACCGCCGGGAAAATCTATCCGGCGGTGTGCCTGTCGTCAGGGAAAGCTGGCAGAGAGAAAGCCGCTCTGCCAGCTTATTATATTAATTCCGGCTGGTCTTCAGCTGGTTTCATCCCGTTATCATTATCACCGACTTCAGCTCCTGCGTACTTTAAATCCTTTGCCGCAATACGGGCAACCGCGGCAATGCTGTCTCCTGGATTGGGGCGCATCAAATGGACGCCGCGCGTCGCCCGGCCTGAAACCTTCACTTCCTTCACCTTCAAACGGATAACAACACCGTTGGAGGTGATCACCGTCAGGTGATCTGCCGGCTGGATGACACGCGCGGAAATGATCTTCCCGACAATAGGCAAAGCTTTTTTATCGATCGTCGCAATACCGCCAGTTGCGCGCCCCTTGGGGGAGTATTCAGTCAGGGGCGTTTGCTTCCCGAACCCTTTTGATGTCACGATCAAGAGGGAGGCATCCGGTTCGACCACATCCATCGTGGTCACACAGTCGGTTTTCCGCAAGCGGATCCCCGTCACACCAGCAGCAGGCCTGCCCATCGGGCGTACCTGGGTTTCACTGAACCGCAGCGCCTGCCCTTCTTCTGTGACCAGGATGATCTCATCATCTCCAGTGGTCAAACGAGCCCAGCCCAGTTCATCATCATCATCCAGCCCCATGGCGATCAATCCCGAAGGGCGGACCGATGCAAATTCCGACAGCGACACTCGTTTGATTCGTCCCTTTACCGTCGCCAGGGTACAGTAAGAAGCCTCATCGAAACCAGGCACGGAGATTGCTGCGGTAATTTTCTCATTTGCAACCAGAGAGAGAATATTAACAATCGGGATCCCTTTCCCTGTGCGCCCGGCATCAGGGATCTGGTAAGCTTTCTCGGAATAGACTTTTCCTTTATCAGAGAAGAAAAGAATCGTGTTCAACGTGCGAGCCGGTAAGACAATCAGGACTTCATCTTCATCGCGGGTAGCGTGACCCTTTACCCCCTTACCGCCAATTGACTGGGACCGGAAAGCGGAGGCAGCCGTGCGTTTCACATAGCCTCGTTCGGTCAGGCTGATCAACACGGATTCATCCTGCACCAGGTCCTCAATACTGAGTTCTTCTTTTGCGTCCACTGCAATGCGGGTTCGTCGTTCATCACCATACTGGCTGACCAACTCACCGAGTTCGTCCTTGATCAGGGCCAGGACCTTCCTGGGATGCGCCAGCAGGTCTTCCAGATATTCAATACGCACCCGCACCCCTTTATGCTCTTCTTCGATCTTCCAGCGTTCAAGGGCTGCCAAACGACGTAGCTGCATATCCAGGATAGCCTGCGCCTGAATCTCAGAGAGTTTAAAGCGCTTCATCAAATTGTTTTTTGCTGTATCGACATCTTCAGACTCACGGATGGTCTTGATCACCTCATCGATATTCTCGAGCGCAATCAATAACCCATCCAGGATATGCAGCCTTGCCCTGGCCTTGCCAAGCTCGTAGGTTGAACGCCGGACAATGACAGTCTGGCGGTGTTCAACAAAGATCTGCAGGGCTCGTTTCAGGGAGAGAGTCCTTGGTTCCCCATCCACCAATGCCAGGATCCTGACGCCAAATGTCGACTGCAGGGCTGTAAACTTATACAGTTGGTTAAGTACCTTCTTGGGTTGGGCGCCCCGTTTCAATTCAATCACGATACTCATCCCGCGCTGGTCGGACTCATCCCGCAGGTCAGAAATCATGTCAATCTTGTCGGTACGGACCAGATCGGCAATGCGTTCAATCAACCCAGATTTATTGACCTGGTAGGGAATTTCAGTGATGACAACCCGGTGACGGTTCCCTTTGGTTTCCTCAATATGGGCCATGCCGCGTACAACGATCCGGCCGCTGCCTGTAGCATAGGCCTGTTCTATACCTTCACGGCCAACGATAATCCCCCCGGTCGGGAAATCAGGTCCCTGAATATGTAGCATCAGGTCCTCAACCGTAACATCATCCAGCCGCTCAAAGTGGTCGATAACATACCCCAGGGCAGAGGCCAGCTCTCCCAGATTGTGCGGGGGGATATTGGTAGCCATGCCCACTGCGATACCGGAGGTTCCATTGAGAAGCATATTGGGAACGCGTGTTGGCAATACCAGAGGTTCTTCCAGGGAGTCGTCAAAATTGGGGCCAAAATCGACCGTATCTTTATCGATATCAGCCAGCATCTCTTCCGCCAGTTTTGCCAAGCGGGCTTCGGTATAACGCATGGCCGCCGGTGAATCGCCATCTACAGAACCAAAGTTTCCCTGTCCGTCAACCAGCATATAGCGCATGGAAAAATCCTGCGCCATGCGAGCCATGGCCTCGTAAACAGCTGAATCGCCGTGAGGGTGGTACTTCCCCAACACCTCGCCGACAATACGCGCGGATTTCTTGTAAGCTGAATTCGACCGGGTCCCGAGTTCATGCATTGCATACAAAATGCGCCGGTGGACCGGTTTCAGTCCATCCCGAGCATCTGGAAGCGCCCGGGCAACGATCACGCTCATGGCGTAATCAAGGTAAGCAGAACGCATTTGTGAATCGATATCTACCTGTTGAACGGTACCGATTTCCATAGAAAACCTATCCTTATTTCGGTAATACACCGGGATAAAGCCGCCAAAAAGACAACCTCGTAATTATACCGCTTAAACCAAAAACCCGCTTTATGCGGGTTTCTTCAGGTGCCGAAGGAGGGATTTGAACCCTCATGAGCGAATGCTCACTACGCCCTGAACGTAGCGCGTCTGCCAATTCCGCCACTTCGGCAAGCCAACTTGCGAACTGTATTTTATCTCAAATACTGCTTTTGTCAACCTTTGACCAAACACCTTTGACGAAAAAGATGAGTTGACCAGAGGATGGCCAGCCGGGCATAGAAGCGGGTACCCAAATATCTCGGGCTATGATCTGCACGATTACGCCCTGAATA
>JAFGMV010000128.1 GCA_016927315.1 Anaerolineales bacterium | reverse complement strand
TTTCCTCTGCCGTTTTACAATAATCATTATGTTTACCATTGAGAATTTCTATTAAATCGTTATGGAGCCCATTGAAAACAACAAGCAATTCTTCACCTGTAATTTTCTGAGCAAAGATATCAGAATAATCTTTGGTTACTAAATTATTTAACAACCTATTGATTATTCCTGAATTTAGATATCTCGCACCCCCAAACTCGATGTTTATGCCATTTCCTACTATGATGTTTTTCATTTAGTCGTATTCTTCTCTTTGTCTGCTGCTTCTCAAGAAAAAATCGCTTAGATAATAACCGTAGATACCCAGATATGAAGGTGTATCCCATTGCTCACAGCCATCTTCTTTTTGATGTAATTTCTATCGCCAACGCTCATTTTGAGTGGATTATTCTCCCGCTACGATCAACAAAAAGTATTGAAATTCCGGTGCGTTGTTTAGCAAGGGCAGGAAGCTGTTCCCAGAGATTTCGAAATTGTTGCAGGTCCGGTAATGCAATACTGTAATCGGATTCCGGGTCGTTCATTCGTTGTAGGGTTTCTCCGAGAATTGCTAAAAAATAGTTAACGCGCATGGGCTGTCTTGAGCCCTCACCTTTTACTTCTATCACCCACCGTTTGCTGTCTTGGACAGCACAGATATCAATTCCCTGTGAATGCCCCCAGGCTACTTGCACTTTCCAACCATTTTGAATTAACCAACTCTCGAGGTGTTTTTTTAGGATATCTTCGGATAAGGTTGGATCATTTTCTATAACGCTCATTTTCTCTCGAGGTTTATCAATTGGTTCTAGCCGGGTGTTTGCGAGAAAGTTTTTGATCCGTCCATCCATTTTGGAACGGACAATAATCCCTTGGCTCTCTAAATCCCGGCATGTTTGGTTGATGGGCTGTTGAACAGCTCCTTTTCCTACCAAAATATTGGTAATCTCTCGGTCCGAGAGGCTGCCATTTTCCCTGAGCAATTCAATAATTCGTTCTTTCATACTGGCCATGTGAAACCCTGCCTATTGTCATGCCGGACAGATTTTTTTGAACTTTCCATTCTTATCTAATTTTACAGGCAAAGACAGAAAACATACTGCAGGCCGGCAAATGTGGTTGCGCAAATTTCATTTGTGTTACCAGATTTGTTGTTCTGTATTGCCTTTGCATACAGATGTAATAAACGTTGGCTGAGTATTAATTCGTTTCAACGTTGGTCATTCAACCCATAAAAAACTTAAGGAGGATCACATGAATATTTACGAAGACAAATACCTGCGCGAAAAAGTGAACCGCATCATCACCAGGCAGAAGGAGGGTAAGGTTGTTATTGCCGTACATAAAGACGGCAGCGGTTTGCTGACCAGAGAGGATCTGGGGCAAGAACTGACCCGGGCAGCGTACCCATACGATTACGCAGTTGGGAAAGCCGGTTTTCTGAAGTACGATTCGGAACTCGGCGCATACCTGTTCACTGCAAAATCGGGTGAGAAACTGCCGCAGGTGTTAGCGAACTACCGTACCCTGTCCCTGGCAGAAGCCACCCTCGATGTACAAGACAGGCGGATCAATATCCAATGCGGCGAAGCCTGCATCACATTCACCGGCGTGCAGCCCTGGAAGGGGTTGTACGAAGTTCTGCGGGAACTCAACGAAGAACTGGAGCGGGTTAATGCCGGGATCGTCGTCTGGAAAATCATTCCAAAGGAAAATAACAAGGTCAGACCAGGCGAGCGCCTGTTTTCTGAAGCGGTTCCAAAGCTGCGCAATGGCCAAGCCATGGCGCATGTCACCGGTTATGCTTACGATAGTGCCCACAACCTGGCATACGTCGGTCTGGTCGGATATAAGACAAGTCAGGAATCACTGCGGGTGACGCTTATGTGTGGTAAACCGCTGCAATTGACGCAAGATGGCGTGGGCGATGTCAGCCTTATCCCAACCGATAAGTATGAGCAGGCGTGGCAAGCCATGCCTGAGTACACCAGCCATCACGTTGGTTTTGTGTCTCGGTTGGCGCTGCCCGGAAAATGGGAACCAGAAGACCTCAGCGCATATCTACTCGTTTTTCGAGAGACGCATGAACCAGGAAAAGAAATGATCCGGCTCTTCATCGAACGGATCAAAGAATCCCTGGAGGTGCCGATCTTGGACGAGTGGGCGACCATCATTTGGAAACAGGCTCGCAATCGCAAGCTGGTACATGATCTGGTAACCGGCGGTGATTGCATCCTGGGAGCCAGAATCGACCTGCAAGCGGACTGGCAAGAACTGCTGACCGAGTTGTTGGCACAAGAGGATATCTCTCTGATCGCCGCCTGAGCAAACAAGAAAAACATAACCAAAATCACCCCGGAGGGGGCGCTTTTCATCCCCTCAAGGGGTGGGGCGCGCCTACTCCGGGGAATTTATTTCTCACACAAGGAGTGAACAATGCGTCCACCAGCAATTGAAAGAATGGGATACTATCCCACCGATGATCCGGTTGTCGAGATCATCCGCACTTACCTGAAACCGCCTGTAGAAAAAGGGCGGTTATTTGATCCCTGCGCAGGAGAAGGCAAAGCAGCTTCTGCGTTAGGAAAAGCACTTAACTGTGAAACCTGGGGGGTCGAACTCTCCCCGGATCGGGCCGAAAAAGCACAGAACGTGATGGATAAGGTTTACCAGGCTCCCTGGCAGTCCTGTGTCCTGAGCGACGAGATTGTTTCCTGGCTCTACTTGAACCCGCCATACGAATTTGACCGCTTCGATGGTCAAAAACGGCTGGAATGGGATTTTCTCAAGACCACTACATCCAAACTGATGCGCGGCGGGCTGCTGACCTACATCATCCCCCAGAAAATCCTGGGCATGATTGAAGTCGCCCGTCTTTTAGCTGGGCATTACGAGGCTATAACAGTCTATCGTTTTCCGGATGGACTGTACGAGAAGTTCAAGCAGGTGGTAGTGCTGGCGTACAAACGTAAGCTATACCAGCTGCCCACCGACAAGGAGGTGCTTTGCCTGCAAAGCATGGCAACCACAGAACTGGAACCCATAGAAACCGCTGTTGAACCGATCTATGAACTACTGACAGCACCCGCACGTGGTGCAAACGGTAAACCGATTGTGTTCAAGCGCACGGATTGGGAACCGGAAGAAGTGGTCGAAGCCACAATTGAAGCAGGTGTTCACAAGACCAACGAATGGCTGGAT
>JAFGMV010000023.1 GCA_016927315.1 Anaerolineales bacterium | reverse complement strand
AATAAAAAAGGTGAACCCATCGTAATGATAGGAACCATCCAGGATATTACTGAACGGAAACAGTCTGCAACTGCTTTACAAAAAAGCGAAGAAGAACTTAAAAGTATTTTCAGGGCTGCTCCAATTGGGATTGGAGTAGCAGTAAACAGGTACCTGAAAGCCGGAAACGAAAGATTATGCAAAATGTTGGGATACGCCTGGGATGAATTGAAAGACCAGAGTGCCCGTATCCTTTACCCGTCTGATAAAGAATATACCTTTGTGGGTGAAGAAAAATATCGACAGATTGCAGAGAAAGGTACTGGAACTGTAGAAACAAAGTGGGTACACAAAGACGGCAGTATCATACAGGTTTTGCTATCTTCCACTCCGATTGATGCATCCGATACATCGAAAGGGATAACGTTTACAGCCCTCGATATAACCGAACGAAAACAGGCTCAGGAAAAACTACAGGCCCGTTCATCTGAAATTGAAAGCTTGTTTACAATCGCGACAACACTGCGGTCCGCAAAATCTTCCGACGAAATGCTCCCTCTTATTTTGAACGAAATGAGTAGAGTGCTTGACTCCGATGCCGATGCAGTAATCATTCTGGGCACAGATCAAAAGAACTCGACCATTGCACTGGCAGATGGATTGTTAGAAAAAAGTACGGGATATGTCATCCGAGATAATCAAGGAAATTATCGAACCGTACTCGAAAGTCAATATCCAATTATTGCTGAGGACAGCCTCTCTAATCCAGACCCTCACTGGCCCTCAAATGAAGAAGTTCAGAAACTGGGTCCTGAGTTGATTGCACCGTTACTCTCCGACAATGAAATTTTGGGAGCCATTTGTGCTTATCGAAAAAAAGGAAGGCCGAATTTTACATCGAATGACGTGCGTCTCCTGTCTGCCCTGGGAGAGATGGTTGGAAATGCACTTCGAAAAACTCAACTCTACGACCAAGCCCTTGAAAGATTAACGCGTATTCAGGCATTGCGAAATATTGATCTGGCAATAACAGCCAGCATCGATCCACGCGTTACTCTTGATATTCTTCTCGGAGAAATTGTATCCCAATTAAAGATCGATGCGGCAGATGTGTTGCTGTTCAGCCAACGGACTTTAATGCTCGAGTTTACGGCAGGTTATGGAATAAAAAGCGAAAACAGAAAGCCTCTTCGTTTTGGAGATGGAATTGCCGGTCGTATTGCTTCTGAGCGCCGTACGCTTCAAATACCTGATCTATCACAAGCCAGAAGTATGCTTGCACCCCAAGAATTACAAACAAGCAGAGAATTTACAACGTATTGTGGCACTCCCATGGTGGTAAAAGGGCAGATCATCGGGGTTTTAGAAACTTTTCACAGACAAATACTTAACATTACCCCGGAGTGGATCGAATTCCTTGAGGCTGTTGCTATTCAAGCCGCAATCGCTATCGACAATTCAAAATTATTTGAAGATCTACAGCGCGCTAATATCGAATTATCAATGGCATATGATGCCACAATCGAGGGATGGTCACGAGCCCTGGATCTACGAGAACATGAATCCGAACGCCACTCAGACCGTGTAACCCAAATGACATTGAATCTTGCACAAGCTATGTATATCGAACCTGCAGAGCTAGTACATTTTCGGCGCGGAGCATTACTTCATGATATTGGCAAAATGGGAATTCCTGATCATATATTACTCAAACCCGACAAACTGACAGAAGAAGAATGGGATATCATGCGGCAACATCCAGTTCTGGCGCGTGACTTGCTCTCATCGATTTCCTACTTAAAACCAGCATTAACCATTCCATATTGCCATCATGAGAAATGGGATGGAACTGGTTATCCACGCGGCTTAAAAAAAGATCAGATACCTTTGGCAGCTCGTATATTTACCGTAGCAGATGTCTATGACGCACTGACAAGTGACCGCCCATATCGGTCCGCCTGGTCAAAGGAGAAGTCGATTGATTACATTCGCACTCAATCTGGAAAACACTTCGATCCAGAAGTGGTAGAACTATTCTTGAAATTAAATCTGCCTACTTTGACAATGTCAGATTAAGGCTGAAACCAAAGTTTTTAACCACAAAGGATACGAAGTAACACGAAGGAAACCTCCGGTTTTAGCATTTTGTTCTCCTTTGTGAACTTTGTGGTGAAAGGTTTTGAAATGTGACATTGACGAACTACCCAGGATTTATAATCTTTCCGTCTTAATACTGCAGATCCTCTTTTTCAAAAAATCTGCCGTAATCTCCGCCAGGAAAATACCACGATTGCGAGCTTACATAATTATTGCATATTCCTGTAATAAATCTGCTCATCAAATCGGGTAGAATTGCGCCATGCAACGACGTATGATTATATTTTCATTGGTACTGTTGTTATCTGCCTGCGGTAATTCACAGCTTATTGGAACACCGACAGATGAATCAGTATATGATCCATTTATCCAACTCAACGGATCAAATGTTACTTCGAAGCCAGCTACTCAACCAAATTCCCCCGGGCAAGGTATCGCTCCCATTCACACTACCGGACCAACTCCGACAATAGCGCCCTTATCAGTGACAATGCCGCCTCCCAGAAGAGAAGGAACACCGCTGGTAACACCAACACCGAATCCTCCACGGACACTGCCAACACCACGACAGGAGGCTGATCTGTATATGGTACAACCGGGTGACACACTGGGGTACATTGCCGAGAGTTTTGGCGTTGGGTTGGAAGCTTTGATGACAACCAATAACATAACAGATTCAAACTTGTTAGAAGTTGGGCAATCACTCACTATCCCGTCAGCTGATACCAGTGAGATTGGCCCCGCTTTCAAAATCATTCCTGATTCGGAACTGGTTTATGGCCCTTCAAGTGTAAATTTCGATGTTACTGACTTTGTAAATAGTAAAGCTGGCTACCTCTCATCCTATCATCAGGAAGTAGAAGGTGAACTGCTTACCGGCGCTGAGATTGTCCAAAAGGTGGCTCAAAACTATTCCGTCAGTCCACGGTTGCTGCTGACTTTGATTGAACATCGCAGCCATTGGCTGACAAGCGCACAACCACCAACCTACACCCTGGATTACCCGCTTGGGTTTGAAGATTCCTGGCATGCTGGTCTTTACCGTCAATTGACCTGGGCTGCCAATGAACTCAACCGTGGTTATTACCTTTGGCGCGTTAATGCTATCTCCACCTGGGTATTAGCCGATGGAAGTATCGTCGCCGTTGACCCAACCATCAACGCAGGAACGGCTGGAGTCCAACACCTGCTGGCCAAACAAGACACCCTGGAAAGCTGGCGAAATGAGGTGACCACTTTTGGTTTCTTTCAAACATTTTTTTTCTTGTTCGGCTCTCCCTTTGACATGGCAATCGAGCCACTCATCCCAAGCGACTTGTTTCAGCCTGTCCTGCAACTCCCCTTTGAAAACGACACAATCTGGTCGTTTACCGGGGGGCCTCACGGCGGTTGGGATTCAGGATCAGCCTGGGCCGCACTGGATTTTGCCCCCCCCAGTGATGTACAAGGTTGTTTTGTCAGCGATGCCTGGACAATTGCTATGGCAAATGGATGGATCGTTCGTAATGGAAATGGATTTGTTTTACAAGACCTGGATGGAGATGGAAAAGAGCAGACCGGCTGGGTAATACTATATATGCACATTGACAGCCGCGAGCGTATCCCAGAAGGCAGGTATGCCTGGGCAGGTGATCGCATAGGACATCCTTCCTGTGAAGGAGGAATTTCGGACGGAACCCATGTTCATATTGCCAGGAAGTATAATGGCGAATGGATTTCTGCGGATGGCAATATTCCCTTTATAATGGATGGATGGGTATCAAGCGGAGATACGTATGCATACGATGGATTTTTGTCGCGGAATGGTCAGGTAGTCGAAGCCTGGAATGAAAAGAATGACTTGAATCAAATCCAACGTTAATCCGTTACAGGAGATCACGTGAAGCTGAAATTTACTGGCATTTTGATTGTTACCTTAATACTGGCATCCTGTGCGCCAGCGCCTTCAATCTGGGGTGTGAAGTTCACTCCTACACCAGGTTCAAACACGACCAGGGTCCAGGCCCAACTTATACCTCCAACACACACGCCAACTCAAATCTATACAGCTACGCCTCCGGGATTGTCAAAACAATCCCCAACCGCTACTTTTACGGCGACCCCAACAAAGAGCATCCAGGTAACATCTCCTCCGTTAAGTCCTGATCCGAATGCCGAAAATATCCTATATTACTCTCAAAGTGGAGATACACTTAATTCTGTTGCCGCACACTTTGGGATTGATGCAGCCAATATTCACGTCAACGGAACCGTTCCCGAAGAAGGTCTTATCAATCCAGAAACATTGATGATCATTCCAGACGTTCTGGGTGAAACAAGCCCCTCGTTACTGATCATGCCTGATAGTGAAATTGTTTATTCAGCGACTGCATTGAATTTCGATACCACCACCTTTGCACGTGAAGCCAATGGGTACCTCTATTCGTACAAGGAATATCTGGGATCATCAGGGTGGATCACAGGGGCCAAGGCAATTGACAAGCTGGCGCTGGAAAATTCGATCAATCCGAGATTGATGCTGGCTTTGTTAGAATATGAGAGCGGGTGGGTCTATGGAAACCCATCCAGCCCTCTTCGAACTGATTATCCAATGGGTCATCAAAAAGACAAGTACAAAGGGATGTTCTCACAGATGATCTGGACAGTAAACAAGCTTGCTTATGGTTACTACGGCTGGCGAGACGGCAGCCTCACAGAACTGACCTTCCCAGACGGCGAAACCATCCGTATTTCACCAGAGCTAAACGCCGGCACGGTTGCCCTGCAATATTTTTTCTCGCTTTACCACAACCGGGAAGAATGGCAGCAAATTATTGATCCAAATATTGGTTTCCCGGCTCTGTATACACAAATGTTCGGTGATCCCTGGGCCAGGGCCCAGGCTGTCGAACCACTCTTTCCTCCCCATCTAAAACAACCGGACTTTGTACTTCCGTTTGAGCCTGGCATCCGTTGGAGTTATGCAGGTGGTCCCCATCCTTCCTGGGAAAAAGAAGGGCCATTTGCGGCCATCGATTTTGCCCCATTTACCGATAAAGGTGGATGTGATCCATCGACAAAGTGGGTCGTTGCATCTGCCCCGGGCCTGGTGGTCCGATCCGGCAGTGGCGTTGTTGTTCTTGACCTGGACGGAGACGGGCATGAACAAACAGGTTGGAGCCTGCTTTATTTACATATCGCCACTGTGGACCGCATCCCATTGGGTCAATGGGTCGACCAAGACGATTACATCGGTCATGCTTCCTGCGAAGGGGGCGTCTCAACCGGTACACATATTCATTTTGCACGCAAATACAATGGAGAATGGGTCCTGGCAGACGGGCCAATGCCATTTACACTCAGTGGATGGGTTGTCCATAGCGGTGGCCAAGCATATGAAGGAACCATGACCAAAGGTGATAACATTGTTGTTTCAGATTTTTACGGACAGTCCTGGTCTGGTATCATTCGAGAAATTGATGAAAAATAAATTTATCCATATCTCAGTTTCGTTGACCTTATTAGTCTATATACTCGTTACCGGCTGTGCTCCCCTGGTAGACAGCCAGCCTGTATTGGCAGCCGCTATAAACGATAACAACAACATAGAAGTTTCAAAACCAGAAGCTCAGCCTACCAGTTCACGTCCCGAGTATGAACCTGGCGAACTGGTAGATTACATTGCCCAAACAGGCGACTCACTTCCCGCACTGGCAACACATTTCAACACCACTGTTGAAGAAATCAAGGCTGCCAATCCTGGTATTCCGGCGGATGTCACCACAATGCCACCAGGCATGCCAATGAAGATCCCCATCTATTACCTGCCGTTATGGGGCACAACGTACCAAAGTATCCCGGATACCGCCTTTGTGAATGGTCCCCAACAATCTGGGTTCAGCACTTCAGCATTTGTGGCCACAAAACCGGGTTGGATTAAAAATTACAGTGCGTACGCTGGTGGAGAAAACCGCACAGGCGCCCAGATCGTGGACTATGTGGCTATAAATTTCAGTGTCAGCCCAAGACTGCTGCTTGCTATCCTGGAATATCAGACCGGGGCGCTTTCACAAGAGAATGCCCCCGAAGACAAAAATTTGTTGGGACATAAAGAACGCTACTATGAAAGTTTGTACCTTCAATTGGTTTGGGCTGCAAATACCCTGAATAATGGATACTATGGCTGGCGAAGCGGCAAACTGACCAACTTCGATCTGGCAGACGGAAGCCTGATCCGGCCCGATCCCTGGCAAAATGCAGGTTCGGTCGGCATCCAATATTATTTTTCCCAACTGTATGGAACCAATGCGTTCCAAAAAGCCACCAATGAAAATGGACTAGCTTCTACATATTTCGATTTATTTAGCGATCCCTGGGATATGGAGACCGAACCATTGATCCCTGGTAGCTTACGTCAGCCATACCTGCGTCTCCCCTTTCCTCCGGGAAAAACCTGGACCCTGACGGGAGGCCCACACACCGGCTTTGGAAAAGGTGAACCATTTGCAGCCCTGGACTTTGCCCCGGCGTCTGAACACAGTGGTTGTTTCGTGCCCGAATCACAGCACTATTCTGCCGCAATGGCCGATGGAATTATTGTCAGGAACGACATCGGGCTGGTAGCCCAGGATCTCGATGGAGACGGCGATGAGAGAACCGGCTGGGTGATTATCTATTTCCACATTGCCACTCCAGGAAAGGCAATTCCCGGAGAAATGCTGCGGGCAGGAGATCCCGTTGGTTATCCTTCCTGCGAGGGAGGCACAGCGACCGGTACTCACGTACACGTGGCCAGAAAATACAACGGCGAATGGATCACTGCGGGGGGTGTCATTCCATTTGAAATGGAAGGGTGGGTTACCCATGATGGGCAGCAGGCCTATCATGGCACCCTCACAAAAGGCAGTCAAACTGTTACCGCCAGTGAGAACTCAGACCTGTACAGCCAAATCACATCAGATTACAATCCATCCCAGTAGTCACCGGTTATTTGATGCAATGAACAATAAGAGCCGATCGCTGTACGTTTATCTGCCATCCTGGTGACTTATCTTGAGCGCCTGGCTGTCCCCGTATATCCGACCGAACAAACAGGATTCCAGAAGCAGATCTGATAATCATTGGAACAGAAACTCCGGATTTTTCCCTGTCAATATTGAGCGGCAAGGATTCCTGTTTAGCCAGTTCCAGGTGCATAACATAGTGTCCCTATGACGAATCAGGACAATTGACCAAAGAAAAAGAGAAATACCATGACAGAACATACCCAAAATGCCAAAACTTCCTGGCAAAGTCTTTTCAGATTTGGTTATACTGCTCCATGGATTACATTTTCAATTTATCTTGTTCAAACCCTGGCAATACTATTCGCCAGTTCTTACCCTCTCACAACCGAAGAGTGGTTCCTTCAATTTCAGCAAAACACAATCCTGGGAATGCTATACCTGAATGCCTTTGACATGTTCTCTATTGCAACATTGGGACTCTTATACCTGGCTCTTTACATTGCCCTCAGGCTGGAAAACCAATCTTACATGACCATCGCAGCCTTTTTTGTATTCCTGGGGATTACACTCTTCGTTTCTGTACGCGCCGATATGTTCACCGCAATATTGTCACTAAGCAGACAATATGCTGCCGCAGCGACTGAAGCTCAACAAGCCCGTTTGCTGGCCGCCGGAGATGCTATTAAAGCTACCATACGAGCCACGCCTGAAACAACCGGTTTCTTGTTCCTTGCATTTGGCGGTATGCTCATATCAATGGTTATGATCAATAGCGATCGATTCAGTAAAGCAACTGCTGGAATTGGAATTCTGGGAGGAATCGTCACAATCGCTAACCATATCTGCCTGATCATTGCGCCAAACATAGCAAACTTACTCTTGCCAGTCAACGGTCTGTTGTGGCTCGTCTGGTGGCTCTTGACTGGCCGGTCATTATACCGGTTATCAAAAACGTCTGCAAAGCAGATTAGCACATAGAACATAGTTTCGGACGCCCTACCCACGAAAAGGGTATCCGAAAAAGTTGTAGATCTTATCGCAGTATTGGCTTCCTCGGAGTCGTGTCCCACGGGTCGATCAGCCCGGTTGAATGTCTGATCGAAACTCTTTGGTACAACCATGTTTGTTCGGTGCACATTCTGTCAAAACCCTGAAAACACTGCTAAAGAAAGAGAAGAATTGCTCCTTTGAGCAGTCTCCAATCCGCCCGCCGCTCGATTTAATCCGCCGGCGGCTCGATTTAATCCACCGGCGGCTCGATTTAAAGCTCTGGGCAGAGGATTGAGCATAGTAACGTCGAGCCGCCGCAGGATACTCGGCGGATGGGCGCGCTGGAATGCTGCAGCTCTTATCACAACGATGGCATCCTCGGAGCCGCGTCCCGAAGGTTGATCTACCCGGTAGAGGTTCTGATTGAAACCCTTCGGGTCGTACGGATCTGGCGATTCTACAGGTTTTTAGTGCACCCCCACGAAATCAGTTTATGCCCCGTTCTGAATGAATTACTGCCGAATCGGGTATAGGTCATCACCCTGAAAACCTGTTGAGGTAGAATTATCAGGAAAATGGTCATCAGATATTGATGTTCACACGCGTAGCGTATAATTGATATCAGCACAGCAACTGTCCCTTGTTTTTCAGGAAGAGAATACCCGAGGTTATTCCATTTATGTCCGGCCTTTTGTCTGCCAAACTGCATCGACCAGTATTATCCCCCAGGTTGGTTAAGCGTCCCAGCCTGATTGTACATCTCAATGAAGGCCTTACAAGTTACCGGCAGGTTACGCTGGTCTCTGCACCAGCCGGATTTGGAAAAACCACGATCGTCAGCGAATGGATTTCCGGTATGGATAAGCCAGTTGCCTGGCTATCCCTGGACCCGGCGGACGATGATCCGGGGCGTTTCTTTTCCTATCTGATCGCTGCCATTCAAAATGTTAATAAGTCATTCGGCCGGGAAATTGAAGGGGTTTTACTTGCCGGTCAGTTGCCCCCGAAAGAGATAATCAGTGCAACCCTGGCAAATGATCTTCTCGCCATGGAAAAACAATTTCTGCTCGTACTGGATGATTTCCAGGTAATCCAGGACCCCTGCATTCTCCAGATTCTTGGCGATCTGATTGAAAATCAACCAGAAGCATTGTATCTGGTGTTATTAACCCGTGAAGACCCATCCCTGCCGCTGGCACGATTGAGGGCGAATAATCACCTGACAGAAATTCGAGCCGCAGACTTGCGTTTCTCAATAGCAGAAACAAATGACTTTTTGAATCAAGTGATGGGCTTATCGCTCACCACTTCAGATATCAGTACATTGGCCGAAAAGACCGAAGGTTGGGCAGCAGGGCTCCACCTGGTTGGACTATCGATCCGAGACAGGGCAAAACCTTCTGAATTTATCGCCAACCTGAGCGGCAGTCACCGTTTCATACTCAATTATCTGACTGAGGAAGTCCTCAACCACCAGGAAGAGGATACCCAGCAATTTTTACTTCAAACATCAATTCTCAGCCGATTCAATGGAGACTTGTGCAATATCGTCACTGATCGTATCAACAGTCATTCCTTGCTGGAGGACCTTTACAAAAACAACCTGTTCCTGATCCCCCTTGATGATAAGGGACATTGGTATCGATATCATCAGTTATTTGCTGACCTTTTGAAAAACCGTTTGGAAACGCTCCAGAAAGATCAGATACCCAGGCTGCATTTACTCGCCAGTCAATGGCACCGGGAGAAAGGCATGATCAGTGAAGCCATTCAACATGCCCTGTTAGCTGAAGAATATCCAACCGCCGTTGAACTGATCGAAAAACATGCAATGGACATGCTGATGCAATGGCACCTGAAAACTGTTGAAACCTGGATGCAGGCAATTCCAAAGAAATGGGTCGCTCAAAGCCCGAGAGCCAACCTGGCTTTTGCCTGGACGTATCTGATGCGCGCCAACCACGAACAGGCCTTCCCATAT
The DNA here is from genome assembly GCA_016927315.1 of Anaerolineales bacterium. Taxonomy (GTDB): domain Bacteria; phylum Chloroflexota; class Anaerolineae; order Anaerolineales; family Villigracilaceae; genus JAFGMV01. The sequence goes on along the minus strand of JAFGMV010000023.1, from coordinate 11,455 downwards.
CTGCAGCAATTGGGCGTTATGTTCTCAAATCCCCAAACCACAGGAAATACCATCAAAGAAGACCCAACCCTGGAGGCCAAATGGCTGGCCTTGCAATCCATGCTGCTCAATGCACAGGGAAAACAACGGGAAAGTCTGCAAGCATGCCAGCAAGCACTTGAAATTGCACCTGAAGGAGACAACCAGGTGCTCAGTATGATCTACCTGGGATTGGCCAATGTGTACCAGCAAATGAATGATTATGATCAGGCGCTGGAAGCATTCCAAACACTGATCAATATCGGGCAGCACTCAGGCAACTCGGTCTCTGAACTACTTGGCGTTTCAGGTATGGGGCTGCTTGCCATTCAACACGGCCAGTACCACTTCGCCTATGAACTTGTAACGCGGGGAATTGAACGCATTGAAAGTTCCGGGGCTCTCCCCCCGATCAGCACTGCGGTCTATGGTGAATTGGGAGTGATCCACTACCAATGGAACCAACTTGAGCTGGCGCACCAATACTTCCAAAAGTCCATCCAGGTCAGCACATTAAGCGGTACCAGTGATGCTGAACTTTATTACGGGGTCATCCTTTCCCGTCTATCCCAAATTCAGGGGGATCTGGTCACAGCCTCCCAGAAGATTCAAAAAGCTTTCGACCTGATGAAAGTGGAAGCCCCCTCCGCTGTACGGGAAGAAGTGAATGGCCAACGGGTGCGTATTTACCTGGCCCAGGATGATCCGCTTGCTGCCGAAGCAGTACTAAAACAACAGGGCTTTTCATTTCAAGAAGCATTGACCACACCAGAGTTGGATGAATCCCAGGCAGTCCATTTTTTTTCACGCGATACCATTACTCGCAAAATCTGGCTGCCTTATATCAGTGCATTACGCATTTTGTTATATCGTGCCAGAAAATTTGATCAGACTGAGTATCTTCAATCTGGCCTTGAGCTTGCCGGAAGGCTGATAGAAAATGCGCTCCACTATCAATACATACCTCTTGGTCTGGAAACAGTCCTGGTACGGGCACAATTACACACAGCAGTCGGAAATAAAAAAGCCAGTCAGAAAGATTACCAGTTCGCCCTCGAACTAGGCCAACCGGAAGGCTTGATCAGCATTTTCCTGGAAGAAGGCCTGCCCGCTGCCGAGGCGCTTTCGGAATTACTCGATCAGAAGCAGCTCGAGAGTGTCGATCCGGGCTATGTGCACAAGATTTTGACTGCCTTCTCCTCAGGATACCTTGACTCTATAAGAAGCAAGCCAGCGCCTGATGTCCTGATATCCCCCTTAAGCGAGCGGGAACTGGAAATCTTGCAATTGATCAACGAAGGTCTCTCTAACCAGGAAATAACAGAACGTCTGACAATCTCCCTGCATACAGTGAAGAAACACAGCAGTAATATCTACCTGAAACTGGGGGTCAACAGTCGCACTCAGGCAGTCGCCCGGGCTCGTAAACTCGGGCTTTTATGATAGCAAAAAAGAACCTGTTTATTTACGCTTATACTTTCGAGTAATTAACTCCCATCGCTTAAAAATCAAAAGATTACACTTTTACCTGCTGACCTTTTAACCCTGTCTGAATAGAATGAGTTCACAGCACGAAACTTGTTCTTTTCACAATGGAGGTACATATGGCAGGATTAGCACATGCAGGCATTGGCCTTGCGAGCAAACGAATTGCACCAAAAATACCCGTCTGGATTCTGATCCTGACGGCTTATGGGATCGATATTCTGTGGGGAATTTTTTTTCTCGCAGGACTCGAACGTTTGCCCGATAGCAATGCAGGAACCAGCCCCTGGACCCATGGTCTTTTCATGGCTGTCGTTTGGTCCATATTGGCCGGTCTGTTTACTTTACTTCTCAGTAAAGACCGCCGGACCAGTCTGATCATCGCGCTGCTGTTTTTCAGTCACTGGGTATTGGATTTCATTTCTCACCCCATGAGGGCAGTTTTCCCGGATGCGACCGGTCTGCCTCTCCTATTCGAAGGCTCCCCGACCGTAGGGTTGGGTTTATGGAGCACCCAACTGGGAGTCAATATAGGTGAATACGGGATTACTGCACTTGGACTGTTGATCTACATTATGACGGTTCGTTCACTCAAAAAACAGAAATACGATGAAACGGAGAATCATGGATCAGCATGACACCCGCAACTTTCTTATCCTGATCCGTGGACAGATAGATTTGGATGAAATCCAACCTAATTGCCCGGTCATTATCGAGATAACAACTACACATCCCAATACAGAATTTACTGTTCAAACGGACCAATCCGGTCTGATCGGTTTACTGCGTCATCTGCACGCGCGTGGATTGGTCCTGCTCGAACTGACCGGTAGAGAAATCGAAGGAAAACATGAAAACCAAAACAATTGCTCGCAGGGATTTTCTTAAGGCTGGCGGCCTTACAGCCACTGCTGTCGGTCTGAAACTTTGCAGTACCGCACTTGCCGTTCCATTACCCAAAAATCAGAAAATCCAGCTTCCGATATTTACATATGGAGACTCAACAATGAAAAAACGTATCCTGATCACATATGCCAGCGGCCTCGGTTCAACAATTGAAGTTGCCCAGGAAATAGGGGTAACCCTTGGGAATCTGGGCTTTTCCACAGATGTAAAACCCATTCTTGATCATCCACAATTGGATCATTACCAGGCAATACTGGTTGGCAGCGCCGTACGGTACGGCAACTGGCTGCCCGAAGCACTTGAATTTATTGAAACCAATCAACAAGTCCTTCGAAAAAAGACTGTGGCTGTCTTCTGTGTGCACATTTCGAATCAAGGAGACGATGCCGGTAGTCGAAAGAACCGGATGTCTTACCTGGACCCGGTTCGGGCTATGCTCTCCCCACGTGAGGAAGCCTTCTTCGCTGGAAAATTTGACCGCCGGGGTGCGGTTCTGCTTCTGCCAGGCTGGATTGCCCATCTGGTACCAACAATGGATAGGCGCAATTGGAAGAAGATACGCGCCTGGGCGGTAAGCCTGCAGCCTCTCTTACAGCAAGCATAAGGCCGCTTCGTCAATCCCACCAATGAAACCATAAGAATAAGGAATAATCATGTCACAAAAGAACAATCCACTACAAATACTGTACAGGATGGCAGGCCTCGGTGCCGGGCTGCAGTTCATCTTGGTTCTGATCATGCTGGCGGCTGCCATTACCCTGGGGATCATCCCTACAACCGTCGAAGAATATTTCCGGATCTATCAAAATAATCTTCTGGCTGGTATGCTGCAGGATGATTTCACCAGTCTACTGATGATCTCTACTAACCTGTTCACCTTTCCCGGGTTGTATGCAGCCCTGAAGACTGACAACAAACCCTTTACGGCATTTGCCACAGTGCTGACCTTTCAGGGAGCAGCGGTTGCATTTGCCTCGCATTCAGGGTTTGCATTTATGCATCTCAGTGCAAAGTATGCAGCCGCAGCCAGCGACCTGCAGCGTTCCCAGTTGCTTGCCGCCGGGGAAGCCGTACTGGCAAACAACCTGTGGAACGGAACGGGAGGCTTTATGGCCGGCATCCTGCTGCAGGGCTCTGGTCTCCTGATCTCGGCAATCATGCTGTGCAGCAAGAAATTCAGCAAATTAACCGCCATTACCGGTATCCTGGGAAACGGGCTGGATCTAACCCAACATCTCCTGCACCTGTTTTTGCCATCACTTGCCGCGCCCATACAAATGATAATGGGACCCTTTTACATGCTCTGGTTCCCCTTACTCGGCCGGGATTTCTTCCGTCTGGCCAGGCAGGGAACAACAGATCAAGACTTTGAGGGCAACACAATCATGGGGAAAAAATAACTTTTTACTATACCGTACCTCTATTGTTGCGAGAGTGGTGTTCTTCCACTCGAAGCAACGAAATGATTTTCGGATTTGTCCGGTAGAAAAAAATATTTAACCAGCGATGCGGAGAAAACCACTCGATACAATATGCGCTATAATCACGCTCAACCAACCGCCCACCAAAGGGAAAAATGCTTTATAGCCACAACCGGAACATCCCAAGAAGCCATCCAGGCCCACATCGATCATTTCGCCCGGCTGAAAGCTGAAATTCGAAAGATCAGCAGTTATTCGGGATCACTCACCTGCCCGGACGAACATGGAATAATGCCATCCGGGAAGATGTGCGGGTCCTGAATGCCGGGAAATAAGTTCCCGTTTCATAACATTCTATGACATAATTGGCGGCAGTGTCTATTTTCTTATCCCACTCCAAAACATGATCGATTACGTCAGGAGAAATCTTTTATGGGTACTCAATCAAGAGAATCTAAACAAGTCTTGTTGATCTCGGTCCAGAGCAATCTGTCAGTTCTTGGGCTTAAATACGTTCATTACTCTTTACTTGCCAACGGATGGAATTCTCACCTGCTGCTGCTTCCCAAAGTCCGAGCAGATAAACCGGAGGAGATGGAACAACTGCGGTATTTCGTCAACCAGGTAACACCGTTTTTCATCGGTGTTACCCTGATGAGTCATGAGTATGGAGACGCCCGAGATGTCAGTATATTTCTCAAAGAGCAGTTCCCTGAGATCCCGATCATTTGGGGAGGAATTCACCCAACCATCGAACCCGAAACCTGCTTTCCATACGCAGATTATGTTTGCATCGGGGAAGGAGAGCAAACGACCCTTGATTTCGCAGAAGCGCTTACCTGCGGGAACGATCCAAAATCAATCCAAAACCTATGCTATATGGAAGGTGACCAGGTAAGAAGGAACCTGCTGCGGCCTTATGTTGAAAACCTGGATGAGATTCCATACTATGAACACCTACCAAGACAAACATTTCTGCAAACGTCAGATGGAAACATCTCCCCACTTGGCAGAAAGCTATTCAAACAGGCGGCCCGGTACCAGGGAAAGATGTATGAGGTGATGACATCCAGAGGCTGTGCATTTTCCTGCACGTATTGCTGCAATAATTACCTTTCACAGTTATATGGAGGCAAAAAGATCAGACGCCGCAGTATTGCCAATATTATCAGTGAGCTCGAAAATGCCTTGTCCAGGCATCCGGAAATCTCACTCATCCATTTCCAGGATGACGCCTTTCTCTCATGCGGCGAGAAATACCTGGAAGATTTCTGTCTCACCTACAAAGAGAAGATCAACCTGCCTTTTATCGTCCACACCATTCCGGTGTATGTGACCGAAAAAAAGCTCCGTCTGCTGAAAGAAAGCGGCCTTAACTGGCTGAATATGGGCCTCCAAAGCGGCAGTGACCGGGTAAATAATGAAATTTACAAACGCAAATCAACCCGGGATCATTTCCTGAAAGCAGTCAATATGGTCAAAAAGTTTGACATTGCAGGAAAGTACGACGTTATCCTGGATAATCCATTTGAGAATATCTCTGACCGGATTGAAACAATTGAGACTCTGATCCAGATCCCAAAACCTTACCTGCTGGAATTCTTCTCATTGACCTACTATCCAGGGACAGAACTTTACGAAAGGGCGCTGCAGGAATATCCAGACCAAATGGAAAGCGCGTTCAAAAAGAACTACCTGAAATACCAGCGTAACACCTTGAACGAGCTGTCTGTTATGGCTGTTTTCCTGCCAAAGCGTTTGATGGTCTGGCTGCTGTCCGCTTATCAGGAAAAGGGCGAACAGGATCAGGGATTCAATGTTATTTTTTTCTTGATCAAGACTTTCCTGGTACCCTTCTTCAAACTCAAATCATTTGTTGAAGTGCTGACTCTGTCCTATGGTGGCTCTTTCACCAACGCTGTTATGAACGTCCCCATGTACCTGAAAGAAATCTTTTTTGTAAGGAAAATATAGCCGGCCACATTCACATGCATACCAAATTTTCAAGCAGACGATCCAATGGATGACAAACTTAACCTGAACCCACCCCCCATACTGGAAAGAATCACTACGGCTACAAAGAAATTGGGATTCAGCATGGCCTCCGATGACCTGACCGGCTCACTGCTGAGGACACTGGCTGTATCCAAACCAGCTGGGACTTTTCTCGAACTTGGCACCGGCACAGGCATCTCGACTGCCTGGATTCTGAATGGTATGCACGATGACTCAATCCTGTATACCATAGACAATGATGAAGAAGTGGTCGCAGTTGCCCGCCACTTTCTCGGACATGACTCCCGCCTGAAATTTCATGTTATGGACGGGGCTGCTTTCCTTGACCAGATGCACGAACAGCAGCGATTTTTTGATTTCATCTTTGCAGATACCTGGCCCGGCAAATTGACCCATCTGGAGAAAGCATTAGCGCTGGTAAAACCTGGAGGTCTTTATCTCATTGATGACATGCTGCCACAGCCAAACTGGCCCGAAGGACATGCACAAGATGTGGCCACACTGATAAAAACCCTGGAGACCAGAACAGATTTCCGGTTGACAAAGATGAACTGGTCCACCGGACATATTATCGCTGTCAGGATTGGGTAAAGCTGCAGGACAACAGCCCATTGGGGTAGATTGATTGTCAGCCAGCCCCGCTGCGGCCCGCGAAGAGTAAATATCAGATATGACCGCCTGGTTGATCGCTGTCAAGATTCTTGTTTCTCGGCAGTAATTATTTTGTCGGCGATCATTGAGCGTCTCAGCCCGAGGACCACTGGAATACTATCTGGGTACCCGCTGGGTACTGCCATCCTGCTGTTTTTCTTCGGCATTGAGAACAACACCGATTTTCCAGCCGACAGTGCCTGGCTGGCGCTGCTTGGTATGGCAGCCTGCAAAACATTCACTTCAACCTGATCTCATAAATTCTCATATCGGTGCTGGCAATCTCCGTTTTCACGTTCCTATACAGGAATATCAAGAACACCCGATTAACGGAGGCTATCTCCTTATCCCCCGAGGTACTGTTGATCAGGGCAGCGATCGCGGCATCAATTATCATCGGCATCACATTCCTACCAGACATCCTTGGCTCGACCTGGCCCGGGTCGTTCGCTTCATTTCCATCTACCCTGTACCCGCTTTTAATGATCATCCATATTTCTAGCGGAAAGGAACCGGGCCACACAATTTTCAAGAATTTCCCAATTGGTCTGGGTTCCTTGGTCACTTACTGCTTATCAGTCGCGGCCGTTTATCCATCTTTTGGTGTATATTTAGGTACACTGCTTTCTTTTTGTGTGGCAAGTGTTCACCATGCCTTGTACGCCTTGGTCGTTATATCCAGAAACAGAAATCCTTAATTCGAAATCTCACCTTGAACCAGGAGGAAAAATGAAAAAGTCCTTGGGGTTCCTTGTCTGCCTTTCATCGCTGACCGCGTGCGGCAGTCCGATCATCAGATCAGGAACACAAATCCCCCCAACCTGCCAGTATCTCCACACCGGAATCACAACTTCCATTTTCCAGGCAGATGATCCATTTTGGCACCGAAGTCGGGCTCAACCTGGAGGCTAGCTTGTTTTTGGGCCAGCAAAAATAGACCGGTATCGTCTTTGCCCACATGTCCGAACCCAATGACCTGGAAAATTAGGCGCCCTTTGCAGAGACACTGGCTGGCAAGGGCTACAGCGCGATGACGTTCAACTTCCGTTGTTATGGTAAATCAGACTGCCAGGCAAGTGACGACCTCGGCTATGTACTCTTGAACCGGGATATTGATGCAGCCATAGACTATGTGGAAACCCAGGGTTTCAAAAGTATTGTCTGCATTCGCGCCAGCATGAGCGGGCGCGCCTTCACAGAAGCCGCTTTTGAACAAGAACTGGCTGGCTTTGTAATTGTCTCAGGGAGCGGTTCAGAAAATCCAGCCCAACAGGATCCTAACGACTTCATCTCACTTGAAAAGCCGAAGCTATTTATGGTTACGGAAAATGACCCTGGTGGGAATGGAGCAATGGTAGAAAACTTTATGAATCTTTACGAGGAGGCCCCTGAACCCAAAACCCTCAAAAGTTTTCCCGGTGCCATCCATGGTACAGAATTTCTTGACACCCGAAAAAAAGCCGAATTTTCTGAAACGCTGCCCGATTTCATTGATGAGATCATAACCGGGCAATAACCTTTGATAAAAATAACTGGTAATGAATGACTTAAATAACTTTCTTAACTACTGGTTCGCTGGGTTCTCTGAAGGTCTGGAAAAACTGGGCCCTGGTTCGCAAGACATCCTGTTACGCGCTTGCGGGCAGGCTTGTGCCCGTTCATACACTGCCCGGGTCTTCAAAGACACCTGGGAAAGAAGCAAAACCCTTAAAGTTTTTCTGGTACACCTGGCAGAAAAATTTCCTGAATCCAGCTATGAATTCCGGGATGAACACACCATTATCGTTCGCTACAGCGACTGCGCCTGTGACCTGTTCAGGCAGGGTTGGGTGAAAACACCCGTGCTGTGCAAATGCTCACAGCACAATCTGAGTCAGAATTTCGAACAGGTACTGGGCAGCCCGGTCACTGTGAGGATATTGTCTTCACTCCTGGAGGGAGCAGACCATTGCTGTTTTGAAGTAAAGATGGATAACCGTTCATGAAGCCGCCTGTTGTCGTGGTTGGCGGAGGTCCGGCCGGGTTAATGGCCGCCCAGGTTCTTTCTGAACAGGGTTTGCAGGTGGACCTGTATGAAGCCATGCCCTCGGTCGGGCGCAAACTGCTGGTTGCCGGCAGCAGCGGCCTGAACCTGACACATGCCGGACCAATCGACCAGCTTCTGGAACACTACCGGGAATGCCGCTCACAGCTTGAACCACTCATTCGGAAGTTCGGCCCAGAAGATATTCGCCAGTGGGCACAAGACCTGGGGATAAATACCTTTGTGGGTTCATCCGGGCGGGTCTTTCCTGAGGGGATGAAATCAGCCAACCTGCTGAAAAATTGGGAAAAGCACCTGCTTTCCTCGGGGGTCAGGCTGCATCTCAGTCACAGGTGGAAAGGATGGGATCCACAAAAACAGCTGTATTTTGACGCCCCATCAGCGGAAACCAGTATTTCCGCCAGTGCAGTCGTTTTGGCCCTGGGTGGAGGCAGCTGGCCCCAACTCGGTTCTACGGGGGCATGGACAAAGCAACTGCAAGGCTGTGGTGTGCTTGTTCGTCCACTGCGGCCCTCCAACTGCGGCTTTGATGTCCAGTGGAGCGAACATTTCTGCGCACGTTTCGAGGGGCAAGCGGTTAAATCTGTGACAATCATCTTCACAAATTCAAAAGGAATGCGGTACCTCCAGCGAGGCGATTTCGTGATCACCAAAACCGGCCTGGAAGGCTCACCTATCTATACCTTGTCTGCATACCTGCGGGATGAAATTGAAGCCACTGGCTCAGCGGTCATCCATATCGACCTGGCTCCGGATTGGACCGCCGCGCAACTGGTTGAACGCCTTGTCCGGCCGCGCGGTTCCCGTTCCATCTCCAATCATATCCAAAAATCAACCGGGCTGAAAGGCGTCAAAAGCGGTTTGCTGCGGGAATTCCTTCCCCGAGAAGTGTTTGATCATCCGGAAAAACTGGCATCCGGGATGAAAACTCTGCCAGTACGGCTGGAATCTGCCCGCCCGCTGGCTGAAGCCATCAGCAGCGCCGGAGGCGTGTCCTTTAAAGCCCTGGATAGAAACCTGATGCTCCACAAACTGCCGGGTGTGTTTTGCGCCGGAGAGATGCTGGATTGGGAAGCCCCAACCGGGGGATATCTTCTGACTGCCTGCCTGGCCACCGGTAGAGCTGCCGGAGTGGGAGTGATGGAATGGCTGGGAAAAATTTAGGAACCGCCATCGATGCTATTCCCCGAGGCGACACACACAAGGCCGGCGATCCATCATGAACACCGGTCCCATGTCCCGCCTCCCCAAACCCGGGAATAAACGCATTGCCATGCGTGTTTCAGTCCCAGCAGAACGCGCCCTCAGACAAGGCCATCCCTGGTTGTTTGACCAGTCTATCAGGGAACAGAGTCATGCAGGTCAGGCCGGTGACCTGGCGGTTATCTTTGATCGGAAAGGCAGCTTTCTGGCCATTGGCTTGTATGACCCCGAAGCAGTCATACGGGTACGGATACTTCACCGGGGGAAACCCACCCCGATTGATCCAGGCTGGTTCAATGCAAAACTAGCCCACGCGGTAAAGCTTCGCAGGTCTCTTGCGGCGCTGCCAGTAGACAGCGCCACCACAGGGTACCGGCTGGTAAATGGAGAGAACGATGGGCTTCCCGGATTGGTAGTAGACCGCTACGCAGATATCCTGGTTATAAAACTCTACAGTCTGGCCTGGATCCCCTATCTACAGGATATCCATTCCGGATTAAAAGTAGTCTGCCCGGCTGCAGGCGTTATCCTGCGTCTCAGCCGTGCCCTCGCCAGACAAACCGCCCACCTGCATGGACTGTGGGATGGGATAATACTTTCCGGGAATTTACCAGCCGGACCAATCTTGTTTCAGGAAAATGGCCTCACCTTCGAAACAAACCCGGTTGAAGGCCAAAAGACCGGGTTCTTTCTTGACCAGCGAGATAATCGTTCCAGGGTCGAGAAACTGTCAAAAGGCAAAACGGTGCTGAACCTTTTTGCTTATTCTGGTGCGTTTTCCGTCTATGCCGCGCGCGGCGGCGCCAGGGATATTTTCAGTGTCGACATCAATGTACCCGCCATCGAATCCGCAGTCCGTAACATGGCTTATAACCAGCAATTCCCAACAGCAGCCGCAGCACGGCACCATCCCATCACGGCAGACGTCTTCGAATATCTGGCGCAGCTTCATGCACAACAACTGCTCTTTGACATGGTCATACTTGACCCGCCAATGTTTGCTCAAAACCAGGATCAGGTTTTGAATGCACTGTCCGCTTACCAGCGCCTGACAGTACTGGGCCTGAACGTACTGCGGCCCGGCGGGGTGTTGGTGCAGGCCTCCTGCTCCAGCCGCATTGAGTCCGATGTTTTTTTCAATACAGTCATTCAATCAGCTTCACAAGCTGGCCGGTCGCTCCGGGAAATCGTACGCACCGGCCATGCCCTGGACCATCCCGTCAGTTTCAAGGAAGGCGCTTATCTGAAGTGCTTGTTTGCCAGGGCTTCTTGAACCCTGCATAATCTTTCCCAGCTATGTTCACAATTGCTACATAATCTCCTGCGATACTAGACTCAGTTCAACAACTGAAAAGGAGTAAATCATGAACCGCAGTATCGTTTATCGTATTCTTATGGGGCTGGCCGCTCTGCTCGTCCTGGCTGTCGTTGGTTTCTTCGCGTTCAAAGCCGGCGTTGGATATAACCTGGCCCAGGAAGGCTTGCTGGCAGAACGCATTACAGAAGCTGCTGTCTATCCGGCTTATCATTATTCTCATCCCCATTTTTATCGGCCTATGACCGGTTTGGGCTGCCTGGTCCCGATTGGATTGTTCTTCCTGTTCATGTTCTTCCTGCGCGGCATGTTCTGGGGTCCCTGGTATTGGGGCAGGCACTGGTACATGCGCCATCACAGCCCGGGCGGTTGGGAGAAAGGTGTCCCCCCGTTTTT
>JAFGMV010000127.1 GCA_016927315.1 Anaerolineales bacterium | reverse complement strand
TCTATGCGATTGAATTGAAAGTAACCGATTCTCAGGGCAGATTGAAGCCAGGTATGCCTGCAGATGTCGAATTCTTGATTAAATAATGTAAGTTTCGCTTACACAACCGTCCCGGTGATAAAAATCGGGACGGTTGTGTATATATGACTGTATAATAAGACAAAGGTACTATTTTTTCATATTCACGCGACTAATTTTTCGTCTCAAACGTATATAGAATATGGTAGTTATCCATTCAGAAACGAGGAAAAAGATGTTCAAAACTCGCAAAACTAGAACCATATCACTTATTTCACTGGTAACGGTTCTTGTCCTGGTCTTGGTTACTCCCGTTGCCGCCTTTGAATACCAGGATAACCAGGAAATCGTTATCGGCGAAGACGAGGTCATCGATGATGACTTTTATGCACTTGGTGAAACCGTCACCGTGGATGGTACGATCAAGGGCGACCTAGTGGCCTTTGGCAGTATCATCACGATCAACGGTACCGTTGAAGGAGATTTGATCAGCGCCGGACAGGAAATAATCATCAACGGTATTGTAGAAGATGACGCCCGTATCGCTGGCAGCGTGTTATACGTAGGCGAAAATGCCAAAATCGGTGATGATATCATCGGCGGAAGTTACAGCCTGGAATTAAAAGAAGGAAGCTCCATTGGCGGGCACATTGTCTATGCCGGCGCCCAGGCTCTGCTAGCTGGTGAGGTGGCTGAAGATGTCCTGGCCAGCGTAGGCGGGTTGGAAATTACTGGCACAGTAGCCGGTGACGTTGAAGCCGAAGTCGGTACTCCTGAAGATGGTCCTGGCGGTCCCCCTCCATCCATGTTCATGTCTGACAGTACGGTTCCTATACCCTCTGTCGATTTTGGATTGACCATTGGTGATTCTGCGAAAATTGGTGGAGACCTGATCTACACCAGTGAACGGGAACTTTCTGTTCCGGAAGGACCCATCGACGGTAAGATTAAACACATAAAAACTGTTGTGAAAGAATCAATGAAAGAAGTCCACCAGACCCCGGGCGAAGTGGCTGTCTCCTGGTTTGTGACCATGCTACGCCATATTGTAACCCTGCTGCTGGCAGGGCTTCTGATAGCCTGGCTGTTCCCCAAGTTCCTGCAAGCTTCAACCGAAATGCTTCAGAATAAACCCTGGCCCAGCCTGGGATGGGGAGTGGCCGCCGGTCCGATATTCATTTTCGCAGCCCTGGTTTTACTTATGGTAATCATATTACTGGCCATGATCTTCGGGGTGATCCAACTCGGCGGCATCAGTACTGCCATTGTCTTCACCGGCCTGCTGGTGTTGTTCGCCCTTGTGCTGGCTTTCGTACTGGCCGTTGTATGGATCGTAGCCATCATCACTGGTACCTGGTTAGGAAAATGGATCTTCACACTCTTCAAGTCTGACCTGGCTGAACATCGATTTTATCCAATGCTGGTTGGTGTTCTGACCCTGGCTATTCTGATCAGCGTGCCCTTTGCAGGCTGGCTGCTGCACCTGATTATCATCCTGTTTGGTCTGGGTGTTCTCTGGCAGTTGGGCAGCAACCTTTTTGTGAAACAAGCTGCCGAATAAGTCCATCAACCCTTCATAAAAACCCCCGGGAGTCTTTAGGACTCCCGGGAGTTGAAAAATATAGCAGGATGGGTGAAAACCCCATTCTGGTTTATTATCTTGATATCGACACCCTGGTCACAAAACGATCAATGGCGCCAAAACGGTACTTATACTGCTCATCCCCGCGCATAAAATCAAATTCCGAACGCCCCTGCTCATTGGCCCATTGAAGAATATACCCTAACAGCACCCAACCTACCGAAAGATCGAGATACTCAGGATCGAAACCGGAGTTATAAGCCAGGATCCGGTTGTCATAGTCCAGGTTCAGACTGGCCGCTGCTTTAACACCATCGACTTCCAGGAACGCAAGCTGCAACCAGCCGGCCTCAAAAGCCGCCCGCACCGAGGTCTTCAAGTGTGAGCGCATTACATCCGTCAGGAAAACAGCTTTTTGGGGATCTTTAGACATCAGGTCCAGGAATGCCTCAATCTCGGCTTCCAGAGTATCACCATCTTTTACGATATACCAACGCACAGGTTTTTCATGCGCTTTAGCCCGGCGCATCTTTCTTCGGATCTCATGACGCTGTTTTTTGTCAATCCCAGCCAGATAAGCTTCAAAATCCCCTGGCAGGGGGATATAAGGTGCAGGCTGCAGTCGCTGTTGAGAGAACACCCAATTTCTTTTCTCTGCAGCTTTTTTTAAAGCACATATTGTGACCGATTCTTGCAGCAGGTTGTACAAGTCGAGTACAGACCAGGCGGCCGAATCATCTGCCGCCAGTGCATCCAACAAGCCCTCTACAAATGCGTCCAGGTCCTTTGGGCGAACAACCAGGTCCAGGTAATCTGATATCTCAATGCTTCCCAGCAGCATCAGAGCTGGTTGGCCATCCCGGTTATGAGTCAGGAAGAGAGGTGCTATCCCAACCAATTGTCCGTCCTGATCAGCAGTTACCAGATGGAGTTGGCCAGTGGACCACTCGCCCCCTCCCAACGTCTCCCACCAGGGAAGCAGAAATTCAAACCTAAGAAAAGGGGAGTTGGTGACACTCTCTGAAAGGAGCGTATTCCATTCTTCGGTCTTCCCGCGCAGTTTAGAAAAATCAGTATATATTTTGAAATCCATCATTCCTCATTGGTGAACATTGTGAAGAAAACCCATCCTGGCGCCTTTTGATTCCCCGGTGTGATTGGCTGGTACCCTGTGTCGATAGATGAACTACCCGGGTAAATATGTAAAGGGTTTACATCGTTTCGATGTTTTCCGGGAGCACAGTACACACCCGGCCTGTTAAAAGTGCCGCGCTGGGAAGTATTAGAAACAGTCACTGCTCACGCGGTCATTTTATTATAAACTTGAAATCTGATTGAATTGTACCAGTTTCCAGTATAATGGAACCAATATCAATGACCTTCTGGCATAAATGTGACTACACAATTAGACCTTAACTTACTAAGCTTATATCGACTGAACGGACAGGAACTGTCTTCCCCACCCGGACTTATGGCGGTTACTCCACCGCGACGTACTGCAAGGGGGAGGGAACATGATCGACTGATCACACATCTGACCCTGACCGGCAACACAAACTTTTCGACTGCCGAATACATGCAACTCGCCAGCCAGCTGACCGCCCGATTCTATCATACTCCAGGTTCGCTGACTTCTGCACTGCGTACTGCTGCTCAGGTACTCAACCAAGCCCTACTGGAGAGAAACCTCGCTACCACCGGACGCGGACAATATGCCATCGGATGGCTGGTACTGGGAGCCCTGCGTAATAACCAGTTCTACTTCCTGATATGTGGTCCTGCCCATGTGCTCTGGGCAGGACAGTCTGAAAAACGTCATCTTTATGATCCGGCCATATCGGGCAAAGGACTAGGGTTGAGCCAGACAACCAATCTTTACTTTTCGCAATTTGATTTACAGCCCGGAGACCGGTTGCTGATGTGTGGTCAAATGCCCACTGGCTGGGATTCTGCCCTGCTTTCTGATCCCGGACCGGTATCCATGGATGTTGTTCGCCGTCGGTTGGTCACCCTGACAGAAGAAGACCTGAATGCTGTATTGGTACTGGTACAGGCAGGCAGCGGCAAGATCAACATATCAAAACCATCAAGAACCGGTATCGAGGTAAGCAGCGAAAAAACGACCCAAGCCCAGCCCGAACCTGTTCCGGTTTCACAGACAGAAACCATTCCCGGAACATCCCCATTTGAAGTATCATTCGCTGAACCAGAGGCTCCCCCGTCGGCCTATGCTGTTCCAGCCCAGAAAAACTATCAGCCTCCTGTCCCACCGCCAGAAGAACCCATTACAACGCCAGATTTTCCCGCTTCGATCCCCCGAGCCTCGTTAGATGAACCGGTTGGAACGACTGCTAAAGATGAATACCCGACCATCACTGAAATACAGGTCAATGCTATACCAAAGCAACCTTCTGAACAAACCCGACAGATCGCCAGGACATTAGCCCGAGCTATCCAGACCACCCGGTTGACCCGCCAGAATATTTCAGAACGACTGCGGAACTTCCTGCCAAATCTGCTTCCCGGCACCCAGGCCAATGAACTTGAAGAAACTCCCACCTGGATCATGCTCTCAACAGCCGCCGCCATAGCAATAGTAATCGGCGTCATCGGTGTACTGATGTACATGAAATTTGGCGTGGGGTCCCTTTATCAAACTTATATGAAACAAGCGCTGGAAGCCCGGGCACGGGCTGTCAGCCAGGAAACAATCACCGAACAAAAAAACGCCTGGAAAGAAGTATTGTCCCTGGTCGATAAGGCCGAGGGAGAATACCATGTAACCGGTGACAGCCAGAGCCTGAGAGAAGAAGCGCAATCCGACCTTGATTCACTGCAGGGGATTATCCGCCTGGATTTCAGCCCAATCTTCAGTAGTGGACTTGGGCGTTCAGTAAATATCGACCAGATGGTAGTCAACGATGGTAATCTGTACATGCTCGATTCCATCAATGGTGAAGTCCTTCTGGCCGGCATAACTGTCCAGAATTATTACCAGTTGGATACCAATTTTAACTGCGAACCGGGCCCGTACGAAGGATATCAGGTATCCACAATCATCGATATCCAACCACTGCCCAAAGGTAACAAAACCGGTGCAGAACTATTGGGTATTGACCGTAATGGTAATTTACTCTACTGCGGGCCGAACCGGACCCCAAGTGCAATCCCACTGCCGCCTCCTGACATCAGTTGGAATGAAGTTACTGCTTTCGCAATCGAAGGTAACTCTCTTTATGTATTGGATGCGTCTGCGCGTGCTGTCTGGGTTTATATCGGGCAAGATGGGGAATTCATCGAACGGCCATTATTCTTCTTTGGACAGCAGGTCCCTACCGTAGAAACAGTCGTTGACCTGGCAGTAAATGGAGATGATCTTTACTTACTGCATAGCGATGGACATCTGTCTACATGCTCGTACAGCCGGCTTGAATCAGTACCGACGCGTTGTGCTGATCCTGCTCCACTGATTGACCCATTTCTTGGTAATGAAACCAACAACCAGCTAGTAAACCCCAACTTTGCGCAAATATTCTTTAGTGCGCCTCCTGATTCATCAGTCCTGTTACTTGATTCGATAAACAAATCAGTTTACAGATTCAGCCCGCGAGCACTTGAGTTGCAGCACCAATTACAGGCGCAATACGGAAAGGAAAACCCCCTTAAGGAAGCAATCACAGCCATGACCATGGGCAGTAATCGCATGCTGTTTCTAGCCACAGGAGACCACGTCTACCTGGCAACAGATATTCCGTAATATGTTCTGACTCACTTGTTCATATCCAATTCTAAAGAAAGGATAAGGGATGGGATCATTTTCAGGAAACATTTTTCGGATCATACTTGAAGTAATCAGGGCTCTCTTCGGCAAGAAGCCATCACCGGATGTCAGGCCTGAGATTCCAGCCAATAACACCACTGAACCTGCACTGACAACAACTTCACGGGTTTTACTTCTGGTCTATGATCCGGTAATGGATTCAGCAACCGGGGAAACACTGATAGAACTGCAAAACTGGCACCAGGTTGACGAACTGCTCACACCCTTCCTGTCCGATATACAGGAATGCAGTAATAATCTAGCTCGGTATCAAATCATCGAACGCATCGATATCGATGATTTCCCGGCCAAAACAGACGGCTACCGGTACACACCATCAACCTACCTAGATGTGCTCAGCGGGGGGGCTGCTCCTCATATGCCGCAGGAAGCAGATTACTATAAAATTCTCTTCCAATTTGAGATACCCAAACGGATTACAAACAATGAAATTGATGAGGTTTGGATCTTTGGGTTTCCCCATGCAGGATTCTTTGAATCCATAATGGGGGGAAACAGCGCCTTCTGGTGCAATGCCCCTGCACTCACAAAAACGAACCAAATTCAACGCCGATTTGTTATCATGGGGTTCTCGTATGAACGGCATGTTGGAGAGATGTTGGAGGCTTTCGGTCACCGCGCCGAATCAATCATGGCAAAAACCTTTGAGAAGTTGAGAGATGAAACAAATCTCTGGGAACACTTTACCCGTGTAGAAAACACACACCCCGGGGAAGCGGAAGTTGGCACAATTCATTTTGCCCCCAACAGTGAAAAGGACTACGACTGGAATAACACTAAAAAAGTAAAAAGCAACTGCTACGATTGGTATAACTTCCCCGAGTTTCAAGGAGATATACAAGAGGTCAACCACACCGAATGGGGTCAAGGTGAAATACGTGCCCACCATTTGTGGTGGCTGAAACATATTCCCAAAACCAAAGGTCGCTTAAGCAGTATACACAATAACTGGTGGCAATACATTATCGATCCCAACCAGGTCACTATATAATCGGCATTGTTGTACAGAAAAAACATTACAGCTGCTCTAACAATAGGGCAGCTATTGCTTTCAGGGAAGGAAACATCATATATAGACTGTATCTTGCTTGTAATGATACAGCTCCCACGAATGGATAAAATATGATATACAATCGGTATAAAAAATGAAACATAGAAGATCCTTTGCCAGGATAATAGACCGTACACTTAACTCAGATTCCATAACACAGAAATGGGGATTCGCTATTTCTGCATGGGTCATTTATATTGCCTTATTTTTTTTCACCAAGGCAAATCCCAAAGAACCATGGGTAGCTTTAGCAGCTATTCCAGCGGGAATTTTCGGCTGGTATTTTGGCGCGGCAAATGGTGCAATCGCTGCCATACTATACCTTACTATCGATATTGGTATCCTCAGTCTCATCGATAAATTCACTTTTTCAGAAATCCTGATTTTTTCAAACGCTCCAGAGACACTTGCTCTGATCGTTATTGTTATCATAATTGCTATCATCACCGGGATCATGGGAAAAATGTATCGTAAACAATATTCTCACTTACAGGAAACGGAAAAATCCGAGGAAGAGCAGCGCCTGCAAGTTGAATTCTTATCCCTGCTGAACAGTATTACCCGTTCTGCATTGGAAACCAATGATCTTGAAACCATGCTTGACTTGGCAACAAAAGGTATCAGTGTTCTAAATTATGCAGATGATTGCATTATTATACTTTTCAAGGATGGAACAAGTTCCCCTCGATTGATTGCTATGCAGGGTTCATCAAAGAAAGCAATTAAATCTTGGGATTTTGAAAAGAATAAATGTCAGTTATTGGATGCCTTGCTGAAAGATACCGGACCAATGGCAATCGAGGATATTCAGGAGACGAACTTGATCAATCCTGGCCTGCTGTCCAGAATATTGGTCCAATCCCTGATCGCTATTCCCCTTGAAGTCGATCAAAAGACTATTGGTGGACTTATCCTTGGATACAACAAAAAAGTAAGGTTTTCCAATGGAAACATCAAGGATGCCGTCGTTGCTGCAAACCAAGTTGCACTGGCAATTGCGAAAATTGACCTTTTGGAGCAGGCTCATAAACAACTAAAGCAATTATCTGGCCTGCACGAACTCTCAAAAACATACAGCGCATCCTTGGATATATTTCTTGTTTATAGCTTGCTAACGGAAAAACTGGCTACATTAATCAATGCCAGTAAATGTTATATCGCCCTTATTGATCCAATCAAGGGAACGCTACAAGCCCAACATCCCGGATATGGTCTTGGCAGTGATACTCTGACTACAATGCGTTTCCCCGTTTCTTCCATGAAAGTATTATGGCCATCAGAACAGGATGAAGTTTTTTGGGCTAATGATCCTGACAATCTACCTGAAGAACTGGGTGACATCAAACGGGCTTTAAAGGTTTCCTCGATCATGCTGGTACCCCTACGGGCCAGGGGACAGCTGTTGGGGATGCTGCTCGCAGCCAACAAACTAGGTGGTTTTACTCCTGAAGATGAACAACTGATGGGTATATTTTCCGGACAGGCAGCCGCGGTGATTCAGAGCGTTAAATTAATCGAAACAACCACCAAACGCGCCAGAAATCAAAGTGCACTATTAGAGCTCAGCACCCTCTTGGTGAATGCACTAGATAAGAAAGAAATCTGCAAGAAGGTAGTCTCTAATATAGATTCAGAGTTGGGATACAAGCATATTGCCCTATACTTGGTAAACAGCAAAACTGGGAAATATGAATTACAGGCAAGCATTGGTTGGACAATGCCAGCAGATAGTGATGGAAATACACCGGGTAAAAGACTTCACTTACAAGCATTTCTAAAAAACAAACTGATCTATACACCCAATACTGGTGAAAGATCAGAACATTTGGATGAACGGCATGGTTCATTGATCGATGTTCCACTGCGGATAAATGGTAAAGCCAGTGGAGTTTTAGTAATTGAAAGTGAACTTCAAGATGCATTTTCGCAGAGTGATTTTGAAATGTTGTCTGCTGTTGCGAATCTGACCAGCCTGGCTCTTACCAAATCCGAATCAGTCCTGGCAGAGCAACGGCAATTTGGAAAATTGCAGGTACTCAATGTTGTTGCACAGGCAACCACAAACGCACGCGATGAAGATGAGCTTATCGAGAAAATCACACAAATTATCGGTGATAGTTTGTGCGCGAATAACTTTGGGATTGTACTGTTAAATGAACATGAAGATATTTTATACCCACATGTATCCTATCATCTTCCCCCTCTGGCAAAAAACAACGCAATCCGACCCGGGGTTGGCATTATCGGCCAAGTTGCTTTAACAGGTAATTCTAAAAACATCCCGGATGTACAAAAGTTTGACTCCGCTGTAGAAATGAATACGCAAACACGATCAGTGTTATGTGTGCCATTACAGGCTGGTAAACAAATCATCGGAGTGATCAATACAGAAAGCTCCAAGGTAGCTGCATTTTCCGAAGAAGATGAACAACTATTACTCACCTTGGCCGGTCACCTAACTTCAGCCATTGTTCGCCTGCGAATTTCAACAACAGAACGAAAATGGTTCAGTCAGATCGTTCGGTCAAATACCCTGATGTCGGCTCTCTCTCAGGTTGCCACCAAATTGGAGATTGAGAATGATGTAGATGGGATTATGCAGTTGATGGGAAGAGAACTCAAGAAGTTAGGATACTCTATTCTGATCGGGTTATTCAATCCTGCCTCTTCAAAATTAAATCTCCAATACACGTCATTAGAACCTGAGGTCATCCATGAAATCAAAAGGATCTCAGAACTTGATTCTTTATCCGTTCCACTCGAAATGCTGGTTCAACTGGCAAATAATAAGAAACAAAACCTGAAACCGATCATATTATCAGATCCGATCACTGGATTTGAAGAAATTTTTGAAAAATTGTCAAAAGCCGACGTCAAAAAAATCCTTGACCTGATGGGGATCAAAGAAACCATGAATACCAGTGTGCTTCCCTTACTTGTCAAGGAGAAAATTGTGGGTTTTATCTGGTTATGGGGCAGCGATCTACATCAAAGTGATTTGTCAGCAATCCATATTTTTGCCAGCCAAGCAGCCACTGCAATAGAAAATGCCCGCCTTTTCGCAGAAGTCCAACAACTTGCGATTATCGACGACTTGACCGACCTTTTCAACCGCCGCCGCCTTTTTGAGTTAGCCAACCAGGAATGTGCTAGGTCAACGCGTTATGGCCGTTTCGTAACGATACTAATGATAGATCTGGACCACTTTAAATGCGTGAATGATGAATATGGGCATCTTGTAGGAGACGAAGTGCTCAGGAACGTCGCACAGGTGATGAAAACTCATATGCGGGCGCCAGATATTCTTGGAAGATATGGTGGCGAAGAATTCATGGCCGTTTTACCGGAAACGAATGCAAAAGGTGGGTTAGTGGTTGCAGAAAGACTGCGTACTGCCGTTGCGCAAGCTATTGTTGCTACCCCTGGGAGAAAGAAAGTCAAGGTTACAATCAGTGTTGGTGTAGCAGCTCGTGATGATTTTTCACCCGACCTGGAGACTTTGATTGCTCGAGCCGACCAAGCTCTGTATGTGGCTAAGTTCAAGGGGCGCAACCAAGTCGCCTATGGATCCTGAGAGCAAGAGTTATCTCTTCTCCCACACCTGATACAACCCCAAACGGCCCCCTAAACCATCAGAATAGAAGGTTTCAAGTATGATGAAACCGCTTTCATGAGCCAACTCAACTAACTCTGACTCGGTAAAATGGTGTACATACCGCAATCCCAGGCCGCCCTGGCGCCAGTCGAGAAGATAATCACCGCCGTCAACATCATCACTCGCCAGGTTAACTATCTGCCAGGGTTGAATTCGTCTCTTCAACCGCTCACTGTTCAAGAATTGCCACTCCGAGTGGATAAACATCCCGCCAAGCGCCAGCATCTCATGAACCTGACATAGAATATTGATTCGAAGTTCTTGTCCGGGGATATGATGAAGTGTGGCAAAAGCAAATACCCTATCAAAGGGAGCATAAGGAGTTACTTCTTCCCAATCAGGATCAGAAAGATTAAACTGTTGAAAATTGAACGGAATACTCTCAAGTGGTAATATCGCATCTTGCAATAACGGTAAACTGAAATCCAGTCCGAGGTAAAATCCTGTATGGCCTCTTGATACCAACTGCCGAGACAGTTCACCATTCCCACACCCCAGATCAAGGATTTTCTCACTACCCTCAAGTGTTTCAATGGTTCGGCGAACACCCGGTTGTATTCTGAGACGGGTTGCTGAAAAAAACGGGCCAAACTCACTGTAAAAACGGCGGTTGATTTCCAGTAATTGATTTGCAATTGACATTTTCACAGACATATTATATATCGGGTTATAATTTCGCCAAGAGATGTCCTAATATGATATTCAGTAAAGAACAAATTCGGCAACAATCCAAATCCTTTGAGTCTTCTTCGCCTCAAGAGATATTAAGTTGGGCAATCGATACCCTTGCACCTGAAATCACTATGAGTACATCTTTTCAGACTCAGAGTATGCCACTGCTTCATATGGCAATCCGCATTAAACCAGACCTGCCCATCCAATTTCTCGATACAGGTTTTCATTTCTGGGAAACACTCATATTCCGGGAAAGAATGCAGATGGCATGGAAACTTAACCTGATAGACCTTTACCGGGATTCCCGCTGGGATAACTTCTGCAGGCAATTTGGCAGAGAACTTCCCAGGCAGGACCCGAACTTATGTTGCTATATTCACAAGGTCCAGCCTATGCAAAAAGGAATTCAGGGGTACCGGGGATGGATAAGTGGGATTCGACGTGACCAGACTGAAGAACGTGCCCGCGCAGAAATCCTGGAACAACAACCTGACGGATTACTCAAGGTTAATCCCATGCTGAACTGGACGAGCAATGATATTCAAGCTTATATTAGAGAGTATAATTTACCAGCCCACCCCCTGTATGAACAAGGATATCGCAGTATCGGATGCTCCCCCTGCACTCGCCCTGTTTCCCAGGATGAGCTCGATCGGGCAGGTCGTTGGGATGGGCGCGGAAAAACCGAATGTGGATTGCACACTTCCATGTTTACACACAAAGAACTTCAAGAACTGAGCGGTAATTTCGTTCTTAACCCATTAGATAATGAATCAACAAACTAATTTTTTTTCCAAACAGGAAGCCTGGCAAGAAGCCCGGCAATATTCATCTGATGATCTAAAGCTTGCACGTCTGGTCTTGGATGAAGTACGTGCAGGTGAAGATGTCATGAAAGCCATCCGTAGGCATCCCCTGCAAGCCGGGGGATATCTGGGAAAGCACGTACTGGTTGCTGCTTATCATGATACGATAAGTTTGGGAGAACATCTTCCAGAACCAGCCCTGCTTGAGCGTATCTGCATGAAACCAGTACGTACATTATCCGGTGTATCTACAGTTACTGTGCTGACCAAACCTTATCCGTGCCCGGGAAAATGCATTTTCTGTCCCACTGACGTACGAATGCCAAAATCTTACCTACCGGATGAACCGGGAGCCATGCGCGGGCTGGCACTTAACTTCAACCCTTATGATCAGGTCTTTTCACGCCTGGATGCTCTGGAAGCAGTCGGCCATCCCACTGAAAAAATCGAGCTGTTGATCTTGGGAGGTACCTGGTCTACCTACAAGAGAGATTACCAGGAATGGTTTGTCAAACGCTGCTTCGAAGCTATGAACAGGCCAGAAGAGATCACTTCAGGGGATCTAAAAGAAATACAACATCAAAACGAAAATGCATCTCACCGCAATGTAGGATTGGTCATTGAAACTCGACCGGATGAAATCACAGCAGATGAATTGCGGTGGCTACGCTATTTGGGAGTGACAAAGGTACAGATGGGAATCCAAAGCCTGGATGACCAAATCCTAGACTTGAATAAACGAGGTCACACTGTCAAGCAGGCATTAGAGGCTACCGCGCTGCTTCGTGCAGCTGGCTTCAAGGTAGTATTGCATTGGATGCCTAACTTAATGGGAGCATCACCCGAAACTGACCGTGAAGATTTTCAGCGCCTTTGGTCAGGCTTCTGTCCAGATGAGATAAAAATCTACCCCACCCAACTACTGACAAATACTGATTTATATGAATACTGGCAGGGTGGGAAGTACACCCCCTTTACCACTGAAGAACTGGTTGCCCTAATCGCTGACATAAAAACAAGTATTCCCCGTTATTGCCGTGTCAACCGTGTCATCCGAGACATCCCATCTAACAATGTAGTCGAGGGCAACCGGCGCACCAGCCTGAGACAGGATATTCAAGCCGAGATGAAAGAACGCGGCACTCGCTGCCAGTGTATACGCTGCCGGGAAGTCCGTAAAAATTATGTTGTCCCCCACCAACTGGAAATGCACGACTTCATTTACCCGGCAGCCTTCACGGAAGAGCATTTTATCTCCTTTGATACCTTTGATGACAAACTGGCAGGCTTTGTACGGTTGTCGCTGCCTAAGGATGGAGCACCAGAAACTGATATTCCGGACCTGCAGGATGCGGCGCTGATACGTGAAGTTCATGTCTATGGGCAATCCCTGCCCGTAGGTGCAGAGCGAGATGGAGTTGCACAACACTCAGGCCTGGGATCTCGTCTTCTCGAAATAGCCGAAACCACTGCCCGAGAACATGGCTACAAACATATTGCTGTGATTTCAGCAGTAGGTACGCGCCAGTATTATCTTGACCGGGAGTTTGAGCGGGGAGAATTTTACCTAGTCAAACATTTATAAAAAACTTTAACTGCCGATTCGGTCAAAATATTGATACAATGTGACGCATTCCCCTCCATGGGGAGTTTCAGCATTAGATTAACAGTCAAATAAGGGACACAAGACCACTATGATAGATATGATCCTACCCATTGGAGCAGGATTACTGGTCGGCTTTCTAATTGGGCTGACCGGTATGGGAGGAGGGGCGCTCATGACCCCCTTCCTGCTTTTGGTTATGAAATTCGATCCTGTTCTTGCCGTAGGGACAGACCTGACTTTTGCCGCAATCACAAAGATATCAGGAGGGATCCAGCATCGCCGGGAAAAGAACGTTTCGATCAAGCGTGTTATTTGGATGGCAGCAGGAAGTTTACCCGCATCTTTTCTGGGAGCCCAATTCATCCTGCAACAGGCAAAAAACCGTCAGTTGATCGAAGAAACACTTCCAACTCTATTGGGATGCACACTGATTATTGTCAGCATAATACTCCTGGCAAGAATTCTCCGAGTCTTGGGCCCTAAAGAACATGTCGAAATCAAATGGCCTCCCCCAGGGGCATTGGTCCTGATTGGTGCGGTTGGAGGCTTGATGGTAGGCATGACTTCGATCGGAGGCGGAACTGTAATTATGGCCTTACTTTTGATATTCTTTTCCATTCCCCTAAACCTGATGGTAGGACTAGATGTCATGCATGGGGCCTTGCTGGCAGTGGTCACATCCCTTAATTACAGCCTGGCCGGTCAGACCGATTGGGGACTTGTCTTTTTGTTGCTGATAGGCTCATTACCGGGGGCCTGGTTAGGGGCGCGCATGATCAACCGAATTGATCGACGACTGGTACGAGGTTTATTGGCCTTATTGATCATGGGCGCCGGTATTGATTTGCTGATCAATTAATTCCATCCTGATGTAAAATTCAGAATATGGTTTCATATCCTACTTCCAACTTTGGAAGGAGGGAGCCTAGGAATGACCATTTTACGAATCTTCTGGATCTTTATTAAGATTAACCTCTTGAGTACCTCTGGCCCTGCCTCGGTTGGTCTCCTTTATGAGGAAGCCGTTGGTACGATAATGACAGAGACACAATTTGTGCAGGCTGTGGGATTATCCTCCGTGCTCCCCGGTTCAGACGCATTGCAACTGGCCATGTTTGTGGGCTACGAAGCAGCGGGTATTTATGGCGCCCTGGTCGCCCTGCTTGGATCTATCCTGCCTCCGACAGTACTTATGTTTGGGGTTGTGGTGATATTGAACCGCCTGCGCCGGGAGGCATGGGTCAGCCGCTTTGTAGATGGATTGACCCCTTCCGTTGCCATGTTAATGGTTGTCGTTGCCTGGAGCATACTCCGGGGTAACAATGGATATATTCCCTCCTGGCAAACCATCGTAATTGCAGTGGGTAGTTTAATCGCACTATTGTTCAAAGCACCTGCTCCGTTGGTGCTCCTGATAGCAGGTCTGGTCGGGATAATCCTGTTTTGATGAATACATCAGTGGTTAAGGTCTGGTTGAAACTATTCTGGATGTTTTTAAAAGTAAACATCCTCACAACATCCGGCCCGGCCTCAGTGGGACTGCTGTACAAGGAAGCCGTTGGCAGCATCATGACTGAAGGACAATTCGTCGAGGCGGTGGGTTTCTCGAACGTTTTACCCGGAAGTGAAGCTCTGAAACTCGCAATGTTTGTTGGCTATGCCGCCGCGGGTATTCCTGGAACGATCGTAGCGCTCTTCAGTTCGATCATACCTCCCACTGTTATCATGTTAACTGTCGTATCGGTAGTAAACCAATTCCAGGAGCAAGGTTGGATGGATGGTTTTATCAAAGGGCTGGGACCAGCGGTGGCGATGCTGATGGTTGTCGTTGCTTGGCAAATATTTCGTAGTGATAATTCTAAACCCATCAAGACAAAAAGCATGTTTATCGCTATGCTGAGCCTGGTTGCTTTCATGATTGATATCCCCTCACCATTTGTGCTAGTGGGAGCTGGTATTTTAGGAGTGTTATTATTCAAATGGACAAAAAACAAATTCACTTTCTGATAATTACCAACAGTGGTAATAAAAATTGCCCGGCACTCGATTATGGAATTTGGCTGGCTGAACCGTTAAAAGCCCGGGTAACCATACTGGGTATTATTGAAGAGCCCGACAGTGAAAAAAATATTGAAAGATTACTCAGAGGAACCGAAAAGAAACTCGTTGCCAAAGGGATTGAACACCAAACACTCATCATAAAAGGACGAACAGAAACCATCATTCAAGATGTCACCAGGAAGATCAAAGCAGACATCCTGGTCATTGGACAGCTCGGGCGTTCCAGAATTCGCCGGTGGCTTCGGGGACGTTCTTTCCGTCACATTATGGCCACGGTAAATCTGCCAATCTTATACATCCCTGAGATTCGAACACCGCTCAAGAAAATATTAATTTGCCTAGCAGTTTGTCGGAGAGCATAGCACTTTTACAACCAGAAACGAAATCTGAAGGTAGATTGCAGCCGATTGTGGCAAAAGTAGCG
>JAFGMV010000126.1 GCA_016927315.1 Anaerolineales bacterium | reverse complement strand
GCCGCGCCGCAGGTAGACCCACAGCACTGTCAGCAGAGCCCCCAACACCATCGCGCCGATGCCTACCAGCCCGGCCTCCGGACCAAAGGCGCCGCCCGTCCACAACCTGGGGCCGCCTTGCTTGATGGCAATGAACGTTGTTGCATTGGACGATGTGCCGCTGACCGGAAAGCCAAACACGTTACCCTGAAAGAAATTCCAGGTGATATGCAGCCCGATCGGGATGGCCAGCTCGCCGGTCAGGATGTAACCCATTGCCAATAGAATACCGGCCAGAAAGATGTTGAAGGTGCTGACTGCATCGGCATTGGGATTGCCCAGATGCATCAACCCGAACACCGCTGATGAAATCAATGTGGCGATCACAATCGCCCAGCGTGGGCCGAGGGTTTTCCAATTGAATCCCTCGGCCAGGTTCTGAAGCTGGTAGCCCCGGCTGAGCAGTTCTTCGTTGAAGCCCACCAGCACAAAGTGCAGCGTGGCCAGCAGGATGGAAAGGACAAAGGCGCTGCCTTGGGGAGCGGTAAATGTATCAGTGATCGCCACCCATCCGGCAGCCATCTCCACACCAAAGATACCGACCATCAGGATTGCACCCAGGAACAGCCCAAAACCAAAATCGATCCACCAGCTCTTGTTGAGCCGGAAGCCGAAATCGACGAACTTGCGTCTGTCCAGAAAGCGCCCGGCGAGCCAAACGGCGCCCACTGTGATGACCAACTGGGCAAGTTGTAATGCTGACATAATCAGAGGGCTGCCGGTAACGTATTCATTGATGGTTTGCGTATCGGTGAGCTGCTCCAGCGACACAATCCCAGAAACCACGGCAACGATTCCCACAACGATTCCAATCGTCATTTGTACAATGATGAGCAAGACAAACCAGGTTATAAAGAAGATCAGTAACCGCCACAGCGCCCGCAGCCGGCGCTGCTCAGTATTCCAAAAGATGTTGGCAATCCATTCCATTTCATTTTCTCCTTGGATATTGGGATATTGGGCCGACTCTGTGTCTATCCATTGGTATGAAGAGCCAGTGTGTACCAACGCAAAAACAGATTGTCTTGTCCCATTCAACTGCGGTCCCTGATAGACCTCAGCCCATTTGAGTGTACCCTGTTAATAGAACACGTGCATCTCAGATCAGCTTCGGGTTTGTGCTGCCGGAAACCAGCGACGATCTATAATAGGAGGCGCATGGTGATCTCGCGCAGGGAAATCAAAGCCACAAGACAGGTACTCAGCGATCAGCTGGTAGCTTTTCACCATGAACTGTGAACTCAAACTCATCAATCACAACTGTTCGCAAGTGACGCCCCACAGTAGTTACAAAATATCATATGCTTGCGCTTAATCCATTTATGATCAGCGGCTTCTTTTATCCCAACAAAACTCAACCACTATCTTTATTTAAAAATTCATAAACCGCCGATATCGCCATTCCAGGGCAGCCTGGCTTGGCCAGTTCCCTTGTGAGGCTGGCAAAATGATCTTCGCATTATGCAACTCTTTCAATCCATGCTGCAGTACAGGACCATCATCTTCTTCCAAAACATCTTTGCGCACCTGAATAACATAATCAGGCGTTACCCCAAGAATGAAACGATCATAGGCGGCATGATGCAGCTTGCAAAGAGAAATCCCATTTTCGATGCCTGGTTTCCCTTCCGGAAAATTATCCGGGATAATGTGAGCAGCATCCAGTAATTCCCGATGTTTCAACCGGCAAAAAGCACATTGACATCGATAGGCATTAAGAACTTTCTCTCGAAACACACGTTGGTGTATCCGGATCCGAACCGTTGAAGTAATATATGCGCGCCTGGCTTCCGTAATTCCTACTGGCTGCTTTGAAATACATTCGTTGGCATAACCGAAGGCAGCTGGCTGGTCATCGACAGAAACTTTGAATGACAGATGAGTTTGGTCATCCCCAACAATATACACCGGCCAGGTTGCTAGATACGATCCGGGCTCAACCCCATGGAAATAGACCAGAGGCAGTTTTTGAAGGTACGCCTTTCTTAACCCCACATTATCTCTGTGATCTGGGTCCTGGCCGCGATATCGATAAATAAGGAAATCATCCCTCCCAAGATAATCATCATAGGGGCTGTTTGGGGACGTAGTAATTGAAAGCGGCAGGTCAATGATCTTTGGTTTAAAAATCCCTTGCGGAGAAACCAGTGGAATGCGCTCACTGTGAAACTCAAAACCTTGTACAAGCAACGCGCGCGGCAATACATCCCCATGCAAACTGACCTGTTCCGATAGCCAGGTAAAGGCAGCCGTGCGAACTTGAAAATCCAGGTCCATGTATTGATTTTACACGAACACCTTCAAAAGAATACCCCATCCATTCACAAACCCTGCCCGGGAAATTACAAACAGTTCCTACCTTTCAGTCAAAGCACCGTGGTGTTTTAACCGAAACACCACGGTGTTTACGATGGTTCACCGTGGTGTTTTGAGTATCCGCCCGCCGCCGGATTTCAATTTACCGCCGTAAATTTCTAATTTACGGCGGTAAAACCGGCAAAACTTCCTGTCTTTTCACGCTTTCCCCATATCCGCCTGGCGGCCTGTCCCCGGAAAACATCCAGGGGACGCCTGGCGGCGCTCAGGGCAGTGCGCTGCGCACCCCGCCCATGACCAGCTGTTGGAAAATCGCGTCCATACGCTCGGGCGGGTAGGGGGATTTGTTGTCCAGCCACCATTTGAGCAGCACCAGCAGCACCCCGGCGATCGCATTGGCCAGCACCGGCAGGGGGATAGACGGCTCCGGCCGGCCGGCGAGCAGGGCTGCCAGGCGCGCTTCGATCTTGGCGCTCAACATGGCCTGCCCGTCCTCGACCAGCAGCTTGAAACCGGCGCCCCAGACCAGGGTGCGGTAGATTTCGTAATGTCCCCGGGTATGTTGAAAGAAGGCGCGGGTATCGAAGTCCAGCCGGCCCGTTCCCCCCAGTGTGATCTGCCCGACCAACAGCTCCATCTGGTGTTCGAGCCCGCTCAGCAGCAGGTCATCCTTATTCCCATAATGGGCATAGAAGGTCGAACGGCCGACATTGGCCTGCTCAACGATATCCTGCACGCTGATCTGGTCGTAGTGCTTGCGCTCGATCAGCTCCAGCAGCGCATGGATGAGCGTCTCACGGGTGCGCCGTGAGCGGCGGTCCTGCTTTCCGTCATTCATTTAGCCTTCTCATTCCAGGACAAACGGTCGTTTTTGTCCATTACGGGATATTTTAGCCGCACTGTAGATTGTAAGCAAGCCGCAGCGGGCATAGAATGCGGGTATCAATAAAACCATTGCCCAACAACCGAACAATGTGTCAGTCCGTGGGCAGCCAGAGAATTGGAAGATCCGTAAGGAGTTAAATTTTGAACAAAACCCTCAATCGTATTCAAACCGGGGGTGCAGCCCTGGCTTTCCTCCTGTACCCATTATGCGCCGGATTCGCCTTTGCAGTGCATCCCAACCTGTTGAGCCTGAGCCCGGACCACAACGTTCAGGACAGGATCGCCGAATTCCACGGCAACGGGCTGCTGCACTTCGGGCATGCGCTGATGGTGCTCACCGTCCCCCTGCTGATCACCATCGCAGTGCACTTCATGAACCTGCTGGAGACGAAGGCGCCCTGGTGGGGCTTTACCGGCGGGCTGCTGGCAATCGGCGGGGCGGTCATCCTGGCCGTCGACAAGGGGGCTCTGTGCCTGACGCCCAGCGCCTTCGACAGCCTGCCGGAGGACCAGTTCCGGCAGTTGACGCCCGGGATCGAAGCCATGTTCAGCTACAAAGGCTGGCTGTGGATCCTGTGGCTGCTGCCGCTGCTGCCGGTCGGGTTTATCCTGCAGACCGTTGGGATGGTCCGTTCCGGGATCGTTTCCCGCCGGCTGAGCCTCCCCATGCTGGCCGGGTCTATCCTGATGGCCAACCCCGACATCGACCTGATCGGTCTGATCGCCACGATCTTCCTGGCAGCCGGTTTCATCCCCTATGCCTTGCAGCTGCTGGAAAACCCGCCAATCAAAACCAACACCCTAAGGAGGTAACCATGATCCCTGCAAATGAATGGTGGCTGGTCATGCAAAACTACAGCCAGGCCGTCTTTCCCGCCCAAATCTTTTTCTACCTGGCCGCGCTGGTCATCCTGGTCTGGTCCTGCTGGCGTCCCGGGACGTTCACCAGCCAACTGGTCAAGGGTTTCTTCAGCCTGGCTTTCGGCTGGATCGGTCTCGTGTTCTTCCTGAGACTGGGCACCGACCTGCCGGCCCACAAAGCCCAGGCTTTCCTGTTCCTGTCGCTGGCGGTGCTGTTTGCCCTGGACCTGGCGACGAAGACAACCCGCTTCGTCCTGCCGCCCGCCGGCTGGCGCAGGACGTTCACCCTGACCGGTTTTGCCGTGGTCATGCTGGCCTACCCGCTGGCCGGGTTGCTGTCCGGGCGCCCGCCCGCCAGGTGGATCATCCCGGGCAGTTACCCCTGCCCGACGACCGCCCTGGCGCTGGTCTTCATGGCCGCCGCGTTGCCGGTGAAACGGCGCTGGCTGTACCTGGTCAGCCTGGCCCTGCTGCTGGTCTGGGCCATCCCCTTCCCGCTCATGATCCAGATTCCCAAATTCGGCGTCTATGAAGACGGCATCATGCTGGCCAGCGGGCTCTACAGCCTGGGGATGCTGGCGATCAACCGGAGAAGTTCCTGAGCGGTAAAACAAGAAGAAGTGTGCCTGTCACACACTTCTTCTTAAGAGTATAAAAAGGGGAACCCCTTTTTGCAAAAAAACTGCGCTCAACCGACCATACTGCTGACCAGCAGCGCCAGTACAAAGTAAACCAATCCGGCAGCAGCCGAGATCGCGCCGGTCGCCGCATACTTTAAGACCTCGTTCATCTTCATCCGGAATACGCCGGCATTGATCGTAAAGGCGATCACCCCGGCCAGGGCGCCCAGCAGCCCGCCCGCAAAAACCAGCAGCACCGGCAGGCCGCCCCAGACTGCCTGGTACCACTTGAGCGGTTCGACCATCTGGATATTCCGGCCTTCCACACTCAACTGAGGCACATCCAGGCCTAACATCTGCGGTTTCCAGGCGGCAGCCACCTGCTGTCCATCATCCTTCGTCAGCAGCATCTCACCGCGTTTGCTCCCCTTGGGCGCCGGTTGTCCGTTCACCAGCAGTTTCGACCCCGTCCACATACCGAAATCAACTTCAATGTTCTGGCTTTCAAACCCCTCGATCTCAGGATTTAATCTCATTGCTTGCTCCTTTTATGAATGTTATCTTCCATGGTACTGCCCTATCTACTATACCGGATTGTACACCGGCAGGCAAGCCTCTCTATTCAAGAGATCGGGCAATGATCTCTTCCCGGCCTCTGGGGATCTATCCCCCAGAGAAGACCTCCCTATCCCGGAACTTATGGCTGCTGGACTGCGGGTCGAAGGCTGTCCGGCTCCATTCCTGGCCAGTGTCCAGGTAAATATCCATCGTATTCAACGGACGCGCGGCAAGACCCTGAGCAGCCCGCTGCCTGTTCTCCTTCTCGATCTGCCTGTTCCCTTCGTTGAATCTGTCAATATAGAAGCGGGTTTTGTAATGGTCATACATGCGCATGAATTCGGCGGTGATCACCGCCGCCAGCCGTTGGTCGCCGCTGACCAGCAGGGCATTCTCATCATTGTCGCTGCAGGACGGTTTCGAGAAATTGGCCGAACCGACCAGCACCCTGGGGGAATCACTCCAGGGGTCCACCACAATCGTCTTGGCATGGATCTTATGTGCGCCAAAGGCTTTGGCATCCCAACTGCGGCCCAGGTAGGTCTGCAGGCGGTTGGGCGGGAAGAAGCGGGTATTTTCCCGCTGTAATTTACTGATCTTCCTCCTGGCGGCGGAATTAACCAGTCCGTACTCGATAATGCCTTTGGGGTTGCCCAGCAGGGCATCGATGACGGTTTTGTCCAGGCCAAAAGGGGCGCTGATCAGCACAGCCGACCTGGCCGCCCGGACCAGTTCCACCGCGGCATCCAGGATGTCTTTTCCACTGACCGGCGAATAAAACACCTTGTCTGCAAAGCGGTCCGGGAGCGCATTGGCGCGCTGCATGATGGCCCGGTTGGCGAGTTTGCTGTCCGCTTTGGACGGGTTCCCGGCCAGCACCTGGAAATACGCTTCGTAATGCTGCACGGTATCGGCATCCCGCAGGACCAGGGCCAGGTTGGTCTGAAAATTGAAGGCATTCTCCGAGAAATTGGCCGAACCGGTCCAGACCCTGACCGGTACACCGTTAACCAGGTGAACCACAAACTTGTTGTGACTGATATTGACCGTGGTGCGCTTGACCCGGACAGGTTCCAGCCCGAAGTGTGTGATGACCTGCTCATTTTCCTCAGCCGTTTTCTTGCCGGGGACGGCGTCATGTACGATGCGGACGTCAACCCGCCGGTCGAGGGCCTGCTTGAGCGCCCGGGCGATATCGTGATCGTAGAACTCATAGATGGCCACGTGCAGCGCCTCGCCGGGTTGGGCGGCCGCGATCAATTCCAGCAGGGATTCCTTCAGGCCGCGCGACAGCCAGCGATAGGCTTCTTCCCCAACTTCAGAAGGGTGCTGGCTGCCGAACCGATCAAGGTAAGCCATAGCCGAAGCGACCCCGCGGTTGGCGTAAATCCCCAGGTCTCCCGGGTCTTCCGGGGAGGGCCGGAACTTGAATATCAGCGGCGGTTCTGCACGGGTCAGCGCGGTCGGGCTGCCGCGCACCGGATAAACTTCATAGCTGTAAGCACGCTCGGCCTTGAGGGTATAGTCACTCCAGCGGAAGCGCTGGAAAGGCGCCTCCAGGGAACGCACATCCCCGGCCCGGCCGTCATCGGTCTCCTTGAAGCGCTTATAGCCGCCCAGCCAATCCAAACGCAGGACCTCCCCGGTATGCGGGTCAAGATCGCTGCGCCGGATCGCAAAGCCGAGCAGGCCTTCGCGCAGCGCCGGGTCATCGAAGGTCCAGCCGATCATTGCCGAGTGGGTCCCCACCAGGGCAGCTCCCCGGTACGGCCCGCTGGCCGCAGGGACAACCGGTTTATAAACGAAAGTCATTCAATACTCCTCCTGATTAGTCTCGCACCCAAATGCAGCGCAGCCGGGTTGTTATGTGTAAATATGCCAGGGTCGAGGATGGAATGGAATACGCTTCCCTCCAGGGTGATCTTCCAAAAACCAATTTCACTATACATCAAACCAGACCGCTAAACAAGCCTGTTCGCTGCAAATGATGAGACTGCTCCCCTGCACCACGCGAGCGGTGCGGCGCAAGGGAGTGTCGCTGGAGCGAACACCCTCCTCGCAGCAGCATGAATGTTTTTTAGGATAGACACGCAGCGTATTTAAAAAGATTCGAAGGCCGCCTTCCACAGCACAACCGCGGAAACACATACCCGAAGATCCTCCCGGGGAAAACACACTACGCTTCAATAATCGACGAGCGGCTGCGGGTCGAGATGGCTACCGGTCGGGAAATTTGATCAACACACCCCTGAGGGCTTCCCAGTCCCCGCCGACGGGCGTTAAATCGGTGGATTTGCGGAGATATTCCCCGCCGTATTCGATCACAATCGGGGCTGCTTTTTCAGTGTATTCCCCGCAGAGGCCGGGATCGTTGATCTCTGCGATCAAGGCCAGGAAGTATGCTGCCATGCTTTCTGCTTCCACTGCAAGGGATTGCCGGGCTGTCGTTTCACGACTGTGGAGATTGGTTTTTCTCAGCGCTTCAGGGTGCGGTACTTGATGCGCCTGGGAGTGAAATCTTTTCCATACTTTTCTTTCAGGAAGGTCTCATAATCCGACCAGCTGCCCGGGAACAGGCGCGCCTGACTGTCGCCTTCGAAAGCCAGGATATGGGTGCAGATGCGGTCCAGGAACCAGCGGTCGTGGCTGACCACGACGGCACATCCGGCAAAGGCCTCCAGGGCTTCTTCCAGCGCCCGCAGGGTGTTCACATCCAGGTCATTGGTAGGCTCATCCAGCAAGATGACATTGGCCCCTTCGGTCAGGGTCCTGGCCAGGTGGACGCGGTTTCTTTCCCCGCCGGACAGCACCCCAACCTTGGTCTGCTGGTCGGATCCCAGGAAGTTAAACGAAGAACAGTACGCCCGGGCGTTGATCCTGCGGCTGCCCAGCTCCAACGTCTCTGCCCCCCGGCTGATCTCCTCATAGACTGTTTTCTCAGGGTCCAGGCTGCGGGACTGGTCGGCATAAGCCAGCCTGACAGTCTCGCCGATATTGATCGTTCCACTGTCGGGCTTTTCCTGCCCGACGATCATCTTCAGCAGGGTGGTCTTGCCGGCGCCGTTGGGACCGATGACCCCCACGATGCTGCCGGGCGGGATGGCGACCGTCAATTCATCCAGGATCAGCCGTTCGCCGTAGGATTTGGTGAGTTTGTCCAGTTCGATGACCACCTCGCCCAGGCGCGGCCCGGGCGGGATGTAGATCTCCAGGTCTTCCCGGCGTTTTTCCGTCTCCTGGCTGAGAAGGTCTTCGTAGGCATTGATACGCGCCTGTCCCTTTGCCCGGCGGGCTTTGGGCGCCATGCGGATCCATTCCAGCTCGCGCTGCAGTGTTTTCTGCCGTCTGGATTCGGTTTTCTCTTCCTGCGCCAGGCGGGCCTGCTTCTGTTCCAGCCAGGAGGAGTAATTGCCTTTCCAGGGGATGCCGTACCCGCGGTCCAGTTCCAGGATCCAGCCGGCTGCGTTATCCAGGAAGTAGCGGTCGTGGGTGACTGCGATGACCGTGCCCTTATACTGCTGCAGGTGCAGTTCCAGCCAGGCGACGGATTCGGCATCCAGGTGGTTGGTGGGCTCGTCCAGCAGCAGGATGTCCGGTTCGGTCAGCAGCAGGCGGGTCAGCGCCACCCGCCGCCGCTCTCCGCCGGACAGTATTTTCACAGGCGTATCGCCGGGCGGACAGCGCAGGGCTTCCATCGCCAGCTCCAGCTGGTGATCCAGGTTCCAGGCATCGACCCGGTCGAGTTCTTCCTGCAGCCGGCCCTGCTCTTCGATCAGGGACTCGAAATCGGCCTCCGGCTCGGCAAAGGCTGCGTTGACCTCATCATAACGGGCCAGCATAGCAACCACCGGCTGTACGGCTTCCCTGATCACTTCCATGACCGTCTTGGAATCATCCAGATCGGGTTCCTGTGCCAGGAAACCGACCGTATAACCCTTTGACATGGCGATCTCACCGACATACTCCTGATCGAGGCCGGCCATGATGCGCAGCAGGGTCGACTTCCCGGCCCCGTTCAGGCCCAGGACGCCGATCTTGGCGCCGTAATAGAAGCCGAGTGAGATATCACGCAGCACCTGCTTGTTGGGGGGATGGATGCGTCCGACGCGCACCATCGAGTAAATAATTTGTTTGGTATCTGTGGTCATAAAGATGATTGTACTGTAAAAAAAAAGCTTTGAGACATTAGAATTCTCAAAACTTTTTATATACACATAATAGTTATAAACTATTAGCTTTCTATTCTTTGTTTATCAGGCTCAAGAGGTGCCGAAATACCGGTTAAGTTCTCCAATAAATTTGTAAGCTTAGCAACACTGAATTGTAAATTAGATACAGGGACAGTATCTTTCATCTTATAACCTCCTATTGATGAACATACCATATTATATTCTTTAATTTTACTTGAAACAATACCCTACAGATCATTTCTGTTTCAAAGGTGACAGTCACTTTTACGAAGCACTCCCGTAGGGAGCTAAAGTAACTGTCACCTCTCATGCTCTAAAGCTCGATCTCCTGAGCCTGATTCCTAAATGCTGCACCTGTTCAGGTTATGATCGTAAACTGGGCAGGGTTATCGGGATGATACTTGATCTTGATCTTATCGCCGGCACGCGGGACGGCCAGGCGCGGAACCATGACCTGTCCGGCGGTGTCGAACTGTTTACCATCCGCAGCAGTTACTTTGATCTGCAGGACGGCGACCGGGTTCATGTTCACGGTCTGACCGGTGTCCGTGACAGAAACAACCTCGGCTTCCGCATCCAGACCGTTCTCCGCCAGCCACTGGGCATTTTCCATACCGGCGATGGCCTGTTTGCCCATATCGAGGCCGGCGTTCATTTGATCGACAAAATCCTTGCCCATCACGCCCTTGACCAGTCCGCCCATGAGGCCCTTATTAAGGGTCTTATCGGCATCTTCCAGTGCTTTCTTGGGGTCTTTATTCTTGTTGATATTAAACATGTTTGCTCCTTTTTCTCCATTTGGCTTCCTTTTAGTTTAGCACTCAGGTTCCAAGACGACAAGGGAACCTGAGTACTAAACATGGAGCAGCGATAAGGTACTGCAGATTACCAATCCGGTCTGGTAACAACCTGTTAGCAGGATTGGCCTTTTAACCAG
Organism: Anaerolineales bacterium; assembly: GCA_016927315.1. Classification (GTDB taxonomy): domain Bacteria; phylum Chloroflexota; class Anaerolineae; order Anaerolineales; family Villigracilaceae; genus JAFGMV01. The sequence continues at coordinate 15,718 of JAFGMV010000126.1, read as the reverse complement.
GCTTCCGCCTCTTCCAGGCCGGCAAACACCCGGCCGTCTACACCGCGGTTGACGGCCACCGTCTCCCCGAATAGATTCAGGTCCAGGTGCTCTGCTTCCCGGTCGTAAAAGGCGATTTTCAGGGGAAAGTTGATGATCCCCGCGATCGTCTTGATCAGGTTGAAGATCTCCACCGTGGTGGCCTGGTCAGGAAGGTCTTCTTCAATCAGGAGTTTCCTGAAGCCGCGCTCCCGGCACTCATCGATCACCCGCTGCCAGTAATCGAGCGAGATTTCCTGGTTGTCTTTTGGCCCGGTCACGCAGGCATACAGATATTCCCCGCGGTCCTCAAAACGGATCGAAGCCCGCTCATGTTCACTGATTGTCATCTCCGCATTCTCCCTTGGCAGGAAACAAACCATCCGGACACTCGAACGGCGAAACAGTTACGCTCTTATTATGACATAATTTTCCGGAAGGCGGCTTGCTTCGAAACCAACATTGGCCGCTTTCGGTAAAACATGGTTAAATTGGTCTCATGAACAAGAAAAGACACCCTTTGATCCGCCTATGGGGTTATGCCCGTGGACATCGCCTGACAATCGTACTGGCTTCCCTGATGTCGATCCTGAACCGCGCCGTCGATCTGGCCCCGCCCGCCCTGATCGGCGCCGCGGTCGATGTGATTGTCGCGCGTGAGAATTCACTGCTCGCACAGTTTGGCATCAAGGATGTGATGAGCCAGCTCTACCTGCTGGCCGGGCTGACCGTCCTGATCTTTGCACTCGAGTCGGCCTTCCAATACGCCTACCAGATCCTGTGGCGTAACCTGGCCCAGACGATCCAGCACGAAATGCGCCAGGATGCCTACGGCCACGTCCAGAAACTGGAACTCTCCTTCTTCGAAGACAAATCCACCGGCGGCTTGATGTCGGTCCTGAACGATGATATCAACCAGCTTGAACGCTTCCTGAACGGCGGGGTGTCCGAGATCCTGCAGGTCATTACGGCCGTATCGGTGATCCTGGGAATCTTCTTTTACACAGCCCCGTCTGTGGCCTGGATGGCATCGCTCCCGATGCCCTTCATCATCTGGGGCTCGATCCGCTTCCAGCACCACCTGGCGCCGCGCTACACCAGGGTGCGGCAGATGGTCGGCATCCTGAACGGGCAGCTCTCCAACAACCTGAGCGGGATCGCCACCATCAAGAGCTACACCGCCGAGGCGCACGAGCTGGAACGCATCCGGGAGGAAAGCGAACGCTACCGCACCGCCAACCGGGATGCCATCCGGCTCAGCTCGGCCTTTGTGCCATTTATCCGTATGGTCATCGTGGGCGGCTTTGCAGCCATCATCATCTTCGGGGGGCAGCTGGCGATGAACGGCCAGTTGAATGTGGGCGTCTACTCCGTCTTGATCTTCATCACCCAGCGCCTGCTGTGGCCGCTGACCGGCCTGGGCGACACGCTGGATATGTACCAGCGCTCGATGGCCTCCACGGAACGCGCGCTGGACCTGCTGGACAACGACCAGATCATCCCCAGCGGTGAGACGCCCCTGCCGAAGGAAACGGTGAAAGGCGAGATCAAACTGGAAAAAGCCACCTTCGAATATGCTTCCGGGAAGGAACATGTCATCCACGAACTCTCCATTGATATGCCGGCTGGGAAAACCTTCGGGATCGTTGGTTCGACCGGGGCCGGGAAGAGCACCCTGGTCAAGCTGCTGCTGCGCTTCTATGACGTCCAGGGGGGCAGCATCACCCTGGACGGGCACGACCTGCGTTCTCTGCGCACCCCAGACCTGCGCCGGTCGATCGGGTTCGTCAGCCAGGATGTCTTCCTGTTCCACGGCACGGTGCGGGAGAATATTGCTTACGGTACCTTTGCTGCCAGCGATGAACAGATCATCGCGGCCGCGCAGGTGGCCGAAGCACACGGGTTCATCATGCAGCTGCCGGAAGGCTACGACGCGATTGTCGGCGAACGCGGGCAGAAACTCTCCGGCGGCCAGCGCCAGCGCATCTCGATCGCCCGGGCAGTATTAAAAGATCCGCCCGTCCTGATCCTGGATGAAGCCACCTCTTCGGTCGACAACGAGACCGAAGCCGCCATCCAGCGCTCGCTGGAAAAGATCGCTGTCGGGCGCACCACCATCGTGATCGCTCACCGGCTGTCGACGGTCCGCAATGCCGACCGCATCTTCGTCCTGGAACGCGGCCAGCTCAAGGAGCAGGGCCGGCATGAAGAGCTGCTGGCGCAAAAAGGCATCTACGCCAGCCTGTGGAACGTCCAGACCGGGCTGCTGCGAGGAAAATAGAGAAAAAGACCTCCGGAATATCGAAAACCGGAGGTCGTTTTCTATAGCGATTGATATCATCACCCCGTTCGACTGGAGGACTGCCATATTTCGGATGGCAAAATACGATAAACTCATAGAAACGGATCCTTTTGGCCGGTTTGCTGTTGGGGGGTACACTTATTCTGCTACCCGGCTGTTCCCCGAAAACACAAAATACACCTGCACTACCGCCAGACCCGACCAGCACAGTGGAAACACCACTGATCGTGGCTGAGCGGGTTGTGCTGGAACGACTGGCTGAGCTTGGCAAGGGAACTCTTCCCAGGATCCTGCGCTCTCCAGATGGGCAGCAGCTGGCTTTTGGGAATGGCCCGCAGGTTGAAGTATGGGACGTGAAAACCGCCAGCCGGGTGATAGTATTGGAGCAATTGGATCCCCTGGCCTGGGCCACGCGAGTTTCCTATTCAGCGGACAGCAAAAGGATCTATGCGGCTCTCGACCACAACCGGGATGCAGCCTCGGGAAATACCTGCTGGGCGCCGGCGGCGGCACTGCCTGGATCTGGCCCCTGGCGCCCAGCCTGCAGCCCACTAAAGTTGAATTTTATGAAGGCCGGGTTTTTGGCAACCTGACCCTTTTTGATAACACTGTCACTGCTGTTGCCATGGACCCCGATAGTAAATTTGTGGCCATCGGGACCAGTGAGCATGATATCTGGTTGTATCAATTGAACACAGGGAGAACCATTGCCAGCCTGAGCGCCCATAACAGCAGTCCGGTTGAATTGGCATTCTCAGCCGACGGAACCGGACTTGTTTCCATCGATCATGATGGCAATATGCAACTCTGGGACCTATCTACACAAATACCGACCACAGGATCACACAATCACAGCGGGCCAATCAATGGACTGGTCCTGCGCCAGGATGGGAATATTAATGCCTGGTCTGAAAACACTGTCTGGACGCTGGATGCCAGAACTGCAGTTTTGAAACATATAACCTACATCCCTGATGGCAATGTGCTGACGACCAGCCCGGCCGGGGACCTGACAGCCGTTTACATTCCTTACCAGGTTTCTTTGTTCGAGGCAGAAACAGGCCAATATATACAAACGCTACCAAAAGAAGCCCAGGATGTTTTTCTGGAGCACTACTGGGAGGGAGATTTGCTACGCCAGTTTTATGGAGCCTTATTCAGCCCGGATGGGAAGCGCCTGTTTACATTTGGAGCCGGTGGCATATGGTCCTACGAAATGCCAGCAGGAAATCTGGTGAGCATCCCAAAATACGGCCACAGTACCAAGAAAGCAGCGATCAGTTCAGATGGAAAGCTTCTGGTGGCTGCCATCCATGAATTTGCCCAACCGCCAAGACTGATGGACTCCGATCATCTTGGATATGGCAAGTATCTTGAATCTTATGAATTTAACAGCGCCAGATATGTACCTCAATATGCCTTCAGCCCAAACAACCAGCAGGTCGACATAGTCGTCCTCAGTGGTTGGGAACAGCCATCTGCCTTGATCATTTTTGATGCAAATAGTCTCGATGTAGAACGAAAAGCATCCTTTGAAGACACTGAATTGCTGAGTCTGGCATTCAATCAGGATGGCCGCCTGGTGGTAGCCGGTCATGCTAATGGAAAGATTTCATTTATTGAAACCGAAACCATGGAAACATTACTAATAATTGAGGCACATATCGGGCCGGTAACTTCCCTGGTTTTCTCTCGGGACGGCCGCTACCTGATATCTGCCGGTCAGGATGGTGTAGTCAATATCTGGGGGATTCGGTAAGCTGGAAAAGCACTAAAAAAAACAGACTTCCGAGATTTCGAAAATCTCGGAAGTCTTTACTTGTTCATTCAAACAACTTCAAATACTCCTCGTAGCCTTCTTCTTCCAGCTTTTCCACCGGGATGAAGCGCAGGGCGGCCGAATTGATACAGTAACGCAGGCCGGTCGGGTCCGGGCCGTCATCAAAGACGTGCCCCAGATGCGAGTCGGCATGTTTGGAGCGCACTTCGATACGCGGCATGACCAGCTTGTAATCGGTGTGGGTATTAAGATTGTCGGATTCAAGGGGTTGGGTAAAACTCGGCCAGCCGCAGCCGGCATCGAATTTATCCAGTGAACTGAACAGGGGTTCCCCCGAAACAACATCGACATAGATGCCCGCCTGCTCATTGTCCCAGTATTCATTCTGGAAGGGGCGTTCAGTGGCTGCGTTCTGGGTAACTTGGTACTGTTCACGGGAAAGTTGTTGGCGCAATTCTTCGTCTGAGGGCTTAGAGTAGGTTTTCATTGGAAACTCCTGTCTACTTATCAGAAAGCACTGCAAATCGATATCTTACCTTCATAGAAACACAGGGGGAAGAGCTTCCGAAACCGCAGACCATTTTCGAAAATCGGTAAAGACTTCGGGAGTCGAGGGTGTTCAGGTGCGGTGTTCATTGCTTGTTGCGTTTCGTCTGAAGCAAACGCGGTCTTGTACAATCATCCCCACTCAGCGTACAACAATCCCAAACAAAAGGCAAGACGATCATTCCCTTGAATTTTCATCCGTTTCCCTGTACAATTCTTTGTACAAATGTTCTAGGTTCACAGGAGCGGGATGCCAATCGACTTTCAGCAAGTCTATTCGAAGATCAAAGAAATTGGCGCCGGTGCGCGCCAGCGTCAGAAAACGCTGGAAGAGCGCCGCGATAAAGCGCGTGATCTGCTGAATACCTATGCAGGGGAATTGGATGCCCTGAAAGATAAAGTTATCCGGGCTCTCGAGCAAGATCCCAACCTGCGCTGTGCCCTGCCCCTGAATGAACATCTTAATACCCATATCCCTGTCCCCGAGAACATTCCTGATGTAACCCTGATTGCGGCCGATGGCTCCCAGATCAACCCGGACCGGCACGAGACCACCCAGTTCTGCCTGGTTAATGTCGGTGCAATCGTCATGCAGCTGAACTCTGGCCAGACTCCCGAAATCTTTACAGACTCTGACCTGCGTTTCGGGGAGGAGCTTGAGACGCAATCCGGGGGAATGCTGTCTGAAGGCATGGTCGCCCTGCAGCGCGACCTGAAAGAACGCGGAAAACTTGAAGAACTCGCCAGGCAATTTGAAGGGCCAGTGATAACCTTCACCGATGGACCGGTCGAATTATGGGGCTCCAGAGAAGGGGAAGAGGCGGCTGCGTATCGCCAGGCGCTGGTCCAGTACAAATCTGTTCTTTCACGACTGCAGGAACAGGGGGTCGTCACGGCCGGTTATGTGGATAAACCGGCCGCAAACCTGGTTGTTCGTCTGCTTGAAATTGCCCGGGCCCTGCCGGAGGACCTTGAAAATCTGCGTGCTTATCGTCCCTTACGGGGTGTCAGTGACCGCTGGCTGTATGGAGATGAAAAGAAACCGCTGTTGGCTCCGGGAGAACGTTCTGCTGTCTTTGCCATCCAGGCCAAATCACAGAATGACTATCAGGGTCTCCTGGCACTGCATTTTTTTTATCTCAATGTTGGCACAGCCGGGCATCCCTGGCCAGTGCGGGTCGAAATCCCGAAGTGGGTTGTTGATCAACCTGAGAAGCTAAAACAACTGCATGCTGTCCTGGTTCAGCAGTGCCGCCTGATGGGCAGCCGGCCTTACCCTTACCTGCTGCACCGCTCGCATGAGATCGCGGTCGTCTCACTGGATGAGAAAGCCCAGCTGCAGCAGATGCTGGAAATGGAACTGCGCAGTAATGCAGGTGAAGTCGGTGAGCTCTCATATAAACAGTCGGCAAAGAACCTGAAGGGAAGAACCCGAAGATGATCGGAGAAAGACCATGACTCAAATCGAAATCGGACGTTTACTGCGCTCGGGGACAACCGGCTTCACCGCCGGCTGCCGCGTCAACCAGCTGGAGGCGCCCGCCTTCGGGGCGCTGCTGCGGGCGCCGCTGGGGGAGGGCTGCCAGGTCTACGGCCTGATCCATGATATCCACATCGATGATGACGGGCTGGTAAGGCAGCTGGTCACCGCCGAGAATGTCAGTGACGAAGTTCTGCGTGACAACCGGGAACGCAGGATCGTCCCGGTCGAGATGTCAGTCCTGTCGTTGGGTTACGAGCAGGATGGCGTAATATTCCACCTGCTGCCGCCGCGTCCGCCGCTCAGCCTGGACCTGATCTACCTGTGTGACGAAAGCGACCTGGTCCGCTTCACCTCCGGAGGGAAGTTTGGGTACTTCCGGCACATCCTGCAGGCCAAAGACATCCCGGTCGGGGAAGTGCTGGCCGCCCATATACAGCAAGCCGGGCAAGCCCATGCCGAAAACGGAGATGAGTGGAAACAACAGGCCTCCCAGGAGTTGATCACCCTGCTGCGGGACGACTACCCAACCCTGATGAGTGTTTTAAGCGCGTTGGGCGAGGTTATTTAAACACAAAGGGCGCCAAGGACACGAAGGTTTATGGGCAAACCGATAAAGAAGATATTTACACCCATAGATACTGAGGTAGAGCGTGTCGGGAAGGCCGTTCTTGATGCGGCATTTAAGGTGCATACTGTTTTGGGGCCGGGTTTACTTGAATCTGTATATGAAACCACTCTGGCTTATGAAGTCCGTAAAAGTGGTATGAGTGTGGCAACTCAAGTTGCAGTTCCCATTACATAGGATGGTCAGAAACTGGAAGCTGGATTTCGTCTGGATATGTTGGTTGAGAACTGTATCATAGTTGAACTCAAAGCGGTTGAGAAAATGATTCCAATCTATGAAGCCCAATTGATGACTTATATGCGTCTGAGTGATGTTCGTCTTGGTTTCCTGCTCAATTTCAACGTGCCACATCTAAGGGAAGGCATCAAACGAATGGTGGTTTAATTCTTTGAGTCCTTAGTGTCCTTGGTGTTTAGGAGTTCTTATGACTGAAAATTTAGAAGCGGTTGGCTATATCGTTGGCGGTGGACTGAGAGATTCCCTGCGGGTGCGGCTGACGGTCGACCCATTGACGGTGCAGGAGGGCGGGTTTGTAGTCATTGAGAGCGGCAATACCCTGTTTTACGGGCTGGTCACCGACCTGCAGCTCGGCGCCACCGACCCGCGCTTTGCAGACGAGCAGTCCGAAACCCGCCTGCCGCCGGCCCTGGCACAGGCGCTGCACGGCCAGACCCTGTTCACCAACCTGGAGGTCCTGCCTGCCCTGATGCTGGACCGCGGCCCGGAACCGGGTTCGCCTGAATACGATGCGTGGCAGGCAGCGCTCGGGGAACAGGCGCCCGGTCCGAGACCGGTCAAGACCGTGCCGCCGCACCATGCCCCTGTCCGGCTGGCCGGGGAAGGCGACATTGCCGCTATCTTTGGTGATTCGTCAGAGAAAGGCAATTTCGTGATCGGTTATACCCGCGAGCAGGGACATCCCGTCTGTGTTAACCTGGAGAAACTGGTCCAGCGCTCGTCCGGGGTGTTCGGGGCCACCGGCACCGGCAAATCCTTCCTGACCCGCATCGTCCTGGCCGGGCTGATACACTACAACAAGGCCTCGGTATTGGTTTTTGACATGCACAACGAGTATGGACTGGATGATAAGTCTTCAGATACAAATCAAAACGTGACCGGGTTAAAGACCAAATTTCCTTCAAAGGTGCGCGTCGTTGGGCTTGGACAGGGCGCCGCGATCCGCGGACAGGCGCCTGATTTCAACCTGGAGATCGCCTCAAGGGATATCACCCCGGCCGATATTGAAATGCTGACCCGCGAGCTGAACCTGAAAGAGACCACCCCCACCACGCTGGACGCCCTGGTCACGTCGCTGGGGCAGCGGGAATGGTTCAGCCGGTTCAAAGCCATGCTGAACGGGGCCGTGATCGAAGCGGAAGATGAGAAAACCGGCAAGCTCAACAAGGTCGCTCACCCAGCCAGCGTGGCTGCCTGGGCCAATGAGAACGGGGTCAATGTCATGGCAGCCGAAGGGCTGCACTCCAAGCTGCGGCGCCTGTTCAACAAACCGTATATCGTCGAAAAACCGGCGGCTGACTCAGTCGGCGAGATCATCAAGGCGCTCGAGGCCGGGCAGCATGTGGTGCTTTCGTTTGGCAACTTCGAATCGGACCTGGATTACCTGCTGATCTCCAACCTGCTGACACGCAAGATCCGGGAGGCCTGGGAGCAGAAGACCAACGCCTTCCGCACTTCTGACAAAGAGGAACCGCGCCCGCTGGTGATCGTGGTGGAGGAGGCTCATAAACTTCTCAACCGGGAGATGGCCGCCCAGACCACCTTCGCCATTATTGCGCGGGAACTGCGCAAATATTACGTGACTCTGCTGATCGTCGACCAGCGCCCCTCCCAGATCTACGACGAGGTCATGTCGCAACTGGGGACGCGCATCTCCGGCTGGCTGGGGGACGAGGACGACATCCGGGCTGTGCTCTCCGGGTTGGCCGGGCGCGAAGCCCTGCGAGGGATGATTGCCCGTCTGCAGCAAAGAGAAGAAGTTCTGCTGCTCGGATGGGGCGTCCCCATGCCGCTGCCGGTACGCTCGCGGCGTTATGACGACCGGTTCTGGAAGGAATTGCTGGGGAGCGGCAAAAAGCGCAGCCAGGAGCAAAACCTGAAAGACCTGGGGTTCTAAACGGTATGCCGCTTCAATCCGGATAAAACCATGACGGAAACAACCCGCAGCCTCCTCCTGCTCTGCAGCCTGTTCGACTTTGTCACCGGTGCGGTCCTGCTGCTGATCCGGGCCGGCTGCGCAGGGGGCTGGGCGCAGCTGCTTCACTCCAAAAACTGTATCCTGGCTTATCAGACAATACTGTGGGCTCCGTTCCATCCAATCCCGGGAAATCCTGTTCTCCCGGCGGCCGTGCGGCAGCGGACATCTTGAAAATATCAGGGGCGCTACTTTCCATTAGCAGGCAAGGATTGCGTATGATTTTCCAATCTATCAAAAACTTACTTACATCGCAAAACTACGTCCCCCTCGATGAAGCCATCCACACAGAACACCTGGTCTTGCTGCCACTGACCCGGGAACAGTTAAGCCTTTCCCTGCGCAACCGCCATGCGCTGGAAACAGAACTGGCCATCCCGCTCTCTCGCCAGGTCATTACAGACGAAGTCCGCTGTGCAATCAAGACCAAGCTCAAAAAAATGCGCCGGGCTGCCCCGGAAGACCAGCTGTGGCTGACGTACTGGCTGGTTGTGGTCAAGGAAAATACTTTTGGGGCTGGCCTGGCCGGGTTTAAAGGCCTGCCCGACGCGCAAGGAACTGTCGAGATCGGCTGTGGCATCGACCTGGCTTGCCAGGGACAGGGATATATGACCGAGGCCGTCCAGGCCCTGGTCGATTGGGCATTCCAGGATCCCCTCTGCAGGCAGGTGACAGCCGCCGCGGTGGTCAACCCGGCCTCCAACCGGCTGCTGGAAAAATTGGGAGGGCGTATCGTTGACCAGGGAGAGTACGGAACATTATGGACAATCGACCGTCCCGCTGAACAGCGCCGGGCTGCTGCATAAGCACCTATGGAAACGTTCAAAACCCACCCGCACAGAAAGGATAAGTAAATGAAAAAACTTTTGATCCCTGTTTTAGCCTTTATGCTGCTGCTGCCGGCCTGCGGAACACCGCCTGCCACACCGCAAGCAAGCGAAACGCCAGCCGCAACCGATGCACCTCAGACCGAAGCACCGGCTCCGGGTACTGAGGCGCCAACCGATCCACCGGGAATAGAGGCGCCCATGCCATTTCAATTGACCAGACCGGTTTTTTCAGCCGGGGAAGCTATCCCGGAAAGATACACCTGTGATGGCCTGGACATTTCTCCAGAGCTAACCTGGGGAGATGCGCCCGAAGGCGCCCGGAGCCTGGCGCTGATCATGGATGATCCTGATTCTCCGGGAGGAACCTGGGTACACTGGGTGTTGTTCAACCTTTCACCAGACTTACGGGGCTTAGGAGAGAATATCCACCAGGGAACTGAATTCAACGGAACACCCCCAACCATTGGAACAAATTCCTGGGGTAAACCTGCCTATGGGGGTCCCTGCCCCCCTTCCGGGGAACATCGTTACTTCTTCAAAGTCTATGCACTTGACGCCATTCTTAATTTGGCGGCAGATTCCACCAAAGCTGATCTCGAAAAGGCTATGGACGGACATATCCTGGCCGAAACCGAACTAATGGGCGTTTTCAGCCGGTGAGAACGATCGGCCGTATACGAAAACTACGGAGCCCAAAATTCACACGACGCTCATTCCGATGTCGTCCCCCATTCGGAGATGATCTGCGAGCCGTTCTTCCCTGGCGCCGTCCGCCAGGACAGGTGTGGCGAAGACAGGGTTAATTTCAGGATAGACACTCAAAAGAGATCCCCGGGGAAAGAACATACCCGGGGATCTTCACTAGCTGCCATCAACAGGCGAAACATTTCGCTTCACAGTTACCGTACAGACGCCTCGGTTATTCATGATACCCATTGGGATGGCTTTCATGCCATTCCCAGGCGCTGCTGATGATGTCTTTGATATGCGGATATTTGGGCTCCCAGCCCAGTTCTGCGCGGATCTTTTCGGAGGAAGCTACCAGGCGGGCCGGGTCGCCGGGCCGGCGGTGGGATTCAACCGCCGGGATGGGATGCCCGGTCACTTCACGGGCTGTGTCGATCACTTCCCGAACAGAATAGCCGTTCCCATTACCGAGATTGTAGACCAGTTGATCCTTCTCCCGCAGGGCTTCCAGCGCCAGCAAGTGAGCCGAGACAAGGTCAGCCAGGTGGATGTAATCCCGGATACAGGAACCGTCCGGGGTGGGATAATCACTGCCATAGATCGCGATCGACTGACGCTGTCCCAGGGGCACCTGCAGGATCAGCGGGATCAGGTGGGATTCAGGCTGGTGTGCTTCACCCCGGCCGGGGAGCGCGCCGGAAGCATTGAAGTAACGCAGGGCGGCATAATGCAGCCCATTGATCCGGCGGTACCAATCCAGGATCTGTTCGACCAGCAGCTTGGTGTGTCCATACACGTTGGTCGGCCCCAACGGGGAGTTCTCACTCAGCGGTTCGTCACTCGACTGGTAAACGGCTGCGGTTGAAGACAATACAAAGCGTCCAATCCCGGCCTGGTGGGCTGCTTCGATCAACCCGAGCGAGTAACTCAGGTTGTTCCGGTAAAAGCGACCGGGTTCCCGCATGCTCTCGCCGGCTTCGATAAAGGCCGCGAAGTGCATGACGGCCTCATAGGCTTCACTATGGAGGGCAGCCTTCAGGGTCTGTTCATCGCCAAGGTCCCCCTGCACAAACCGCGCCCCTTCAGGGACAGCCGGCAGGTGTCCCGTAACCAGGGAATCGTAAACCGTAACCGAATGGCCCGCCTCAAGCAGGGCTTCAGTGGCGGCCGAACCAATGTACCCGGCGCCGCCTGTCACAAAGATATTCATGGTCGCTCCTCGGATCAATCTGCCAGGGCTGGCCGGTGCAGGTGCCAGTCAGTGGCCTGCTGGTAAATATGGGCAGTCTGCAGCAGGCCGGCTTCATGGAAGTGCCTGCCCATCAACTGCATGCCCACCGGCAGCCCCTGTGCATCAAACCCGACCGGGAAGCTCAAGCCAGGAATTCCTGCCAGGTTGGCCGGCAGGCTGAAGATATCTTCCAGGTACATGGCCAATGGATCATCCCCATGGGCGCCGATCTTGAAGGCCGTGGTTGGGGCCACCGGGCAGGCGATAACATCCACGTGTTCAAAAGCCTGTTCGAAATCGCGCTTGATCAGTGTGCGGACTTTCTGGGCCTGGCCGTAGTAAGCATCATAATATCCGGCCGAAAGCGCATAGGTTCCCAACATAATGCGCCGTTCGACTTCCGGCCCGAACCTCTGGCCGCGGGTCTTATAGAAGACGTCCCACATCGACTCGGCTGCTTCACGCGGCCCATAGCGGATACCGTCATAACGGGCCAGGTTGGAAGAGGCCTCGGCCGGGGCAATCAGGTAATAAACCGGCAGGGCGTATTCGGTATGCGGCAGGCTGATCTCGACGATCTCTGCACCCAGGTCTGCCAGTTGGTCGATAGCCGCCCGGACCTTCGCCTCCACTTCGGCCTGGATCCCTTTTATGAAGTACTCTTTCGGCGCCCCGACGGTCATACCCTTTAAGTTCCCGTTTGAAAGCCTGATCTCAGGCGCTGGAACATCCACCGAAGTGGCATCCAGCGGGTCTTTGCCAGCCATACTACTGAAGAGCAGGGCTGCGTCCTCGGCGTTATGCGCCAGCGGGCCGGGACAGTCTAGCGAGGAACCATACGCCACCAGGCCATAGCGGGAGACCCGCCCATACGTAGGTTTGAGACCGGTCACGCCGCAGAAGGAAGAAGGCTGCCGGATCGAACCACCTGTATCGGTCCCCAACGCTCCCGGAGCAAGCTCCGCAGCGACGGCCGCCGCGCTGCCCCCCGACGAACCGCCCGGAACCCGGGCGGCATCCCAGGGGTTATGCGTAACGCCATAGGCAGAGTTCTCGGTTGAAGAACCCATAGCAAATTCATCCGTGTTGGTCTTCCCCAGCACAACCACACCTGCCTCGAGCAGCCGCCGTACTGCAGTAGCAGTAAAGGGCGGTACATAGCCTTCCAGGATCTTCGAACCACAGGTGCAGGGCATTCCCTCCACGGTCAGGACATCCTTAACCGCCAGGGGCATCCCTAACAAAGGCGCCGGATCGCCAGCCGAACGTTTTCGATCCGCTTCGTCTGCCTGGGCCAATGCCCGGCCGGGATCGACATGCAAAAAAGCATGCAGCCGCGCATCCAGTTTTTCAATTCGATCCAGGTAAGCCCGGGTTAGCTCCCGGCTGGTCACATCGCCTGCCTGCAGCGCCGCAAGGGCCTGAGTAATGGTCAGTTCAGTGAGTTCTGTCATGGTTATTCGAAAACGGGGGGGATTTTAAACTGGTCCTGCCCGGTGTGCTTTGAGTTTTCGAGCAGTCTGCCTGTTTCCAGGCTCGGGAGGACGATATCATCACGCAGCGGGCTCTGTCCTTCGATAACGCTGGCGGTCGGTGGGATGTCTGCCGTATCCAGTTCCTGCAGTTTAGCAACATGATCCAGGATCGCAGAAAGCTGCCCGCGATAACGCGCCAGTTCTGCTTCACTTAATTCCAGGCGCGCCAGGGCGGCGATATGTTGAACTTCTTCTATTGATAATGGCATAGAGAGATTATAACGTAAGAGACTATTCGCTGGGGGATTGATTCCAGTCTTCGATATACCAGCGCAGATATTCTTCAACATGGGCGCCCCAATAGGCTTCATCGTGAGCACCCGCGTAGAGGCGCCATTCGTGCGGGATACCGTTCGCGGTCAACAAGTTGCCGAGAACCAGGGCATACCCGCCCTCAGAATCATTATCACCGATATCAACCCACAGCCGGGGCCATTGATCCTGGGGGATCGCACGGATCATATCATCCAACACCGGGCGATCTGCCTGGAATATCGCTGGGGAATGCAAACCGAGTGCGCCAAACAACTCCCACCGGGTCAGGCCCAGGTGTGTGACCCAGCCGCCGCCTCGGGACATCCCTCCCAGTGCGCGCTGCTCACGTTCCGGTATAGTGCGGTAGTGTTCGTCCACATATGGAATGATCCTGTCAAGAAAACGCTGCCCGAAACCGGAACCAATCGACAGATTCCAATACCGGTCATCCGGAAAAACAATCAGAAAAGGCGTAAGCTCTTCAGCGGTGATCAGGCGGTCGGCTGCGGCAGGCGCGCCAAGACGGACCCATTGGTCAGCCGTATACGTCTGTCCATGCAGCAGATACAGTACCGGATAGCGCTGGTTTATATCTTCCTGGTAACAAGGCGGAAGATAAACGATCAGTTCCTGGATATCTTCCAGCTTGATCGTTTCCAGGATACCCGGCTGGTCCAGGCAGGCCGGTCTTTCGGGCGTCGGAGACTGCGGGACAGGCGCAGCGGTTGCCGGCACTGCGGTTGGGGTCGAGTACGGGATAGCTGCCGTATTCAAAGGAGTAGGCGCCGGCGGCGGTTGAGCACAGGTCCACAATCCAACAGTGAGAACGGAAAGATAAAGTGAACGGTAAATAAATTTCATGGCGTCCTGTTTCTGGCTTGACGATTATGATTGCTTCGCATTATACTCAGGTCTGCTTGATCGGGGTGTAGCGCAGCTTGGCCAGCGCACCGCGTTTGGGACGCGGGGGTCGGCGGTTCAAATCCGCCCACCCCGACTACAAAGTTAATGATCCTGGATGGGCGGCGGTTGCAGTCCGCCCACCTTGATCAGCTTTTACCAGAACCACTGGTAATCATAACAAACATCCTGGCATTGTGGCTCAGGATTTTTTGTTTATTATGGCAAGGTTGATAAAGGATATTTCATGACCCTACCCACCTTCATCCCGATCCAGGATGCTGCTAATAAATTTGGTTACGATCTTCCTAAGATGAAAGAGTTGGTCGAGTCAGGTAAGATAGATGCAGTTCAATTACCTGATGGAGATTTGATTGTGAGTGAAGGTAGACTGAGTAGTTACGGTGCTCCCTATATAAGGCAGAACAATATTTTTCAGAAAAGCAAAACTCACCTCGAAATATTTTCCTCTTTCCGCTAAGATTAGAATACAACTATATAGCAAAGATAACCCCACCTGCGAGGGGCAGGGAAGTGTTCCCTGTCCCTTTGTATTTAAGCATCCATCGGGGAACATTTACCCCAGGCCAAAAACATACTATGTTGACATATCCCACTCAAGTTCAAGCACAACAAGCCGCTCAATCCCTGACCGAGTTACGCGTACTGTCGAAGCACAGTCAAGTGGCAGAAGAAAATGCCCCATCACCTTACACCACCCTAATCCTGCTTGAAGATGCCGCATATAAATTCAACTGGTCGGGGGAATACACCATGCAAACCGCCCAATCACTTTTCGAGCACGGCCCGATCACCTACCCACGCACCGATTCCACTTTCATCTCTTCAAACGCCCGCCAGAAAGCTGAAGCTATCATCCGATTTCGATACGGTTCCCAGGCCTTACCTGGCAAAGGATTCCTGTCTGTTTTTGTCCCCTCAGAAGAAAGCGACGGCGCCCATGAAGCCATCCGCCCCACCGATCCGAACCAAACCCCGGAAGACACCCCTGGTCTGTTACCTGGCCAGGCTGACATACCACTCCGCGACGCGGCGGGCACATGTCCCCCTATTTTCGGCACCCAGCCGGTCGTATCCCAGGGCATCGCGCACTTGCAGGTTGTAGCAGTAGTTCTCATACAGCTCTTCGCCGCTCCAGCCAAAGCCTGATTTCAGGGCTTCCAGTCCAACCAAGACGTTGACCGGCACGTTCGGGCGCGAGGCCTGCTCTGAATACAGCATTGCAAAGGCGCCTTCATCAATACGGCAGAAGAATTCCTTGTAGAATGTGCCTGCCCAGGAATTTTCCAGACG
>JAFGMV010000022.1 GCA_016927315.1 Anaerolineales bacterium | reverse complement strand
TGTCAAAATTTTTGGCAATTTTTAGCCCGTTGTGGGATAATTTTATGAACAATTTTCGAACCAGGGGTTTTTCGACAGTCTCGTTAGCCCACTCGTCACAATACGAAATCCGACACACAAATTCTATACTTCAAGGAATGTGGTATGACCAGCAAAGAAATAATTGACACACTATTGAAACTGATCGAAACACTCACCGCATGGCCAATTATTCTTCTTTTGATAGTTTTCCTTTTTCGGAAGCAAATATCTGCGTTCCTCCCTGAACTTGGACATCGGCTACAGAAGGCAGAAATTGGAGGAAGCAAGTTTGAGTTTTCAGAGATACAAAAGGCCGCGGTCAATGCATTGCCAGAAGTTATAGAAAAGGGCATAGAAGAATACAAAGACGAACCAGAACGGTTAGCGGGCTACGTACGCGAGCAAGTCAAGAAATTTCCGGAGTTTCAAGCGACTACGCCGACGATCACCCCGCCAAGCATCAGAGGGTGTTCTATATTATGGGTTGATGACAAACCAATGAACAACGTTTACGAATCAAGTGTCCTGAAACGTCTTGGAGCAAGCATTTTGTTTGTTCGCTCGACTGATGAGGCTCTTACTTTTCTCAACCGAGACAACTTTGATCTCATTATTTCAGATGCACTTAGAGACGAGAATGGACGAAGCAATCCGAATGCAGGTTATGAGCTACTTGAAAAGCTTGGTCGCACGAACCGAAAAATTCCGCTTATTTTTTATACAAGTAGCACTACACACTTGAACCCAAATAGAACACAGTCAGCCTATGGCATAGCAGATACCCCTAGCACAATTATAGATCTAACTATACGCGCCCTTAAATTATCAAAATAGGAAAACGTAATAACACTATACCCTTGGAGGAAAAAATGTTGTACAAAGCACAAATAAACGATTATGGTTTAGACGATTGGGTAATGGAGTTTCATGAAATTTACGGGGCTGTGAATAAAGATCGCACCCTTGAATCTGTATGGCTTCATGCTATCGAAGATGCTAGCCAACTCCACGAAGACCTGCGAATAGGAGAATACTATAATGCCCTTGGACACATCGCTGACATATTCTGTTGGCTTTGCGCTTTTACCATGAAGGCTCATAGCGACCTTGGAACTAAAGAATCGCTATTGGATATTGTTTTGTGCAAGTATCCGCGCTACTGTTTTTATTGTCAGAGCTCTCCCTGCATATGTTCTGCAATCATCGGTCGCGGGATAGAAGACCGCACCAAAAAAGAACAACAAAAGAAATATCGGCTACAAAGGACAGCCGTAGAGCGAGCGCGACTCCACCAGAATGGCTATGAACCTAAATCCCTCCAAGAGATCGTTGAAATGTATCGTACGATCTACGACGCCATCAACTTTCGAACTCCTCTTGAAATCATCATGGCTCACCTTCAAGAAGAAGTAGGAGAAGTAGCTTCCGCCCTGAACGATATTATTGACTATCCAGAGAGAAGGTTTAATGATGAATATAAGCAAGAACTTGAACACGAGATCGCAGATGTAATAACATGGGTCGTTGCTCTGATATTGAAATTCGATTACTTACTTACAGCAGGTGCAGTCTACCAGATCAGGACAGGAGAAATTCCTGATGACGGAAAACTAGCAAACTACCTGGAAAAGCAC
The DNA here is from genome assembly GCA_016927315.1 of Anaerolineales bacterium. GTDB lineage: Bacteria > Chloroflexota > Anaerolineae > Anaerolineales > Villigracilaceae > JAFGMV01. Next base: position 18,443 of record JAFGMV010000022.1, on the reverse strand, counting down.
AGTTTGGGGATTACACTGTCTAGTGTACTCTGGACACGTTTTCAGACGCCAGACGGCAACGCACTTTGGTGTCCAAACTGCAAAGAACGCCCATGTAATTTAAAACTCCTTAGATGATGAGCGGGCTAACCCAGTCTGCACCGGGCAGGGTTAACGCTCCAGGGCAGGGTAAGCGGCGAAATTTTTAAAGACTGGTTATGAGTAAATCCGCGTCAGGATTCACGCCGCCCCGCCGGTGAAACAGCCGTTGAAACTGTCGAATAAGTGGGTGAATCTAGCGCAAAGCTACAGGGTTCTAAAGATAGAGGCGCCCATGGCAAAATTCAAACCACTCAACGAAAATCAACTGATTATGCTCCCGATTTCCCTGCAGGATCAACTTGTCCCGGGTACATTGGAGCACACCATCAGTCAATTGGTGGAGAAACATTGTGGAGAAACATCTCGATCTGTCGGTCTTTGATGTGCGCTACAACAACGACGAGACCGGCCCAGCCCCATCTTTTCGGACGGTTTTGGGTGAACAGGCCGCACACACCGCGTTCTCAGGACACGCATCGTGTCCTTTCTGATCAAATAATGGCCATTGGGCTGCCAGGAGATAAAAACCATGCTATCTGAAAATATCTATGGTATCGTATGCTCAAAAGAGGATGAAGCGCAATTAATTAAACAGGTGAATGCCTATCTGGCAACATTCAATCGCACCACCTCAAAAGCGAGTAACAGAAGTATGTTGGATGGGTATTTGCCTTTCGTTCTTAAGTATTTCTATTGGAATTTGAACAAAGACACAGGCACCTGGTTTGAATTGTTTTTGAATGAAGATTTAAATGGCAAGTATTTCTTCCCAAATCATAAGGATTATGGTTGGCTCATGCGGGTTCGCATCGATATCGATACATTTCCAGCAGCAACTCCAGAGAAAGCGAAAGAATTTATCAGCGGGTTGCTTGCTGCTATCGAGTTCAGTTTCAAGGTAATCAGGGTGGCTGATACTTCCAGGTAAGCGTATGATAGCCCACAAATTCTTATGTCAGATATTAGTCGTTCAACCATTGCTATTCGTCTTTTTAGCGCTGATGCAGACCCTGAATCCCGGTAAATAAGCAAAAGCTGCATCGTATGAGATTGCTTCGCCGGGGAGAACACCCGCCTGGCAACGACATGATTACTGCTTCTTGCATAAATATCTAAACTTGGATCCAATAAAGCACCTTCAAAAACCAGAATTTCAGTTCAGATATGTTCGCAGCACTCTGTAATTCAGGATAAACACGCAATGCAGCGCAGGCGTTTTGTCAGAATTGTAGAAAGTGTCAGGAATTTGCTTGCCAAAATCGGCGGCAGGCGACTTCCTCCAGCCGCGAAACTGCCACACCACTCCGGGCAAAGGGCAGGGTCATACAGGGTCAACTGCCGCTGACGGCCTTATCCTGTTTCTCCTGGTTGAGCGCCGAGAAAATAGAAGGGATATATACCGCCCCGGGCAGGCTGGCGGCCATATACAGCAGCCGGATCATGATCGCGATCGTCAGGCTGACTGCCGCACTCAGTCCGCCCACGTGCAGGAACAGGTAGGTCAGCGACAGCTCCTGCAGCCCGTAGCCGTTGATCGAAACAGGGAACAGGGTAAAGAAATACGCCAGACTCCACAACCCGGCCGCCAGCCAGAAATTCACATGGCTGCCCAGGTCCTGGATTAACAGATACAGGGCGGCGACGATACACAGCATATGCAGCCAGGTACAGGCCAGCGAGAGCAGGAGGGCATGCGGTTTTCTGAACCAGATCGAGAAGGACTGCAGGGTGCGCCTGATAAAGTTCTTCAGCTTGTTGAAGTTGGCAACAAAGAAGGAAGCTGCCAGGATGTTCTGCCCGATGGCCGACCAGGCGGCCGGGAGGCCGAAGGGCAGCAGGCAGGCCATGCCAAACATCCCGACCAGGCGGTCGGCGGCAATGGACGCCAGGCCGATGGCGCGGTCCACCCCGGACTGGATGATAACCACCAGGCGGACGACATCCCCGCCGACCGTGGTCGGCAGGAAATTGGAGGCGAACAGGCCCATGAAGGTGACCGCGGTCGTTTTCGGGAAAGAGATCTTCATCCCGCCCGAACGGATCAGGACATACCAGCGGGCGCTGACGAACAGGCGCGAGATGAACACCAGCAGGAAGGCCAGCACCAGGGTTCTCAGGGATACCTGCGAAAGGGCTCCGCTGATCTGCTCGAGGCCTTCCCGCCGGACCAACAGGACAATCAGGACAACCGCCAGCAGCGTTCCAGCTGCGCGCAGGAGAAACCCACGCTGCTTATACAACCATTCAGACATCAGGCTTCTCCCTCCTTAACATCTTCCAACTGCACACAAAAACATGCTTTATTGTCCACACAGGATCTCATTGATCTTTTCATAGTCATAGTTAAACCCAGGCGGGTAGCCGGGATCCTGCTCCAGCCGGGTGCATAAAGGAAGGCGCAGTTTCTGGCGTCCTTTGATCCACTGCTGGTATACCTGCCGGGCATCTTCATCCCGGCCGATGTTCACCAGCCCTTCCACAAAGGGGATCATCTCCACCTCATCCGCCGGCTCGAGTCCCTGGGCCTGCACCTGGTCATAGATACGGCCGACCTGCTCCCAGTCCCCCACCTGCCGGGCCAGGGAGGCTTTCTGGTAATAGTAACACCAGCCATGCGGGGGTTCCGGACCGAAGATTTCGGAGGGCGGCGTATGGGAGGGTCCGGAGGGAATGACCCGCTCGAGGCTGGAGTACTCCCCGACCTGCTTTACGATCAAGTCTTCCCACTGTGAATAGACCGGCAGGGCGCCGTCGATGATAGACATACACGAAGATGTAGATGGGATGGAGACCAGGAGCAGGTTCCTGAAATCACGCTTCATCCTGATATCACGGACCGCGTTCATGCGCACTTCCCCGGTCAGGATATCAAAAACAGTATCCCTGTTCAGCACCTCAGCCTGGATCGCCGGGGAGTCGGCCGGGCCGGGCCTGTAAATCAGGCCGACCGGCCCAAAAATCTCATAATCCTGCTGCAGCCGGTATCCCGAGGGAAAGTAAGCCACCACCACAGTGTCGTCCCGGATATCGGGAGCGCGCCAGGAGAGCTGCCACCAGGTCTCCCGCTGGGTTTTCCAATGATCGGCCCAGAAATCTGCATTCAAGATCTGGGTCGAGACAGAAAGCGCAACCAGGACGATCAAAACGGTCTGGCGTACCCTGGGCTGGAACAAGAGCAGGATGCCGCTTACGAACAGGACGACCCCGCCAATCGGGTGAAGCCCATAGCTCTTATAGGCATCGAACAGGTCCAACTGCCGCCCGGACAGGATCACCGGGAATACGGCAAACAGGGTCACCGCAGCGCCAATCCACAGGAAACTTTTCGCCAGGCCGGCGGTCTCATCCTCCCGGGTGGTCGTCCCCCACCAGCGTCTGTGCAGGCAGGTGTACCCCCATACCAGGACGACCACCAGGGCGGCGATCAAGAGCGCCTTCCCCAGGCTGCTGTAAGCTGCCTGAGAGAACAGCAGGTAAGGTTTGACAAACCAGGCAAAAACGGAGGCATCCAGGAAATCTTTGGCGGTCTCGAAGAACAGGCGCACCAGCATATGGCGCAGGTTGTCCAGGTAACCGGAGAACAGGTTAGATACATCGGTTGCAGCGCGCGCACCCTCGAAAAAGAACAAACGCCAGCCCAAAAATACGGCCGCCGCCAGCGGATAGGGCCACCACTTCTTGAGCACTTCCCAGGCAAACTGCCAGAACCCTCTGAACGCATCCTGAAAGACGACATACCCCAACAGAACCAGGCGCATGCCCTCAAGCCCGATCATGTACTCATAGATAAACAGGTAATTGGCCGCCAGGATCACAGAGACAAGCCCGTGCAGGATCTTCCACACCATCCGGCTGGATCTCACCCCTTGCAGCATAAAGGCAATCGAGAGCAGGGCGGTCCCAAACCCGTACAGGTGGTTCTGCTTGGTGGCAGCATCCGGCTGGGACAGGAACCCCGGGTAGACGACAAAGAGCACCGCCATCATGGCTGTCAGGCGCCTGTTCTCCGGCCAGACCAAACGCAGGATCCAGAAAAAGGCTGCCCCGCCGATGAAGCGCCAGAGCAGTGCATACAGGTGCCAGTTGATGATCCTGGCGCCCAGGAGACGATAAATGACCGAATAAACGACCCCCATAAAAGGCCGGTCGATGCTGAACAAGGAGATCAGGCTCCCAGGGCCGCGCACTTCCCCGGACCACAGTAAATACCAGTCATCATAGTAGTATCCGAGCCTGGGGATACTGATCCCATAGGTAATCAGGGTGGTAAAAAGGATCAGTAAAACCGCCACAAAGGTCTCATTTTTGAATATCTTAAGCAGGGTTTCTTTCATTCTTAATCATCTCCAACGGGCAATTCCGGCAGGAAAATGGGGAACAACCATTAAAAAAATAACAGCGCTCAGCTTTACACCGGAGCAATTATACTCTCAAAGGGATTGAAACCAGTTCTTCCAGCCCGCCTGCAGGCCCGGACGGCGAACCTTACCGGATTGTTATGAAAAGACCATCCGCCGATATTGAATGTAGTGTACAATTCTTATACTTGTACAAGAAAACGAGAACAGGGTACTATGTTCCAATCTGCGCGCTTTGATATCAGACTCAACAAAGTATTACAAATTCTGGTTATCTTCTACCAGAGTATTATCGTGGCGGCCTTCATCATCATCCCCTTCCTGGCAAACACCTGGCTGGATCGACCCTTCCTGGGGGCGTTTGTCGAACAGACCATGGTCTTTAACGGGAACGGCATTCGGGGGGATGACCCGGCCTGGGATTTATTCCAGGAAGTCGCCATCAAAGACCGGCTGCTCTCGATCGATGGGCAGGCATTGAACGATACCCGGGAATTGGAAGCCTTCCTGGACCAACACAGGGTTGGAGAGACCCTGGCCCTGACCTACCAGCGGGAGGCTGATGGGGAAATTATCCAGACCGAAACAACCCTGGGGCAATTTCCGGATGGAGACAGAACGAGATTCTTCGTCATCCCTTACCTGGTTGGGGTGACCTTCCTGGCGATCAGCCTGTGGATCTTTGGCTTCAGGCGCAGCGAATCGGCTGGCCGGGCATTTGCAATATTCTCATCTTCGGTTGCCATGAGCGCCGCCGGACTGTTCGAACTTTACACCACACACCGCCTGAGCATCCTGTGGACGATCGCAGTGGCTTTCGCCGGCGGGGCAATGATCGACCTGGCATTGTTCTTCCCCAAGGAAGTACGCTGGGCGGCCAGGCGGCCGTACATTCGCTGGGTCGGTTACCTGCTGGCGGCGGTCCTGATCAGCATTACAGTTCCCAGTCTGTATAATTTCTCTGCACCCAGCCTGTACATCCCCCTGTTGAGGGTCGTGTACGTCTTCACCGGCGCCAGCGGCCTGGTCTTCATCGGGATGCAGGTCTACCGCCAGGCGACCTCCCGTTCCCCAGTGATCAAGCAGCAGGCCAGATTGATCCTGGTTGGCGCTGCGCTTGGTCTCACCCCGCTTGTCGTCTGGTTGATCTTCATCTCCCCCTTTACCAAGGCTGCCTCGATCTTCCCGCCGCTGCTCTTCCTGCCGACCGTCATTTTCCCAACCATGACCGGCTATGCCATCATGCGCCAGCGCATGTTCCGCACAGACTACATCCTGCGCCAGGGGATGGTCTACATGATCCTGACGGGGATGGCTATCACTGCGTATGCCTTTATTGTCTGGGCTTTCAGCCTGGCCTTCAAAACCCTGACCCCTGCCAACCCCTGGATCATTGGGATCATGGTCTTTGCCCTGGCTGTGTTCCTGGACCCAATCCGGAGCCGGCTGCAGAGCATTGTCGATACGACATTCTTCCGCGGTCACCGGGCGCACACTGAGCACCTGCAGCAGTTCACTAAAGAGCTGACCGCCGCCCTGGATATGACCAGTGTGACCAACACGCTGCGCGAGCAGATCGTGAAAAGCCTGGGACCGGAACAACTGCACATATACATCTTCGACCCCGGCAACGAACAATACCTGGCCTTGCCCGATGGCAGCGGAAACCGGACCAGCGATATTCGTTTTGCGGCCCGCAGCACCCTGGTCGATTACCTGCACAAAGAAAACATCCCCCTCTACCTGGATGGGATCAACCTGCCGGCCAGACTGCAGCCGGATGAAGCCCGCATCAAACTGCTGGGCGCGCTGCTGTTTGTCAAACTACCGGGCAAAGAACGTCCAACGGGCTGGCTGGCACTGGGGAGGAAATTCTCAGGGCAGCCCTACGAACACCAGGACCTGATTTTCCTGGAGAACCTGTGCGACCAGGCCTCTGTGGCGATCGAAAGGGTCCAGACGATTGCGAACCTCGAACGCCGGGTACAGGAGATGAACGCCCTCAGCCGGGTTTCGCAAGGGGTCAACATCACGCTGTCGTTTGATGACATCCTCGAACTGATCTTCGCGCAAACCGCACTGATCATCCCCACGACTGATTTTCACATCACGCTGCATAACCAGACCGGGAACTACCTGTACTATGCCTTCTGCGTAGAGAATAATGAACGCCTGAACGAGCGGGAGAACTCTCCCCTGCCTGAAAACGAAGGTCTGGGACGGATCGTTATTCAAACCAGCCGCCCGATCCTGACACAGGACTACCCGCGGGAATGCCAGCACTATAACGCACTTCCGGCCATGAAAGGCGTGTATGCCTGGATGGGCGTCTCGCTCAATGCCGGCGCCGAGAGTATCGGTTCCCTCAGCATCGCCAGCCGGGATGCAAGCACCACCTACACCCAGAGCCAGCTGGACATCCTGCAGGCGATTGCCGACCAGACGACCGGCGCCATTGTAAAGGCCCGGCTGCTGGAAGAGACCCAGCAGCGCGCCCTGCAGCTCTCCACCCTGAACGAGATCGCCCGCCAGCTGACCTCCACCCTGGAAACGGAACCGCTGCTGCAGAGCATCCTGCAAAATGCAGTGGATATTTTGAATTCGGAAGCTGGCAGTCTCTTCCTGGTGGATGAGCAAACGGATGAATTGATATTCACTGTTACAGCCGGACCGGTGGCGAATGACCTGCTTGGCCAGCGGCTGCCGCCGGGGACCGGTATTGTCGGCGAAGCCGTCGAACACCGCACCCCGATCATTGCCAACGATGTGGCTTCTTCCCCCGATTGGGCCTCAGACTCAGATCATCAAACCGGTTTCATCACCCGGGCTATCCTGGCGGTGCCGCTCCAGTTCAAAGACCGGATCACGGGTGTGATCGAGGTGATCAACCGGCAGGATGGCCTGCCATTCACCGAAGACGACCAGACCCTGCTGACTGCCTTTGCCGGCCAGGCTGCGGTGGCCATCGAAAATGCCCGCCTGTACACGCTGACCGACCAGGAGCTGGCTGCCCGCGTGGAAGAACTTTCTGTCATGCAGCGCATCGACCGGGAGCTGAACGCCAGCCTGGAAATGGACCGGGCCATGCGTATCACGCTCGAGTGGGCCATGCGGCAGTCGAACGCGGATGCCGGCCTGATCGGGATGATCAATGAAAAACGGCTGCAGGTCGTGGCGCAGCAGGGCTACCAGGAAGACCAGATCGAAGAGCTGACAGGTTCCCCGGTCGAAGACCTGGAACTGATCAGCGAGGTCATCGCAAACGGGCAGCCCAAAACCCTTGTACTCGACACCGGCAGCGGCGCCAAAGGGCTGCTGGAAAATGCATTCTCCCAGATCATCATCCCCATCCGCCGAGAAGCCGAGGTAATTGGTCTGATCGTTATCGAGTTCACTTCTGACAGCCCCCCGGAAAATCTGGAATTCATCAACCGCCTGAGCGACCATGCCGCCATTGCCATTTCAAATGCCCAGCTGTATGAAGAAGTCCAGCGGGCCAACGTAGCCAAAAGCGAGTTCGTCTCCCTGGTAGCCCACGAGCTGAAAAACCCGATGACCTCCATCAAGGGCTACACAGAACTGCTGTCCGGCGGCGCCATCGGCGAAGTCAATGACATGCAGGCAAACTTCCTGAAAACAATTCATTCGAATGTGGTTCGCATGAACACCCTGGTCTCAGACCTGAACGACCAATCGAAAATCGAAGCAGACCGCCTGCGTCTTGAATTCAAATCTGTCAGCCTGAAAGACTTGATCGAAGATGCCATCAATTCCAGCCAGCAGCAAATCGAAGAGAAGAACCAGACGGTCGAAACGATCATACCGGATCCAAACACCCAGGTTTGGGGGGATCCTACACGCTTGAGCCAGGTGCTGGTCAACCTGGTCAGCAATGCCCACAAATACACCCCCCAGGGCGGCAAGATGATCGTCGGCTTCGAGATCGTCGCCAACCAGTGGGATCCGCAGGGAGCAGACCAGGTTGCCCATGTCTGGGTAAAAGACGACGGCATCGGTATCAAACCCGAGGATCAAAAGAAAATCTTCCAGAAGTTCTTCCGCTCAGATGATGAAAAGGCACAGGAAGAGCGCGGCACTGGGCTGGGGCTAAATATCACCAAGAGCCTGGTAGAAATGCAGGGTGGGAAGATCTGGTTCGAAAGCGAGTTTCGTAAGGGGACCACCTTCCATTTCACAACGCCGGTTGCGGAGGCATGAGCTTGTATCCACGACACGCTCCCTTCTTCCAATATCCTGGTGAGGTGCACCGATGACACTGATTGCCTCTGTCGGCCAGGCGAAAGCACTGGATGGCCGTGAAGCAGGACTACAGGCCACACACCAGGCCCTGAACCGCCTGGGAGCCAACCAGCCCACTCTGGGTATTGTGTTTACCTCCCAGCAGTACGAAGCCAACCAGGTGGTCAATGGGGTAACCAGCCTGTTGAGCGATACGCCCCTGATTGGGATGAGTACCCCGGCCGGCCTTACCAATGAAGGACTCTGGCATCATTCTGTCGTTGTAGCCCTGTTGAGCAGCCCTGAAATCGAGGCCAATGCCCACTGGTTCTCCACCTATGCCCAGAGCAGCCGGGAGGCAGCCGCCGAACTCGAGAAGTTGTTGGGCAGGAAGAAGAAGACCGATCTCCTGTTCTTCGCGGATGGGTTCAATGGGGATGCCGAGCAGCTCTGCGAGTCGATCCTGGTGAAAAACTCCCTGCTTGCCGGCGGGCTGTCAAGCGGCGACCTGCACACCGGGAACACCTACCAGCTCTCGAACAAACAGACCGGGAACGGCAGTTTAACAGCCCTCACCTTAAGCGGCAATCTCCAAATCGGGATCGGGGCGTCCCATGGCTGGAACCCGATCGGCAGCCAGTTCCGGATCACCCGGTCACGCGGCTTCTGGATACGGACGCTCAACGGCCGCCCGGTTTCTGAAACCTACGCCCAGTTGTTCGGATACCCGGCCCGCGATTGGGCCTTTCCGCCTTTGAGCCACCTGGCAAGGCTCTACCCGCTTGGAATAGAAACCCCGAACGGGCTGATGGTGCGTTCGCCAATCCGTGTTGAAGCCGATGGGAGCTTCAGGATGGGCGCCCCGATCAGGGACGGGTCGGATGCATTCCTGCTGATCGGGAACAGGGACGCCTGCCTGCAGGCTGCCCAGCAGGCTGCGCGGCAGTCCCTGGCTGCCCTCATGGGCGCCAAACCGGTGTTCGCCCTGGTACTGGCCGATATCGCCTGGCAAATGCTGTTGAAAGACCAGCCGGGCGCTGAAATCAGCGCCATGCAGGAGGTGCTCGGGGAGACCCTCCCCATCGCCGGCGGTTACACTCTGGGCCAGCTTATCCCGGACAACAACGGGGCCCTGAGTTTCCTGAACCAGCATATCGTTGTAATCACATTTGCAGAAAAAACAAACCCGCTATAGTTAGAACTGCGGCAGCGTGACCCGCCCCAGCCTGAGGGGTATTGGGGAATGCCGGTGTATTTTCCTGAACAGCACTCAGTCGAATGACTCAACCAGGTCGATAAAACTGCCTACCAGAGACGGATCGAACTGTTTCCCCGTCTGTTCCCGGATGTATGCAACCACCTTTTCCCTCGACCAGGCCGGGCGGTAAGGCCGGTCTGAAGTCAGGGCATCGTACACATCTACCAGCGAAAAGATGCGCGCCGCCAGGGGGATCTGGGCGCCCTGCAAGCCGCGCGGGTAACCGCTGCCATCCCACTTCTCGTGGTGGCAATAGGGGATATCAACCGCATGCCGCAGGTACGAGATTGGAGAAAGCATATCGTAGGCAAAGACCGGATGCTTGCGGATCACATCCATTTCTTCTTCGGTCAGGGAAGCAGGTTTGAGCAAGATCTCATCCGGCACACCGATCTTGCCGATATCATGCAGGATAGCCCCCCAGCGCATATAGACCAGGTCTTCATCCTTGACGCCCACCGACTGTGCCATGGAGATCGTCAGTTCAACCACCCGGCGGGTGTGCCCTTCGGTATCCTTGTCCTTCAACTCCAGGGCGTTCGCCCACCCCTCCAGGGTAATATCATAGGCCAGCATCAGGTCCGTGTTGGACCGCTGCAGGTCTGTAAATAATTCGGCATTATCGATCGCAATGGCAGCCTGCCCGGCCAGGGTCTCAAGAAAATCGATGGAATCCTGGTCCAGGTCCAACGGCTTGCGCTGGTAGATTTCCATGACCCCCTTGATCTGGCCTTTGGCAATCAGTGGCAGGCCGATATAGGAGACAAAGCCCTCATCTGCGAAAGCCAGCGCACGGGGAGATTCGATATGACCAAGAGCAATATCCTGAACCTGCAGGATGCGGCGCTCCAAAGCCACCCGGCCTGCATACCCGGTACCCATCCGGACATTGGCCCCAGACAGGGACTGCGTCCGGAAGCCGCGACCGCTAATATATTTCAGGGAAGCCTCACTGTTGGAAAACTTCAGGATATCGGCGGCATCCACATTCACCTGTATAACCAACTGCTCAAGGAGGACATTGAGTGTCATGGTGATATCGAAACTGCTCGAAATCGCCATATCGATGCGGCGTAATGAGGCAATCTGGCGTAAACTGCGGTCCATGCCCTCGATCAGCCGGGTATTTTCCATGTGAGCGATAACGAGTTTGGCCAGCACCTCATAGGTGCTGATCTCCGCCTGGGATGGGCGATGAGGCTCAATACTGCTGAGGGTCAGCACACCCCGTACCTGGTGATCCCGCACCAGGGGATAGGCATAGAACGCGTTAATATCCGGATGGACAAGGAACTCGCGCAGCTCCGGCATATCGTGATCGATATCCGGAACAATCATGGGGCGGGCGCCCTGGATGACTTCCAAAAAGGCCGGCAGGGTCAGGGGGACTCGCAACCCCAGGTATGCCGCTTTGGGCAGCCCAACCTGGGCGGCCAGGACCAGTTCCTGATGCCCTTCATCCAGCATCAGGACAGTACACACCGGGCTGTCTGCCAGGTTGGCGACGTGCGAAACAACATAGTCCAGCAGTTCACGTTCCGTACGGTACTTGGCCAACTCGGTACCCAACTGCTGCAGGTTCATCAGACGGCCAACCCGGCGCTGTTCCGCTTCGAACAGGCGAGCATGCTCGATCGCGATCGCAGCCCGCTCTGCAAAAATGGTCATCAGGCGGACATCATCTTCACTGAAGGCGGAGGGCTCGCTGCTCTGTACATCGATGGCGCCAATAACACGCTCCCCGAGTTTGAGCGGCAGGCTCAGTTCGGAACGTGATTCACTCCAACTCGGGAAGTAATCCGGATGGCTGCGGACATCAGGGACATTGACTGCCTGTCCGGTCTTGATGGCCAGGGGGACCAGTCCGGGCCCATGCAGGGTCAGTTTCTTGGCGACGACATCTTTGGAATAAGAACCGATGACCGCAATACGCTTCAGATCTTTGCGACTTTCATCGAGAATGAACAGGCTGCAGTTGGTCTGCTTGAATTCGTCCAACAGGATACGGACGATATCTCTGGTAATCCCGTCAAGATCCGGGGAAGCAGACAGCAGCGAACCCGAAGCCCGGTACAGGCGGGCCAGTTCATCGTTGCGTTTGCGCAGCTCAGCGGTCTGCTGCCTGACAAGTTCTTCGGCCGCCTTGCAATCCGTAATATCGACAAACAGCACGGCGATCTTGCCTTTTTCTGACCGGAAGGCTTTCACAGTGTAATATTTGCCGAGACCCGGCGCATAACTCTCAAAGGAGACCGGCCCTCCACCCTGCACCACGCGGTGATAGGACTCAACCCAGGCGGGTTCCGCCTGCGGCATGACCTCTGAAACGGTCCGGCCAATCACATCTTCCATACGGGGGCCGATGACCCTTTCAAAGGCCGAATTCACTTGCAAGAAGCGGTAATCGTACGGACTCCCATCTTCAGCGCTGATCACTTCGTGCAGGGCAAAGCCATCCACCATTTCATTGAACAACTGGCGGTAGCGGGTTTCACTGACCCGCAGTGCGTGGTCGGCCAGCTTGCGTTCGGTGATATCCTGGACGATACCGTGCAGCAAGAAGGGTTCACCGTTTTCGTCCAGGACCAATTCCCCACTCTCGGCCCACACAGTGCGGACCGTATTATCCGGACGGAGTATGCGGTACTCCAGGGGAACGGTCTTTTTCTCCTGGATGACGGCCAGATTGAATTCCATCACCCGCTGGCGGTCTTCTGGATGGACCGAGGTCTGGATCACATCTTCCAGCGATCCGGAAAAGTCTTCTTTCGGAATGCCAAAGATGGTATACAGCTCCTCGGAACAATCCAGTTGGTTCGTCTTGATGTTCCAGGTCCAGCTGCCCATGTGGGCGAAGGATTGGGCTTTGCGCAGCGCAGCGGTCGAGCGAGAAAGCTGCTCTTCGGCCCGCTTGCGCTCAGCCAGTTCGGTCTGCAGGTTTTCGTACAGACGGGCGTTGTCCAACCGGGCCGAAAGCTGGGCGGCCAATGTCTCGAGGAAGTTGGACTGCTGTTCAAAATCGCGTTCCTGCCGGCTGGAGACCCCAATCACGCCAAACGGACTGCCCTCAGCGCGCAGGGGCAGGGCGGCAAAAGAGCGCAGCCCGGCTTGTTTGCACTCCTCCCAGGTGCAGCGCAGGTCTTCGAAGATATCCTGCGAGTACAGGCTCTCATCCCGGGCGACAGCCAGACCGCAGATACATTCCCCGACTCTGTGTTCGGGGACGGCTCCAATGATATCTGACCCGCTGGTAATGCTGGCCATGGGCAGCAGCCGTTTCCCTTCCACCAGGAAGACATAGACCTGGTCGCAGTGCATCACATTCAAAACTTCTACAACGGCTTTCTCCAGCAGATCTTTCACCGGCATCAGAGAACTGAGCTGTTGTGCGATCTGGTTGAGGGCCACCAGCTCTTCCATGCGCTGCCGGATCTCGAGTTCGGCCTGTTTGCGCTTGGTGATATCCTCGTACATACCAAGCACGGCGAACACTTCCCCGGCGCTGTCTCGCATCGGCACCTTACTGGTGCGCAGCCAGGTCAGGCGCCCATCGTGCGCCGTCTGAGGTTCTTCGTAATTGAGTTTGGGTTTCCCGCTCTGCATAACCAGTCGGTCATCGGCGCGGTACATCTCGGCCTGTTCCTTCCAGGGCATCTCATCATCAGTCCTGCCGACCAGTTCCTCGGCCGATTTGACATTGGCGTCTTCGGCAAAGGCCCGGTTGGCGCCCAGGAAGACCGAGCGGCGGTCTTTCCAGAAAACAGCCTGAGGGATATTGTCCATCACCAGCTGCAGCAACTGGCGGCTTTCATGCAGGGCCCGTTCATCCTGCCTTCGTTCAGTAACATCTTCCCCCGAACTCAAAACGCCGGTCACTTGCCCGTGTTCGTCCTTGAGCGGAGAGTTCACCCAGGCTATCAGACGCTGTTCGCCGGAACGCGTCAGGATCGGGTTCTCGAAATAAGCCACCGACTCAAGTTGGTCTGAAAAGACCGCCGCAAAGACGTCCGCGACCGTCTGACGATACTCTTCGGGCACACAGACGGTGGTCCAGACCTTCCCAAGCAGTTCAGCCTCCCGGTAGCCCAGGATCTCACAGCCCCTGCGGTTGATCAGGGTAATCTTCCCCGCCTGGTCGAAGGCCACCAGCATGACCCCGATCACATCCAGGTAGACCCGGGCAGCTTCTTTTTCTCGCTGCAGTTCCTGTTCGACCTGCCTGCGCCGGCGGTGCTCCTGCAAGGCAATCATTTCGCGGACAGCCACGGCTGCCAGCCGGTCCCAACTGCCCCATGAGATGCAGTCGCGGGCGCCGGCGCGCATCAATTTCACAGCCCGGTCTTCATCGGGAGGGTCTACCAGTACGAGAAAAGGCAGGTCTGGATCCCCCTGCTGCAGGATCTTGAGCAGTTCTTCACAACAGACCCGGGGCGGGTCTGGCCGGCAGATGACCAGGTCCCATCCCTTTTTCAGGGCAGACTTGAAAGCTCGCAGAGTACCGGTGCGCTGGCTAGAGACCGACAGGCCGCGTGCTTCCAGGGCGGCGGTGATCTCACCGGCCGGGCCTCGGGAAGGTGCGGCGATCAAAACACGTACGGGAGTGTTCATGCCAGCCTCATTATCACCTCTAAAGTATACATATTTCGTATAGGATGCGCAAATGCCATCCAGACAAATTTGCAGGAGGTTCTAAACCGGCCAAAAAACCTCCCCCGCCGGTTAGAAAAGAATCAATCTTGATAGAACACAGCCGGCTCAGGGACTCATACAAATCACGATCCTAGGGTAATTGCATTTGGATTATTTACAGTCAAAAACAAGAGTGAACTGTCATTGCGAAGGCGTTAGACCGAAGCAATGACATCGTTATGCTGGGTAATTTTTTCTCTACTGCGATTGCCCTAATCACGATCCTGATCTGGCGAAATTTCTGTTATACTAGCGCTCGAATTGTCTACACAAAGCCTGCCTTCGAGAAGGCACTCCAACCTGATGCGAGGAGGGACACGATGAAAAATGAGCGAAACACACTGGCGCCAGAAAATACGCTGAAGCGCTTGAATCTCAAGCAACTTTGCAGCTGGATCGGGAAGATGGTTTTTGCCCTGGGCCTGTTCATTGTCTTATCGAGCTATGGGGCTTCTTCAACCGCAGCCGAGGATGACTTCAACTGTGAAATCATCATTTCCCAAAGTGAGGGTCAAACCGTATACGCACTCCGTCCGGACCTTTCACCCGAAGAACAGAAACTCTGCCGGCAGCAAATCAAGCAGCAAAGCGTCCGCACCTGGGAGGCACAACAGGCGCGGCAGTTCGTACCCGGCCAGGTACTGGTGAAATTCAAACCAGGGGTGAATGAGTTCGAAAAAAAACAGGTCATCGCACGTTACGGTATCACCAGGCCCAGCCAGAGGAACAGCGGCCGCAGCCAGATCGTTCGGGTTAAGGTTGCGGCCGGTTCCGAACAGCAAGCCCTGAACTCCTTGAACGCCGACCGGCTGGTGGAATACGCTGAACCGAATTATTACGCAAAGGCTTCCGACAGCCCCACCTGGGGCCAGGCTGCCATCCAGGCCCCACTCGCCTGGACCGCAGCCGCCTGCGATCCAGGCGCAGGGGTGGCGGTGATCGATACCGGTATCAACCTGGAGCACATGGAATTCTCTGCTGGGAATGCCCACTACGGTTGGAACTATATCGCCGGCGCCGCCGAGGCAGCGGACGACAACGGGCACGGTACCCATGTCGCTTCCACCGTCGGGGGGGCGACGGTCGGCATCTGCCCCAACACCACCATCGTAGCCTACAAAGTGCTGGATGCAGACGGCAATGGTACCTATGCCGATATTGCCAGCGCCATCCTGGAGGCCGCAGCAGACCCGCGGGTGCGGATCATCAACCTTTCCCTGGGAGGCTTCAACACCTCCAGCACCCTCCAGGATGCTGTCGACCAGGCCGCCGCATCTGGAAAGCTCGTTATTGCCGCCGCCGGAAACGGCCTGGGGCAATACCCGGAATACCCGGCCAGGTACGCGTCCGCCATCTCTATCGGTGCGGTTGATGCGGATTGGAGGCTGACGACCTGGAGCACCCGCCAGGCAGGGGCCGAGGCGCGTTCCCTGGTGGCGCCCGGGGTGGACATCCATGGGGCAGATTACACCTGCAGCACCTGCTACATTACCAAGTCCGGGACCAGCATGGCCACACCCCATACCGCCGGGGCGGCGGCGCTGGTCTGGTCGACCGATTCCGGACTGACCGCGTCACAGGTGAAGGGGTACTTACTGGACAATACCCTGCCGCTGGGGGATGAGATTGACTACGGGCAGGGAGGCTTGAACATTGCCGCCGCGGTGAAAGCCGCCGGCGGCGCTGCGTACAACCTGCCGCCGATCGTAACCTGGCCGATCCCCTGGCCCGGCCTGACTTCCCCGAACAACCAGGTCAAGATCCTGGCCCGCCTGGAAGACCTGGATGGCAGCGTCGCCGCGGCCAACGCCACGATCACACTGCCCGGCGGCGGCAGCGCCACAGTCCCCATGGTCCTGAATTCCGAAAGTTTCTGGGAGGCCGCTTACACCCCGACTGTACAGGGCGATTACACCGTCGCCGCCATCACCGCAAACGACGGGACCGACAGTGCTTCCGGCCTGAGCGGCGGCGTGACCTTCCATGTGGTGGGCGAGAACCTGGCCAGCGGATGGCCGCAGCTCGGCCAGGGAGCCTCGGGAGGCGGTTACATTCCCGTGAATATCGATATCACCACCGGGGAACAGTTATATACCCAGTACAATAACCTTGGATCGAACACCGTCCAGGGCGCGCAGTGCCTGTCAGGGCGTTGTGATGTCCCCGCCGCAGTGAGAATTACGGGCAGCATCCCCTGCCCGCTCGGCGACAACTGGGGACGCCGCTGGACCCATGCTGCCCTGCTGGGGGTTTACCAGGCCTACACAGTCCTTTACGACAGCACACTGGAACTGGGCTGCTATGATGGTATCGGTGTTTTCAACGATACCGGCGCGATCGGCGGACAGCTGCTGACAATGGACGAAGGAGGGACGCGCACCGACACCCAGAATGCCAGGCTGCACAATTTCGACCCGCTCACAGGACGGCAGTACTGGCTGACTCAGCTTGGGTATTATTCGGGGGACGGGGTCAAACTATCTGAAGATGGGCAGCGCGCCTACACGATCCATGGATCCGGCGGCCTGTGGGCAGTGAATGCCATCACCGGCGAACGTCTGTGGAACGCAGCCGGCTCTTTCAATGCCCCCCCGGTCGAGAGCGGCGGCAGGGTATTTGCCAACCGCGATGGGGTGGGGGTCCTTGCCCTCGACGCCCAAACCGGTCTGGAAATCTGGCGTTATCCCTCCCTGAACAAGAACTTTATCGGAACAGCATCCCCGGCCGTCAGCCCGGATGGGGAGACCCTGATCGTTTGCGACGGCAGCTCAAGCGTTTATGCCCTGGCCGCTTCCGACGGCGGTCTGGTGTGGTCGTCCCCCGTCGGGAGTGGGTACTGTTACAGTACACCGGCCATCACCCCCGCAGGGATCCTCCAATATACACGGGGTACAGACAATCAAAACCATTTGTTCCGGTTGTCTCTCACCACGGGCGAGGTACTGGCAGATACCGTTGTGACCACATTTGGTTCCAGCTGGGCCTCCCCGGCGGTTGTGGGGGACCTGGTCTTCCTGGCCGATTACAGCGGGGGGATCAGCGCCTACAGGCTGCCGTCCCTGGAGCGTGTCTGGCAGCAGACGGTGGATCCTTATTCGATATCCAGCTGGCAGACATCCGTCCAATACGGCCAGGATGAAAACGGACCCTACGTGCTGGTCCTGGTCTCTTCGAACAACGGGTATTACCGGGCCTGGCGGTTCAGAACGATCGAGACGGACCCCACACCCCCGGCCGACTTCGACGGGGATGGCGACACCGACATCTCGGTCTACCGGCCCTCCAACGGCTACTGGTACGCCTACGGCCAGACCGCAGTCTGGTGGGGCGCCTCCAGCGACCGTCCGGTCCCCGGCGACTACGACGCCGACGGCACAACAGATAAAGCTTTCTTCCGGCCCTCTAACGGTTACTGGTATGTGCGCGACGGCGCGGCCTACACGGCCGCGTGGTGGGGCCAGCCCGGCGATATCCCCGTCCCGGGCGACTATGACGGCGACGGCGGCGCCGACCTGGCCATCGTGCGCCCTTCCAATGGCTACTGGTACGTGCGCGAGCCGGCCATCACCCAGGGCGGCTACTACCAGAACGGCGATATCCCGGTACCCTGTGACTATGACGGCGACGGCGACGATGATATTGCCGTCTATAGGCCCTCCAATGGTTACTGGTATGTGCTGGGGCAATCCGCTACCTGGTGGGGTACTGCCACCGATATCCCCCTGCCGGGCGACTACGACGGCGACGGCGCCTGCGAATTCGCCTTCTGGCGGCCCTCCAACGGCTACTGGTACGTGCGCGACGGCGCCTCCTACACC
>JAFGMV010000021.1 GCA_016927315.1 Anaerolineales bacterium | reverse complement strand
TGCCTTCTTTGCCGCCGTTTCATCCGACAGGCAGTAAACTGTTTTTTTCGTCACGACCCACTCCTTTTTTTCATAGGGATCACCATTCCCGAAGTACATGTGACGGGCAGTCTATCTTGACTGCCCGTCCGTTATTCCCCAAAACGCTGATCTATATGATCCCTAACAGGTTCAAAATAACGAGTAATACGACGATAACGATCAGAAGGTGAATCCAATTGCCGGTGCGTGGAAATTTTGGAAATATGCTCCGACCGAAAAAGCCAAGCAGCCACAGGATTACCAGAATTACGATGATGGTCCACAACATGAGATTTCTCCTTTTTGAGGTAGTTACGTTATATTCATTCTATAACAAACAATCCCCGGCCACATCCATCGACCGGGGAGTCTTATTCTCCACCACTTGGGGGAGGCGACGTTTTGTAACCAGGTATCAGAAGATTGATCAGGGCTGAAGATTACTTCGCCTGAGGCCAGGCGGGTATCCGGCAATGTTTTCCATCACTGGCAGCCATGGGTGATCGTGCTGGAGCTTACTCGCCAATCCTTGTTGAACGCCTCGACCGAATAACTCAGTGCCTTTCCTGCGGCGACAAAAGCGACATCAACATAATATGTGGAATTTGGGGTCAGGGTTGCGATTACTTGCTTATTCCGATAGACGTTATACCCTTCTTCACTGTCGGAACGGTCAATCCAGGTAAGTTCCATGGTCATTTCGCCGCCATCAGCAGTAAATTCGCAAGTATATGAATAGACTGACCAGACTGGAGTGTTGGCCGGGAAAGGCGCGGCCGGCGGCGATGCAATTGCTGCCGGCGCAGGAACTGTTGAACCGCTGAGTACCGTTAGGGTCTGGTCGGGATTGACCTGCAAAGTCGTCGCGAGTGCAGTGCTGGTTAGCTCTTGATTAATTGTTTGGGCTGGTAAAAACCGACTGCCTGTCAGACTGCAGTTTGAAAGCACCGTTATAAACAAAACGGATATCAATAGAAGTTTGAGCACTTGTAAAATTTTCATTGCGAGAGTTTCCATCCAGTCCACTTATAGGGGATACCGGTATCCAAATATATTCCGCAGGCACACAATAAAAGGCCTGTACCTTGCAGAATATCGCACGATTTCAGATCGTCAAAAAACGGACTATTTACCCGAACGAATCCTGGAACCGCTCAGTGGAACACCGAAGAGCGGTGCAAGTAAGCAGATGTTAAATATTCCGGCCGCGATCGACGCCAGTCTGATGAGTACCACGTTCCCACCCTTTGCGCCTCCAAGTCCTAACCAACCCCAGAGGAGTAGAACGATCCCTGCCGCAGCGCGCACAATCCGCCCGGTATATGAGACCATGCAGGATAAGAAAGGGTTCATTTTTCTCCATTTTGGCGATCGGTCCTGGAACTCGGCGCGCAACAAATCATATTCAACTCCCTCCGTCAACCGGGGAAGATGACTATCCGCCGCTTGGGGGTTACAGGTTTTGAATAATGGTCCACTTTCATCTTCGCACTGCAGGAAGTTTTCTAGCAGACTTTTCATTATCCACAGTTCAATCCCCTAAAAGCACCGGTCTACCGGATCATACAGACCTGGCCAGACGTTTACCATTTCCAATGCAGCCAATGTTGTTATCCAGGAGGTAAACGCCGAAAACAGAATGGTTATTAATTGTCGTCAGGAACCTCAGACATACAAAATAGAGTACGAAGTTTTTTGGGAACATCAAAAAACTTCAACGCCAGCACATGGATTGTCCTCACGATCTATCAGGCGGAGGATCGAATTTGGGGTTAGCGGTTGATGATAAATAAGATACCGGCGATCAACGCACAGATTCCTGCAATGATGTTTAAGATTCCGCCAAGACCTAAACCAAGCAGACCCAGGCCGGTAATGATTAAAAAGATTCCGAGTAAGATCCATTTCAGGTGATGCACATTCATTGAATTTCTCTTTTGGATTAATATAAATAGAGCGTATGGAAAGGTTGTTTCCCATCAGAAAACGTTGACGAAGAACCGGGATAAAAATTAAGCAGCCCTTAACGCCGTTTAAGAAGGGGGCAAACTGTGCACTTAAGCTGGACTGACGCGTTTATCAAATGACAGTTCGTCCCCCATCCATAAGACTACAGACCTTTCATTAAATTCGCGAGGGCTAATAATACGAACCCGGCTGTCACCAGCCAGAATGCGTAACCAGAGAGTCCGGGGATGGTCCCTAGAAAAGCCAGTATTCCAATTACCGCCAGAATCACGGCAATCCAAAAAGTAACGACTTTAGGTTCACTGAGTTTGAGGTTCATATTTTTCATCTCCTTATGTTATCAACAGGTTGACACTTACTGTTATCAGGCTCAAGAACTTTTTATTGCCTTTTTCCCAGCCTGTGCAGCTTCGGATACGTGGTCCAATTGCTCAACCGCCATGTCCTGACCGTACTGTTTTATTTCTTTGATTTTCTCGCGCCCATCGCTGGCGAGTTTGTTCACGCTCGAACGTACCTGCGCTACGGTATCTTCCAGCCTGTCGGCCGTCCGGTCGCGCAGTTCGAAGCCCTTTTTCTGGATTTGCATTCTGGTATCTTTTCCGGATTGCGGCGCCAGAAGCAGCATCGTAACGGCGCCGACCAGGGCGCCGACTATCATGCCAACAACAACGTTCAGGATATTATTGGCAGGGTACATATTTTCTTGATTCTCGTTGATCATTTTTTCTCCTTTTTGATCTACAGAGTGCTGCGTAAATATTTTAACCGGATAGTCGCAATTTATCCGTGTTTTGATTTCTCATCGTTCACCTATTTATGCAAGAAGCAGTAAAACTGACCGCTTTGGTTGCGATTTGGGTGTCGTCTATGCAGAATCGAACGCATTTGACAGATATTTATTCGTCTTCCAAACGATCAGAATAAATCCCTGCAGCCTCTTGCTCTTCCTCCGTCAACATGAATATACCAAACAGCCAATCCAGGATGTCATCAAGAATCTGCATACTGGTTTGAATGTTGTACTTTGTCTGCGTACCGGTATCCTGTCGATGGAAAGATTTGTCCATGCTTGTTTACCTTTTGGGGTTATCGGGGAGTATGCTGCTCGCTGGTTGTAGTTTCAGTAACGCCTACTACTGGACCCCGCGGACGGTAGAAAATCAGCCAGACCGCTCTTTCCACAGCCCACGCGATCAGGGCATAGATCAACATTGCAAACAGGGATGAGAGTTCGAGCACCATGCTGCCCATTGTTGGAGAGCCAATCAACCCGATAAATGGAAATAGGAACAGGTAGGTCAATCCATAGATCAGAGCAACGATCGGGCTATCGGGATTTGCTCCAACCAACATCAATACAATGCGAAGCGCAATCAGGGCTTCGAGAATGCCCAGCAACAACCAGATCAGTTGCGCAGCTTTAAAGGAAAAGATGCGCTGCTCTCGATCTGGTTCGCTTTGCGATGTTCTAACTTTTGACACTCTATTTTCGTTTGACATTTTTACTTTCCTTAGAATGCTCCTTGGCGAATGGGTTGGTTGGGATGCTGTATCGCATCCCAACCAACGGATCCTTTACGAGATAAAAGAGTTAGCTGGGTTATAATCTGCGACGGATCAGATGGACAATCGCTATCACGATGATAGCACCCAGCAGTGTCACCAGCATGGTTGGAATGTTTACCGCATCATTGATCGTCCCGACGCCAAAGATGGGGCTGAGGAAGTAACCGGCCAGGAATGCGCCTACAACAGCCACGATGATGTTGACCAATAGGCTCGAGCGGTCATGCATGATTTCACTTGCCAGCCAGCCGATTACTGCAGCAACGATCAGATATATAAGAAGGTTCATTTTTTATCTCCTACGTGAATGTGAATTTTATTTATTGATACATTCCCTTTCTCAGGAGAGAAGGGACTGCGGCGCCACTCCGGTCACCTGACCGGGATGGTGGGTTGGGTTTTGCTATTCATTCTTGTTTCGTGTTCCTTCACGCGCTTTTCGATTTCATCGCTAGCGTACTGCCGAGTGTAGCCATACTTTTCCTGAAGCAAGCCGGTGAAGGCTTCGAACTTGCCCCCGGCCCGGTCCAGGTCATCGTCGGTGAGTTCTCCCCACCATCCTTTGGCCTCGCCTCGGATTTGTTTCCACTTGCCTTCGAACACATCTTTGTTCATAGATTCTCCTTATCGTTTGAAATAGCTGTCCCAGATTACGTCAAATAACAATCTTTCATTCCCGTGCAGAAACCAAAACCCTTCGCCAGGCGGCGCCGGCCAGTACCATTCAGCTTAAGGTCCTGCAGCCGCCGGCGAAAAGCGGAGCGCTCTTTGGGTTTAGAATCGGTTATATTTACGCGGTTCATACAATCATCGTACAACAAACACTCCCCAGCCACATCCATCAACCGGGGAGTATTCGTCTCAGCCACTTGGGGGGGAGGCTCCCACAGGGAGGCGCGGGTTATGGCAGGAATGGCAGTGCCCTGACACTGGTGCAAAACGCTGATGTGGATGCCATCGGCCAACAGTTGAAATAAATGATGACGATCAGCAGGATGACGACAACCAACAGGAACCCGCCAATATTTCGGAACAACTTCGAGATTGCCAGCAAGATAATGGCGCCTCCCAGCGACACCAACAAGGCGGGGATGCTAAAGTTGCCCTCGTTAATTGTGCTGACGTTGAACAGAGGGCTCAGGATGAGACCCCCTACAAACGCGCCCACGATACCGACAACGATATCGATGATCAGCCCCTGCCGACTATTGGTCTTCATGATGAGGCTGGCTATCCAGCCAATCAAAGCCCCTACGATAATCCATATAATAAAGTTAATCATTTTCTTCTCCTGGTTTAATGGCAGACATACGGGAGTTCAACCGTTTATCACCGGCAGAACTCGTCAATGGGAATCCTTCTCAATCAATCTTCGAGCACGAATGTAATTTTCAACTGCACCCGGTATTCCTTGATTTGTCCACGATCGTCCAGTTCAACCTGCTGACTCTCGACCCAGGCAGACTTGAGATTCTTGAGCGTTCTTTGAGCTCGTGCGACACCCGTTTTGATGGCTTCATCAAAACTTTTTGGGGAAGACGCAATGATTTCGGTTACTTTTGCAACTGACATGGTAGGTCTCCTCTTTTTTTGTTTGCAAATGAATTTCAGGTTTTTTTTACTGTGTGCTGCATAACGATTTGTACTCAAACACTTACAGAGTGCTGCGAAAATATCTGAACTGATATTCTGTTTTTTGAAGGTGCTTTATTGGATCCAGGTTTAGATATTTATGCAAGCAGCAGTATGTTCCTAAAAGAATGGCGCGATGATTTTTCTGTTTGCACAGGAACAGAATTCCTTACTCTTTCTCATTATAGGAAAAACACTCCCCGGCCACATCCCTCGACCGGGGAGTGTTTTTCTACTCCACTTGGGGGAGATAACAAGGTACGTAGGCTTTCTTTACCGTGAGCTATTTTCCTCACCCGCCTCACTATCGAGCGCTGAGCGGCTTTCAGCCAGCGGCGAGTTTTCCAGTGTTTGGGTGATCCGCTCTCGCAGTCTTTTTTGGCCCGGCTTGTGTTTCCCCAGACTTTTGAGAGTCTCCAGCAGGGTTGCGGTCAACCCCTGGGTGAGCTTTTTGAGCGCCTCGGCTGAAAGCTTCTGGCCGGTTTCAAACCAGCGCACGGCCGCGTAACCCATGACCACGGTAGTCGATGAAGCAATCGCCGCGCTCAGCAGCCAGCCTGGCAGCCCGCCCAGCTTGCTCAACTGCTGGAAGAGACTCCGCCCCAGGAATCCCAGACCAAAGGCGGCTACCAGCTCGGAGGCGCGCTGGGGGGTGATCTTGTAGTTATAGATGCGGGCGATACTGACTACCATGACCGACTGCGTGACCACCAGCGGGACAAAATCGATGACCGGCAGCGGCGTCAACGCAATGGCGGCCGAGATCGAGGCCGACCGGACAATGGTTTGCCAGGCGAGCTGCCAGCGGTATTCCGGCAAGGCCTGCCCCAGAGCGGCGACCATCCCGGGTTCGGTGGCTGCGATTGCCAACAGTACCTTACCGAGGTTCTTGCCGTCTTTTGCGACAATGGGGACGATCTGGTCGGGCTCCAGGCCCAGGTTCCGGGCAGCGCTCGCAAGTGCGGCTTGCAGGTCTTTGCGTGGCAGCAGGTCAGTCTTGTTCAATACCACCACGAATGGTTTTTTAAGAGCAGAGATCTCGTTGAATAGTTCCTGCTCGGTCTTTTTAATCCCCTGGATGGAATCAAAGACCAGCACCAGGAAATCAGCCTCCTCTGCCGCCAACAAGGCCAGATTTTTCTCCTGCTCGCCCACAGTCCCGACTGCATCCGCACCGGGTGTATCGACCACGGTAAACAGTGCCGCTTCGGCCTGTTGGTTTTCCTTTGT
>JAFGMV010000125.1 GCA_016927315.1 Anaerolineales bacterium | reverse complement strand
TGGTTTTTATTCAGCCGGGACTTCTTTTTATTCACTCCGCCGGCATTTCTCGTTTCTTTCGGGGCGATTTGTGGCCGGAAGACAAAGCACTTAATCCGGGAGTTAGGAGATTGGCGGCGGGATGGAAGAATGTGGCTGCACACGGCTCAGGGATCGGTATACCCAGGCAGGTATTTACTTGAATACGGCAGCCTTGAACACTTATTGCCTGTTCGGGCAGCCCAGATGAGTGGCAGATTTGATGAACGCTGGAGGCTCGCCTGCAGCTCGCCCCCGAATTGACAGACACCCACTTAAACCACCTTCTGGGGGTATCCTGCTCTATTTATACAAGCAGCGTACGTTCTTCCTGTCTTTTGTATCATTTCTACCGACGATGCCAGGAACATTCAGAGACGGTATGCCCAAAGTGCTAATTATAATTTCGATGTTTTTTTGCATAGTTCTGAACAAAATATTCTTCAGACTGCTATTTCATAGCCAGCCTGACCAATTGATCATGAAATTCCAGGCAACGCCTGGCAAGATCCTCGGATAACCAGTTGAGTTTGAATCAAACGGATCGGAGATTCAAGTTCTTCACCATTGATCAGTTTGATCAGCATTTGGGTTGCAATAAGGCCCGTTTTATAAACAAACTGATCCACAGTAGTCAATTTCAAGTATTTAGATTCAGTGATGTTGTCGAACCCAACCAAAGATAGATCTTCAGGGATACGGACACCGCGTTGCTGGGCGATCTGATAAACACCCATTGCAGTCTGGTCGTTGGATGCAAAGATGGCTGTGGGCGGTTTGTCCAACGAAAGCAATTGCCGCGCACAGATCGCTCCCGTATCTGTGGTGTAATCACCAGTGACAATCAATTCTTCCTCAATTGGTATGCCCCTCTTTCCAAGTGCATCATGGTATGCTTCCAAACGTCGGTAGGTGCTCTCCAGATTTTCACGCCCGCTAATATGTCCGATACGCCTGTGACCCAGTTCAAGCAGATAATTCATGGCATCCATTGCCCCCTGGTAATTGGTTGTCTGCACCGAGGGATAACTAGGCTTGCTGCTCATCAGGGGCTCAATTGAAACAATGGGAGCCTTTGTCGAAAACTCTCCTGCCACTGGCAGGACAATGATAACACCATCCGTTAAGGAATTATTGAGCAGGGAAACGAATTTTTTTTCCCGGGACACTTGATCGATCTTTCGAAAAGACCCGGTCGTGTATACCAGCAGATCAAATTCGGATTCTGCGATGGCCTGATTGACCCCACTCATAATTTCAACTGTAAATGGGTATCCAATGTCAGGCATGATCAACCCAATCAAATTCTTTTTGTTACTACGCATACTTCTTGCAGCAAGATTGTACGTATACCCCAACTCTTCAATCACCGATAGGACATTTTCTTGAGTTTCGGTGGATACATCTTCTTTGGTATTCAATACACGCGAGACAGTGGATACAGACACTCCGGCTGCCCTGGCAACATCTTGAATGGTAACTGATTGTTTGTTTTTCTTCATATTCGATCCTATGCAAAGGAAAAATTCTATTCGGTTATGCTACCGGAGCTATTCTTGATAGTATCATATATTACCTCGTCCCTATTCTAATAGCTTTCTATCAATCTTTTGCTGCAAATGAAATTTGGCTTGTGGAATTCTGAACGTTTTTATGTTATTTCTAGTTGAACATTTACCACTATAATGTAAGTTGTTGAGTGTGCTTACTCATTTAAGGAAATAACATGAACAGTATTAGGCATTCAGATGACAATATTGATGAGCAAATCAGAAAAAATCGAAAATCTCTGGCTAACATAACGATCTTTGGCCCGGACCGCTGTCCGATGAGAAATCAGGAGTTTATGATAACGCAAACCAATCATCAATTCCTTTTTGGAACAACTGGATACAGCATTATCCAGGCTGAAGGCAGTCTGAACGGGGAAGGAAAGGAACAGGCGAATAGTAAGGTCGCTAAACTTGTTAACCTTTTCAATTACGTAACTTTGCCATTTTATTGGGGCAGATATGAACCGGTTAGAGGAGAATCAAAACCTGATATATTGATGGAAGCTGCACGTTGGTGCGTAAATCGAAATATAGTGGTAAAAGGTCACCCTCTCTGCTGGCATACAGTCACTGCAGATTGGCTTCTGCAGATGAGCAATTCTGAGATTCTACAAACACAGATCAGACGGATACAACGCGAAGTAACCACTTTCCATGGCTTGATTGATTCCTGGGATGTCATCAACGAAGCTGTTATCATGCCTGTTTTCGATAAATATGACAATGGTATTACTCGCATCTGTAAAGAACTGGGGCGAATTCAGATGATCAGAATCATGTTTGAGGCGGCCAGGGAAGCCAATCCAAATGCAATTTTGCTGATAAATGACTTTGATGTATCCCCAGCCTATGATATCCTGATTGAAGGCTGCCTGGAAGCCGGGATAGAGATCGACGTGATTGGCATTCAATCGCATATGCACCAGGGGTATTGGGGGGTCGAGAAAACAAAACAGGTTCTTGAGCAATTTTCCCGGTTCAATTTGCCAATCCATTTCACCGAGACCAATCTGGTATCAGGTCGCCTGATGCCAGCTGAGATCGTCGATCTGAACGATTATCAAGTCGATGATTGGCCGTCAACGCCTGAAGGCGAAGATCGTCAGGCGCAAGAAGCAGTAACCCACTTCAAAACACTTATGGCACATCCCCTTGTCAAGGGCATAACCTGGTGGGATTTCTTCGATGGTGGTTGGTTAAATGCACCCGCCGGGTTACTGCGAAAGGATGGCTCAAGTAAACCTGCATATGACGAACTTCTTCGACTTGTGAAAGGGGAGTGGTGGTTAACTCCTACTCATTTTTGCACAGATGAAAAGGGTGAATTACAGTTTTCTGGTTTTTTAGGAAATTACGAACTGAGCTATGATGGAAACAAGTATCCTTTTTCACTTGATGTAATGGGGGAGAATTCTGTCGTGATTCACATTGGGTACAATTAGTGTTCTTGAGTGTAATCAACTATAAGAATATGTAAGCCGCTGCCCCTGCTGTGGTTGACCTGCCAATAACGGCGAAATAGCCACAAAAAATAATTCGAACCTTCTTTACTTTGAGTCGTTAATGAATGCACAGGCAGAAAGTCGAAATCGCCAGAGATGTGGCCAGAAAACTGCTGGAAGCACAGGCTGATTCGGATTTACCGACCGTAAAGGAAAGCTTTGATTTACCAATTATTATCGAGAGATAATGAGTGGGGCGATTGGCGGGGTGTAAACATCGACAAATTGTGAAAAGACCGTAAGAATTTGGGTTTGACTTTTATCTTCATGCTGCCGGCAGCCATGAAATCTGGCACAACGCCGAAAGCGTTTTTTTCACTACCATCCCAGATCATCCGGGGGATATGCCCGAAGGAACACTGCGGGCGATCTTAAAACAGGCGGGTATCAAACCGGACGAGTTTCTGGAGAAGTAAAAAACCGAATGCAAGGTAACTGGTTCCCAGGCTCCTGTGTGGGGACCAGGGGTGGTGAGCGCCGTACTCACACAGGAGGATGAGAGCGAGTAGGTCCCCATCCCCACCGCCCGCGTTCTACAACTGCGCCGCATAGGGCGGCGCGTTGCTCCTTGCGAAGTACGTTTCCACCCATTCACAAGCGGTGTTGCTCGAATTCAATACATAGCCATCCCGGAATGGGTGTACTTGTGAGGATGAACCCCCAGCTGTTGATGAAACTTGGAGGTTCAAGTATGATGGTGATAGCAATCACGTCCAAACCTGGCACACTGAATCTGATGAGAATGGGGATCCGGTATTTCTTGACTCACCCGATGATTATTTCGGCGGGACCTGCGAAAAGCGCAGCGACAGCACAGTTCGCAAGTATTACGCTTTTGGTGGTGGTATGATTGCGGTGGATGATAATTCACAGGGATTGTCTTACATGCTGACAGATCACCTGGG
>JAFGMV010000020.1 GCA_016927315.1 Anaerolineales bacterium | reverse complement strand
CCGTCCTGACTTACCGGGATGAATGGCTGATTGAGCGAGGTTTTCATCGTTTGAAAGGTGTGCCGCTTTCGCTCAGCCCACTCTTTGTCAAACGCGATGACCAGGTCGTCGGTTTGACCAATCTGCTGAGCCTGGCGATTCGTTTCTTGACCCTAATCGAGTTTGTCGTCCGGCGCAAACTCAAACAGAACCAGGAGAAATTGGCCGGTTTGATCGCCAACAACCCCAAAAAGGGCATTGACAACCCGACCACGGAAAGGCTGTTGAAGATGGTCGACAATATCACCCTGACCATTATGCAGTTACCTGACCAAACCATCCGGCATCTGCCCGCGTTGACGGCAGTGCAAATCCGCATCCTAGAGCTGCTTGGCCTGTCTGCAAATGTCTACACTCGCCTGGCCGATAATTGAGAAATGTCAAAATATTTTCAGCGAATGGACAGTTGTCATTGTCTCTTTTTCAATATATCCTTGCTGCCAAAGATATCGCCAATATTCCCACGACAAGGATTTCCAACCGGACCAGTGAACACGGAACCAATCCACTCGAGATTGACATACTCCAACCTCGTTTGAGCCGGTGAATGCAAAGCGGCAGAAACTGGCAGGGTCACAAATTTCTGTAACCCTGCCAGTTTTTTATCTTCGTTCCTGAGAACCCGCCTGGATTATTTTGGTTAGCTCCTTTCGCAAACAACACAAATATTCCTTCGCTAAGGAGTTTATCTCTCAACCGGCTCAACGATATCTGAAAGCGCCGCGGCTCCATCCACAGTTTCGGGCATTCCAGCCATGACCCAGCGCACCCAGACGTCAACCACGTCCGGCTTGAGCACAGACTTGGGCGGCATAACACCGATGATCTCTTCGCCATTCTCGTCCAGAATGTTCTGTTCCTGAATGACCTTGAGCAGGATGCTCTCTGCATCCCCGGCAACAAGGTTGGGAGCACTGTCGCCCGAATGGATGATCTCATCATAGCTGGTCATCAGGTAATTGTTATTGTCCTTGCCCTCCCGGTGACAGGAGATACAGAAGCGTTTGGCAATCGGGGCAATATGCACTTCATAAGATGGAACCTCGCCTTCAGCCAGCGGCGGGAAGAGTTCCGGGATCTCTGGCATTTCGAAGCGGTCATCCCAGCTGTAGCGCATAAAAGTCACAATGTAATCGATCTCGCTCACCGAGAGTTCACCACCGGCCGCTTTGCCAAAAGGCGGCATCCCTAAATCCTGTTGGCCGTATGTAATGATGTTGGCAATTGTGGCATCTGTAAACGTATACAGCACATCCATGCCGCTGATCGGGCTGGTGACCGTCCCATCCAGGCCTTCGACCCCTTCGATGACAGTTACTGAACCATCATCCCCATGGCACTCAACACAATGGATCGAGTACAGGTCCTGTCCGGCCACAACCCGGTCTGGCAGGGTATTGGCGACAAAGACTTCTTCCACTTCCGGAACAGGCGCCAGAAACAGGACTGAAGCAGTCAAACCAACCATTAACACACCTGACAGACCTGCTGTCAGTACCATCCCCTGGCTGGCACGTTGATCTTTCAAGAGAAAGGAAAACAGGAACAGCAAGAGGTATGCCGCAGTTGGGATGATTAATCCGGAGATGACCTGCAGGAGACTGGTCAGTCGATATTGAGCATCCCACTTGAGTGGATGGTCGGCGATCAGGGTCAGGGTAACCACACTGACCACAAAGATGCCCATTACGGAAATCGGCAGCACACGTTTACTGTAGTGACGGTCTGGTTTCTTTTCGATGAAGGGCAGCAGGGTCAACACGATCAGGAAGATGCCCGGAATAAGGACCGCTGCAATCCATTCGATCCGCCCCAGAACAGGAATCTGGCCATAAATGGCCAGGAACTTGAACAGGAACAGGAAGTACCATTCCGGGCGCGGGACGTAGGTGGCATCGCTGGGATCTGCTTTGGGCTCTCCAGGCACCCCCACGAAAGTCGCCAGCAGGATCAGCAAGAGGAAGATCCCCAGCGCTACAACAGCATCTTTATAGAGGCTGTCCGGCCAGAAGCGTTCCCCATGTGCCAGCTTGTGCTCGTATTTCTGGTTGATCTTTTTCTTGGTCTCTTCGTTCATAAAAACTCTCCTACCAGTTGCCATGACATGCTGTGAATGTCAATCATCCTTATCCGGGAAGTGAGATTCGCCGTGACGCATGACCAGGTACAGGTGCACCCCAATCACGGCTGCCAGCAGGGCCGGGATAATCCAGATATGCCCTGAGAAGAAACGCTGCAGGGTCAGGGCGCTCAAGTCGGGTCCGCCGCGCAGCACCCGCAGGATACTGTCGCCAATCAACGGCACACTGCCCGCAATACGGGTACCCACCTCTGTCGCCCAGTAGGAACGCTGGTTCCAGGGCAGCAGGTACCCGGTGAAACCCATCCCGAGTGTCAGCAGCAGAAGACCAACCCCAAAGATCCACGTCAATTCCCGCGGGTATTTATACGAAGCGGTCACAAACACCCGCACCATGTGCACAAAAACCACGATCACCATCAGGGTCGAGCCCCAATGGTGAATGCCTCGGATCAACCAGCCAAAGGCGACGTCATTCATAATGTACTGGATGCTGTCGTAGGCATGGTCGGGGGAGGGGGTATAGTAAACCGTCAGGAAGATACCGGTAACACCCTGCAAAAGGAACAGGAACAGGCTGGCAGAACCAAGTGTGTTCCACCAGTTTCCTTTTGGTTCCGGCCGGTCGAGGGTGGCCTTGTAAATTTCTTCCAATCCCAGGCGATCCTCCAGCCAGGCATACAGTTTACGCCACATGCTATGCCTCCTCAAAGAAGATCAATAGATTGCCATCTTCATCTACTTTGAACTCGTTGTATCGTTCCAGCGGTTCAGGCGGGGGACCGCTTAGCACTTCTCCTTCAATGCTGAATTTGGCATCGTGGCAGGGGCATAGGTAACCCTGTGCGGCTTCGTTCCAGTTGACCCGGCAGGATAGATGTGTGCAGCGGCTGGAAAGTATCAAAATTTCCTTGGGGTCTTCAGACCTGCGCAGAACGAACCCTCCGTAGCTGGTGGCTGTCCGTTCCCAGCCATTGACCTTTGTGCGGGTAAAAGAAAATGGGGAAGGGATTCCAATCGTGAATGCTTCCAGTTTCCCGATCGGGATCCAGGCTTCAGCTGCCTGTTTGCGGAAAGCCGGTTGAAGCAAATAACCGACTACCGGAACCCCCAGCAGGACACCCATCACGCCCCCTATTGCACCAATCGTCACTTTGATAAAGTCCCTCCGGCTCATCCGGTTGGAACTGGTCATAGACACCTCCTGTAGTTTGTCGATACCTTGAGTATGATTGATTTTACACTATGTCATTGCAAGTCATTGAAACGAGGCAGGTATGACACACCAACAGATAACTTGCATAATCATGGGCTTACAATTAAGATTATAAAGGTCTGCGTTCCTATTTTTAAAGGATGAGTGGAACCAAACAAGCATGAAGATTGTCACTTCTCTAGCCAGAGGGATAAAGTGATAATGAATTTGTCAAATGTAACGCGCTGAGCAGAATCACAGCAATCTTTGTCCTGTAAAAGACCTCGCACAAACAATACCAGGACCGGATATCTGCTCAACCGGCAGCACCCTGACAATACCGCAAGGTATTCAAATCACGACAGGTGTACACTTGCGGTATGACAAAATATCTAGGAGGCATTGATGGGCCTGAAGCAGAATGTTAGCCTGCTCAAAGGATTGCGATATGATGGAAAGGGTCCCATGCTGACCTTTGTCCTGCATCGCATCGCTGGGCTGGGCATGGGGATCTTTGTCACGATGCACATCCTGACATCTTTCCTGGGGGGGCAAATTGGTGGTTTTCTCAACGATATCTACATGCACTGGGCTTTTCAACTATTCATGTTCTTTTGTGTCCTGTTCCACGCCATCAACGGCCTGCGGATTACGATCATCGACCTGTTTCCCGGAATGTTGGAATACCTGCGTGAAGCCATCTGGGTTGAGTGGGCTGTTTTCCTGCCCGTCTATGGCATCGCCGTCATCGTAATCCTTTCAACAGCAGTGGGAAGCTGACCAATGAAGAATAAGCCTCTTCCCCTGTTAAAGCGCGGCCTGAACTTCGAAATGCTGATGTGGATCTTCACTCGTCTGTCTGCACTGGGTATGTATGTGTTGATCCTGACCGCCGCCGTCGGCGCCCTGGTTATGGGCGCTCGCACACAGATGAACATCGCGGATGTACTGCGCTGGTCTTTCATGCCCAACACCACCCATGTGCAAAGCACGAATATTGTCGCCATCGACCCCTGGGCACATGCCTTCTGGAAGACAGTTGCCAGCCTGACACTGCTGGTTGCAACCGCCCATGGTATACATGGTCTGGTGGTCATTGCCGATGACTACATCATCAAGCCGCTTGGGCGTAACATCATCCGGATCATCAGTATCCTCTTTATGCTGGCCATGATTTCAATCGGGCTGTACATCATCTGGACTTCATAGGACTGTCGCATGAGCAAACTTCATCAATTCGACGTGGTTGTTATTGGCGCCGGAGGCGCCGGCCTGATGGCCGGGTTGTACGCTTCCAAATCGGCCAGGACCGCCGTGATCAGCAAACTGTACCCGACCCGTTCCCATACCGGTACGGCCCAGGGCGGTATCGGCGCCGCCTTGGGAAATTACGAAGAAGATCATCCAGAATGGCATACCTTTGATACGGTTAAAGGCTCAGACTACCTGGGTGACCAGGACGCTATCGAATTCATGTGCAGTGCGGCGCCGGAAATCGTCTATGACCTTGAACATATGGGGCTGCCCTTCGACCGTACTCCTGAAGGTCGTATCTCGCAGCGCCCGTTCGGCGGACATACCAATAACGAGACCGGCAAACCGGTCCGGCGGGCCTGCCACGCAGCCGACCGCACAGGGCATATGATTCTGCAAACACTCTACCAGCAGTGCTTGAAGAACAAGGTTGAATTCTACGACGAATACCAGGTGGTCGACCTGTTGATGGTCGCTGGACGGGCAGCCGGGGTCGTGGCAATCGAAATGGCGACCGGTGAACTGCATACCTTCCATGCCAAAGCGGTCATTTTTGCCACTGGTGGGCACGGTCGCATTTGGGAAATTACATCCAACGCCTATTCGCTGACTGGCGATGGTGTTGCCCTGACCCTGCGGCGCGGTATCCCGGCTGAGGATATGGAGTTCTTCCAGTTCCACCCTACCGGTATCTTCAAGTTGGGAATCCTGATCACTGAAGGCGTGCGCGGCGAAGGCGGGGTCTTGATCAACAACGAGGGTGAACGTTTCATGCCCCGTTATGCTGCTTCTGTTAAAGACCTGGCCTCCAGGGATGTGGTCAGCCGGGCCATGTACCTGGAAATGAGAGACGGGAAAGGCATTAACGGCAGACGCTACCTGTATCTGGATGTGCGGCCAGAAACTGTCAACAAATATGCCGCCATCGACGGGCGCACCAACCCAGATGGTTCCCCTGTGAACGTCACCGGCGAAGAAATTCTGACCAAGCTGCCAGATATTGTTGACTTCTGCCGCACGTACCTGGGGGTTGATCCGCTGACACAGCCCATGCCGGTCCAGCCGACCGCCCATTACGCCATGGGCGGCATCCCAACCAATATGTACGGCGAAGTCTTTGCTGATGAAAAGAACACCATCGTACCCGGCCTGTATGCCGCCGGAGAATGTGCCTGTGTTTCCGTCCATGGCGGCAATCGCCTGGGAACCAACTCCCTGGTGGATATCGTCGTATTCGGCAAAGAAGCCGGTATCAAGGCAGCCGCATTCTCACAATCTGTCGACCCGCCCAAACTGCCCGAACATCCTGAGGAAGAGATCGAACAACTGCTGAAAGCTTTCAACCTGGGAGATGGCAGCGAAACCATCTATGGCATCTCGAATGAGATGAAATCCGAGATGTTCGATAATATGGGGGTTTTCCGGACAGAAGAAGGCATGACCCATGCCCTTGAAAAGATACGCGAATTGAAAAAGCGCCTCAACAACATCCGCCTGACCGATACAGGCAAGATCTTCAACATGGAACTGCTGAACGCCTGGGAACTGGTCAATCTGCTCGAACTGGCCGAAGTGACCACCATTTCAGCCATTGCCCGTAAGGAAAGCCGCGGCGCTCACGCCCGGGAAGACTACCCGGAACGCGATGACAAAAAGTGGCTTAAACATACCCTGGCCTGGCTGGAAAACGATCAGGTGCGGCTGAAATATAAACCGGTCACGATCACCAAATACCAACCCAAGAAGCGTGTTTACTAAAGTAGAGGAGGCACAGTACATGCAGGTTACACTCAAAATCTTCCGCTACGACCCGGAAAAAGATACCAACGGCCATTATGAGACCTATTCCATGCAGGCTGAACCCACCGACCGGGTGCTGGATATGCTGGAATTCGTCAAAGGGACAATCGACGGGACGCTTTCCTTCCGGCGCTCCTGCGCCCACGGTATATGCGGCTCAGATGCCATGCTGATCAACGGCAGCAACCGCCTGGCCTGCAAAACCCTGGCCCAGGAACTGGGGAACGAGATCACCGTCGCACCTATCATGGGCTTGAAAGTAATCAAGGATCTGATCGTGGATATGGAACCCTTCTTTAACAACTATAAAGAAGTGCTGCCATATTTCATCAACGAGAGTCCCCTCCCTGAAGATGGCAAAGAGCGACTGCAGTCACAGGAAGCACGGGCCGTCTTTGATGATACAACCAAGTGCATTCTGTGCGCCGCCTGCACGACTTCCTGCCCGTCTTTCTGGGCCAGCGATGACTATTTCGGTCCGGCCGCCTTCGTGACCGCACACCGCTTTATCTTCGACAGCCGTGACGAAGCCGCCTCTGAACGCCTGCAAATCATCTCAGAAACATCCGGGCTGGCCCGCTGCCATACGGTCTTCAACTGTACCATGGCCTGCCCGCGCGAGATCCAGATCACCAAGGCCATCGGTGAACTCAAGCTGGCGACGATCACAGGGAAGGTTCGATAATTCTTCATCACATAAAGAGAAAACCGAGACTGCCATCTGGAGTTCTCGGTTTTTATATTTTCTTCGTCGGTAGTAATGGCAGTTCTGTATCAGACGTACCACGCAACCAGGGTGGCAAAAAGGTGCATAACCGTTTTTTACCGCGGATAACACATATGGACGAATGTCCCTTGTTTAGAATTATTCGCTGCCTTTGCCTGTTGGCGCCTTGGTAATGAGATTTTCATATCGAACCAACCATATCCGGTCACGAATCTGTTCACATCCCTTACCTGCGGTGCTGTCACAGAGATACCTGTGATGAAATGAAACCGCCTTTATCCATGTTATGATGTTTCAATTCCTGATGAGCTGGAGTTCCCATGCACGCACGACGAGCCTTACTTTACGTCCCCGGCAGCGACCGGCGCAAGATCGAGAAGTCCCTGACCCTCCGGGCAGACTGCATCTGTCTGGATATTGAAGATGGGGTAGCGCTCAATCGCAAAACTGAAGCCCGCCTGGAGATCGCCCGCTCCCTGCAAGAGTTCGACTTCGGACCGGCCGAGAAGCTGGTGCGCATCAACCCGGTTGGGTCAGGGTTGGAAAAAGAAGACCTTGCCGAAACGCTGCCTTCCCATCCCGACGGGATCGTCATCCCGAAGGTCGAGCAGTTTGATCAACTGGATTGGGTCAACCAGCAATTGATCAGTGCCGAGCAGGAACACGGCTGGCCGCAGGGGTCGATCCGGATGATCGCCCAGGTAGAAAGCGCTCGCTCGGTCATGCATCTGAATAAAATCGCTTCCTTCCCTGAACGGCTGGAAGCCCTGATCTTCGGTGCAGAAGATTTCGCCGCCGATCTTGGCGCAGTGCGGTCGCCCGAAGCCTGGGAATTGTTTTACGCCCGCAGCGCTGTCGTCACCGCGGCCAAAGCCTATGGGCTGCAGGCCATCGATATGGTGACAATAGATTTTACTGATATTGAGAACCTCCGCCGTGAGGCCTTGTTCGGCGCACAGTTGGGCTACACCGGTAAACAGATCATCCATCCCAACCAGGTGGTCCCGGTCCAGGAAGCCTTCACCCCGGATGAACAGGCCATCGCCCGGGCTGCCCGCCTGGTTGCAGCCTTTGAAGAGCACCAGGCCCGCGGGGCAGGCGCCTTCGCCCTGGACGGCCAAATGATCGACATGCCGCTGCTGAGAACCGCCCAACAGGTGCTGGCAAGAGCCCGCGCCGCAGGAAAGGCAGCTTAGTCCCCTTCTTCCCCCTGGCAGAGATGAGCAGGATCAGTGAAGACTTGCATTTCACTTGCAGTCGGAACATCTCCCACCATAGAGAATTTCCATCTGAATCGATTTCGAATGCTCCTTGTGCAGCCGTATCCCCTGGACTTTATCCCCGTACCCTTACAGCCGACTCATGCCCCCAGCAGACGCAGGTTGATTTCCTGTACCTCATTGGCATAACGTACCAGGTCATCTCGCAGCCGCTCGGTATTGCTGCCATACAACAGGCGCCGCGCCAGGAAGGCGAACTCTTCGGCGCCATACGGCGGCACGGTCACATCTTTGGCGTTCCCCCGTACCATGCGCATCGAGTCGATCAGCCAGCGCAGGAAGGTATGCGCCTTTCGCAGTTGGGTGTAATCTTCATCCTTCAGCACCCCTATTTTGTTCAAACCCTCCATGGCTTCGCGCATATTGGTCAATCGTACTGACGGCTGCCCGGCGCCATGGTTGATCTGCAGCCCCTGGATCAAATACTCGACATCCACCAGGCCGCCCCGGCTGTATTTCGCATTGAAGGTGCCTCCCTTGACCAGGTGCCGTACCTGCCGCTCCCGCATGGCACGCATCGCAGTCACGTCAAATGGCTGGCCGCTTTCAAAGACATACGTTTCCGCCAGCGCCCTGATCCGCTTTCCCAGCTTCTTATCCCCGGCAACCGGGCGCAGCTTCACCAGCGCCTGCCGCTCGTACGCCCAGGCGGGGCCGTCTGGGTGATAATACTTCTCAAAAGATTCCAGTGCAACGGCCAGGCTGCCTGTCTTGCCATATGGACGCAGCTGCAAGTCGATCTGGAAAATCCCCTCCTGCCTGGCCTGGACTGTCTCCACCACAGCATGCACCAATCGTTCGAAGAATTCCCCGTTCGTAATTCTGTTTGCGCCGCTGGTCCTGCCTTTCCCTGAGTACACAAACATCAGTTCAATGTCCGATGCAAAGCCCAATTCCCGCCCGCCTCCTTTCCCCAGGGCGCAGACCGATATCGGACACGGCTTCCCCCCTTCAAGCTGCGGACTGCCGTACTGTTTGGTCAATTCCTGCAGGCAGCCATCCAGCACAGCCGCAACCACGATCTCTGCCAGATCGGTCAATTCAACAGCAAAATCCCAGAATTCCGTCGTCAGCCCAAGAATATGCCGCATGTCGATCCGGAACAGCTCCCGATCTTTGAAAGCATTTAAGGCCGAACGCCAGTCTTCATACCCGGCGCTCCCAAGCTGACAGGTTTTCAGAACCTGCCTCAGTTCTGCTTCCACTTTCGAACGCGCTTTGGCGGTAGCCAGCGCATCCATATCCCGCACGACAGGAAACAGGTTGCTGTACTGCATCCGCAAGAAGTCATCCCACAGGAAATCACTGACTCCCAGCACTCGGGCCAACCCCCCCAGGACCTCTGTTTTCTCAATGGAGGCCAGTTCCTCCATCCAGTTTGGCCGCTCGAACAACCCCCAGATAAACTCCCGGAAATGAAGCAGGGCCGCTTCAGGATTGGGAGAACGCGGCAGTAAATGCGTGAAATGCTTGATCAGCACAATCGCCGCCCGCAGTTCCCGCAGGCGCCTGTCATCCACGATCTTCTTGTCATGCGCATCAGTAACATACAGGATATCCTGGACCCGGTTGCCCTGTGACTCGATCACCATCCGGGAAATATTGATATCATAGAAAGCCATGGCGTTGGTCAGTTCATACAGAAACCCGACCGTATCCGGCGCATCAATATTCAGGACGGTATAATGCTGCGAACGCTGGTTGTCGATCTTTATGTCGATCGGATACAAAGGCGTCTCTTTACTGGCAATCGAGTGAAAAACCGCCCCGACACGCTTGGCCAGGATCCCCCGCGCTTCACGCCTCTGGCCGATCCGCATCAGGTCAAGCAGGTTGATCAAATCCTGGCTGTAGCGCGCCCAGACTTCAGGCCCAACCTTTTCATCTGGATTGACCGGCATGACCCTGAACACATCCACGATCTTACGGTGTGAACCTGGCAGAGCCTGTTCCGGTATGGCGCCGATCCTTGTGCGGCCAGACAACCTGCGCCTGGATTTGATCCGGGCAGTGGCCGGGGCGTTGGCTGCTTTCTGGGCCTGGGCAGCCAGCGGCTCATAAGTAAACACATTCCCATCCAGGATATTGAAACCATACACAAACATCAACCCACAGATAATGGATAATTCGCCGCGATAATCGTAAGCGACGATGGTGACTTCCCAGGCGCCATCCTTAAGGGGAACCGCATCCACCAGCGCCAGCTGCACAGTGTCCAGCTCGGCTGCCAGGTTGGCATGGTACCGGATTTTCTCGGGAGGGAAGATCTCAACATAAGAAGCGTCCATCCGAGACAAATGCTGCAAGACTTTCGGGATCACAGCCGGGGGAGTTGGTTGCTCAGACATTGATTCACTCCCAATGTATTTCAGATAGATAGCCCGGATCGCCTGGCAGTGCCGGAGATACTGCTCGACAAATTCATCACCGGCTTGGCTGCCGCTGTACCCTAACCGCCGGGCCAGCAGATCAATCGCCTTTGGATCGGAAGGCAGCGTATAAGTCTGCTGGTAATCCAACATTTGCAGATAATGTTCGATCGTCCTTAAGAAAACATACCCATCGAGCAGGATACCAGCCTCTGTTGGCGTCACCAGACCGGCGCGGCGCAGTTTGTTCAGTCCCTTGATCGTTGCCCGGGTGCGGATCTCCGGCTGCGCGCCTCCATGTGTCAGCTGCAGGGCTTGCAGCACAAACTCTACATCCCGAATGGAACCCTGCCCAAGCTTGACCTCCCCCCAATCACGTCCCTTTTCTTCAAGATAAGCCTCGGTACGCTTCTTCATCGCAAACACATTGGCGCGGATCTCCTCTGGAGGGATCCCATATATACGCGGCTGCACCTCCTTCAACAGCGCCTCTCCCAACGAGAGGTCACCGGCAATCGCCCGGGCCTTGAGCAGGGCTTGCTTTTCCCACAGGCGGGCATTTGTATCGAGATATTTGAGATACCCATCCATGGTAGAAACCAGGGAACCATCCCGCCCCCAGGGCCGCAGCCGCATGTCCACCCGGTAAAGGAATCCTTCCGAGGTTGTTCCAGAGATGATCTCAATGAACTTCTGTGCCAGGGGAATGTACCGCTTGATGTCATCACGTACAATGAAAAGCAGGTCGATATCTGAACTGTAATTCAGTTCCCAGCCACCGAGCTTCCCCATCGCCGCCACAACAAACCCCTTGGCAGAGACCCCCGTCAGGTGCGACGCCAGGCCCAGGCTGGCCCGGGTCAGTCCAATTGCCATCCTTGTAAGTTGGGAAAGAACCGCTTTTAGATCATACAGGTCGAGAAAATCACTGGCGCCAATACGAAGCAGTTCAGCATGCTGGTAATTGCGCAGGGCATCCAGCTTTGCCTGCTCCGTTCTGGCGGCCCGGGAGGCCGCCCTGGCTTCCGATTGAAACTGAACAATCGTTTTGCGCTGTGTCAAGGCCTGGCGGTCTAATAACAATTCAAAGGCATCCGGCTTGCGCAGCAGGATTTCGGTCAGAAACTGGCTGGCAGAAAAGAGCGTCACCAGGATTTCAATTACCCTTGGTTTTTCCTCCAGAGCCGGGAACAATGCCGGGCCATAATTATCTGCAAACCGCTCGAAATTGACCAGGGACCGGTCCGGGTCGGCGGCCGCCCCCAGCGCAGCCAGCAGAATAGGAAAAATCCCTGCCAGGCTCTGTCCCTCCCGTCTTTCCATCCGGCAAAAGATCGTGTGCGCAGCCTTCCAGTCGGAAAAATGGAGCTGCTCCAGGATCGTACGTGCGCGCATCGCATCGTTCAAATCTTCCACCACCAGGGAAGTACGAAGGGGCTCGGCCATAAGAGGATTATACCTTGGGTAACTTCCAAGAAATATGATCCAAACGGGTACTAACGGTTTTCATGGTGGAACAGTAGACTATGGAGAATTAACCCTCGGGATTCAATCCTCCGGGTTTTAATTGCTGACAGGTTTCTCTTCTTCTTATGATCAGCAGGACGGCGGCCAGAGTTGGCCGCCGTCCTGCTTTGGGGGCAGATCCGGCCGGCCAGGCCAATCGCTCCGGAAGGCGGGATTTCGACCCTGCCCCCTGTTTTCCGGCCCCAGCCTACCCATATGGGTGAAGCATCGCCCGGCTGCCCGGGACCACCGCCCAACATCCAGGTAAAAATAGGACCTGAATATTCTCCATAAGGGTAGTTACAAATCCGGCGGCATTTCCGTACAATCCTGGCATCTCTTTTGAAAAGGATTTGTCCCGATGATTCTTGCAATCGTTATTTTCTTCATCGCCTATGCAGCCATTGCCAGCGAGAAGTTCCCGCGCCACTGGGTAGCACTGCTGGGCGGCGGCATGCTGATCGTGTTCGGTGTTCTCACGCCATTCGAAGCACTGGCGATGATCAGCTGGGAAACATTAGGACTCATCGCCGGTATGTTCGTCCTTGTAGGCATCCTGCAGGAAGCCGGCTTTTTCTCCTGGTTGGCGATGGCTGCCATGAAAAAGGTGAATTACCACCCAACCTACCTGTTCGCGATCCTGCTCCTGCTGTCGGCCTTCCTGGCGGCATTCATGGGCAGCATCACCGTCATGTTGTTCCTGGCCGCCCTCACTATTCAAATCTGCCAGCTGCTCAAGCTCGACCCGATCCCGCTCATCATCGCCGAAGTCTGTGCCGCGAACACCGGCGGTTCAGGGACCCTGGTCGGTGATCCTCCCAACATTGTCCTGGGTACGGCGCTGGGATTCAACTTTGCCGATTTTGCCGCCCACACCGGCCCGATCGCCATTGTGCTGGCTTTCCTGCTCCTGGCCATCTTCCTGTTGATCAACCGCAAGGTGCTCAAGAATGCCCGCGCCGCC
This sequence comes from Anaerolineales bacterium, assembly GCA_016927315.1. Taxonomy (GTDB): domain Bacteria; phylum Chloroflexota; class Anaerolineae; order Anaerolineales; family Villigracilaceae; genus JAFGMV01. Next base: position 65,852 of record JAFGMV010000020.1, on the reverse strand, counting down.
CTCACCGATGAAACCATCACTGAGATTGAAGCACTGCACAATGAACCGGTGCATGCGCATTTGAGCCGCACCGGCCTGATCGGTTTTGCCGTGGCCATCATCCTGTTGATCTTCCACAGCCCTCTGAGCGCCCTTTCGGGCCTGCCAATCAACACCGCTTTGTCCGCTTTGCTCCCGGCCGGGGTGGCCCTGCTCGCCCTGCAGCATAAACAACGCAAACAGGTTTTGCTGAAGATCGATGGAGAAAGTATTCTTTTTTTTGCCGGTTTATTCTTGTTGATCGGTGGCCTGGAAAAGGTGCACATCTTCAACTTCCTGGCCGAGAAACTGTCACAGGTAAAGACGGTCGGCCCGGATGGACTGGTTGCGCTGTTGGCCTGGGCCCCGGGGTTGGCCAGCGGCATCGTCGATAACGTTCCCTTGGCCCTGGCCATGAGCTATGTTCTCAAAGACCTTGCGGAAATCCCCGGTATGCCGGCGCTGTCCTTGATGGTATGGTCTCTCACGATTGGCGTCGATATCGGGGGCAACCTTACCCCGATTGGCGCCTCTGCCAATGTTGTCGCCTATTCCTACATGGAAAAGAACAGTGGCGCCATTGGCTGGAAGCGTTGGCTGCTCATCGCCGTGCCGCCGACCATCGCAATCATGATCGTGGGATCCATACTGATCTATATCAAAAGCCGGATCGGTTGGTATTAGCCCATCTATCCAAGCGTGTATGTGGCCGGATTTCATCCTCTCTGTTGTCCAGTCACTGCGAAAAATCCCAATTCCATAAAGGAGTAAATGAGAGATGAAAACGATTACACTGAGTTCGATGAAATGGCTCCGTTGGGTTATGCTGCCTGCCGCTGCAGCAGTCATACTCTTCGCAGTCTCCCCCGCATTCGCACAGGATTCTGATCCGCTTGCGGATGCAATCCGCGGGGTTGACACCCTGTGGGTCATCGTTGCGGCCTGTCTGGTATTCTTCATGCAAGCCGGGTTCGCCCTGGTTGAAGCCGGTTTCACCCGGTCCAAGAACACCGTCAACATTCTTTTCAAGAATGTTATGGACTTCGTTTTTGCCAGCCTGGGATTCTGGGCCATCGGGTATGCCTTTATGTTCGGCGCCGACGGCGCCGGTTTTATCGGCACTTCCGATTTCTTCCTGAGCGCCAGCGGCGCCGGTGAAGGCCTGCCCGTACTGGCCTTCTGGTTCTTCCAGCTGGTCTTCGCCGGAACCGCCGCCACGATCGTTTCCGGAGCGATGGCTGAACGGACCCGCTTCGTTTCTTACCTGGCCTACAGCTTTTTCATCACCGCTATTATCTACCCGATTGCCGGTCACTGGATCTGGGGCGGCGGCTGGCTTGCCAACCTTGGCTTCCTCGACTTCGCCGGTTCCACGGTTGTTCACAGCATCGGCGGCTGGTTAGCCCTGATCGGCGCCATCTTCCTGGGGCCCCGCATAGGCCGCTTCGGAAAGAACGGCAAGACCATCCCCGGTCACTCCGTCACTTTTGCGACCCTGGGTGTCTTCATCCTGTGGTTGGGCTGGTTCGGTTTCAACCCCGGCAGCCAGCTGGCCATCTCCGGCGAAAACGCCGATGCGGTCGCGCTGGTAGCCGCCAATACTAACCTGGCCGCAGCAGCCGGCGCTGTCAGCGCCCTGATCCTGGCCTGGATCCTGTTTGGCAAACCCGATATCGGGTATACCCTCAACGGGATCCTGGCCGGTCTGGTTGCCATCACCGCCCCCTGCGCCTTCGTGACCCCCGTTCTTTCCGTACTGATCGGTTTGGTCGGTGGTGTCCTGGTCGTGCTCGGGATGGTCTGGCTTGAAAAACTGCAGATCGACGATCCTGTTGGGGCTGTTCCTGTTCACCTGATGAATGGGATTTGGGGTACCCTGGCTGTCGGTTTATTCGCCGGTGACGGTGGTTTTTTCACCACCGGTGGTACCACCCTCCTGGTCGCCCAGTTGATCGGTATCGGCGCCGTTGCGGCCTGGTGTATCGGCACAGGCGTCATCCTGTTCGGCGCCATCAAGACCCTGACCGGCCTGCGTGTCAGTGAAGAAGAAGAGATCCAGGGTCTCGACTTCACCGAACACGGCGCGGATGCCTACGCAGGTGATGCAATACCCGTTGGCACTGACTAAAGAATTGTTAGACCGTTTTACAGGCACTCCTGGCAGTTTTCTTCCTGCCGGGAGTGCCTGTTTTCTTTTCTTTCCTTATTCCTGGTCAAGATCCAGTTAGTGGTCCTTAACAATCATTGAACCAGGACAATCTCAACCCTGCAGTTTGCCAATATCTGTCTATATCCTGTCTATATCCTGTCTATATCCTGTCTATAACTTGTCTATATGGAAGCGACAGGTCCCCTTCGAAAACTCACGATCCTCCCTGGTACTCTATTCCAGCTCACAACCCAGGCACCTTGAATTACAGAACCAGGCAAGGAAGACCTATGGAACACATCAACCACGAGACAGCTGCACGAATTACCCATCCCGCACTTATCGATAGGGGAAATAATCCAGATTCCAGGAAAGGATCAGGGATGAAACCTTCAATAGGATCACCCATCCTCTCATCCTCTTACCCAAATGGGTAAGGAAATTATCTGGATTCTTCACTTTTCACAAATTTTGCATAACAACATAAATCGAGAGTACCCATAAGGGTAATTGAAGAAGCGTAGACATTTGCATTAAGATCAATATCAATGAAAATTCTGTGACCCAAATGGATAGGAAATGGAGGTTTATTATGAATACGATTGATACAGGGGATACCACCTGGGTTTTGATTTCTTCAGCCCTGGTTCTGGTGATGACACCCGCCCTGGGTTTTTTCTACGGTGGTATGGTTCGCAAGAAAAATATCCTCTCAACACTTAACTTGAGCTTCATCATGATGGCCTTGCTCAGCATTCAGTGGATCTTATATGGATACACCCTGGCCTTTGGCAATGACATTGCTGGTCTGATCGGTGGATTGAATTTCCTGGGCCTGAATGGCGTCGGTGCTGATCCGAATCCGGATTACGCCGCGACCGTCCCACATATGGCTTTTATGGCTTTCCAGATGATGTTCGCCATCATCACCCCGGCCCTGATTACCGGCGCCTTTGTAGAACGCGTACGCTTCAAAAGCTTCCTGCTTTTCAGCCTGCTGTGGGCGACCCTGATCTATGACCCGGTTGCTCACTGGGTTTGGGGAGGCGGTATCCTGGGGGCAATAGGAGCCCTGGATTTTGCCGGCGGCGCTGTCGTTCACATCACAGCAGGTTTTTCTGCCCTGGCGTTTGCGATGGTTATTGGGGCACGCAAAGGTTTTGGCTCGTATTCCTTTGAGCCCCACAATATTCCCTACAGTGTTTTGGGCGCCGGTTTACTTTGGATGGGTTGGTTCGGTTTCAACGGCGGCAGCGCCCTGGCCGCTGACGGTATTGCTGTCAATGCGGTTGTTACCACCAATACTGCTGCGGCAGCTGCCGGCCTGGTCTGGATGTTCCTCAGCTGGCGTGATAACAAACCCAGTGTACTGGGCATCGTCACCGGTGCTGTGGTTGGTCTGGTTGCAGTGACGCCCGCGGCCGGTTTTGTTACCCCGTTGGCTGCGCTGGTAATCGGGGCAACTGCTGCTCCGGTCAGCTATTTCACCATCAAGCTGGTTCGCGAAAAGTTTGGGCTGGATGAGTCCCTGGATGTCTTCGCCTGTCATGGCATGGGTGGATTATGGGGCGCCCTGATGACAGGTTTGTTTGCCTCCTCGGCCGTCAACAGCGCCGGTGCAGACGGCCTGCTCTATGGGAATCCCGCACAGTTCGGCATCCAGGCGCTTTCAGTAGTGATCATGGTGCTGTTTTCCTTCAGCGTTACTTTCGCCCTGGCCAAAATCTTAGACGCAACCATTGGGTTGCGGGTTTCCGAACAGGAAGAACTGGTCGGACTGGACATCAGTGAACACGGCGAGAAGGCATACGCATAAAGAGAGGATATGATGACCAAGAAAATTGAAGCTTTTATTCGGGAAGAAAAACTCCAGGAAGTAAAGAATGCTCTGCACGAAATTGGCATTCTGGGTATGAATGTGTTCGAAGTCCAGGGACACGGCCGTGGCGGCGGGATCACACTTGCAGGCCGCTCCGGGACGTACAAGGTGGACATGCTGCCCCGTATCCAGTTGAACATCGTGCTTAGTGACCATAATGTCGACAAGACCATCGAGGTGATCCAAAAATGCGCCTGCACGGGCAATTCCGGAGATGGTGTGATCTTCATCTACCCCATCGAAGATGTTCTACGCATTCGAACAGGAGAGCGCGGGCGTGAAGCGCTCATGTATGGAGCTGGCGATATCGACAGCAAGGAAAAGCAAGAAGAACTGGCGGCTTAGCTTGCACCAGGTATCAAACCAAGACCTGGAACTTTGAAATCATGGTTTCAGGTCTTTTATCTTTCCTAAAGTAAACCTCTTTAAAGTACCCGTTTGGGTAATAGACCGGGGTATTCCCGCTTCTTATAATCCAATTATCGTAACAAAGAAATTATTGCCAACTATATTCTAGTAAAGGAGAAATACAATGGCTAAAACAATCAAAGAAGTTCTTGAAATGGCAAAAAAAGTAAAGATGGTCGATATTCGTTTCATCGACCTGCCCGGAACCTGGCAGCATACCACCATCCCTGTAGAGCGTCTCGATGAAGACCTGTTCAAAGACGGCATGGCTTTCGATGGTTCCTCGGTACGTGGCTTTCAAGAAATTCATGAATCAGATATGCTCTTGATGCTCGATCCGGACACTGCCTTCATTGACCCCGTCGCTGAAATTCCGACTCTGGTGATCGCCTGTACCGTGCACGATCCGATTACACTGCAATCTTACAGCCGCGACCCGCGCTACGTTGCCCAGAAGGCTGAAGCCTACCTGAAGCAGACCGGCATTGGCGATACCGCTTTCTTCGGACCGGAAGCTGAATTTTTCATCTTCGACAACGTCCGCTACGCCAGCGGCACCCAGGAATCTTATTACTATGTCGACAGTGTCGAAGGTTGGTGGAACAGCGGTGATGCCAGCAAGCAAAACTTTGGTGGGCAGATCCTTCCCAAGCGCGGCTATTTCCCTGTCCCACCGACAGATACGCTTTACACCCTGCGCAGCAAGATCGTCATGGCCCTGATGGAAGCTGGCGTTGAGATGGAAGTCCACCACCATGAAGTGGCGACCGCCGGTCAGACCGAATTGGGCATGAAATTCGGAACTCTAACCAAACAGGCCGATCAGCTGCTTGTCTATAAATATATTGCCAAAAACGTTGCCCGCCAGAACGGCAAAACCGTAACCTTTATGCCCAAACCGCTCTTCGCAGATAATGGTTCCGGCATGCATGTACACCAGTCGCTCTGGAAAGGCAACACCAATATATTCTATGATGAAGCCGGGTATGCAGGTCTCTCTGACAACGCCAAGTATTACATTGGTGGTCTCCTGAAACATGCTCCGGCCTTGCTGGCCCTGACCAACCCAACCACCAACTCTTACCGCCGGTTGGTGCCCGGTTTCGAAGCGCCGGTCAACTTGGCTTACTCACAACGCAATCGTTCCGCGATCTGCCGTATCCCGGTTACCAAGAGTCCCAATGCCAAACGTGTTGAATTCCGGGCTCCCGATTCCACCAGCAATCCCTACCTGGCCTTCTCAGCCTTGCTGATGGCCGGTCTGGATGGTATCCAGAATCGCATCGATCCGGGTGAAGCCATGGACAAAGATCTGTACGAACTGCCTGCCGAAGAAGCCAAGCTGATCAAGCAGGTGCCTGGGTCCCTGGACGCAGTCCTGAACGAACTCGAAGAAGATCATGACTTCCTGCTCAAAGGGGATGTCTTCACCACTGATCTTCTTGAAGCATATGTCTCTTACAAACGTGAAATGGAAGTTGACCCGGTCCGCATGCGCCCCACTCCTTACGAATACATGCTGTACTTTGATATTTAGTGGTACTGTTTTAGCCGTACGTTGCTAGCTGGAGAGGCCGAGGTCCTTTTACCTCGGCCTTTCCAATAGACATTGCGTTTATTCTCTTTTTATTTTCACATGTTACAATCGCAATATCTTACGGCCAACGAATACTTTTCGATGGTGATGCCCATGCCTCGTAAAATGAGTTTCTCTCCTGAAAATGATTCCCGCCTCCTGCAGGCTCTCGGCAGCCTGAATCAGATTAGTAGTGCTATCAACCGGATCGGTCCTGATGATGTTGCCAGCAGTGAAGTAACACTGCAGTTAATTGTCGAGAGCGCCATTCGAGTGGTTCAGGGTGTTACGGCGGTTATTTATACCTATGATAATATCCTGGACAAATTCGAAAAGGAGTCACGGGTTTTTGCAGGAATAATGGATCGTTACAGTTCAATCAACAGGGAAGTCCCTGATGATGCACCCCGCCCGGGTGGTATTGGAATGCGCGCCATCACTCAACGTCGTAGCGTTATCTCATACGAAGAACCGGATCTCGATATCCATCCCTTTCATGCCCAACTCGGGGTGAAAGCTGTTGCCGGTTACCCGTTAATCGTAGCCGATCAAACTGTCGGAGTTTTGTATCTTTATCTATACAAAAAGCGTGAATTCAGCCGCATGGAACTGTTGATGCTGGATAACTTCGTAAACCAGGCTGCCATGGCCATTTATCATTCACGGCGGATGACCGATGTTCGTAAGGATCTGGCCCGTAAAGAGGATGAACTCAACCAGCTCCACCGGGCCGGGATGTTGATCTCATCCCGTCTTGAATTGGAAGAGACTCTTGAATCGATCCTGCAGCTGGCTCTTGAGATGACAAACGCCCAATATGGTATCTTCCGGCTGGTTGACAAAAGCGGGCAGGCCTTGATCACACGTGCAATTGCCGGAGAACATCTGGCTTTGCCCATGAAAGAAGCGCTGCCATTGAACTCTAACAGTGTCATGGGCTGGGTGGCCCGTAATCGCCAACCCCTACTAATCTCTGACCTGGAAGATGATCCCTGGTCAAAGATCTATTACCCATTCGACGCTAAACTTGAAATGCGCTCCGAACTGGCAATACCATTAATCAATGCCAGTGGACGATTGGAAGGCGTTCTCAACCTGGAAAGTCCAGCCATTGGGGCGTTTAATGAAAATGACAGTCACATGTTGCAATCCCTGGCGACCTACGCCGTAACGGCTATCCAGGAAGTGCGACTGCTGGATGCGCTCCAGGAAGCCTCTCAACTCCTGCTGACAGAGTCCTGTAAAAATATGCTCAATCACCTAGCCATAACTGCCTGTGACCTTCTCAACGCTTCAGCCAGTGCCATCTGGTCACTTAAAGGCAATAAACTGGTGCTGGAAAGCTCAAACGGGGGGCACCAACATGGCGATCAAATCCCTGTCAGCGGCAGCCTGACCGGCCAGGCCATACTGGACAAGGCTCCGGTGGTCACCCATGATATCAGTTCGGACACTCGTTTTCAAAGACCAGATCTGGCCAAAACACAAAACTGGTCCCGGGCCCTGATCGTACCCCTGTTGGATGGTGATGAGAACCTGCCCTTGGGTGCCTTCAGTGTCTACAGTGCCAGTGATGACCCCGGGCGTTTCGCTGAATCGGACTGGGACAAAAAAGTGCTGACCTTCCTGGCTCAGTATGCCACCCTGGCTTTCCGCAATGAGGCCCGCCAGGAAGCTTTGCGTTCTGCACAGGAACAGCGCGCTGTCGCAGAAACATTTGCTGCTGTTGGCGATATCGCTTCCAACTTGTTACATCACCTTAATAATAAGGTCGGCACAATTCCCGTCAGGGTTCAGAGTATTGAAGACAAATGTCGATCCTCCCTTGATAATGATGATTACTTGGTCAATAACCTGACCGAAATTGAACGCTGTGCGATGGATGCCATGCAAACCGTGCGAGATAACCTCTCACATCTGCGGCCAATCAGGCTTGAACCGGTATATGTAGCAGCCCGTATTGTGGATGCCATTAATACCGCCAACCTGCCTCCCACCGTCCGCGTGCAAACTGAAGGGCTGGATCACTTGCCAGTAGTCACAGCCGGAGGCCAGAGCCTGACTTTCGTCTTTACTAACCTGATCGAAAACGCCAGTCACGCCATGCAGGGTGAAGGTACGATCTTGGTCCAGGCCTGTACCAAAGGAAACTGGGTCGAAATCTGCATAACCGACAGCGGTCCTGGGATTCTCCCAGACCTTCATGATCGCATCTTCGAGTTGAACTTCTCCGGTCGTACCAGGCCTGGGAAGCTCGGTTTCGGCCTGTGGTGGGTAAAAACCCTGATGACCCGCCTGGGAGGCTCGATCACGGTTGAGAGCGATGGTAAATCTGGCACTACCTTCATCTTACGCCTGCCCCGAGCAGAGGGAATCCAATGACCCCCCCCTCCTTCCGCGCTCTGGTGGTAGAAGACGACCACTCTTGGCAAGAAATTCTGAGTGAAATCCTGACCGACTGTGGAATGGAAGTCGATGTTGCCGGGAACCTGAATGAAGCTGTGCATGAATTGAAATCTCAATCACACCGCCTGGCTATTGTCGACCTTTCTCTGGAAGCCGATGATCACAATAATTACGATGGACTGCGGGTGCTGGAAACGGTTCGAAATACCGACCCGGGTTGCCAGACCATCCTGTTGACCGGGTTTGCAACGGTCGAACTGGCCGTCTCGGTACTGACGGAGTTTGGTGCTTTTACTTTCCTGCGAAAGGAAAATTTTAACAGGCATGAGTTTCGTGAGAATGTCTACCGCTCCCTGGCCAGCGCCCCGAAACAGGCCATACTCGAACCTGATTCCGAGCCGTTGACAGATACGCTAGCAACCAGACCAGATCTGTCTTCTTCCCCAAGTGCAGGTGCTGCCAGAGTCCTGGTGGTAGAAGACGATGCTGGTTGGCGCGACATCCTTGAAGAACTACTGGTTGATGCTGGTTTTCAGGTACGTATTTGCTCAGGCTTTGGAGATGCGCTCGGCAGCTTGCGACGCGAGAAATTCACCCTGGCTATCCTTGACCTTTCCCTGACTGGTGATATCAGCGACACCTGGAACCCTAATCAATCACACCAGAATTTAGAAGGTTATCAACTGCTGGAAAACACCAAAGCAGGCAATATCCCCACCATCGTGGTCAGCGGTGTTGCTTCACCGGGAGACATTATGCGTGCCTATGCAGAGCAATCCATCTTTGCCTATATTGAAAAACAAACTTTCGACCGGGAGGTTTTCCGTCGGCTGGTCGAAGAAGCCAGTGCAGCCCGCCTGGTCGGGGGTGAGCTTTCCAACCTGACTGATCGCGAACGAGAGGTCCTGGAATTGCTCGCATATGGTATGACCAACAAAGAGATCGCCGAAAAGCTGGTAATTACCACCAATACAGTAAAACGGCATCTGAAGGCCATTTTTGAGAAGTTGAATGTCCATACCCGCTCTGCCGCTGCTGCAATCTTTACCAGCCACGTGGGTCCTATAAAAAAATTAGTTTAAAAAGACTCAAAGTGTGCAATGCCGCTCTTCTTGCAACCGAACCAGATTGACCCATCCTGTGCGGTGGCAATGTTGTCCACATAGTTATCACACAGACCATCCGCTTTTTTAAAATTAGTTTAATCCTTACCATCGAAGCGGTACACACCTTCACCTTCGGTTCCAAACCACATGGAACCATCCGGAGCTTTTATGATCGCCTTTACGTATTCCAAATCAAACGCATCGGACACTGTGTAAGTCTCCCATTTTATGCCATCGAAACAACTGACACCGCCCCCAACCGGTCCAATCCAATCCGTACCGTCTGGCCCGGTAGCGGTATTGGTATGCGGGAAATTGGATAACACATCTCCTTTGAGATAAGAAGTCCATTTCTTTACATTAAATTTAGGCTCTTTGGGCTTTTGCGTGGCAAAGCCATATATGGTAGTGTTCTGATTAACTTTAGTTTCCGGTAACACAAGCCACTCCGCTGATAAATTGGAGAGGATAGTATCTTAACACTTCTTTGGGAAAGCTCATGAGCGAGCGCAATCAAGTACAAGCTGGCTGAATTGAGCGACGATGAGCGTGAATTCCCTTCGGCAAGTGCTTCAAGAAATTAAGTTGAAATTCAGAGTTTTTTTGTTAAATTATTAACATGGTACTGGATACAACTGACATTGTAATTCTCGAAATACTTCAAAAGGATGCCCGTATCAGCAACACGGAACTGGCCCGCCGAGTAAACCTTTCACCGCCAGCCACACTAACACGCGTCCGGCGACTGGAAGAAGATGGTCACATAAAACGATACACAACCTCTATCGACCGCCTGCAAGCCGGATATGACATGTTTTGTTCCGTACACATCAGCTTGCAGTTACACGAGATCGAGAAGGTGACCGGCTTTCACGAGCGCCTCTTGCAAAGGCCAGAAGTGTTGGAATGTCACCGGAGAATATGATTACCTGCTAAAATTGGTCGCACACAACACCAGTGACCTGGAAGCCTTCCTGGTACACCGGCTGGCCCCCATTCCAGGCGTAGCCCAAATCCACACCAGCCTGGTCTTGAACGAAGTTAAATCATCAACACAGCATCCGATTCAAAAGTAGTTTTTTCATTCTGACCAACTGTAGTGAGTACAGTTGAGAATATGCCCCAGGATAGGATGAGTACCCTGCCAGGGGCAGATCCTTCTTTCCTCTGTGTTGCCTACAACACACAGTGTTGGCGCTTCTCAGAGGGATATCCCTTCAAGGAGACAAAATGACCGACTCAAAAATCAAAACTATGGGCCAGCAGTTTGGCCGTCGATCCTGGGCCGAGCCCTGGAAAATAAAAATGGTCGAACCAATCCATATGCTGACTCAGGAAGAACGCCAAAAGGCTGCCGCCGAGGCGGGTTACAATACCTTCCTGCTGCGTTCAGAAGATGTTTACATCGACCTGCTGACCGACAGCGGGACCAGCGCCATGAGTGACCGTCAGTGGGCCGGGATGATGCTGGGTGACGAGGCTTACGCCGGTAGCCGAAATTTTTATCACCTGGAAGAAGCCATCCAGCAATACTACGGATACAAGCACATCATCCCCACCCATCAGGGACGTGGCGCTGAGCACTTGATCAGCAAAGCGCTCATCACGCCGGGCGACTATATTCCCGGCAACATGTATTTCACCACCACCCGCCTGCACCAGGAACTAGCTGGCGGTACCTTTGTAGATATCATCATCGACGAGGCACATAATCCTGTCAATCGACATCCCTTCAAAGGCAATGTTGATCTGAGTAAAATCCAATCCCTGATCGACAGGGTCGGCGCCGATAAAATCCCCTATATCAGCCTTGCCGGAACTGTCAACATGGCCGGCGGACAGCCAGTCAGTATGGCTAATGTCAAAGCTCTGCGTGAACTGGTAGATAAACACGGCATATGCATTTACCTGGACGCTACCCGTATGATCGAAAACGCCTTCTTCATCCAGGAACGGGAAGAGGGTTACCATGATAAGCATATCGCTGAAATCCTGTTCGAGTTCTGCAACTATACCGATGGGGCCTGGATGTCTGCAAAAAAGGACAACCTAGTTAACATTGGCGGCTGGCTGGCCGTTAATGACCCCAAGGTCGCCGAAAGAGCACGCAACATGGTTGTGGTTTATGAAGGCCTGCACACGTATGGAGGCATGGCCGGGCGCGATATGGAAGCCGTCGCCCTGGGAATCAAGGAAATGGTCCAAGATGAGCACGCCGCTTCCAGGGTGCGTCAGATCCGATATCTTGGAAAACTGCTCCTTGATTGGGAAATTCCGATCGTAGAGCCAATCGGCGGTCACGCCATCTTCCTGGATGCCAAACGTTTCTACCCGCACATCCCCCAGGATGAATTCCCGGCCCAGACCCTGGCCGCCCAACTTTACCTGGACTCTGGTGTACGGACCATGGAGCGCGGTATCGTCAGCGCCGGGCGTGATCCCGAAACCGGGAACCATCGACACCCTGCCCTGGAATTGACCCGCGTTACCATCCCGCGCCGTGTTTATACACAGGCGCACATGGATGTGGTTGCCGAAAGCATCAAAGCCGTGTATGATGAACGTGAAAAGACCAAAGGCCTGAAAATGGTTTACGAACCGGAATACCTGCGCTTCTTCCAGGCCCGTTTTGAATTAATAGGTTAATATCCCGAACAACCATAAAGACACGAAGCCGCCAACTGCTACGGCTTCGTGTCTTTATTATTTTTAGGGCAGTGGCTCATCCCGAAGATAAAAGTAACCTGAATACATCAATAAGCCTGTTAGCAAGGTTCCAGCAAGGATGTAAGAAGGATCCCCGAAGGATCAAGCAAGGATGAACCAGTTGGTTAATGCAGTAGAATAAGCGTATAGAACAGGAGCCCAGATGATCCCGGCATCAGACCCAGAACTGAGTGAGTTCTCAAAGACTTATCCTCTTTTCCAAAAAACTGAACGCATTGATAAACTGCGTCTGACTGAATACGCCCGTTTGGAAGTCGGGAACCATATTTACCTTGACTACACTGGCGGCGGCCTTTATGCTAAATCGCAGATCAACGAGCACCATAAACTACTCAACGAGCGCGTATTTGGAAATCCTCATTCATCCAACCCGACTTCGACCGCAGCAACGGAACTGGTCGAGCACACTCGTAAATATATCCTGGACTTTTTCAATGCCGACCCGGGAGAATACCTGGCCATCTTTACAGCCAACGCCAGTGGAGCACTCAAACTGGTGGGAGAATCCTATCCCTTCCCGGGTGGGCATTACTTGCTAACCTTTGATAACCACAATTCGGTCAATGGGATTCGGGAGTTCGCTCATGCCCGAGGAGCAGAGGTAACCTACCTCCCGGTCTGTCTGCCAGACCTGCGTCTTGACAAATCGCAATTGGAGGATCACCTGAACCGGTCCAAAAGGGATGGTCACAATCTGTTCGCTTATCCTGCTCAATCCAACTTTTCGGGGGTTCAGCATCCCCTCAAATGGATCGAGCAGGCCCAATCCCTTGGTTGGGATGTATTGCTCGATGCAGCGGCATATGTACCCACCAACCGGCTCAACCTGGGAGAATATCACCCTGACTTTGTCTGTGTCTCCTTCTACAAGATGTTCGGTTATCCAACCGGATTGGGAGCTTTGATCGCCCGCAAAGCTGCCCTTGAAAAACTGCACCGCCCCTGGTTTGCAGGTGGGACCATCACGGTTGCGTCCGTTCAGGGAGACAAATACTACCTGGCTGACGGCGCCCCGGCCTTTGAGGACGGTACCCTGGATTATCTCAATATCCCAGCCATTGAAATTGGCTTGAAGCAGATTGAATCGATCGGCTATGATATCATCCATGAACGGGTTCAGTGCCTGACAGGCTGGCTGCTCAAACAACTGACGGGAATGGCACACAGCACCGGGGTACCCCTGGCTCGCATATACGGGCCGACCGATATCGAGGCGCGTGGCGGTACCATCACCTGTAATTTCTTCGATCAGGCGAACAGGCCTATCGATCACCTGTCGATCGAAAAGGCGGCCAACCAGGCAGGTATCTCCCTGCGCACCGGCTGTTTTTGTAACCCGGGTGCAGGGGAGATTGCCCTGGGCCTATCACAGCCTGAACTGGCTTCTTGCTTCACCCAGCCGGGTCATAATGCACGTTTGAGTTATGATGATTTTCGCCTGTGCATCGATGGCAAAGCCTCCGGCGCCGTTCGGGTTTCGGTCGGCCTGGTGAGTACCTTCAAAGATGTACAGGAGTTCCTGGCCTTTGCGAGAGGTTTTCTGAATTAGAATGCCAGGCCAAGCGGTTGTCCATCCCTGGCTCCAAGATATGATATAGCACAAACCCGTATCAACAACTATAATTGAGCCCCAGAGGCCCGGATGCACTTCAACACGCCACTCTTCCTGTTTCTCTTCCTGCCATTCTTTTTTACCATCTACTTCGCATCTGACACAAAGACCAGACGCATTGTTGGGCTGCTCGGCAGCCTGGTCTTTTATGCCTGGGGTGAGGCGCTTTACATCTTCCTGATGGCCGGGCTGATCCTGCTGAACTACTGGATTTGCATCAAAATAGGAAACAAAAACTCGGGCAAACGCTTCGTCTGGATGTGGCTTGGTGTGGGGATAAATACACTGGCGCTGCTGGCTTTCAAGGTTTTGATTACTTTCGGGGTTTCCTGGATTGCGAAACTGGGCTTGCCCGTACCAGAGCGCCTGCTGACCTGGTTGGGGGAACTGGTTTTTCCGTTGGGACTGTCTTATATTGCTTTTCAGTTGATCTCCTACGTTATTGATGTCTACAAGGGTCTGCCGGCTGAGAAAAACCTGCTGAACTTCTCGCTGTATGTCATGCTGTTCCCCAAGATCCTGGTCGGACCAATTATGCGCTTCAAAGCCGTAGCCGATCAGCTTCCTGCCCCACCTGTCAACCGGACAAAAATCGCTGACGGCATCCGGCGCTTCATCCGTGGGTTGGCAAAAAAGGTTTTGATTGCCGATACCCTGGCAAAACTCGTGGAGGTGGTCTTTAATGTAACGGTACTCGAAGGACTGCAGCCCGGCATCGCCTGGCTGGGTATCGTCGCCTACGCTTTGCAAATATATTTTGATTTTGCAGGTTATACGGATATGGCTCTCGGTCTGGGGAATATGATGGGCTTTCACCTACCTGAAAACTTCAACTTTCCATACCTGGCGCAGTCGGTGGGCGACTTCTGGAGACGCTGGCACATCTCCCTTTCATCCTGGTTCAGGGACTATGTATTTTACCCGCTGGAAAGACGCAGAATAAGGTTCATCGGCCAACCCCTGAACATCCTGATCGTGTTCCTGTTGACCGGCTTATGGCACGGTCTGACAACCAACTTCATCCTCTGGGGTCTTTTGCATGGCGCTTTCCTGGTGTTAGAAACTCTCTTCCTGGGACGTTTGTTACAGCGTATCTTCAGGCCCATCCGGCATTTTTATGCCCTGTCTGCTCTCCTGCTGACCTGGGTGTTCTTCAGGGCTCCCACGCCCCAATTTGCCTGGCTGTTTCTTCAAAAATTGGCTGGCGGCACAACCGGATATTCCCCGCTGCCCTTCTCAAAAACCAGCCCCCTGCCTTTCCTTGAACCTTCTTTCTGGTTGGCCTTCACTGCAGGGATCCTGCTGTCACTGCCCCTGGCGCCGGCGCTGAAGGATCTTTTTACCAACTGGAAAAAACGCTACCAGATACTTGAATTACCACTGCAGGTTCTCTCAGATGCTGCCCTGCTGGGCTTGTTTGTCTTCTCTGTAGCCGTAATTGCCAGCAGTAAATTCCTGCCGGGAATATACGGAGGTTTTTAGATGCAGAAAAACTTCCAAACGGGCATTTATCCTCTCCTGTTCATTACCGCCTTCTTTGGTCTTTTGGTATTACCCCTTCGCACCCTGCAGCTCTCTCCCCAGGCACTAGAAGGGAATTTCTTCGGACGGGAGCCTCTGATTAAAGCTGTCTCTGATTTCCGTATTTTGATCGGAGATCGGGTCTTTGCAAAAGTAGTGGTCGGTAAAAATAACTGGCTGGTCTTTACTGCTGAACACAGCGCCAGCGATTACCAGAATACGATCCCGTTTACAGAAGACGAGCTGGTTGAGATACAACAATCCCTCGATGCTCTCAATACCAGCTATACCGAACAGGGAATCCGGCTGTTGGTTGTTATTATCCCTAATAAAAATACAATCTACCCCGAATATGTTCCGGATGAAATCCCGGTGCTGGGCAAAGAATCCAGATTAGACCAACTCATGAACTACATGGAAGCAAATGGGGCCACAGCGATCCTGGATTTGCGCCCAACCCTGCTGGAAGCCAAACCGGATCATCAGCTTTACTACGCAACGGATACCCACTGGAACGGTTATGGCGTTTACCTGGGATACCGGGAAATTGCAGGCTCCCTTTCAGAGACGTACCCCCAAATTGTGGTCCACCCGCTTTCAGATTTCGAGATCGTCTACACTGAACCGGGAACGCTTGATATGGCCCGGAATATTGGCACCTCTCTCCTGGATGAAAGCCAGGTTAAGCTGGCTCCCCAATTCGATACCCGGGCGGTCTATAAAACCATTGAACTGAGTGAACGCAAACTGATGTTCTCTTCGGTCCCTGACCCAGAGCTACCCAGGGCGGTGGTTTATTATGATTCCTTCTTCAATCCCGTCATCCCACTGCTTGGAGAAAGCTTCAGCCGGGCCGTATACATCCAGAATTTTACCGGCGGCGGGTTATGGAGCCTTTCCTGGGTTGATGAAGAACAACCCGATATTGTTATTATCGAGTTCTCAGAACGCTATCTGGACAGTCTCCCCAAGCTCCTCAAGCGATAGAGAGCCGCACCAGGGCCTACCGACTTATCCTTCAGTCATTACTTCCCCCAATCGCATTATCCCTTCCCGAATCCTTTCCTGTGATTGAGCGGCAAAGTTCAGGCGCAGGAAGTTTTTTCCATTTCGTTTATCCGGAAAGAAATTTCTTCCGGGGATAAAGCTGACCCCTGCCTGACTGGCACGCAGCAGCAGGTCATCGGCAGCGTACTTCTCCGGCAAATAGCGCCAGAGGTACAGGCCACCCTTTGGAATATTGAAGGATACAGCGTGTGGAAGACATTTTCGAATGGCTTCCATCATTGCCTCCCGCCGCTGGCGGTAAATCTGGCGTGAGCGCTGCAGATGTGCCTGGCAGCGGCCAATCGTGATAAAGGCATCCTTTTCGTAATCAAAACCCCTTTTTATGACTCTACCAGTATTTCTTACGCGACTTTGGGAAAGCCCTACGCAGATACAACCAAGGCATTTACAAGTAGGGACTCTATTGGATACAATGGACGCTATGGTCAACTTTTCCGTTTCACATCTCATTCCTGTCCTGCAGACTGCCATTGGACCCGTAGTGCTGATCTCCGGAGTAGGTCTCCTGATCCTGAGCATGACCAACCGTCTGGGGCGGGTCATTGATCGCGGCCGCAGCCTGATCCGAGAACTTCCTCGTCTTCACGCAGATTTCGAAATCTCACGGGTACGCGCCCAGTTGGAAATCCTATCGTTCCGGGCCAAACTACTGCAACAGGCTATCATTCTGGCTTCCATCAGCGTCCTGTTTGCGGCTTTACTGGTGATCGTGCTGTTTTTAAGCGCCCTTTTTGAGTTTGAAAGCGCCTGGCTGATCGGTGGTATCTTTATTATCGGACTGGGGTCTTTAATCTTGTCTCTGATCCAATTCATCAGGGATCTGAATCAATCTCTGAGAGCTTTTTCAATCGATATCGGCGAACAGCCATAGTCCCCCTTGGTTTGATTCAAGGCGTTGGCGTAATACTTCCAGGAATGACTAGAGTCACAGTCGGTCTGGTTATTTGTGTAGGTTGTGGATTCACGCGCGTCAGGCTCCAGACCATTGCGGAGATCAAACCCAACAATACCAGCACAACTGATATGAACCCTGCCAGCCAATACCCCGAAAAGGAAAATTTGGAAAAGAAACCCGCCTTGGTTTTACGCGGTTCTCCGCCAGGCACCTCCAAAAGAACTACGGTGATATTATCATGCCCACCGCGTTCATTGGCTTTATCCACCAGCCTTTTGGCCGCTTTTTCCAGCACATCACTCTTCTTGATCAGCCCAAATATTTCATCATCCAAAACAAGGTCTGTCAGGCCATCCGTACATATCAACAGGATGTCGCCAGGACGCAGCACTGCACCCTGATTGGCCTCAGCCTGCAATGCGTTTTCATCGTTACGCAAACACAGTCGGGTATCCACTTCAGGAACCTGCTGTGATCCCAGATGACGTCGGATAACATGGACATTGGGATGATCACGCGCCATTTCAGGATCAAGGATACCTTTCTCAATCGCTTCCTGTACCCAGGTATGGTCAATGGTTAACTGCTGTATTTTGTCACCCCGCAGCAGGTATATTCTTGAATCACCAACATACGAGATATACAGGCGATCTCCAAAAATCCAGACACACGCACAGGTCGCCCCCATACCTTCCCGGTCTTCATTGCCGTCCGCGCGGGACGCAATGGCGTTACTGGCTCCCTGGATAGCCATTTCCATGATCTTGATGGGGCGCCTGGCATTACTTTTGGCCACAGCTTCGCTGATATAGTCGACTGCCATTTCCGCAGCGACTTCTCCTGCTCGATGACCTCCTATCCCATCCGCAACAACTGCAAAGACAACCGGTGTGCTGTCCTCAGCGCCAAGCAAATAAGAAGAAACCGCATACCGGTCCTCATTATTCTTACCTTTTGCTCCGGGATCGTTGAGAGCAGCAACATTGAGATGAGAGCGCTCAGATCGAATCATTAAACTACTTTTTGGGATGAGACTGTCATTTCGGCTACTTTGGGCGCCTTTTTCAGCGAAAAGCGAAAGGCCAGTTGGCCAATATTGATCCGGTCACCATGTTTCAATTGTACTCCTCCTTGTGAAATTGGATCGTAATTGACCCAGGTACCAGCAACAGAGGCGTTATCGGCAATAAAGTATTGTCCGTCTTTTGAATGATATACACGGCTGTGGAAAGGTG
This sequence comes from Anaerolineales bacterium, assembly GCA_016927315.1. Lineage (GTDB taxonomy): Bacteria > Chloroflexota > Anaerolineae > Anaerolineales > Villigracilaceae > JAFGMV01. The sequence goes on along the minus strand of JAFGMV010000020.1, from coordinate 47,252 downwards.
AAACAGAAGTATCATCCAGAACCTGGCTGCACTGGATCGGATCGGTACCCAGGGTGAGTTCAGCCCCCAGGATCGGGATCCTATTCTCGGTCATTGCGCCCTCAGCGTCCAGGCTCACGAGATATGCCGGAGCAGCGTTCCTTTTGAAAGCCTGGCGGCGGATTAATGGAGACCGGGATTCTTTCTGGGGGGCGCTTTTCGGTTCAGGGGGAGAGATCAACACCGGCTGGGTTACCGGGTCTTCCAGCGTGGCACGCGCCTGACGGCGTTCCCGCAAAGAGGTGATCCGCCTCCAGCCGGAAAACAGGATCAGGGCCAGGACAAGACCGGCCATCGAGATTGCGCCAATGGTGATAAACCTGTTGTTCCGGACCAGCATTGCCAGTGCGCCGCCAGGAGGATATATAATGGTGACAATCACCGGTACGGTCAGACTCTGTTTCTGCAAACCAAGGATATCTTCTGCTTCGACGCTCAAATCATACTGGGCGCTGGTAGTATACAGTTCCAAATCCCACAAGAAGACATCGAACGGCTCTTCCAGGTTCTCATCTACCAGCACGCCATCCACATACAAAGCCGTACGCTGCAGTGGGCGGGGGTGTCGATCTGGGAATTCGATAATCATCTCGATCTGCTGCTGGTTTGGCAGGAGTATCTCCTCATCGAAAGGACGGTCCTCGGGGGCCCGGCGGACGATCTGCGCCGGAGGTGAGACCAGGATCGGATTGGGGGGCTGGATATCCAGTGGAAAAGTTATTTCTGGAGAAACCAGCTGCATCCCATTGGTAATGACCTGGACGGCCAGCTGGTGATCGCCGGGGGAAGCCAGCTGGGAGGTATAGACCAGGCGATAAACCCGGCGCAAGGTCACTAAATATAATTCCGGATCGGGAAGCGGACCTACCCCAGAAAAAGCCAGGTACCTCCCTCCGGTGCGCTGTGCCATTGCCTGCAGTGCCAGGGCGCTGGGATGATTAAATTGTGTTTCAGTATCGGAAAACCAGACATTGACCTGGATATGTTCCTCAATGGCGCGTGTTGTGAATGCTTCCAGGGCAGGTTGGATATTGGGTTCTTCAATGTGAGGGGTGACCAGGAGAATCGAGGCTTTCATTCCCGGCTGCCGGGGAGGAAGGTTGGCGGTATCAAACGCAAAGTTCAAAACCTGCAGGCCAGGCCTGGTAATATCGAAATCGGGCTGGTAACCATTGAAAGCACCGATCCATTCGGCCGGGGTTCCATTTGCCAGGATGGGCCCGGTCGAAGAAACCAGGCTTAAATCATCCTGGGTGTCTGCGGGCAAGGACTGGGCCCAGTTGCGCAGGGCAAGGGAGATGCGCTCATAGCGGCTCAAGCCTTCCCCATCCCGGATATCCAGGGAGGGACCAGGGTTGATCGCCACCACGATCTGCGCACCGACGGCAAACTCGACCAGTTCATCGACTGTGCGCGGCTGACCATCTTCAAGAACGCTCACCTCCACAGGCGTCAGGCCGGAGATAAACTGCCCCTGGTCGTTGAAGACATCCAACAGGGTGGTGATCTGCGGGAACTGGCTGCTATCTGCCGGATAAAGTGCAGCATAGGCGCCAGATTGGGCCTGGACAGGTAAAACCATCCCCAGGAAAATAACACTTATTCCAAGCAGAAGCAGTATTTTTTTCATTTCCTAAACGGGTTTCGCAGATTCCTCTTGCGGATCAGGCAATTTCAGCCGGCCGCGCCGGAGTTTGAGGTTCCTGGCCTGTAAGACGCAGGTAGGTCAGGGTCCACAAAGTCTGCATGAATGGAATAAAAACGCCATACAGGACCGCATAGACCGGCAGAAGCGCCAGTGACCAAAAGATCATACTGTTCGACAGATCCTGCATCATCGCAAACATCGCATCCGGCGAGGCGCTGTTGGTAACATCCATCATGACGAAAGGAAATTTCAGGAAGAGGATCATCATCGGTACAGAAATGATCGATCCTACCACCATAGAGACCAGGTAGATAATTATACAGGTCAAGGCGATGGGGCCAAAGTTGCTTTTCGCCAGTTCCCAGGCCTTACGGAGTGACTCCATCACACCCAGCTCGTCAGCCAGGATGCCAGACCAGGCCAGCTCATACAGGGAAAATATCAGCATCCCCACCGGGATAAGAAGCAGCATCAACGGCATCATACAAACCATACCTAACCCGAAGGTAAGCATGCTCACTGCGAACATGCAGCCATAAAGGACACTGATCAACAGGAAAAATGCCGTCCAGATCAATGCCATCACTCCTAACAGACGCCAGAAGTATTTCAAGGTTCCTTTGAGCATCCCCGCAAAGGTAAGTCGATCTGCGCCTCGTTCCAGTTGGATAGTCCCCCAGACGGGCATAACCAGTCCTGTCAGACTGACTGGAATCGATATCACCATGACCAACAACATCACGATCAATAATAAAAAGAACTTCGCAAAATCCGGTGCGGCATTTTCATACCCCATCGTCTGGTCCATGGTCAGGAAAATGCGAGCTTGGAAAAACCACATTATCGGGGTGGGCAGGAAGCTGATACCAGCTACCATGGCGCCTGGTATCCACATGACTTTGTGATTCCAAGTAATTTTCCAGGCCCTGTCCAGAACTTCACCGATATCTAGTTTCATTGATCACTCCCATTCGATCGTGGCCGGCGGCTTGCTGGTTATATCATACACTACTCTATTGATTCCGGAAACTTCGTTTACGATACGGCTGGAAACCCTGGCCAGCAGGTCATGCGGCAGGCGCGCCCAGTCGGCAGTCATAAAATCGTCGGTGGAGACAACCCGGATGGCGACCGCCTCCTGGTAGGTGCGTTCGTCGCCCATGACGCCCACGGAGCGCACCGGCAGCAGAACAACAAAGGCCTGCGAGGCGCCGGCGCCCTTGCCAAGGAAACCCGCCCCCGACAGTTCCTCCAGCAGGATGGCATCGGCTGCCTGCAGGCGGGTCACCCGCTCGGGTGTAACTTCCCCCAGACAGCGCACGGTCAGCCCCGGACCAGGGAAGGGCTGGCGCCAGACCATCTCCTGCGGCAGCCCGAGCGCTTCACCCACGGCGCGCACTTCATCTTTGAAGAGGTAGCGCAGCGGTTCGACCAGCACGAACTGCATGTCTTCCGGCAGTCCACCGACATTGTGGTGGGTTTTGATCTTATCGGCTTTATTGCGATCTGGGGCAGAAGACTCGACCACATCCGGGTAAATGGTGCCCTGCACCAGGTAGCCGGGTTGGCCCAGGTCTTTGGCCTGCTGTTCAAAAATGCGGATGAACTTCTCACCCACAATCTTGCGCTTCACTTCGGGGTCGGTCTGACCGGCCAGGGCCGCAAAATACTCGTCAGCAGCCTGGACAGCCACCATCTCAAGCCCCATGTTCTTACGGAAGGTCTGCACGACCTGTTCCGGCTCCCCCTTGCGCAGCAGACCGGTATCAACAAAGACAGCTACCAATTGGCCGCCAACTGCCTTGTGAACCAGTGCGGCGGCAACAGATGAATCGACCCCGCCGGAAACAGCCGCCAGCACCTTTTCCCCGCCGACCTGCTGGCGAATGCGGGCCACGCTTTCGTCGATAATGGAAACCGGCGTCCAATCGGGGGTGATCCCGCAGATATCGACCACAAACCGCCGCAGGATCCCGGGTCCATCCGGGGTATGGCGTACCTCCGGGTGGAACTGGATTCCGAAGTACTTTCGATGTATATCGGCAATCCCGGCAACCGGGCTGTTTTCGGACCGGGCGATCACACCAAAGCCTTCAGGGGGACGGACGACACGGTCTCCATGCGACATCCAGACCGGATAGTCTCCCTCAGGCAGGAGTGGGTTGGACCCCAGGGTCTGTACAACGGCCAGCCCATATTCCCGCTCTGTGGACGGATCGACCTGCCCGCCCAGGGCGTGGGTCAGGGCCTGCATACCGTAGCAGATCCCCAGGAGCGGCAGCCCGGAATCGAGGATGAACTGCCGGATATACGGAGCGTTCTCAGTGTAGGCCGATTTGGGACCACCGGAAAGGATAAATCCCCGGGGATTAATGGCCAGGACCTGCTCCTGCGGGGCATCCCATGGGAAAAGCTCGCAATAGACCTGCTGTTCACGCACCCGGCGGGCGATCAACTGGGCATACTGGGAACCAAAATCGAGAACTGCGATTGAATTATGCATATGCTGTTGATTGCAGGGACGATGCGTGCACCGTTGCTGCAATGTGATCTCAATCAACGAATGTGATCTTGTCTACTTCCAGCGACTTGATACAGGCCAGCGACCTGATCGGCACACCCAGGGACTCGAGCGCCGTGCGGCCGCCCTCGAAAGATTTCTCGATCAGGGCGCCGATGCCCACAATCTCAGCCCCGGCGGTCTGGGCCAGGCGCACCAGGCCCAGGATGGTGGCCCCGCTGGCCAGGAAATCATCAATGATCAGCACCTTTTCCCCGCCCGCCAGGTACTCGGGAGAGACGATCAGTTCGACCATTCGGCCCTTGGTATGCGAGGGCGCCAGGGTCAGGAAGACCTGGTCTGGCATGGTGATCGGTTTGGACTTGCGGGCATAGACGACGGGGATACTCATGTGCTTGCCGGTCATAACGGCCGGGGCAATACCCGATATCTCGGCAGTCAGGATCTTGGTAGCGCCGACAGCTTTGAACTGGCTGGCGAATTCAGCACCACAGGCGTCCATCAGGACCGGATCGACCTGGTGGTTGACAAAGCCATCGACCTTCAGGATGCCGCTGCCCAGGCTTTTGCCGTGTTTGAGGATACGTTCCTTGAGCGCATTCATAATAAAAGGACCTCCATAACAGCCAGAACTAGCGATAGTACGAATTGTGCTGGATGCAATATTCACCCAGACAGTACCCTGCGGGCACAGTATCAACATCAGGTGCTATCCATTCTCTGTCCATCGCTGAACAAACCCATTGTACAACGGCCTGGGAGAACCTGCCAGTGCAACCGCGGTTTCTTTATTGATATTCACATAAGTTGATTTCTTTTGTAAGGATCCATCTTCCTTCCAGCCAGGACCAGTACAGGATGAATACAGGATACCCACAGCTATCACGAACCATGATGGGAGAACAGAGCGGTCTATTCCCAAGCTGAGCTGAAAGATTTGTATATATGTCTGACCGGTAAAGGCATACCCTAAAAGGTGGTTTGTGTTAGAATCCCGCCGTGGCCCAAAAACCAATACTTTTATTGGCTTCCAACTCTCCACGCAGGCGGCAGTTGATTGCCCTGGGAGGCTGGATGGTCAACGTGACGGTTTCGCACGTGGATGAGCGCCTGCAGCCCGGTGAAACACCGGCGGAGTATGTCCTGCGCCTGGCTGAAGCCAAGGTATGCGCGGCGGTCCACAGCGGCAGCCCGGACCTGGTAATCATCGGCTCGGACACAACCGTGGCAGACGGAGACGAAATCCTCGGCAAGCCCGCCGACAAGGCCGATGCCGCCAACATGCTGAAACAGCTGCGAGGTCACAGCCACCAGGTCTATACCGCCATTGCGGCGGTGCGGGTCGCCGATGAGCGCCTGCTGACGGACCTGTGCGTTACGGACGTCCCCATGCGCAGCTACAGCGATGATGAAATCGATAATTACGTAGTCAGCGGCGACCCGCTGGACAAGGCTGGAGCTTACGCCATCCAGCACCCCGACTTCCAGCCGGTAGTCCATATGCAGGGGTGTTTTGCCAGCGTGATGGGCTTACCGATGTGCCACCTCGAGCGGCTGCTGCGGCGGTTCGATATCACCCCGAAAGCCGATATTGCAGCCGGCTGTCAGGCAATGCTCAATTACCAATGCCCTGTTACGCGTGCAATCCTGCGCGGTGAGCAGGTCGGATAACCCGGATCTGTTTCCGGGTTTCAAAAAAGGTGAAGAATGAAAGCTATTCGTTGGTTCAATATAATCCTGGCGCTGCTGCTGTTATCTGCCTGCAGCCGCAGTTCGGATGGTCCTGGGTTCGCACTGGGGAAACCAACCGCGACACTGCGGCCTCCTATCCCAGATATCAGGCCGGCGCCAGATGAAAGTTTGGCGGTCAGCAGCTACCTGGAAGCCTGGCAGAACGACGACTACGAGACGATGTACGGCATGCTGACCAAGGTCGGCCAAGACACGATCAGCCTGGAAGACTTTGCGGCCAAACACAACAACGCGCTCAACACCATGGGGGCGGCCAGCTTTGATTTCGAAATACTCTCCGGGTTGTTGAATCCTTATTTGGCTGAAGTAGCCTACCGGATCAATTACCACACGGCGCTGATCGGGGACCTGCAGCGCGACATGGTCATGCGCCTCAGCCTGGAAAACGAGCAATGGCGCATCCAGTGGGACGAAGGCCTGATCCTGCCCGAACTGGGGGGCGGCAACACCCTGGCGATGGATTACGCCATCCCGGCCCGCGGCAATATCTACGACCGCGAGGGCGCGGCAGTGGCCGTCCAGGCCGATGCTGTGGCCCTGGGGATCGATATGTCTAACCTGCCGGAAGACGGCGGGGGGGTGCTGGGTGAAGTCGCCCAGAAATGTGACCTGCCGCTTGAAAATATCCTTGAAATGCTCGAGACCGGTACGGACTGGTACATCCCGATGTGCGAAGTGGCTGGTGAAGACGCCCAATACCTGCTGCGCCGCAACCTGTCTGGCCTGGTGATCACCCCCTACCAGGCCCGTTTCTACGACCGCAGTGGTATCGCCCCGCAGGCGGTAGGGTATACCCAGTTCATCTCTGAAGAAATCCTGACCGAGTACCGCCGCCAGGGGTACCGCGGCGACGAGAAGATCGGCACGGCCGGCATCGAGAAATGGGGCGAAGACTACCTGGCCGGGCAGCACGGCGGCTCGCTGTACGTGGTCGGCCCGGACGGGCAGATCGTGACCCGCATTGCCGAAAGCTCCCCGCAGGCGGCCAGTTCGCTCTACCTGACGATCAACTCCGACATGCAGGTCGCCGCCCAGAAAGCTCTATCCGGGTTCAGGGGCGCCGTGGTGGTCCTGGAACGAGACAGCGGACGGGTGCTGGTGATGGCTTCTTCGCCCGGGTTTGATCCCAACCTGTTCGAACCCAACAACAACAACAGCGGCTACCTGCTGGGAGAGGTGGTCAATGATCCAAGGAACCCCCTGCTGAACCGTGCGGCGCAGGGTGAATACCCGCTTGGCTCGGTCTTCAAGGTCATCACCATGACCGCCGCCCTGGAAAGCGGATTGTACCTGGCTGAAACCCCCTACGACTGCCAGTACGAGTTCACCGAACTGCCCGACCGGGTGCGCTACGACTGGACCTACGAACACTGCCAGGAGCGCCTGCAGGACGGCGACCCCGAGACGAACTGCAACACCAGCGATTCAACTCCCAGCGGGCTGCTGACTCTGCAGGAAGGGCTGATGCGTTCTTGCAACCCCTACTTCTGGCACATCGGGTTGGACCTGTTCAATAATGAACGCCAGCAGGATATCGCCAACATGGCGATGGCCTTCGGGCTGGGCCAGGCTACCGGCATCGGCCAGGTGGCTGAAGCGCCTGGATATATTCCCTTCCCCGGTACTGCGGAAGAAGCCCTGAACAATGCCATCGGCCAGGGGGAAACCCTGGTGACCCCGCTGCAGGTGGCCAGCTTCACGGCCGCGATCGGCAACGGCGGGACGCTGTACCGCCCGCAGATCGTCGAACAGATACAGCCGGTGGACGGCAGCCCGACAGTGACCTTCAAACCGGAGGCGCGCGGCACCCTGCCGATCCGTCCTGAAAACTTACAGATCCTCCAGGATGCCATGACCAGCGTGATCGAGAACCCGCGCGGCACCGCCAGCTACCGCTTGCGCGGCCTGGTGGTGGACGCCGCCGGTAAGACCGGTACGGCTGAATCGGGTTCCGGTAAACCGCACGGCTGGTTTGCCGGATACACCATGGCCAGTGAAGATACCGGCCTGCCGGATATCGCCATTGCGGTGATTGTCGAGAACGTCGGCGACGGCTCGGAATACGCCGCCCCGATCTTTAAACGCATGGTCGAGACCTACTACTACGGCAGCCCGCAAAGCCTGTTCTGGTGGGAGACGACGTTCGGTGTTCCCAGTACGCCGACCCCCCTCGGCGGCATCCCGACCAAGACACCGAAGAGGCGTTAGGAAATGGCCGCCGCCCTGCAGACTGGTTTAATCATCCGGGCCCAATCCGGTTTCTTTACCGTAGAGACCGGGGAGGGACCTGTCGTTTGCCAGCTGCGCGGCCGGCTGAAGAAAGGCCGCCGCACCGGGGATATCGCAGCTGTGGGGGATCATGTCAGCCTCAGTTTACATCCGGACGGTTCAGGGATGATCGAAGAGATCGCCGAACGCAAAAGCGCCATCATCCGGCTGGACCCGAGACCCCAGGGGGTTTACCGCCAGGTTCTGCTGGCCAATCCGGACCAGGCTGTCTTCGTTTTTGCGTGTGAAAAACCGAAACCCAAACTGCGTATGCTCGACCGCTTCCTGGTGATCGCCGAGAAGCAGGGCATCCCAGCCCTGATCGTGGCCAACAAGGTTGAACTGACCGGTCTGAGGGAAGCGAAGAATATCTTCGGGCATTATCCAGATCTGGGGTACCCGGTGTTGTATACTTCGGTTGTAGAGAAAAAAGGCATCGATGAGCTGCGCAGGCATTTGACCGGAAAGATCAGCGCCTTTGCCGGGCCTTCGGGTGTTGGCAAATCCAGCCTGATGAATATCATGCAGCCAAACCTGAGCCTGCGCGTGGATGAGATCAGTGAAGCGCTGGGCAAAGGAAAACATACCACGGTGGTACGAAAACTGCTGCCGCTGGACGGCGGCGGGTATGTGGCAGACACCCCGGGATGGAAATCGCTGGCGTTATGGGATACTGAGCCGGAAGAGATCGACGGGTATTTCCCCGAGCTGGCCCGGCTGGTAAAGGACTGCCAGTTCAGCGACTGTACACATACGCACGAACCAAACTGTGCGGTGCAGGCAGCCGTACTGGAAGGGAAGGTACACCCGGACCGCTTCGACTCCTTCCTGCGCCTGCGGGATGGGGAGTCCTGAGAAAATAATCAGATCTCCGTCGGGCTCAAGCCCGACCTACGATAAATCACTGCAAGAAGTCTAATTGATGGAGTATCTGTAGGGCGGGTTTTGAACCCGCCAAATACTACTACAAGAAGTGTTTTCTGTATCGAGGAGATTGCTTCGCCACATTTACAGGGTGGCGCGCAATGACAAGAGGGAGTGATTTTGACAGACAGTACCAACAACTGGGGAATGTATGGGCATGAATGGGCAGTCGCTATGCTGCGCCAGCACATCCTGCGCGGCGCCCTGCGGCACGCCTACCTGCTGACCGGCCCTCCCGGACTGGGCCGCCGGACACTGGCGCTGCGCCTGTCCCAGGCCCTGAACTGCACCAACCCCCCTGCCCCGGGCGAGGCCTGCGGCGCCTGCCGGGACTGCCAGCTGACCGCGAAGATGCAGCACCCGGACATGAACATCATCCAGGCCGAGACCGAAGGCGGGACCCTGAAAGTAGACCAGGTTCGGTCAGTGCAGCACGCCCTGTCTCTCAAACCGTACCAGTCCAGGCGCCGGGTTGCCATCTTCCTGCGCTTCCAGGAGGCCAACGCCAACGCTGCCAACGCCCTGCTAAAAACGCTGGAGGAAGCCCCTGCGCACGCTATCCTGCTGCTGACCGCCGACAACGCCGAACAACTGCTGCCCACCATCACCTCCCGCTGCGAGATCCTGCGGCTGCGGCCGCTGCCGTTGGAAGCCGTCCAGGCCTGCCTGCAAGCCCGAGGCGCTGATGCGGAGGCTGCCCGCCAGCTGGCACATATTTCCGGCGGCAGGCCGGGCTACGCCCTGCGCCTGATGGAAAACCCTGAAGCGCTGGAGAAACGCCTCGAGCAGCTGGAGGACCTACAGCGCCTGCTCGGCGCCAGCCGGGCAGATAAATTCCGCTGCGCCGAGAAGGTGTCCAAAGACAAAACCCTGCTGCGCCAGACCCTGCTGGTATGGCTGTCCTACTGGCGGGATGTCCTGCTGACCGTCAGCGGCGCCGACCTCCCCCTCAGCAACCTCGACCAGGTCGAAGCGATCCAGGTCCTGGCCAACCGGCTGGACCTGTCAGCCGCGCATAAGGCCGTCAGCGACCTGGGGAACGCGGTTGACCAGTTGGAGAAAAACGTCAACCCGCGCCTGCTGACCGAGGCGCTGCTGATGGACTGGCCTTCACTTGCATAAAGGTCTTTTCACAAACTCTCAAGAAAAAAGCTGGCCTGCAGGCCAGCTTTTTTCTTTATCGACCAGAAAGCTCAGAATTGATAGGCATCAAAAGTACTCGGATCGATCTGATTCAACACATCCCCAACCGAAGCGCCGAAGATCACACCCAGCAGGCAGAACAGGAAGAACAAGAACAACCAGGGCAAGACCATGGCGCCAATCGCCTGGAGAGAATTGACATTGTGAGCTGCGCGTAAAGCGCGTACATTCAACATAATGTAATACACTGCCGCCGCAAGACTCACGATACTGGTGACACAATTCAGCATGACTGCCAGCGGATTATATGGGTCCATTCGGATCGCTATCGTGCCGATCCCCAATAAGGAATACCCAATGGATAATGGCGCCACAAAAGCTCCCAGAGCATAGATGGTACGATCAAAAGTTCCAAGGCCGCCAAACATTTTAGCCACCAGATGCTGAATACCGCCTGTGATCATTATATTGATAAGGCTGGATACCCCAGACAAAGGGATCATGCAGGCGAACAAGATCACGGCTACCATGGCGGTATTGATTTCGGGTATCTCGGCAGCCATGGGAGCGAATTCCGGCGTATTCATGAATTCATTCATCGTCTGATCAAAAACGAGGTAATACGAAACCGCACCCACAACCCCACTGATCAGCCCGGTAATGACGATCCACTCATATGCGCGACCGGCCCTGGCCTGCGGGTCGCGCAGCAGGTCTTCGAAATCCTCCACACTTCTGGAGGTCAGTGCATTCAACCAAACCTCAAACCAGGGATAATGGTGGGCCAGCGGCCGGGCCTGGCGCTCTTCTTCAGGGTCGGGGGGCGAGGGGGTGTATACCCATTCGTTGGCGGGTTTCGGTTTCTCCGGCATGACCGGCACGGGTTCCGGTTGATATTGTCCCTGGAGAAAGGCGTCACCGCCGTCCTGCATCCAGGAATCCGGGATACGAAGCTCGTCAGCCTGTGCAGGAGCGGGATCGGTCGAGAAGGGAGAAACGCTGTGGGGTTTGGGTTCAGCAGGCGGCGGGACAGGTGGAAGTTTGGCGCTGATCACCTGGATAGCTCTCGCGACCCGGGAATCAGCAGGATTGAGCTTCAGGCACTGCCGCAGCACCTGGAGGCGCTCCTGCGGGGTCCCCTGTGTTTCGACATACCACATCCAGGCGGCAACATCCCGCGGATTGGAGCGGATAACGGTTTGCAGCAGGGGCTGCGCCTCCCCTTTGTGACCCTGCCTGATCAGTGTAATGGCCTGCTGCAACAAATCTACCGGCATCTCTTCTCCAAAATTCTCATTTCTGGCACGGCGCCGCTCTGTGGGTAACTTTTCTTATTAAACCATGAAAAACTATTTTATGCAGTAGTTCCAGGGCATACCTGCAGGGTCTTTTTCACAACTGATTCTGACAGCTACTCTGATTATTTCATTTCGCCGTAAGCAATTTAAAAACAAAATCAAATGTGCAGGATTTCAAATTCTGTTGTACAATTTTGCAAGCGGGGGGCAAACCCTGCGATAGAAACCATATGCATCTACCTTTACTCTGGATTTCCCTGGCCTATATTGCTGGCATCGTGCTTGCCAGCCTGGTTACTTTTTCTGTTTATCTCTGGCTGGGGCTTGCACTGGCTGCCGGAGCAATCGGGCTGATTACTTACCTGCTGTTCAAGCGATTCAAGCCCGAGTTCTCCTTTCTTTCTTCACCGTACTTCATCATCATCCCGGCCGCGGTCGCTCTGCTTCTGGGCGCCGCCCGCTACCAGGGCATCCAGCCAAAAATCAGTCCTGATTTCATTGCCTGGTACAACGACCGCCAGTACGACCTGTTGATCACGGGCCAGTTGGTTGAACCTCCCGATTACCGTGACACATACACCAATCTGCACATCCATGTCGAAAAGGTGGATGCCGGCAATGGGAATTACGAGGTCGATGGGCTGCTGCTGGTCCGCGTGTCTTCCAATGAACTGTACCGGTATGGAGACATCCTGCGCTTGCGCGGCCGGCCTAAGACTCCCCCTGAAAATGAAGACTTTTCATACCGGGACTACCTGGCTGGACAGGGTATCCATTCCTATCTGTCCAGCGCCGAAGTTACCCGTCTGCCGTCCCGGGGGAAAAATCCGATTATCGCGGCTATCTATGGGATCAAAGAGAAGGCTCTTTCCAACATCTACTTCCTGTTCCCTGACCCCGAAGCATCACTTCTGGCCGGGATCCTGCTGGGAGTAGATACGGGGCTGCCTCCAGACCTGCAGGCGGCATTTAAGAATACCGGCACGGCTCATATCATTGCTATTTCCGGTTTCAACATCACGATCATTGCTGGAATCTTTGTGGCGTTGTTCGGGCGTCTGCTGGGGCAGAGGCGCGGCGCCATCTTTGCCGTGATCGGCATCTGCCTGTACACATTTCTGGTTGGCGCCGATGCTGCGGTGGTCCGCTCTGCTATCATGGGTGGTATGTCGCTTTTTGCCCGGCAGTTCGGACGCCGACAGGACGGGCTCAACACGTTGGGATTTATCGCAGCGGCCATGGCGCTCGTCAATCCCTATGTCTTATGGGATGTCGGGTTTCAACTCTCGTTCTTTGCAACCCTGGGATTGGTCTTATACGCCGACCCATTCACACAGGCTTTTGTGCGCTTTGCCCGGCGATGGATATCGGTAGAACTTACCCAGAAAGTGGCAGCCCCTGTCAGCGAATTTGTGCTGCTGACCCTGGCTGCCCAGTTGACCACCCTGCCGATCATGGCCTATCACTTCAAGAGCATTTCCCTGGTCTCTTTGATCGCCAATCCTTTCATCCTGCCAGCCCAGCCGGCTGTGATGATATTTTCAGGGATCGCCGTGTTACTCAGCCTGATCTACCAACCCCTGGGGATGCTGGCGGCCTGGTTTGCCTGGCCGTTCAGTGTTTACACCATCCGTGTGGTGGAATTGTTTGACCTGCTGCCTCACGGGACCCTTGCCCTGGGGAAGATGAGCCTGCTGTTTGTGTTGCTGTTCTACTTGATCCTGTTTGGATGGACCTTTGCCGGCCATCGCATCAGGGCATTCTTTGCAGTCCGCTTCGACTCCCAACCAACGACCGCAACGACCTTTCTAATCACGGCCCTGGGAATATCGACCTTCCTGATCTGGAGAGCCGCACTGGTTCTCCCCGACAAAAATCTGCATATGACCTTTTTTGATGTTGGGACGGGGGATGCGGTCTTGATCAGAACACCCTCGGGCGAGAACCTGCTCATCAATGGAGGTCCCAGCCCAGCATTGCTATCTGAAGCGCTTGGGCGCCGTCTATCGCCCTTTGACCGCACACTTGATTGGCTGGTGGTTGCTTCGACGCAAGAAAACCAGGTTAACTCCCTGCCGCGCACACTGGATCGTTTTCCCGCCAGGAACGTCTTGTGGAGCGGGAAAACCGATGCCTCGTATTCAGCCCGACTGGTAGACCAGTGGCTGGCAGGACAGGCCGTCCCAATGACCACCGCAGAAGAAGGTCAGGTACTGGACCTTGGTAATGGCGCCCAATTAACCGTACTCGCCACAACTTCACGCGGTGCGATCCTGTTGGTTGAATGGCAAAATTTCAGGGCTATCCTGCCCATCGGGATGACTTTTAATGCGCTGGTTGAACTGAATGACGGGAAAGCCATTGGCTCTGTCACGGTCCTTTTGCTGGCGGATGGAGGCTATGCTCCTTCCAACCCGGTAGAATGGATCGACAACCTGAACCCGGAGGTGATCATCCTGAGCGTTGAGGCCGGAGACAAAGACGGACTACCGCACGAGAAAACGCTGGAAGCCGTCGGCGGTCATTCACTGGTGCGCACTGACCGCCATGGGTGGGTACAGGTCACCACGGACGGGGAAGAAATGTGGGTTGAGGTTGAAAAAGCAAGCGCCGGAACAGCAACAGCTGAAACCGGCGCGGAAACCGAATAAACCAGAGCCGCTTTATATAACTCTTCACGCCAGGTGTAGTTCCTCAAAATAAAAGGTTACTTTGGTGCCAGGAAAAAAGCCTCAATCAGAGGCCAGTTTACGGTCAGGTCATAAATACCAACTGCCAGCAATAACAATCCACTGACAAGGTTGATTACTCGCGCTCGCCTGGCGAACTGGGTTGTTATCCATCGCTGCGCTGCTCCGGACAGGAATGACAGGATCAAAAGCGGGAGGCCGAATCCCATCCCAAACCAGAAAAAGACATTCAACTGCGCCAGCGCCTGGGATGCGGTTAAGGACAGGGCAAAGATGCTGACAACCAGCGGCCCCGAGCAGGGCAATGCAATTGGCCCGTAAAGCAGTCCATAAATAAATGCATTTGCAAAGGGATGTGACAAGACAGGCGCCTGGATCTGGGGCAGTTTCTTGAAAGGATTGATATTCAGCAAGAGCAGGATACCAAAGCTGATGATGATCAGGTCGGCCAGCGGGATAATGATCGACAAGGCGCGTCCAACAGAAACAGACAACAGGGCAATCATGCCTCCCAGTGCAAGCATCATGGTCAACACCCCCGCCAGGACAAAGAAACCCAACAAATAGCGCCCAGGTTTGCCTTCCAGCCCTTCCTGTCCACCACTGACATAGGCTAAAAATCCGGGGTACAGGGGCAATACACAGGGACTGGTCGTTGCAAGTAACCCAAGAGCCACAGATGTAATGATGTTGTCCATAGAAACCTCTCTTGGAAGCAGAATGCCAGCCTTCGGTTGGCAGGGAGCAGACCGAAGGCCGCATCCCAACTATTTTTGGCCAGATTCCAGTATTGTTCTACCTGCCTTCGTTCAAAAACGGTTCAATGGCCTGGTAAAGGGCTTCTGCACTCTTGATACCAAACGGCAGCGGATGGGCCTCACCTTTACGATCGATAATGACAATCGGCGTTGATGGTGGGTTGAGGAACTGCGGGCCGTACAACACGCTGATCTCCTGGGAGACTTCCGGCGGGGAAACCGCATATAACCAGGTAAACCCATTCGTTTCAACATAGCTTCTCAAAGCATCTGCTTTTTCATTTGGATCAATATCCAGTCCAATACCGACAAAATCTTCCTGGTCACCCAACTTCTCATGCAGAACTTTGACCTGTCCTTGCTGCTTCAGGCAATTGGAACACCACATTGCCATGGTCTCAACCAGCACCACCTTGCCTTTGAGCTCTGCAATTGAAAACGACTGTCCTGTTCTGGCATCGGTCAGGGGAATCGAGTACCAGGCAGGATCTTCTACCATCAGGCTTGCTTCACCCCTCGCATCCTCAGAAACGGCGACCACGGGCGTGGTTTCTTCCGTCATGACAGCCTGCTCTTCCACAGGGCTTTCTTCTGTTATTGGCGCCTCTGGCAGCGCCGCTTCATTTATTTCCTTGGCGTCCTCGAGGGGAATCGCAGTACCACAGGCCGAGAGCAGAAAAGTTACTGCCAGTAATAAAGTAAAGACGCGGTGTCTCGATTTCATTTTCTTTCTCCTTTTTACTTTTTAATTGGACGTGTCTTGTCCAAATAGCCTTACGAAACTCCTGCCAGGGAATTACAAAATCATGACCCGCGAGGGTAAGATAGCGAAACAGGACGAAGAGATTTCCTTTTTGTAAGAAAGTTTTCCTACACTGAACTCATCTAAAGAACGAAATGACCCGTTACCTGAAGATACTGGATATCTCCTACGTAGTGGCACAGGATATGGCGCCACCTGGGGAGCCGCTAACAACCGCTACTGACCAACCCTGTATCTGATCGACTAGAACGGGCATAATCGCTGCGTCCTTATTGGAGAAATAACATACGGAGAAACCGAGAACCAGGCCTTGCTGGTTGAGTAATCGGTTTTCTCACCCACAAGCAGGAGTAATGATGAACAACAAATACAAATCTGTGCCGGTAAAATCATCTGAGATCACACCCAGGCACATCTATCTGTCGCGACGCGATTTTCTAAAAGCGGCGGGGATCGTTACTGGCGGAGCCTTACTGGCGGCCTGTGCTGCCAACACGGAAGAACTCACCTCCGTTGCCAGCCAGGCTACGGCCGGACCAGAAACCGACGCCATCGGCGTCAGCGAGACAAAATATGATGAACTCGGTGATCCGGCCAATTCATATAAAGATATCACCAATTACAATAACTTCTATGAATTCACGACCGACAAGCAGGGCGTCGCAACACTGTCCACGAATTTCAAGGCCGACCCCTGGAGCGTTGAGGTCAGTGGGCTGGTCAATACTCCCAAAACGTATGCCATTGAAGACCTGCTTAAGGCATTCCCCCAGGAAGAGCGCATCTACCGCCTGCGTTGTGTTGAAGCATGGAGTATGGTCATCCCCTGGATGGGTTTTTCTCTTACCAGCTTGTTGAAAGAAGTGGAACCCACCTCAGAGGCCCGGTTTGTTCGGTTCGAAACTCTTTTCGATCCTGACCAGTTTCCCGGTCAAAAAAGCGGTTTCTATCCCTGGCCCTACCAGGAAGGGCTGCGGCTGGATGAGGCCATGAATGATCTGACGTTGATGGCCACAGGGCTGTATGGTGAACTTTTACCCAATCAGAGTGGAGCACCTCTCCGTCTGGTTGTCCCCTGGAAATATGGTTTCAAATCGATCAAATCTATTGTCAAGATTGAACTGGTTTCCGAACAGCCAGCCACCCTGTGGAGCAGTATTGCCCCCAATGAATATGGCTTCTATGCCAACGTCAATCCGGAGGTACCTCACCCTCGTTGGTCACAGGCCACCGAACGCCGTATTGGAGAGATCAAACGCCGCCCAACCCTGCTATTCAACGGGTATGCTGAAGAAGTCGCCCATCTGTATGAAGACTCTGACTCGCCAACCTATTATTTCAGATAAGCTGCAAGGGAGTTGTTTTGAAAAGGGACACACCCATGAAGAAGTACCCTTTTACCCCTCTTCAAATAATCATGCACCTGGGAGCCTGGTATCCCCTGGCAAAACTGGCCTTTGACTTCCTGACCGGGAATGTCAGTCCCAATCCAATTCAGGATATGGAACAGAGAACCGGGCGGGCAGCAGTCACCTTCCTGGTGCTCTCCCTGGCCTGCTCCCCGTTCAGTGCGGTCTTCGGTTGGAAAGAATTGCTTAAACGCCGCCGGGCACTGGGCTTGTATGCCTTTCTGTACGCCAGTTTGCATATGCTGATCTTCGTCAACCTGGATTACGGCCTGGCCTGGAGCCTGCTCTACCAGACCGTCTTGCAAAAGCCCTATATCCTGGTCGGGGTGACCGCCTTCCTACTGCTGGTCCCGCTGGCGATAACCTCCTTTCCTGTCTGGCAGAAGCGGCTGAAGAAGAACTGGAAACGTCTGCACCGGATCGTCTACGTGATTGGTCCACTGGTAATCCTGCACTACGCCTGGGCCAAAAAAGGCGACCTGCTCCGACTGCAGGGTGACATCCTCCGCCCGGCAATTTACGGGCTGGTATTACTGGTGCTGCTGATCCTGCGCTGGGCACCTGTCCGAAAAGGAATTGCGGCTCTTGGCAGCCATCTCCAAAGCTTATTTACCAACCTAAAGACAGGTTCTTCTTCCAATCCTGGTTAAGCAGGAAGCGCCCCTCTCCATCGTATCAGGGGCGCTTCCCAAGGGAGGAAATTGACATTCGATTACACCGTAAAAATTAGAATATCCCTCGTACAAAGAGTAAAACACCTACCAGCGCAAGGGGTATTCCAACAATGGCGCCAATAACTGTCAAGGTGAGAAGAATTCCCACCAGGATGAAAACCAGGCCAATGATCAATGAGAGCAGCCTTCCGGTCATCTCCACAATCGTGCTGACCAACCGCCATAAAGCGGCAAAAGGCCACAGGAACCAGGGGACTCGTTTCTTATTCTCCGTCATTTTTTACTCCTCACTACTATATACGCAGAACTGTAAAAAAGGTTGCTGAAAGCTTTTTTTCGAACCGTTTCCCCCAAAAAGATTTATCGGCGGGCGGATTAAATCCGCCCGCCGCCGCTTTCAAAGAACTCGGTACATGCTCAGAACAGATTCCTATGTTGTTTTTACTTTCTGTCCATAGGCAAAGCCCTGGCCATCACTTCTCCAGTTACATTCAGGTCAAATCAAACTGGACAAGATATATCGTGATATAATCCGCCGCATGGAATCAAAACCCTCCCCCCAAGAGAAATCGTACGAGAATTACCTCACCTTCAAACGATCCTACTTTTACGGTTTCATGGTAATCATGGCATTTGGACTGGGTATTCTGCTTGGTTATGTCGTCTGGGGAAATTCGAATCCCCCTGCCAGGACAGTTGCTGCAGAACCAACGGAAGATGCCCAGGCTCCGGCTGTCCCTCAACAGGTCAAGCGTTATGAAATCCCTAGCGAGGGTTTTCAAAGCGTAGGCCCGAAAGAAGCCCCCATCGTCCTGGTCGAGTTCAGCGATTTTGGATGCAGTTTCTGTGCAAAATGGCACAATGAAACCTATGCAACCCTGATGGCCGCTTATCCAGGCCAGATTCGATTCGTATATCGCAATGTTCCTTTCAGGGCTTTCGATGCTGCTGAAGCATCTCTGTGTGCAGCTGAGCAGAATTCATACTGGCAGTACCATGACAAACTATTCAGTTACGAGCATGGCCTGGACCAGGCTGCCCTTCTTCAGTATGCCGAAGACTTGGAACTAAACCTGGAAGCCTTTACCGCTTGCCTGGAAGAAAACCGCTATCAAGATGTTATCCAGGAAGATATGGATTTCGCTACGAACCTGGGTGTAAACAGTACACCCACCTTCTTCGTAAATGGGCTACCGCTTATTGGTGCCCAACCATTAAGCGCCTTCAAGCAGGTTATCGACAAAGAACTGGCCGGAGAATACGATTAATTAGTGAAAAGGGTAGGGGCAGGGATCCTTTTTGGGGAGGGATAGATGAAAAAATTTGTCGCTGTTGCCGGCAATATTGGCGTTGGGAAATCTACGCTGGTAAAGATGCTGTGCAGTGCATTGGGGTGGGATCCGTTTTTTGAACCAGTTACAGAGAACCCTTACCTGGCAGACTTCTACAAGAATATG
This sequence comes from Anaerolineales bacterium, assembly GCA_016927315.1. Lineage (GTDB taxonomy): Bacteria > Chloroflexota > Anaerolineae > Anaerolineales > Villigracilaceae > JAFGMV01. The sequence continues at coordinate 27,908 of JAFGMV010000020.1, read as the reverse complement.
TCTGCCTGGTCTTTTCATTCCCAGGTGTTTTTCCTGACTCATCGATTAAAAGCCCATCACAATATCTCGCAACACCTTGTCTCCGTTGTACAGGATCGCAGCGTATACGAGGATGCTGAAATCTTTGCCCAAAATCTTTACCTGCAAGGTGATATCCAACAACGCGATTACGAGACCTATTGTGAACTCTATACAACCCTGATCGAATTCCTGCCCCCTCCAGACCTGGTCATCTACCTGTGCGCTTCTGTTCCAACCCTGATGAAACGCATAACAAATCGTGGCCGTGATTATGAAAAAACGATCAGTGCTGACTATCTAACCAGCTTGAATGAACTGTATGAAAAATGGATTATCAAATTTACGCTCTGTCCTGTGTTAACCGTCCCAGCAGATGCTCTGGACTACGTTGCCCATCCCGGGCATCTAAATCTGATTGTGAAAAAAGTGAATGAGAAACTGACCGGGAAAGAGGTCGTATTTTTCGAACCGGATGAAGTCGCCAGGGCTGCGGATTAGGTAAGGAACAAAAGACTGGCTTTTTCCAAAGCGAAGGAGGCCGGTTTTTGTTCGTCTGGTTCAAGGTGTGGGCAGCTAATTAAGATACACCTTTTTAGGTAAGTATATCTATATGTAGTCGTATTAGTAGGCCCTGTGGAAAGTGTGGATAACCATCCTTGAACGGTATTTGTGCTGTCGGCCTGCCTGACAAACCCAGATATGGGGAAATTGGCACCCAGGTCCATAGTACCGTGTGTGGATAAAAACAGGATGAGTTATCCACTTCACAGAAGGCATTGTCCACAAATCTTTATCTTGGGTGCAATAATGAGGTCTCCCCATATATGGGGGGTAGGCGAAGTTGAAAAGACAAGAAGATTCGAGGGAAAAGCAGGATTTCTCCACAGACAAGACCAGTTATCCACAGATTTCAGCAAGTTATCCACAGTTGATAACTTCGTGTAAGGATTCTTTTTGGCGAAAAAGCCCCTACATATGGATTTCTTAAGGAATGAAAGACCCTTCGGAGCTTACCCCGTTTTCCCGGGATTTCTTATCGAGTATCTCCTCAATATCATCGATTATGTGATCGAGGCCTTCCATCCGTGTATCAAAGTCTTCCCCCAGCAGGGCCAGCTGCGTGCAGGCTTCTTTCCAGGCAGCCGTCTCACTGGTGGGAAGCACCTGTGAAGATAATGTCCAGGTACGGAGCAAGGGCCAGAGAACGGCATTGGGCGTATCGCTTTCGAGAATTTCTTCGAAGGCCTTCAGGTAATAGGCCAGGCGGGCGCTGTGGATGCGTTTATCCACAGCAGGAATCTGGGCTGCTGCCAGAAAGGCCTCCTGCCAGACGGGCAGCCAGCTCTTGAGAGCGGCCTGGTCTACCCCATTCCCACCGATCAGGCCAAGCAGACCGGCGCTGAACCCTGGACGACCGATCTTTTCTGCTCGGGCGGGGAAATCCAGCAGGACACGTCTTTCTGAAAGCGGGGGGCCGCTTAATTCGGCGATGGAGTTAAGGATGTGATGTACCGACTTAAGGTACCTGGCGATCTCATTGGGCCCAATCTGGGCAGGTTCTTCCTCCCATAAGTCCAGCCAGATCCTGCGGCCGTGATTGAGAAGATTGCGGCAGCGCGCCAGAATATAAATGGGTTCATGGAACTCAAACCCGGCCCGGACAGCAGCTTGAACATAATCGAAAAAGAGGATTTTTTCCTTGATAAGCAGCGGGTCATAAATCTCGTATCCCAACCAGGGGTGGTTACGCAGTTCTCGAGGGGGGACGTATTCTTCACGGGCACGGTAAGTGACATCAATGTGAAAATCACCATGCAGCCTGATGATTTCCCTGCGCTTGGCCGGGACCTCGGTGTGAACGAATACCAGGTCGATATCTGTGATCCCTCCAAGGAAGGGATTTTCTGTCAGCAGGGAACCTGTCAGATAAGCGGCGATCAAATCTGGATTGTTATACATCCGTTCCTGGGCAGTTTCCTTGGCGATACGGATCAGTGTCTCTCGCGTAACTCGCATAAAATCCTCAGAGATTAGTTATCTATTGGGTTCCCTAGCGGTAGGTCTGGTTGGTAGGGAGTCAGATTAAGAGTCTGTCGAATACGGTTTTCGATAAATTTCAAGTCTTCAGGGTGATGTACGATATTCAGATGATTGGTATCAATGGTCAATACAGGGGTATGATCAAACGGCCGTGAGAAGAAATCATCATACGTACGGTTCAGCAGCTCGATATAATCCTGTTCCATGTTGCGTTCATAGGGCCTGTCACGTTGGGCGATGCGTTCCATCAAGGTTTCGGTATCCGCTTGCAGGTAAACCAACAGATCGGGTATACGGATCTTCTCTGCCAGGGCCTGGTGTACCCGACAGTACATGTCGTATTCATCTCCCTCCAGGTTGATACGGGCAAACAGGCCATCTTTGGCGAAGGTATAGTCTGAAAGCAGGTTTTTGCCTTCATTCAGAATTTGAGAGACCCCGCGGCGCTGTTGGTGATACCGGCTTAGCAGAAAGAAAATTTGGGTTTGAAAAGCGTAGCGCTGACGGTCGGCATAAAAATCAGACAGAAAAGGGTTTTCTTCGAAGACTTCGAGCAGCACTTCTGCTTGAAAAGCAGGCTGCAGCAATCTGGCCAGTGTGGTTTTTCCGACGCCGATAACACCTTCAATGGCTACGTACATGCATTTCTCCGCGTTGATAAGGTGGAATAAGGATACCATAAAACAGCCTGGGAACCGCTATAATAGCGGCATGAAGCGAGTATGTGTTTATCCCAATGTATCCAGTCCGGGAGGGGTTGGTTCCTTCCGGTACAAACTTTCTACCGGTCTGGCAGCCCGTGGTATTGAAGTGCTTGATGACCTGTATGCTCCTGAATTGGAAGCTGTCCTGGTGCTGGCAGGGACGCGCAATCTGCTGGGGTTGTGGCAGGCCAAAAGAAAAGGTGTGCCGATCATACAGCGTCTGGATGGGATTAATTGGGTGCAGCGAACCCGCCCAACCTCCCTGCGGTATCACCTGCGGGCAGAGTATGGCAACTGGAACCTGGCCTTTATCCGGCGTCACCTGGCTGACCGGGTGGTGTACCAGAGCCGGTTTGTACGAGGCTGGTGGGAAGCCTGGTATGGTAAAACCCTTATTCCAAGTTACATCATCTTGAATGGCGTCGATCTGGATGAATATAACCCACGAGGTTCCCACCGGCGTCCTGAGGGAGTGTTCCGTATCCTGCTGGTGGAAGGAAGTCTGGCGGGTGGCCTGGATTTCGGATTGGAAATTGCTGTGCAAATGGCTGAAAAAGTGGCTGAAAAATTCCCGATTGAATTGGTGATAGCCGGTCGTTCCGATAAGAAAAAACAAGAAGAGTTCCAGGGAAAGAATATGGTACCGGTCAAATTCCTGGGGTTTGTTGAACGTACGGAAATTCCCGAAATTGATCGTTCCGCCCACCTCTATTTCTCGGCAGAGATAAATCCTCCTTGCCCGAACAGCGTGGTTGAGGCGCTGGCATGCGGGTTACCAGTGGTTGGCTTTGACACCGGTTCGCTGGCAGAGTTGGTAGGGAAGCAGGCCGGACGACTGGTCGCTTATGGAGGGGATCCCTGGAAGCTCGAGCAGCCTGATATCCCGGCGCTGGCAGAAGCTGCCGGGGAAATCCTGCGAGACCTGGACCGGTTCCGGGCAGCTGCCCGGCAGCGGGCCGAGGGTACCCTGGGTTTGGATGCTATGGTTGAAAAGTATCTGGAAGTGCTGGCTTGAAGAATCGAGTATCCCGCGCCACTTTCCCTTCCCCTGGGAGAGCGGATAAAGAATCATTTGACGGCAGGCTCGCGGTACAGCAGCGAGTGCTGCCTACGTACCGGGCGCCGTTTTTTGAGACCCTGGCAGGGTCCTGCACGGGTGGGATGAGTTTGTTGGCAGGTCCGCCAAGGGCAGGTGAGATCATACCGACAGCAGAGAAGCTGGAGAAGGCGCTGTTTGTGCAGGCAGGGAACATCCACCTGATGCAGGGGGCGCTCTATTTATGCTTCCAGCAAGGCCTGGGAAGCTGGCTGGCAAATTGGGACCCGGATGCCCTGATCGTGGAAGCCAATCCACGCTACCTAGCGATACCAGCTGCGGTACGCTGGATGCACAGGCACAATCGCCCGGTGATCGGTTGGGGGCTGGGGGCGCCTCCCGTATCAGGACCTTTATCGGAGCTGATGGCTCAACTTTGGAGAAAGTTCGTCTGCCAGTTTGACGCCCTGATCTCTTACTCGAAACGTGGTGCAGCTCAATACGCGGCGCTTGGATTCCCTGAGGGAAAGATTACGATTGCCCCAAATGCGGTCTCGCCGCGCCCAACTGAACCCATGCCGGTGCGTTCAGATGAACACAAAGGGCAATTCTCGATCCTGTTTGTAGGACGGTTACAGTCCCGCAAACGGATCGATAACCTGCTGCGTGCATGTGCCTCGTTGAAAAAGGATACCAATATTGGCTCAGTGCAGTTGGTTATTGTTGGTGATGGACCGGTTCGAAAAGAATTGGAAGCGCTTGCGGCAGAGGTATATCCTGCGGCCGAGTTTGTTGGCGCCAGACATGGAGAAGTACTGGATCCGTATTTTGACAGGGCAGACTTGTTCGTACTGCCAGGAACCGGAGGGCTGGCGGTGCAGCAGGCAATGGGCTATGGGCTGCCGGTGATTGTTGCTCAGGGGGATGGCACCCAGGATGACCTTGTGCGGGAAGGGAATGGTTGGCAGATCCCTTCAGATGACCAACAGGCCCTTACCAGGACCATGCAGCAAGCACTGTCTGATCCTGCCCGGCTGCGTCAGATGGGGGCTGAGTCATACAGGATCGTGTCTGAGGAGATCAACCTGGAGAAAATGGTCGAGGCGTTTATAAAGGCATTGAACGGCCTGGAATAATGGATACAGGACAAGGCGTTTCCTGGGGGCGAGGGAAACTAGCGGATTAATCTTCAGAGAGTAAGGTCAAGACATCCTTGTGAGTGGGCAATGCTGGACGGGCACCCAATCTCATGCAGCACAGCGCTGCTGCTGCACTTGCGTAGCGCAGCGCCTCCAGCCAGGCACGGCCTAAAACCAGGCTGGCAGCCAGGGCCCCATGAAAGCAGTCCCCGGCCCCGGTCGTGTCGACAGCTGCTACCGGGAAGGCGGGTATTTGTCCCGAGCCATCCTGGCAGGTCCAGACCAGGCCGGACGAACCAAGAGTGATTACCACCCAGGGGGCCAGGGAAGCTAGTTGCGAGAGGGCCGAGCCTGTGTCGGTTTGTTCTGTCCACTGGCGGGAAAATTTCTCAGAACAGACCAGATAATCCACTTTGTTTGCCAGGGCCTGTGTACCGGTATGGACCGATCCGGCATCGAGCATGGTTGGGATGCCTTTCCTTTGAGCGAATTCCACCCATTCAAGGGACAGATTAGGTTCATGCCCGTCGAACAGGAGCAGTTTTGGCTCCAGGGTGGTATAGTCCAGGCTTTTGGCAGGCAGAGGGAAAGAGAGTTCTTTGTAATTAACCAATGAGCGCCTACCGTCTGGTTTGGCGAGAATCACGGAAAGAGGGGTTGGCGCCGGGCCGCGTACGATCCACTCTGTCAATAAACCTTCGGCTTCCAGTTCCTGCATATGCAAGGTTCCCCACAGATCGTCACTCAGGAAACCGGAAAAAGCGGCCTTCCCCCCCAGGCGGGCGACAGCTACGGCGGCATTGGCAGCGGGCCCGCCGCCGCTGTAGACCAGCTGCGATGCCTGACTCTTCTCGTCCGGCCCGGGATGCCAGGGAACGGCAAAGGTCAGGTCATAGGCGGCATGGCCAAGGGTGAGGACATCGACAGCAGGCACTTTTTATATCCTGGTTAAAAAGCGTTGGATGAACGCCAGGGCGGCTATGGCAAAGAAAAGACTGACCGATGCCAACATCCATTTGCGCCCGGCCAGGGAGGCAATTCCCAATATACCCCCAGTGGTAGCGAAGAAGAGCGTCACGTAGAAAATCACCAGCCACTGTGTGCTGCGAAAATCAAACTTGAAAATAAAGTCCAGCAGCAGTTGGATGAACAAGTACAGGAGCATCAGACCGACCTGGATGGTATACAGGAGCGGACTCGGCGGCCGTGGAGAGATGATCAACAGGAAAAGGAGAGGGAAAGCAGTCAGCAGCAGCAAAAAGCCAACCCAGAATTCCAGCCGGGGCTGATCCAGCAGCCTGGCGATAAAGACCAGGATACACAGCAGGTAGATGCTGCAGGTCAGGATTGCACCAGGTATATGGCTTTTTCCCTGCATTGGCTGCGCTCTCAGTCTGAGAGTGAGGGCAGGCGTCTGTCGGATGCCCACATTCTGTAGGCTGCACTGGCGTACTTATCGTGATTGGGATGCCAGGTTTTGACCTGCTCCACCGACCAGTAGCGTAAATCCAGGCCTTCGTGAGAAAGTCTCAACTCTCCCCTGATCACTTCACACAGATGAACGACTGCAATCGTGGTGTGAGGCCCGCTGACAGCATTGGGCATCCGGGTAAAGACCCCCACCAGTTGGCGGAATTCGACTTCCAGGCCGGTTTCTTCGCGAGTTTCCCGGATGGCAGTGTCGACCGGCCTTTCATTGGGTTCCACCCAGCCGCAGGGCAGGCACCAGCCGGTCCCATCTATCCGTTCCATCAACAGGATTTCACCCCGCTGGTTGAAAATAGCTGCATCGGCGCCAACTTTTGGGGTGATACTGCCCAGCTCCTGCCTGAAACGTTCCTGTATCTCGTTTTGCGGGATTTCCAGCAGGTCTGCATAAGACCGGGCCGCGATGTTCAAAAGATGCTGGTAGCGTTCACGGTCATACTCATTCTCGGCATAATTCAGGCCGGTGCGGGCAATGCCCTGGAGTTCCTCGAGCAGGAAAAAAATATCCATAAAGTCACAAATTTCTATTAGGAGGAAAAAGTTGATCGGCTGGCATATTTGACGAAAGGTGTTAATGTCTCCTTCTTTGCAAGGAGCCATATCAGTGTCAGGGAAATCAATACAGCCAGCAGCCGCAGGTGAGCCCAGGGGAAGAGGTCAAACACGGGCATCATGTATACCATCATGTAAGCAAAACTGAACCAGCTCCACTCGGCAGGGGATTCGAGTTTCTTCATCAGAACCAGGAATGGCAGGCACAGGAAGACACCATGGTGTACCCAGATCAATGGGGAGGTGAGAGTCATCAGGACCAACAGGGAGGGCATGGCGTTGAACAGGTTCTCCCCGGGTCCCTGAAAGAAAGTCTTGTATCTGGTATTCAACCGGGTAATGTATAAGGTGGCCAAGCCCAGGAATATCTTGCTGATGATGGCAAAGATGCCCATCAAGCCGGGGTCGAGCTTGAAGAAAGTCCCCAGGGTGTAAAAAAGTGCATCGAGGGAATATTCCCGGAAATTCAGGCTGTGTGTGGATGCCATTGCCCGGGCATTGTTAATAAAGTCCAGGTAGGGAGAGACACCGCTGATTGCCATGCTCAATAGTCCGACCAGGACCAAGTTGAGGCTCAACCACAGCAGCCAGCGCCAGTTGCGGTCGAGCAGGAAGGCAAAGACCAGTATGAGGGGAGAAGCCTTCAAGTGGATAGCCAGTGCCAGCATCAAAGCTGACCAAAAGGGTTGTTTGCGGTACAGCAGCAGACCGGCTAGGATCAGGTTCGCCAGGTGCAGGTTGACCTGTACATAGACCAGGGTGCGCAGGATCGGGGCATTGATCAACATAAATCCGGTTGTGATCAGGGCCGCCGGGCGGGGAGAAAACCCGTACAGTCGCAGGATACGCTCCAGCAGGAGGAAAAAAGCCAATAGGGAGAGTATATTTAGCAGCCATGAGAAGACGAAGATGAAATCTTCTCCCAGCGGGACCAGCAGCTGGAAAAGGCTGGCCCACAATGGCGGGTAGACATATGTTTTGGGGAGGGGTAAGCCATTAAATAAATTCTGGGCGGCGCGAATGTAATATTCCACATCCCCATATTCGGGTCGTTCGCGCAGGATATTCAGGTACAGCAAACCGATTGTGAAAAGACCACCCCAGGAGAAGGCATTCTCTTTGTCGATACGCCCGAAATGCAGCAGGAAGACAAACAGCCCCACCAGCAGCCAGGTCAGGCTGGCTGAGCACAGGGTCAGCGATAAGTCGCTATATGGCCCACGCTGCAGGACGATCTTGAAGACATCGGGACCCTTCCAGGCATACAGACTCAGGAGATTGAGGAAGACCAGCCCGGTCAGAAAAGACCAGACGGTTACCGCCAGTCGGGTTGGTGTGGGTTGTTTCTTCATGGTTGGTTTGATTTTCTTGCGCATGGTTCAGGATATTCACGATTAAACCACAAATAGACAGGCTTGGGGAACGATTAAATCACTTATGTTGGGGAAAAAGTTACTGTGCACAGCCAGGCAGGATCGTTTTCAAGGCTTTACGGATATCTGCCTGGACAGTGTCCCAGTTCTGGCTGGCATCGACAACGCGCCAGCGTTCCGGCTCTTTCTGGACCAGTTCCAGGTAGCCAGCACGGACGCGCTGGTGAAATTCGACCGTATAAGCATCCAGGCGGTTCCATTCATCGGCTTTCTTTTTTCGCTGCAGTCCAACTTTTACGTCCAGGTCGAGCAGAATGGTCAAGTCAGGGACCAGGCCGTTGGTCGCAAATTTGATCACCCGGCGCAGTTGGTCCAGATCAACCCTGTGACCGTATCCCTGGTAGGCGATGGTTGAATCAGCATAGCGGTCACAGAGAACAATTTCACTGTTTTCCAGACGCGGCTTAATGACTTCCTCTACGATCTGGGCTCGTGCGGCCTGGAATAGCAGGATTTCGGTGCGGGGATTCATCTCAGTATTCTTTAAATTGCTGAGAACTTCCCGAATCTGTTCACCAATAGAGGTGCCGCCCGGTTCACGAGTTGCAAAAACCTTATAGCCGCGTTCTTTCAGGCATTCAACCAGGTAGGGAATATGGGAGGTCTTACCAGAGCCTTCCGGGCCTTCGAGAGTGATGAACATGGTATCCAAATGTCAGTAGGCGAGACATGCCTCGCCTACTATCTTAATTTATTCTCTAAAGATACGAACATAGCGGCGCGGTTCTTTACCATAAGAATGTGAGACCAGATTCGAACGGCGGGCCATTTCGTGCTGCAAACGCCTGATAGTGGACGGGCCGGGAGGCATATCTACCCAGCGTTCTCCATTCAGGACAGCATCGATGGCAGCTCGGGTTTGCTGGCGGACGGCATCCAGGTCCTGTCTGGGAAGCTGGAGGCTGGGCAAATTGAACAGGTCTGTCAGGAATTGTTCGATTTGAGCCGATGTATTTGCACGTAGGACATAGATCGGTGTTCCGCTGTTCTCGGCGTTGATAACTGCCTTCTGGCGATTGCGGTAATACGAACGTAGGGTGACCAGCACATCCGCTTCACCAGATTCTTTAACAACTACCGCCGGGACCCCCAACCGCTTGGATGCCTGCATCAAGCGATTCTGGGCTACCCCATAGGGGAAAATGCGGATGGTCTGGAGAGTCGTACGGTTTGCTTCCAATTCTGAGACAGACCGCCTGGCAGGAATTTGTCCTGTTGTTTTGCCCTCGGTGGGGATGCGGCGGCCATTGCGTCCGTTAAATTCGGTGGAAGGAACAACAGGTGTCTGTAGGGGGGCTCGCTCGATCTTGATCTGCCCGTCTTGATCACGCATGCGAATTTCAGCGGGGAGCGGGAAACCGCGCAGGAGTGCATCAACGGAAGCGGCAATATCCATGTGGATTGCCAGTCGATCACGATGCTGGATTTCGATCAAAACATCAAAAGTGGGTGGCGCCCGGCGCTCAAGGACGGTCTTTTGGGTACCACGGCGACGCGCTTCCTCGTCTGACAGGGTGACAGCTTCGATACCGCCGATCAAGTCTGCCAGGGTGGGGTTGAGCATCAGGTTCTCAAGCGAATTTCCATGGGCTGTGCCGATCAGTTGCACGCCGCGCTCTGCGATCGTACGGGCGGCGGTGGCTTCCAGTTCACGACCGATCTCATCGATGACGATCACCTCGGGGTTGTGGTTTTCGACGGCTTCGATCATGACCTCGTGCTGCAGGGAGGGCGTGGAAACCTGCATTCGCCGGGCGCGCCCGACAGCAGGATGGGGTACATCTCCATCCCCACCGATCTCGTTGGACGTATCGACAATCACCACCCGTTTGCTTTCAGCCAGGATACGGGCAGCTTCACGCAGCATGGTGGTTTTCCCCACACCGGGACGTCCGAGCATCAGGATGCTCTTGCCCGATTCGATGATATCCTCAATGATATTAATAGTACCGTACACAGCCCGTCCGACACGGCAGGTCAGACCGACAATTGTGCCCCTGCGGTTACGGATGGCGGAAATTCGATGTAGGGTACGCTCCAATCCGGAGCGGTTATCTGCATCGAAGTCACGCGTATTGTTGACCACATGGTCAATCTCTGCACGCGAGATTTCTTTTCTTGAAAGGACAATCTCTTCCTCGACGAAACGTGCGGTTGGCAGGCGTCCCAGATCCATGATGATCTCGAGCAGCTTGTCGGCCTGGTTGGCTTTACGAACAGCCTCTGCTACCGATGTGGGAAGAACGCCGAGTAGGGCGTCCAAGTCGTCAGTTATTTTTTGTTGCGTCATTTGATTTGATTTTTGCAATTGGTAATCGGATAATGGTAGGGCAATTGATGCCCGGGGAACAATAACGCCGCAAAAGCGCCCCGGGAGAAGCGAGCGGCAGCCTAATTGTGAGTGTATATGCCCATTTTGATGCCCATCCATTTCTTTGCAATTGTTACTCAACACTATAACACGAATCTACTTTTTTTTCAGGAATGGATTTACTCGTTACTCAAACCGGGAAAACCGGAGCCCGCAGCAAGGATCCGATAGGGATGGGGGTTCCTGCTTGCAAGACGAGTGCTATTTTTTACCATTGATCTGTTTGTATCCGGATGGTTGGATACTAACTGGTGAAGGGACGGATGGAACAGTCTGCTCATCGTGGATGAAACGCACCAAGTGTTTGACCATAATTGCCTGGCGTTCGCTGGGACGAGCCCCCAAGTCTTCAAGGACCGGTTCGAGCCAGGCCTGGTATGAGCGAACGCACATGTAAATCGGCCGGCCGCGTTTATCGGGGATGTGTCTGAAAAGCGAGATCAACTTATCTGCCACGTTGGTGACCTCGGGGTGGATCAAAGGGGTCAGAACAATACCGTATATGCCAGACCAGATCAGGGAATAGCATTTACGATCGTCTTTGCAGATGACGCCATTAGCGTTCTTTTCGAAGGGCTCAACCGGGTGCATCAGCGGGGGTACGATCTGGTAGTAGAGATTCTGGATGGTTGTCTGGTGGATCGAACGGGCATTGATCCAATCACCGGGTGAATTATCTTGCTTATCCAGGTTGGAGATATCCCAGATGCGCTGCCAGGCATAGACCGAGAACCCAACCTGCCTGAGGATGGGATACAGGAGGTGGTTTTGGTCGATATCTGCGATGACATGGAATGCTCCCCAAACTCCGGCCTGGTTGGTGAGGTCTTCGATCAGCTCAGGCAGGGCTGGATTGTCGAGTTCATTGATTGGTGCAACATAATACAGCCTAGCGAATGGCTTATCCCGGGTATGGATGATGCCGCCCAATAGTGTGGTCCCATTTTCCTGGCTGACTGCCGAATAAACATGACGAGCAGGATTGAGATAAGACATGAACCCGACCGGGCCGAGTGGATTTCCGCGGGTCAGCGAACGCAGGCTGTCAAGCGTCAGCGCTTGGTTGCGGTAACGGTGGATGAATGGCAGGTCAAGGATATCAAGAGGTCGGATGGTCATGCTTTGGGTTTTTCGATCAGAGTCACGAAATAACGATGAAAACGATCATCATTGGTAAGTTCTGGATGGAAAGAAGTCGCCAGCAGGTGTCTTTGTTGGGCGGCGATGATACGCCCATCGGGAAGAGTCAATAATGCCCTGGCATCTTTCTGGACCGATTCGATGATAGGGGCGCGAATGAAAATAGCGTGATACGGGTCGGAGCTTTCGGAAGTATCCAAAGGGGGACCCATTTCGAGGTCAGCTTCAAATGAATCTAGCTGCCTGCCAAAGGCATTCCGTTCGACAGTAATATCCATCAATCCTAGCAAGGGCTGGCTGCGATGGGTTTCTTTTGAGAGTAAGATGGCCCCAGCACAGGTTCCCCAGATAGGGTGATCCTGCCCAAAATCCTGGATGGGTTTGAGCAGGCCGAAATCCACAGCCAGCTTGCCGATGGTTGTGGACTCGCCGCCAGGGATTATCAGGCCGTCCAGGAGATCCAGTTGGTTTGCCAGCCGAACCTCCTCTGCCTGTATGCCCAGTTGGGTAAGCATACCGATATGTTCTTCAAAGTCGCCCTGCAGGGCGAGTACACCGATTTTCATAATAGAACCATGGACACCAAGGTGCACAGCCTGAAAAAAGTTTTCTGCGATCTGTCTTTAGTTTCTTGTTACCAACCCCGGTCTGCAATTCTGTCTTCATCTGCCATTCCCGAGACGTTGATGCCGACCATGGCTTCACCCAGATTGCGGCTGACTTCGACCAGGACGGAGGGATCATTGTAGTGGGTGACAGCTTTGACGATGGCTGAGGCGCGTTTGGCGGGATTCCCGGATTTGAAGATCCCGGAACCAACGAAAACACCATCCACGCCAAGCTGCATCATCAGGGCGGCATCGGCGGGGGTGGCAACACCACCGGCGGCAAAATTGACCACGGGCATACGGCCTAATTCCTTGGTTTCTTTGACCAGTTGGAAGGGGGCGCCGATGTTCTTGGCATAAGCCATCAGTTCTTCATCAGGCATGTTCTGCAAGCGTCGGATCTCACCCAGGACCGTTCGGGCGTGACGTACTGCCTCTACTACATCCCCTGTTCCGGCTTCACCTTTGGTGCGGATCATAGCGGCGCCTTCGCCGATACGGCGCAGGGCTTCTCCAAGGTTGCGGCAGCCGCACACAAAGGGCACCTTGAAATCATGTTTATAAATGTGGTGTTCTTCATCCGCGGGAGTGAGCACCTCTGATTCGTCGATATAGTCGACGCCCAGGGATTCGAGCAGTTGAGCTTCTACAAAATGTCCAATACGGCACTTGGCCATCACCGGGATCGAGACAGTCTCCATAATTCCCTGAATCAGGTCGGGGTCAGACATACGGGCCACACCGCCCTGGGCGCGGATATCGGCTGGGACTCGTTCAAGCGCCATGACAGCGCAGGCGCCGGCTTCTTCTGCAATTTTTGCGTGTGCAGGCGTCACAACATCCATGATAACGCCGCCCTTAAGCATTTGGGCCAGACCTTTCTTTACGGCAAATGTACCTGTTTGCTGTTCCATAAACAGCCTCCTGATTGCGGTAAACGAAATATTTTTTGGCAATTACCGGGGGATAAGCGCCTGTAATTACCGGTAATCCTTGGACTTCGATTCTACCACGCTCATGAAGTGAGTCCAGTATAGATTGTGGTAGAGCTTTGTTTTTTGAATGCATCAGGTATGGGATGGACCTGTATTATAGAGGAAAACAAGAAGATTGACAGCGGGTGACTACAGGATCAGTACAGGATCAGTACAGGATCAGTACAGGATCAGTACAGGATACGGACGGGAGTCAGAATGGTTTTCCAGACGAGCCAGATACACATCACCTGTTACCGTACTTCAGGCGATGACTATTTTCCCGTTAGCTGTTCTTGACAAAAGGGTTTTTTTGTATACAATTGGTACAATTATACAATTAGTTCAATTTTTACAGGATGGTCTCTATTAACGGAAACCAGGACTTAAGTTCACAAATCCAGCTGGATCTGGGCTCAAACACACCGATTTATATTCAAATCATAGAGCAGATCAAACAGCAGGTCATCGGTGGCAGCTTGAAACCTGGAGAGCAACTTCCAACTGTAAGGGCTCTGGCGTTTGAACTGCGGGTCAATTTCAATACAGTTGCGCGGGCGTACCGTCTCCTGGACGAATCCGGGATTATCTCGACCCAAAAGGGACGCGGCACATACATACTGGATACTCTGCCGCCGCAGGCAGCTGAGAAGCAGCGGCGGCAAACTTTGGAAGCATTGTCCTGGCGCTACCTGAGGGAAACCCTGCGGTTGGGCTTTGAGCCGGAAGAAATTACCAAGAGTTTACAGAAACAGGTCGATGAATGGAAAGACCATAGAGACCTGACGGATCATTAACAAAGAAAGGTTGTGACAGCAATAAAGGAGAACAAGGAAAAGATCGGATCAATATTCAAAAAACAAAACGATGACCAGCACATCTCAGGAACTGCTGGCACAATCTTTACGGTCTGTCTGGTCGCAGCAATCTTGGGAGCGTTTTATTTCGATCAAATCCGGATGGCTGAGCTGTGGCTGCCTGCCTGGGTATCAGGCTGGACAGCCGCAGGCGCCTACATACTGTTTGCGTTGAATGCAGCCGCGCAATGGGAAAAGGTGGTGGTTCTGCGGTTGGGGAAATTCCATCAACGGGCTGGCCCTGGACCATTCTGGATTATCCCGGTAGTGGATACTGTCCCGACCTGGATCGATCACCGGGTGATGGTCACGCCGTTCTCTGCAGAGAAGACCCTGACGAAATAGACTGTGCCGGTCGATGTGGATGTGGTTCTATTCTGGGTGGTGTGGGATGCTGAAAAGGCTACCCTGAAGGTTGGAGACTACCAGGCGGCAATCACCTGGGCAGCACAGACGGCCTTGCGGGAAGTGATCGGCCAGATGGACCTGGCCAGCATCTTGATCGGCCGTGCCCGGATGGATGAGGACTTGCAGAAGTTGATTGACGAACGTACGACCCTCTGGGGCGTGACTGTCCAATCGGTAGAGATCCGGGATGTGGTGATCCCGCAGGAATTGGAAGATGCCATGTCTCGTCAGGCTCAGGCGGAAAGAGAACGGCAGGCACGCGTCAATCTGGGTGAATCTGAAAAGCAGATTGCCGACTCCTTTGCAGAGGCCTCTCCTATTCTTACAAGACCAAACCCACGGCCCTGCACCTGAGAGCCATGAACATGCTTTTTGAAGGTTTGAAAGAAAATGACTCCCTGGTGATCGTGCCCAGCAGCGCTGCCGACACGATGAATCTAGGCGGGTTGAGCGGCCTGATAGCGCTGGCGCAGGATAACCTGCCGGAGAAAGGAATACGCTTGAATGAGGCTGGCTGGCCAGTGGTTTTATGTTTCACGTGAAACATTAGGAAGGCAAGAGAAACAGGGGCGCCGGGTTTCTTTGATGGAATTGGATTGGCTGTACCTTCCCCCCTGATGGTTGGGTAGCAGAGCGAGAGCGTATCTTTTTTATTATCATGCAATACAAGGAGATAAAGATGAACACAAAAACAACATTGGTCCTATCCCTGATCTTGATAGGGATTGCTGTGGCTGCCGGTCTCCTGGCCTGGGGTCAGATGCCAGGACAAGTGGCTTCGCACTGGAACGCCAGTGGTCAGGTGGATGGTTATATTTCAAGATTTTGGGGAGTTTTCCTGATGCCGGTCGTGGCGGCTGGTATGCTGGCTCTTTTTCTGGTCATCCCAATGATCGACCCGCTCAAAAAAAATATTGTCCAGTTCCGTGAATACTTCAATACTTTTATTTTCCTGCTGATACTCTTCTTGCTCTACATGCATGCCCTGACACTGGCCTGGAACCTTGGCTATGCAGGCTTCAATATGGGAACGGCCATGCTACCGGCGCTGGGTCTATTTTTAATTTATGCCGGCATTATGATGGGGAAAGCCAAGCGCAACTTTTTTATAGGAATCCGTACACCCTGGACTTTGAGCAGTGATATGGTTTGGGACAAGACCCATCAAGCGGGTTCCAAACTCTTTATTGCAGCAGGTATCATTGCGGTCTTGGGTGTCTTTTTTGGCGCGCTGGCATTGTGGTTTTTGATGGTTCCCTTGTTTGCAGCAACGATCTTTCTGGTGGGTTATTCCTATGTTCTGTACCGGAAAGAAGAACTTGCAGATCAAAAATAAGTTTCACGTGAAACATTTTCAGGTTTATCATGTTAGAAAATAATCCAACAAAAGTAAAAGGATTTGAACGAAAACCCCTAATCTGGTATGTGGTGATCAGTTTTGTGTTTTCCTGGACATTATTCCTGATCCCTGTGGTATTTCCTGTGCAGGACGAGATCAATAAGCAGATCCTAATGACAGTTTTCTTCGCGCTGGCGATGTGGGGACCCGGGATTGCAGCCATGGTTGCCAACCGGATCAGCGGACGGCCTTTCAGTGCACTGCGGTTGAATACACTGGGGCCAAAGCGGTATTATTTATGGGCGCTGTTCTTGTTCCCGGTGTTGAGCCTGCTGACGATCTTGACAACGATCCTCATTGGTGCGGGTCATTTTGATGTGAACTTTACCTTGATAAGAGAAGCAATGGCAGACGCTCCGGGCGTTGACCGGCTTGATATCCGCCTTATTCTGGCGATCCAAATTGTGAGTGCGGTTCTCGTTGCTCCGTTTTTCAACAGCCTCCTGGCGCTTGGAGAGGAGTTGGGTTGGCGTGGGTTCCTGCTTCCACGATTGATGCCGTTGGGCCAGTGGCCAGCCATCCTGCTCAGCGGCGTAATCTGGGGATTCTGGCATGCTCCGGCCGTTGTACAGGGATTGAACTACCCTGGATATCCGATCCTGGGGATTTTCATGATGATCGTTTTCTGTGTTTTGGCTGGGATTATCCTTTCCTGGTTGTATCTGAACACCCGCAGCCCCTGGTCGGCTGCTTTGGGGCACGGTTCGATCAATGCAGTTGCCGGGCTGCCGGTCATGTTTCTTGTTCCGGGACTGGATATGGCGTTTGGCGGGACGTTGTCCAGTGTCGCCGGATGGATACCTTTGCTATTGTTTGTTGTCTGGACAATGTGGATAAAAAAGCGGCCGTTTCAACCTTTAGAAAAAGAGGGTCTTGAACTTTCCTAACGAGCCGAAACACGTTTTCCATCGAAAGCCAGGGAATTCTTTGCCCTGGCTTTTTATTGTCCGGTGAAAAGAGTTAAACAAAACAGCAGAAAAAAGAACAAACATTCTATTCCAAAGTGGGGATTGCCAGACAATGGTTTTCAGACTAAACTGAATATAGTATGAAAGTTCCTACGATCCCGCGCGAGGAAAAGTCCCTGGGGAAAATCACCCAGAAGCTGAACCGGCTGGTTGAGATCAGTGTTGTTTTGAATTCGACACTGGATCTCAATGACCTGTTGGAGTTGATCGTCCAGGCGGCTGCCGAACTGTTGGAATGTAAAGCGACATCCATTTTGCTGTATGACGAAGTTAAAAAGCATTTGTATTTCGCTGCTTCAACCGGCACAGACCCCGCAAAACTGGCAGAAATTCCGGTTCCGCTCGATAACAGTCTGGCAGGATCCATATTCCGCAGCAACAAACCGCTGCTGATCAATGAGGCCTCCAAGGATCCGCGTCACTTTCCGACAGCCTCAAAACATGTCAATTTCAAGCCAAAGAATTTCCTGGGCGTACCGATGCAGATGCAGAGTAAGGTCATTGGTGTGTTGGAAGCCCTCAATAAACCAAAAGGGGAATTCAACAGCGATGACGAAGAAGTGCTGTCTGTATTGGCTTCACATGCCGCAGTTGCCATCAATAATGCCCGCCTGGTTCAGGAATTGAAAGATGCTTACAAGAACGCCAACAGTGCGGATCAGATGAAGAGCAAGTTCCTGACCCTGGCATCCCATGAGCTTCGCACACCCTTAGGGATCGTGATAGGGTATGCGACCTTCCTGCGGGAAGACAAACGCGGGGATGTTTCTGAGAATGCCAGACACGTGCTGAACGCAGCCATGCAGATGCGGACCCTTCTGGAAGGCATGGGGAACCTGACCCTTCTCGAGGCCGATCAGTTAACTTATAAAGCACAAGTAATGGCAATCCAAAGGGTCCTCGAAAAAGCCTGCAAGGATGTAAAGTCTATGGCTGATGCAAAAGCGCAGGTACTGGAATTTGACCTTCCTAGAAAGCCGATCCTGATCAATACGGATCCGGATAAGTTGGGCGCTGCATTGGCCAATGTTCTCAATAACGCTGTCCGGTTCTCGCCTGATGGCGGTAAGATTATTGTAGGGGCAAAAAGTGAAAATAAGACTTGCCTGATATGGGTGCAGGATGAAGGGATTGGAATTACTCCTGAAGAATTGGAAAACATCTTCAAAGACTTTTTCCAGGTTGAAACACCCAATACCAGGAGTTATGGCGGCCTGGGTATCGGGTTGACGATTGCGAAAGGGTTGATCGAAGCGCAGGGAGGAAAAATCTGGGCAGAAAGTGAGGGGGAAGGCAAAGGCGCTTGTTTCAAGATCTCTTTGCCTAAATTAGGAAAATAAATTCGAATTCAGTTGTTGGGTACCAGGAATATTGCCGCCTTTGCCTGGTCATCATCCATGATCAGTTTCAGGTGATGGTTAGGGCGGAAAGCATTGACATCGATTAAACGCAGGGTCTTGAGCAGTGCATCGTCTGCCTTGATCCAATCACCCAGGCAGTTGGGACTCTGGTAAAAAAAAGATTGGTTGAAGATTGCATCATCGTCATCCAGATAGACAGCCAGGGGATAGATGTTGGCTTCTATCAGGTCTTGGAAAAAGTGTGTACCGAAAGACGCTTCGGGAGCAGAACCGATCCCTGAGCCGGAAAGCTCGATCAGGGCGCGTGTATTGTAAATATCAGCGTAGCCGATGTGGATCCCCAGATCGGGGGATGAAGTTCCCCAGCGTCCAGGGCCAACTGCGATATAAAGCTGCCCATCCAGGGCTCCGTTCAAGTTCCCGATAGCCTTTTCAAGTTTATTGCGTTCCGCCTGAGATGCCAGGGAGAAGTAGTCTTCGGGGGGAACGAACAAGACATAGTTGATCTCCGGTACAACCCCCTGGGGGACCATTCGTCGTGTGGAAAGGATGATATCCTTTTCGTCCAGGTCTTCAGGAAAGCGAGCCTCTTCTGCGGCCTGCAACTGGCTCTGGGGGCGGCACTGCAGTATCGAAATCCGGATTTCAGGCTTTGTCTCTTGTGGATTTGCGATGTGAATGGTAAATTCGGTGTCGACTGGCGCTTCATAATGTGTTTCCAATAAGTCCAGCATGATTCGCATACTATCGGCAAAATCTGTGCGTTTGAGCAGTTGGTCAAAAGTGACCACCATACTATCCTTGTCGACCCGGTTTGTGCGTATGGGGGCCAGATACCCATCCTGGTCCACTTGTGCAATGTAGCGGATCGGTGAGTAGTGAGGATTAATGATTTCCTGTAAAGCAACGGTTTTAAAGGTGTTTTCTTCGAGATCGATCAAATCTACCAGGTGTTGAGAATAACGCCGGATGGCTTTGACTTCGGCGGCCGGATGCAGGTCGGGATGGCTGAGGGCAACCAGGCGGGGATAGTCGTTTCCTGTTGAATCAACGGCGCGGGTTCCAAACCCCCAAACCAGGCGCAAAAAACCATCTTCCTTACGAATTTGCGGTGACCAGCGATACAGGTTTCGACTGAAGGCCACCCCCGCACCGTGGGGCAGGTAGTATTTGTTGAAGCGTTCTCCTTCAACAAATTGGATCAGGATTGCAATGCGTTCATCATAATCGATGAGACCTTTGTGACGCCGGTAGAGCAAAACATTGGGGTTTGTGGCGCTTGAATATACCGTGATGATGGCCTGGATCAGTTCGAACAGGTTTTGTTCGGATTGTCCCTGATTTGGACAAAAGATGCTTTCGTACATTCCTGCAAAAGAGGTTCCAAAGTTGTCTTCCAGTAAACTGGAAGAGCGAACGATCAATGGGCGGTTGCCTGCTTCCTCAATCACTTCTCTCAGGCGGTCAATGATCTCCGGAGGAAACTGCCCCTTTGAAAATTCCAGCCTGATCTTGGGGAAATCAGAACGCATCTCTTCCTCGGATTTATATTTCTGGTCATTCCAGTGCATCAGTCCATTCATGGACATGAAGGAGTAGAAAACATCTGATCCCAGAAAGTAGGAGGTCGGGATTTCGAACTTTCCGCGCAGTTCTTCCGGCAGGTTTTCTCTCAGGATGCGCATGGCCAACAGCATGCCGGCGGCTTTGCCGCCGATCTTGCCATTGCCGATCTTGCGTTTTCGAATTTCTTTCAAGTCATCGATCGTAAACCACTGGCGGGCCAGCTTTAAGTAAGAAAGCTGGTCACTGACCATGGTACGCAGCAGAACGGCTTTGATCTCTTGAATGCGGGCATCATACAGCACGCGTTTATCGAGAGGCATGCTCTCGATATTTTCTGCCTGTTCAAAGAGCATATCGTGGGGCGCCAATTCAGGATTGAACCAGACGAAATCAGTATCGTCTGAACCGCGTTCACTTAACACTTCACGGATGATATGTTCAAACTCCTCATACGGCAGGTTGTAGGCAAAATAGAAATCGGTCAGCGAGGCGGTGATGCGCTGCAGGCGCAGCTCCCATACATCAGTGGTTTCCTGGTTATCCGGATCATGGACCCCTTCGCGTTCCTGTGATTGTATGGCCTTTTGGCGTACCTCGGTTTCGAACTTTTCACTGCTGATAATCCCGCGTTTGAACAATTCTCGGCGCATGCGCGCCCGAATACGACCACTCAGGATCGGATACTGGTTGAGGGTCAGGTAAATGTTCAGGATGCGGTCTGAGGAGGGCAGTGTCATGGTTAAATAGATTCGGGGCGCAGGTGTCCTACGCCCCGAAGAGAGTCTGAGTGATTAACCCAGGTGCATGGGCATGATGACATGGATAAAATCTTCGTCGCCCACTGGTCGGATGACCCCTGGCGCATTGGGTGCGGTGGTTTCCAGTGCTACATTCGGTGATTTGACCACTTCCAGCATTTCACGCATGAACTTGACATTGAAAGCGATCAGCAGCCCGATCCCGTCGACCGAGGCTTCGACGATGGTTTCATTCGATCCTGTCTCTTCGGATTGAGCTGAGATCTCGAGTTCGCTGGGTTCCATTTCACCGTTAGCAGCTTTGATATCCAGGCGGGCCACATTCGAGCCTTCACGGGCAAAGATTTCTGCCTGCTTGCAGGCTTTCAACAGGGCCGCAGTAGATACCAGGGTGCGGGATTTGTGTGAGCGCGGGATGATCTGGTTGTAATCGGGGAAGGAGCCATCGATCAACTGTGAGACCAGTTCAATATCCTTTACGCGGAAGATAACCTGGCCCCGGCCTTTGGGAATACTCATGGTGACCATTTCATCACCGTCTCCGGCGACGCGCGCCAGTTCGGTCAAGGCTCGGGCCGGGACAACAATGCTGACCGGCTCTGCTGCAGGTGAAGACAGTGTGGCTTTTCGAACAGATAACCGGAAGCCATCTGCTGCGGCCATGGTCAATTGGTCTCCCTCGACGGTCATCAGCACACCCATCAATACCGGGCGGGCCTCATCCGTAGAAGCCGCAAAGGCTACCTGTTGGATCATTTCTTTAAAGTCGACCACGTTGAGTTGAATAATTCCGTCCATCTCAGGCACAGGCAGCGGAGGGAATTCCTGTGCGTCGATACATTTAATGTCTGTATTGGAGGATCCGCAGCGCACATTGAGTGTCTGTGTACTTGTGTCGAGACTCAGTTTTACCTGCTCCCCGGGGAGAGTATTGACCAGATCGGAGAATGTGCGTGATGGTACAGTGGTTGAGCCATCTTCTTCAATACGCGCCCCTATCCAGCAGGTAATCCCCAGTTCCAGATTGGTGGCAGAAAGACGCAGACGCCCTTCATCCGTGGCAAGCAATACATTTGACAGAACAGGCAGAGTGCTGCGGGGTGAAACCGCCCGAGAGACAATGCCCAAACCATGTGCCAGGTTCTCTTGCAGTATGGTGACTTTCATATCTTGATCCTCCGCGTTGTATCATAAAAAAGTATATCCTGAGAAAGTCAAAAAAGCAACAGGGTTGCATAGGCTGCCGTGAATCCTGAATGGGCGGCGATGCTTCTTACACGGGGAAAAGGACCTCCAGATGGGTTCCCCTGACGCCCAGTGTGTGCGAAGCGGGGCTTCCCTAGTTTCCTGACCCCCAAGTGTCTGACAATTTATGCGTATTCTGGTTACATTACTGAGATGCATTCGAGCGTTTCCGCCAAGTGGAACAAAACCGCCGGCGGGCGGATTGTGAAAAGGTACGCTCAGCATTCCAGGGTTTTGCTATCTGTGTGAAATTTCGTCCGGGGAGACCGGGCGGCGGTTTACTGCTGGATGACCGGCAGCGTATGTTGTTTGGCTGTTTGATACCCGAAAGTGAATAAAGCAGCGATCCCGTGATCTTTTCGGCGTTGTCACCGGCTGTTATTTTGCCTGGTCTTTCTAATCGATGAAAATGCCTACCAGAGAAACAACGATTGCCAGCACGATCTGCAGAACAAAGATGGCTGCAAAGACGTAAGCCACGATCACCCAGGCAGGTGTTCCGGCAGAAAGACGGATCTCCTGCCCTTCCGAGAGCTGCTGAACTGCCTGGACAGTCTGTTTGATTGTTCGTGGGCTGACCTGATTGGTACTGCCAATCCATATCCAGCCGCGGGTACTGACGGGCAGTACCAGCTTGTGACCCTCAAAGGCCTCCAGCCAGCTGGCGACTGCCTTTGAGGGCGACAGGATCACCGTTGAGAGCAGGATGACCGCCTGGAAAGAGCCCTTGGGCGCCTTGCCCTTTCCGGACCAGAGGCTTACCTTTACACCGGGAATTTGTTTATTCAATGTCGCAAGGAGTGATTTACCAAAGGTTCCTTCTTGCGGGTCAATCATCATTACCGGGTAGGCAGACTGCCTGGCAATCAATTTTTCGGAAACAGAGCGGCCATCCTGACTGAGAATACCAAGATGATAGCTCAACAGTACAATGAACAGGAGCATGATCTGCAGGGAATTCAGAACAGTTGCGAGTTCAAAAGCATTTCCACCCAGGAGGGTATTCAGCAGCTGGTAGATCAGGTAGCCAGCAGAACTCATGCCTCCGATCACAGCGGCAAATAAGATGAAGTATAGATATGTTTTTCGAACCACGGAGCGGCGGGCATGTTCCCCGGTCTCCTCTTCAAGCAAGGCTTGAGCCTGGAGAGGGGGCCAATTTCCAAGCCACAGCGGCATACCAACCAGCAGCGTTGCCAGAGAACCGGCCAGCCGTGAACGCAATTTATCTCCCCACAGGATGTCTGTCGCAACCAGGAAATCGATAAAGAACGAAACCAGGAAGATGATCCCGGTGAGGGTCGCCCCCAGACCTATGACAGCCAGCAGATAGCGGTATAGACGGCGCATCCCGTCCTGGTGGGTTAAGTCGGGTTCAGAATCAATCTGGCGGTTGAGCCAGTGGCCATAATAGGCCCAGACCATCCCCAGCGGGACACCCAGGGAGATCGGGCCGCCAATCCGGTTGATGAATTCTGAAAAGCGCATGGTCTCGCCAAACAACCAGCGCATCAGCAAGCTCAATGCCAGGCCAGTGGTTGACAGCACTGTAACGACACCGCTCAAGGCCAGGATATAGAGGATGGTCAGGCGCAGTTTTGAATGCAGTTCGGCGGGCTCTCCGCGCGCATCCTGGCAGACCTTCCAGGAATACGCCCAGATAGGCGTTCCAACGAACAACAGGGCCAAACCATTGATCAGGGTATCCCTTTCTATCCCACCGCCGATAAGGTTGACGGGGATATAAAAAGTAAACCGCAGCACCTGTTGAATCCCGAAGATGACCATCAGCAGGCTGTACAAGACCCACAAGTAGCGGTACAGGCGGCGGGTATTGCTGTAATTTTCCCTGTCGGGCAGCTTGCTCCAGGTTCCCTGCAGGATGCGCCAGAAATAAGCGGCGGCCAGCAGGTTGATCACGATTGCGATCAGGTTATCGATCCAGGTCTGCTGTCCACCCAGAAACGCCCGGCTGGCGGGCATCTGTGTGCTGACGATAAACGTCCGGTCGATCAGTGCCAGCAGGTTGGTCGTGATGGGGACAAGCGTGGCCAGCAGGATCCCGTAGAAGAAAACCGCCCGCAGTGCGGCGGTCAGTTCTTCTTCATCCCTGGAGGCAGCATTTTGCGCCCAAAGCCAATGGATCAGGAAGATGGGGATACCGACCAGGATCAGGGATAAAGCCCCCGAGAGCATCTCTGCATCGTTCCGGATCAGGGTGTTGAATACGAACCGCAACAGGTTGATCGTTCCCCAAAGAACGACTTCCAGGCTGATGAAGGTTACCAGGTAAAAGTAAAGCCTTCGAATTGTGCGCATGTGCAAACCTTTCTTTATTTGGATGCGTCCTGATACCAGTGATACCCCCAGAAATCATAATGCATGGAAGTCAGTTTCCAGCCGTTTGCCTGTCTGACGAGTGTGGCTTGATCCTCATAGGTCCATCGCCCCGACAGGGGATCGCCGGAATTATTGACAATCGTTATCTCAACCGTGGCAATGTCCCCATTGATCCTGGTCCGGCCGATATCCACGCCAATATCGGATGGGGTATAGAGATCGGCAATAAAGCCGTCCAATGAGGGTTTGCCTTCTTTGTCGGCCAGGTAGGTATAGGCTTTTTCGTAATCATCCCGGATGAGAGCCAGCACATAGTTGTGAACCACCCCTTCGGGGGTATCATCGGCCTGGTAGGTCTGGTTGTTATGGCGGGTAAAGAAGACTACCAAAGACAGAATAACCAGCAGGCCAATGCCGGCCAGTATGCCGATCAGGAAGCGATCTTGTTTCATATTAACTCCCTTTTTGGGTGGTCGGGCGGCCCGGCTGCAGCAGGATGACCAGGAATGGGCCCAGTGCCGGGATCAACAAGGCAAAGATCCCCCAGAACGCATATGCAGACCATGTCATTCTGCGCTGCCGCAGGTAGCACAACGACAGTCCATACATGGATACCAAACAACCAACCAGGAAGATACGGATCGTTTCTGCAGTCATCCTGAAAAGATTTTATTCGGTTTCAGGTGAAAAAGCAAGCAAGGTTGCAGGGCATCACGGATTTCGTAGATATCTATCGGGAGGTGTACAAAAATCTGTATAATTACCAGGTCCGAACGTCCCGAAGGGTTTCTATCAGACTCTCTACCGGGTAGACCAACCTCCGGGAGGCTGCTCCGAGGATTCCATTGCTGCGGTAAAATCTACAACAGTATAGTGCACTTTCTATCGGGCAAGTGACTTTGAAAAAGACCTGTTTCGAGTATACTGAATTTACCTTCACAACAAAAAAAGGAGTTTTTATGAGCAGTACCCCTCTCCGCTGGGACCTGTCGAATGTGTATCCGGCTCTGGACTCGGATGCCTTCAGCAGGGATTTTTTAAACCTCCAGGACCAGATCACTGAATTCGAGACTTTCTTTGCAGAACAGGTTAATGCAGCCGATGCTGGCCAACCGGCCGCCCGACTGGCGGAAATTGCCGGACAGGCGATCGACCGTTTCAACCAAACGATGGAATTGTCGGTCACCCTGGAAGTGTATATCTACTCTTTTGTCTCCACCGATTCGCACAACACGACCGCCAAACGCAAGTTATCCGAGCTGGAGCAGGTGGATGTGCGCTTGCAGAAGCTCAGGACCCGCTTTAAAGCCTGGGTAGGGATGATCGCTGCCCGGCTGGACGAGATTATCCCTCTCAACCCCAGCACACAGGCGCACGCCTTCATGCTGCAGGAGACCGCCGAGCAGAGTAAATATATGATGAGTCCGGCGGAAGAGTCCCTGGCGGCAGATTTGACCCTCTCCGGGGCTAATGCCTGGAACAAGCTGCAGGGGACGGTTACTTCACAGTTGACGGTTGAATTCGAACTGGATGGTGAAGTGCAGCAACTGCCCTCACCGGCGCTGGTCAACCTGCGTGCCCATCCGGATGAGGCTGTCCGCCGGCGCGGTTATGAAGCGGAGCTGGAAGCCTGGAAGTCGATTGAAGAGACGCTGGCGGCCTGTATGAACGGTGTCAAAGGGGCGGTTAACACCTTGAATGAGCGCCGCGGCCGTGAAGATGCGGTCCACAGCGCCGTCGACAGTGCCCGCATGGACCGGACTTCCCTGGAGACCATGTTGGGGGCTATGAAAGATTCGCTCCCGATGTTCAGGAAATATTTCAAGGCCAAGGCCAGGCGCTTTGGTCAGGAGAAGCTGCCCTGGTGGAATATCTTTGCTCCAACCGGCAAAGCCGGCAGCGAGTATACCTTTGGACAGGCCAGGGACTTCATCCTGGAGAACTTCGAGAAGTTCTCACCAGAGTTATCTGACTTTGCCAGGCGCGCCTTCGATAACAACTGGATCGATGCCGAACAGCGGGAAGGAAAGCGCGGCGGGGCTTTCTGCATGGAAGTGCCGGCGGTAAAGGAGTCTCGCATCCTGAGCAATTTTGATGGTTCACTGGACCAGATCAGCACGATTGCCCATGAACTGGGACACGCCTTCCATAATGAGTGTGCGTTCCAGGCCGGCAAGACCATCCTGCAGCAGGATACTCCCATGACCCTGGCCGAGACGGCCTCCATCACCTGCGAAACGATTGTCATGCAGGCCGTTCTGGAGCAGGCCTCCGATCCGCAGGAGGAACTGGCCATCCTGGAGACCTCCCTGATCGGTTCCTCTCAGGTGATTGTGGATATCTACTCACGCTACCTGTTCGAGAAAGAAGTCTTCGAGCGCCGGGCGGAAGCCGAGCTCTCTGCCGATGACCTGTGTGAGATCATGGAGCGCGCCCAGAAAGAGACCTATGGGGATGGCCTGGATGAGCATTACCTGCAGAAGTATATGTGGACCTGGAAGCCGCATTACTATTACCATGGTCTTTCTTTTTATAACTTCCCTTATGCCTTTGGCCTGTTGTTTGGCGCCGGTCTGTATGCCATCTACCAGCAGCGCGGCGCCGCGTTTGTGCCCGATTACAAGAACTTGCTGGCTTCCACCGGCGAGGCTTCAGCAGCCGACCTGGCAGCCCGCTTCGGGATCGATATCCGTACCCGCAAGTTCTGGGAAGACAGCCTGTCGGTGATAGGCAAACAGATCGAGCGCTATTGCGAGTTGTAATTGGCGCCTAACGACGCCCTCGCTCAACCTTTACTTCGATTTCCCTTGATTATTCCCACCGGGGGCGCCTGGGAGATGGTTGCGGTGAGGGAATGGTTATAATAATTGATAAGCAATAAAAAAGCATAGAAACAAGGAGGAACGATGTATAAATCGGGATTGATCGTTGGTGGGGTGGCGCTGGTTTTGAGCATCGGTGTGGTATTGATTTCGCCATGCCTGGTTTTGGTCTGTCTGGCCCCATTCCTGGGGATCGGAGCGGGCTTTTTGGCGGGGGTATTTGGCAAACCCGGGGATAAAGACACCAGCACCAAGAATGGTGCCATTGCCGGCGCCATAGGAGGGGCAGGCGCCTTGATTGGACAGTTGATCGGCGCCGCGATCAATAGTATTATGATGGGACCGGAAGGCGTCATGGAGTTGACGCGTAGTTTGGGGCTTCCATCCGGAGGACCGGCAGGTGAGGTTGGCTATTGGGTAGGGGTTGTGGGAGGCGGAATTTGTCTTGGGATTTTAGATGTTTTCCTGATGGCCGGGATGGGAGCGCTGGGCGGTATCCTGTGGTGGCAGATCACCGGGAAGAACCTGGTTCCGGCAGCGGCTGAAGTGATCGACAAGCCGAAAGTAGACTGAATCATAAACAGAAATAAACGTCCCGAAGGTTTTCAGCCAGGCCATTTACCCTGCTGTTTAACCTTCGGGACGCTGTTTTTATAACCTATACTTGTCCTGCGCCCT
>JAFGMV010000124.1 GCA_016927315.1 Anaerolineales bacterium | reverse complement strand
TATGATCCCGAGACTAACACCTACATGGAATCGGTTCCGGTTTGCGCGATCGATACGACCCAGCTGGGTATTGATCGGTTCACTGCCTGTGACACCGGCAATGATATGCCGCTGCGCCTGTACTTTGGGCGCCCTGGCCTCTCGCAGGATGTGATCCTGTTCAACTTCTTGATCGAGTGACGTTCGTGTAAGTGTCTGCATGCGGGGGCCAGGAATGGTTCCCGCATGCTCCCAACATGTTTCGTTGTTTGGAATGGATGGGAATATGCTTTTCTTCCATCCATTCCAAACAGAAATTCGCACTTGAGGTAGTCCATGGCAACCTATATTATTCGACGCTTATTACTGGTCCCAATATTACTATTTGGCGTCACGTTGATTATTTTTGGCATGCTTCAATTTTTAGGACCTGTTGAGCGGTCTGCTTTGTATGTGAGAGATTTTCCAAAAAATGATAAGCAGATCCAGGGGATTATCCGCAAGTATGGGTTAGACCGCCCGGTTTACGAACAGTATTGGCGTTGGTTGGTCGGCGTTAAAGACCCGGGGTCAGGCAACCGAGAGGGCGGTGTTCTGTACGGCGATTTTGGGTACTCCCGCACAGCTTCACAGCCTGTGATCGACATCATTAAAAATCGCTTTCCCAATACCCTGGATCTGGCATTGTGGGCAGTATTTCCTATGCTGGCAGTGGGTATCTGGTTAGGCGTGCAGGCAGCCGTTCACCAAAACGGATGGATTGATCAGGCGGCCCGGGTTTTTAGCATTATTGGAACCTCCTTCCCAACCTTTGTGTTTGGTTTGTTGGTTTTGATTATTTTTTATGCGAATTGGCAGTGGTTTCCACCTGGCAAGATGTCTGATTGGGTGAGCCAGCTCATTTTCTCTGGACAATTTACGCAGTACACCAAATTGCTCACGATTGATGCTTTGCTAAATGGTCGATTGGACGTCTTTCTGGATGCAATGCGGCATATGTTTCTACCGATTTTGACTCTGTCTTACATAAACTGGGCTACTTTTGTCCGGGTAACGCGTTCTTCAATGCTGGAAACACTGCGGATGGACTATGTAACCACAGCGCGCGCGAAAGGCTTGAAGGAAAAGGATGTCATTAACAAACATGCCCGCCCGAATGCAATGATTTCGATCACCACACTGGCCGGGTTTAGTGTCGTGGGGCTGTTGGGGGGCGTAGTGATCACCGAGACGGTGTTTAATTATCCCGGGATTGGGCAGGCTGCTGCGAATGCAGCCTCTAACCTGGATGTTGTGACAGTTTTAGGGTTCGCGGTGTTCAATGGTTTGATCCTGATCGTGGCCAACCTGATTGTCGATGTTTTGTATGGATTCATCGACCCCCGCGTCCGCCTGTCCTGAGGAGGAATAAAATGACAGCAGCATCTGCCCCAACCGGCGACAATACTTTACTTCGAGAGGCACTGCCAGAGCGGAAGATTGGCAGGGTCGAGCGGTTTCTTGGTCCAGAGAATTACCGGATTGTTACTGGCCTGTTGAAAACGCCTGCTTCAATCATTGGTTTTGTTTTGATTGGTTTCTTCATCCTCGTTGCTGTTTTTGCCCCGGTGATTGCCCCGCCGGTTGGAAACGATCCGTATAAAATTCCCCGGGATGGATTCAGCGGCGAACCCAAGCCAATGGGGAGTGAATGGAAACGCAACAAGCCGGAAATTCCCTTCTGGTACAAAGCTGTGACCGGAAAAGAAGAGTGGGTCCACATTTTAGGTACTGCTCAAGGGCAATATGACATTTTCTATGGCATGGTTTGGGGTACCCGGACGGCTTTTCGGACAGGCTTTATTGTTGTCATTTCCACCTTTTTGATCGGCATCATCGTTGGGTCGATTTCAGCGTATTATGGTGGGATTGTCGATAATATCATCATGCGGATTGTCGATATCTTTATGACCCTGCCATTTATTCTAATGGCGCTGATTATGGCGGCGGTGCTGACGCCGGTTATTGGGAAAAGCCTGATTCCTTCGATAATCGCATTAATTTCATTTGGCTGGATGGGATATGCGCGTATTATCCGGGGTGACATTCTTTCGGTCAAGGAGCGTGATTTCGTCCTGGCGGCCCGGGTGGTAGGCGTCCGTCCGAGCCGGATCCTCTTCCGGCACGTTTTACCAAATGCAATTTTCCCGACTCTGGTGCTGGCATCGCTCGCCATCGGCGATGTGGTGCTTAGCTTCGCGGCGCTCTCCTTCCTGGGTATCGGAACACAGGTGGGTTATGCCGATTGGGGGCAGATCCTGAGCTTCTCGCGCAACTGGATCACCAGCTTGCAGAACTACTGGTATATTGTGGTCTGGCCTGGCCTGATTCTGGTATTGTTTGTGATGGGCTGGAACCTGGTGGGGGACGCGATGCGGGATGTTTTGGATCCACGCATGCGGGGTAAATCTTAGTCTCATCCTGAAGATAAAATAAAGACCAGGGCCAAATCAGCTCTGGTCTTTTTCTTAATATTTTGTTTTCTGTGATCAACCTGGCTGCACCAGATAATCGATCCACTGAAAATACCCAGTGACCGTCGAGAGAGATTGTCTTGGCTAGATTGTTCAGGAGTATCAATGGATTCCCTGCAAGGCATCATGTTAAAATAAGGTATTCGGGCTACACCGATTTACGCCAAAACCGCTGACGATGTCAACTGGTTTGAAAGTCTAAAACAAGATTGAGCGTTACGCAAAATTGCGTCATGATGATACTACAGGAGATTGATTATGCTTCAAGCTGTGATGACCCAACCGGGAAAAATTGAATTTAATGAGATCGAGCGCCCGCAAGCAAGAAATGGCGAGGTTTTGATCCAAATCAAGCGAATTGGTGTGTGCGGTTCGGATATCCACGTATATCATGGCTTGCATCCCTATACCGGTTATCCGGTTGTGCAGGGGCACGAAGTGTCGGGCGTGATTGCTGAAGTTGGCGAAGGGGTGAGCGGCTTTGTGCCAGGCGACCTGGTGGTGTTTATGCCACAAGTTACTTGTGGAGAATGCTATCCTTGCAGGCATGGAATGTACCATATTTGTGACAATTTGAAGGTGATGGGCTTTCAGACCAGCGGCGCGGCGCAGGAATACTTCCCGGTGAAAGCGGATATGGTTTTGAAACTGCCCCCGACCGTTTCAGTCGATGAGGCCGCTATGGTGGAACCGATATCTGTGGCTGTCCATGCTCTTTCGCGAGTGGGAAGCGTGGTGGGGCATAAAGTTATTGTGTTGGGAGCTGGAACAATCGGAAACCTGGTAGCGCAGGTGGCGCAGGCTTCGGGTGCAGCGCAGGTGATGATCACCGATGTGAGCGAGTATAAACTGGAGAAGGTGCGTCAGTGCGGGGTCGAACTGGCGATCAATACTATGAAGGTGGATTTAGGCCAGGCCATCCTGGAGCATTTTGGACCTGATAAGGCTGATCTGATCCTGGAATGCGTGGGCGTGCAGAATACAATCACCCAGGCGGTGGCAAACGCGCGCAAAGGCAGCACGATCGTCGTGGTGGGTGTCTTTGGCCAGAAACCGGAGGTTGACCTGGGGTTGGTCCAGGACCGTGAACTAAGCCTGGTGGGTACGCTGATGTACCGGGAGAAGGATTACCGACGGGCAATTGAGCTGGTGGCGGCGGGTAAGCTATGTCTTGGACCGATGATCACACACCGGTTCCCTTTCCGCGACTACCTGAATGCTTACGAGACAATCGAGCGGTTAGGCGGCCAGAGTATGAAGGTGATGATAGAGGTTGACTGATAAAATCTTTCCGCAGTAACCTGTGGTTAGACCATGCGGGTTACTGCGGAAGAATTTTGAGGTCAGACTATTTGTCTCCTAATTTCTGTACGTTTCCGATCCCGGCTGTCTTTTGAATAACCTGCGGACTGCCATAATAATTCACGCCGCCCAACCCTGATATCCGAGTTTCCAGGCGCGTGGTAGCCCATACGATAGCACGGCCCACACCGGATATTTCAATTTTGGCTTCCTCGGAGGCGAATTCGGGGCCCGAAAAGCCACCAGCGCCGCTGATTTTCACATCAAGATCATGGGTTGATCCCTTTACTTTCACATTGCCCGAGCCGCTGATATTGATGTCAAATGAATCGACCTGGATATTGTCAAGAAAAACATCGCCAACCCCAGACAGGCTTATGTGTAAATCCTGTCCCTCAAAGGAGTCGGCGTGAAGCGAACCGGCTCCGGATATGTTGACGGATTTCAAATCAACCACAGTTAAGTGATAACGGATTGGCCGGGTAGTTGAAAACCCAACGGCCGGTTTCGTTTTAATGACCAGTTGCCCTCCGCTGACTTCTGTAACAAGGTAAGGTAAAAGGTTATCTTCGGCTTCGATGACCAACGCAGGCCGGCTGGCCTGGGTGATGATTAGCTCACCAGTGCTGTTCAGTGCTATCCGGTTGAAATCTTCGACGGTTCTGGTTTCCTCGGCCATGACTCCGGAGCCGGCAATCCATTCGGTGACTGGCTGGTTGTCGCTGATATTGACGCCGAGGATACTCCAGGGCATTTGAGCGGTCAAACCAAGCCGGTCGTCGTTGTAAATGACGTAGAACATACCAGCCACAACAACAACGCCCAACAGGAGGTTGATCCACTGCAGCCGTTGTCCGAGTAGGAGATTGACCCCAGCCGCGACGAGCAGCACTGGCCAGAGGCTGATCAGTACAGATAGATCTGTAGTTGCCAGTGCGCCTTGTTGAACCAGATACCAGAGGATTCCGGCGCCGATGAAAAGGACGGGCCAGAAGAGATTGAGATCGGACTGGCGATCTTCTTCGCGGTTGCGTATCAGACGATAAGAGCGAGAGAAAATCATCCCGAGTCCAAGAAAGACGAGCACGAGTGGCCAGAATAATCCTCCAATACGGGCTGATATTCCACTTGCAGCGAAGATGAACTCAAAAATCAGGCCGAAAATGATGAAGAGGGTCAGCCCTGTTCTGGCGATTCTCCAACCGCTGCGCTTTAGCTCAGGCAGATTACTCCAGTATCCATAAATAACCAGCCCGACACCTGCCAGACTGATAACTAGCGCCCAGGTATAGGACCAGGTTTCCCAAAGACCAAAGAAATTCTGCAAGAGAAGCAGTAGACCTATCCCTGTGATGATGCTACCGGGGATTGCTAGCGCGCCGAACGATCGTCCAGTGATGAGCATGCCTACAAAAAATGCCAGACCAATGCCTACGATGATGACCGGCCAGAGAAATCTGCCGGCTGGGCTAATAATTTGTCCCACTAGAGTAAGAATACCTGCAGCCAGGAGCAGGGTCCCTAAAATGATACTGGCGCGATGTGGTGTCTTTTCCATCCTATGCTCCTTAAAATCGTAATAAAGTCATTCGGTCAAATGAATTGTTCGATGAAGCGATATTTGCTTACCAACGAACACTTGAATAAGAATGTTCCCAATATATATACGCCAAAACAAGCAGAATGTTGCAATTCGTTTGGTTAGGCAGCGTTCAACAACAAAGCTAACGGGATTGAAATAATTATCTCGGTGGCATGTCATGTTATTTGGAAACTGATATAAAATGATTGGGATTGCGAATAACCTTTGGTATTCACGCAGAAGGGTGAATTGTAAAGGAGATG
>JAFGMV010000019.1 GCA_016927315.1 Anaerolineales bacterium | reverse complement strand
GAAAGCGTGATGAAGTCCGCTGACTTCTTCGATCTGTCTAATTCAGAATCTCCGCAATTCATTGGACGAGCGATTACTGCGCTCGCTGCTGATCCAGACGTTATGAAAAAATCGGGTCAAATCTTAGTAGCAGCGGAAGTCGCAAAAGAATATGGGTTTAGTGATATTGACGGAAAGCAACCAAAACCTCTTACAGTCAATGAAGCCTAAAACAATCGCTTCGTATCAAAGCGGGCTATTTATGGGCGGTGGGGCGGGTGACTGCCCCACCGCCACTCCCGAACCGGACATGAGACTTTCACCTCATCCGGCTCCTGCGCATACGGGCTGTTGTCATCGGCGCGTTTTCAGGCAGTTTGTGTGGCTTCAAGCTGGTTCCGGCAATACGGTGTTTCCTCGCCCCACCCACCAGCGGGTACCGCTCATCGTTGGGATGCAGCGTGATATCGATACCCGATCCTCAGACTTTCCAATAAATGGGTATGAAGATGAAACAGAAGACAAAGGACACAATTGGTTATATTGTCAATGGTTTCTCCATTGCCTTGTTCATTTATCTTGTATCCAGGCTTGATGTTCCCGATTATTTACGCCCTCTGAGATATTTCGGGTGGATGCTCCTTGGTTTTGGCATTGGTTTGGTTGTACTTTCTATCGCTGTACTTGTCAGAAATCAAGGTGCAGGTCTTATTGTGCGAGGGATCTATGGAATAGTTCGCCATCCGATGTACCTGGGCGCTATACTATGTTTCCTCTCATACTTCTTCTTCCACCCGCATTGGCTCATACTTTTGATTTCATTTGGTAACATCGCCGTTGTCTATTGGTTCATACTACAAGGCGAACAGCAAAACATCACTAAGTTCGGTAACGCATACAAGCGCTATATGGAAACCGTGCCAAGGATAAATCTACTGGCAGGGATATTCAGGCACCTGCAAAGCAAGTAAGGTCTTGGAGCAGAAAGGTTTGTTGCTCTCAATCATTGCCGCCCAACAATGCAAGAAGCGGAGGGCAGAGCCGTTTCGATGGCGAGTCCATGCTCCTCCCCGCCGCCGCTTCTGTACACCGTTCGTACGCCAGGCGAAACATGACGTTTCTCTCAGGGTGAAAGTCCCTGTCGAACAAGGCCTAACCCGCCATTCGTACCGAGTGCTGCAGTGCTGAACGTGGCCGCTAAGGTCGGTTAGAGGCATGACCGCCGGTAGTGGTTAAGTAACCTTGGGATGGGTTCAATCAACGCTGGTCTCAATTCGGCGTTGTGAAGCCCATATCGTACACCGCCCAAGACATGAAAGAAGGCTGTTTGTTCCCGGTCTCGCTTCATGCCTTTACGGATGCGAGTATTTCACGCCAGGATGTGTGCGGGGCCGGTCGGGTAACTGCAGACCTACCGCAATAGCGCATTAACAAGGATGAACAATGAGGAAGATCATGACATTAAATTGGACCGCTGAGAATATACCTGACCTGACTGGCAAAATTGCCATTGTAACCGGAGCCAACAGTGGTATTGGTTATGAAATAGCACGCGCATTGGCAGGCAGGCATGCCAGGGTAATTCTCGCATGCCGCAATAAGGATAAAGGAGAAGCGGCTGTTTGGCAGATTGTTCAAGAATATCCGGCAGCAAAGGCTGAATGGATGCAGCTTGACCTATCTAATCTGGCTTCCGTGCATCGTCTGGCCGACGAATTCACGCGCCGCCACTGTGGTCGACTGGATATTCTCATTAACAATGCCGGGATCATGGCTGTCCCATTTGGGAAAACGGTCGATGGTTTTGAATTGCACTTTGGGACCAATCACCTGGGGCATTTTGCCCTCACCGGTCTGCTGCTTGACTCCATCATCAATACCCCCCAGGCGCGTGTCGTTACGGTCAGCAGTGGGGGCCATCGTTTTGGCAGAATCAACTTTGATGATCCAAATGGAGAACAGAACTACGATCGTCAAGGAGCGTATGCACAGAGCAAGCTTGCCAATCTCCTCTTCACATACGAACTTCAGAGGCGGTTTGAACATGCTGGCTTGGATACCATCGCCGTCGCAGCTCATCCCGGCTGGACAGTGACCAACCTTCAAGCTTACTGGTGGCTGCTGCGGGTGTTGAACCCATTCATTGGCCAAAAGCCGAAGATGGGCGCCTTACCAACACTGTACGCTGCCACTGCACCGGAGGTGCAAGGAGGTGATTATTACGGTCCCAGTGGCTGGCAAGAGCTAGGAGGATATCCAACAAAGGTGCAGTCCAGTGATCGTTCTCATGATCAGGTTGCGGCCGCCAAGCTTTGGACACTCTCGGAAGAACTCACGGGTGTGCGATATCATTGATTGTTAGCGATAAAACCAAATTGCTTAAAATGCAGGTTGAAGCTATTCAACACATATCTATGCGACATGTCCAGTAATCCTGTCATGATCCCAAGCCTACTCCTACTATACTTGGGCAGGTTGCGCTTGCCAAGTGAATCTGAGTGGGAGAAGGCTGCTTGAGGAAGCAGTGGTACACGCGCCTATCCTTGGGGCGTTCAGCCCCCTGGCTGCACACTGGAAAACTATATTAATAATCATCCCGATGGAACTCGGCTTTATTGCTTCAGCCCGGCTGATACGAATGTCGTTGCTGATTATCCTTTGGCAGCCAGTCCCTATGGCGCCTATGGTATGGCTGGTAACATTTGGGAATGGGTGAACGATTGGTATAACAGCAATTTACTATCGTATCTCCCCTGCCAGCAATCCACCCGGTCCAGCTTCAAGATAGAAAAAGTGTTATGGGACGGGAGTTGGCGCAGCACCGGCGTGGCAAGTCGTAATTTCGAAAATGACGAAGGTTTCCAGTATGGCAGCCTTGGTTTCAGGGGTGCGGCTGCTCCATGAAGTAACACAGCCCAACAAAGCGTACTTGATCAGCGGGATTCGTCCCGTTTTAGGACCTGTCTTTGGCGCCTGATTGGGAAGGCGTCTTTCCAGAAATGCTACTGGCAAGCTGGCTGGCCGTGGCAGCCCGCCGGCGTGGCGCCTGTTTTTGGTTTATACTTTTCCATGAACACTTTTCAAGCCCGTCCCCTTGCAAGTGAATCAAACCGTTGGACATCGAATATGGAAAACTTCAAAAACATTGAACAAATAATCACTAATATCTCTTGCTGCCACTTAGCTGCTGTACCCATATCCGAATTACCGGCCAGGGAGCGATCTTTTTTCACAACTCACATACCTGAAGCGCGGACCGCTATCACTCTTGCACATCACATTAGCAGAAAAGATGAATGGGAATGGTATGCAAAAGAAATGGGATCGGAATATTGCCAGGCAGATGATCACTCAAAGGAAGTATGTAAAAAAATAAAATTAGAATTGACACGCTCTGGATATCATACCGAGATTGTAAAATATCCCGAAGAATGTGGACTTCAATTTCGATTTGTTGCCCAGGCAGCGGGTCTTGGATTCATTGGTACGAATGCTTGTCTGTTTCATCCCCAATGGGGACCATGGGTGCACTTACGCGTACTTGCAACCGATGCAGAATTCACCATTCGGCCTGCAATAAAGGGAAATCAATTTTGTGAGAAATGCGGTCAATGCATATTAGAATGTCCAGCAGAAGCAATTTCCGAAGAAGAATTTTCTGGGAAGAAATGCCGTTTTTATCGAGAAAGTCACGGAGAATATATTCCTTTTGGAGATAAAAGAGAATATCGATATTGTCTACGATGTCTATTAATCTGCCCGATGGGTCAAATACCCAATGGGTACTAAGAAAAATTTTAATGCCCAATAAAACATCCTCAGAAACCGCCATCCCAAGTGAGCCACATAGCAGGCGTTCTCATCATGCAGAACGCCTTCCAATTTAACCGGAAACCAGGGTGCACCACGGGACTGCGACTGTGCACGTCCCCACTGCCTTGTCCAAAGGGGCGCTTATATGCTTGCCGTTTACAAGTATACTTTTTGCAAGACTACACATTCCCCGCTTTCGTTGGCTGTTTGGTAACTGCAGATCGGCGTTTCTGTCGTTCGAAAGGATGGCCCTGCCATCTTCTCGGGTGCACCTGACCGCCTGCGGAGAGGTATGGCTTTCTCAAAGTCAGGGATGCTGCACCGAAAAGGTAAATCATTCAACACAAAGGAGCACAAAGTTTGATTTTGCGGCCTTCCAAACTCATTGAACAATCACACTATGAACGAAACTTCGCAGGCATTTGATAATCTCCTAAAACAACTCAAATTCGAGAGCAGCATAGCGCCACCCAACCCCGTTTGCACGCGACCTCCTTCGGCGCCGGGCAGCACCGGCGGTTAAAAATCAGGAACAGGTCCTTGGTTTTGCCCAAAAGAGAAGCTCCCCTTTCAATCCACCGGCGAGTCGATTTTAAAAAGATGCGCATCTTTTGAGTAAAAGATGCGCATCTTTTGGTCATTAAATGCGCATCTTTTCGTTAAAAAGTCCGATCTTTTTGAGATTTAGGCGGCGCCCCTTTGCAACCGCCCGGCGAGGGTTTTCGTCCCCCGGGGTTTCTTTCCGGGTTTTATTCCATTCAGGATGGCAGCGTGGGCAGGAGCTGCTTGCCCCGGCTCGTAACGCAAAACAGGTTATTCCCCTCATCTGTCCTTCCATTCATGTATAATCTAATCAATGCACTTTGATTGGTGGGTTTGCGCAGTTCAGCCTGGCAGGGTTCCGAATTCTATTCGCAGCAGATACAGATCCCTGTGGAACGCCACAGGAGACCGGTTTCCTTGCGAGCACATTGGGCGTTTTTCCAGGCTGCCCGCAATCAAATGGAACACGGATCATACAGGTCTTATTGGTTTCCGCGGTCAGGTTGTTCAAAAGCATTTTATGAAAGTATTACAACACGAACAAAATGAATCCCTGATGCCTGGAGATCTGCGCCAACCTGCAAACCGGCGGTGATCCGCGTCCGATTCCGTTGTCGTATGCTAGAAATGAGAAACACAAAAAGGAGATGACGCAAATGAATACATCCGAACCGAAGTCCTTCTCGTTGAACAACCTCAGCACGGCAGAGCGCCGGCTGGTCATCGCTGCAGTGGCGTCCGTGATCAGTTTTTTCCTGCCCTGGATCGTCATGCGCGGCTTTTTCAACAGCACCAACCTGGGCTTCATGCTGATGAAACCATTTTTCAGCCGCGCTTCCGGACTACCCCTTGGGTTGGTGTTCCTGACCCCATTAAGCGCCCTGGGGGTCCTGGTCGTGTACCTGCCAAAACTGCGGGGGTTGTTCAAAGATGGGGAGAAGCCTCCTGTCTACCAGGTCATCATTCAATACTTACTGATCGTCGCGGGCTTCGCCCCCTTCCTGATCATCCCGGTGGAAATCAAGACCTGGAGCGGCGGTGAGGTGAACACCAGCATCGGTCTGTGGCTCGCAGCAGCCGCCCAATTCTGTATGCTGATCTTTGCCATCCAGGGATCGCTCGAGAAATAGATCCGCCTGGCGGCGGCTCGCCGGGCCCGTACCGGTGCGTTTCCTTGATGAATGCTCCCGGTCTCCGCACACAGTATTCTGAATTTCCATTTACGGCTAAAATAGAGATACGCCGGTACTGGCCGGTTAAACCTCCCTATCCAAATGAGGAAGTCATGCCCAAACGTAAATATCCTTTTGAACCGGATGGCCCGGAACGGGTCGAGATCTCCTGGGAAGGAAGCTCGATCTATCCCGAAAAGAACATCCGGGTTTCCTTCGATGGAGAGCCGGTCGGCGACTTTTCCCGAAGGGTCGACCTGGCCTTTGGAAAGACCTTCAAGCTGCCCGATAAGAGCCAGCTGTCCGTGAAGCTGGCCGGGAATGAACTGCAGGTCTCTCGGAACGGCCAGTCCCTGGCCGGATTCGAAGCCCGGCTGCGTGAGGCCCGCAGCAGCTGGATCTTCCTGGCAATTGCGGGAATTTTCGAGATCGCCCTGGCTGGTACCGCTGTCCTCAGGCAGGCTTCGTTCCCCACAGGGCTGAATATTACCAGCGTGGCGCTGGTGGGTGGATTAATCCTGTCTGGCCTGGCTTATTGGGCCTGGACCAAATCCAGGCTGGCCTTCCCTGCGGGTGAGATCCTGATCGGTATCCAAATCATCCTGCTTCAGGCCAAAGCCCTGGCAGTGGGTCAACCAAAAACGTTTCCCATCATACTGATTGTGGCCGGAAGTGCACTTTGCATCCTGGGCGGCTGGGAGATCTACAGGTTATCCCAATCGCCCGACCAGGGCTGAGAACAATCAGGTACAATAGGATCGCGCCCCTGTCCTGACCCGGGCGCATGCAAAGCGCAGGTATCAATGTGTCCTAAAAGCAATCCCCCCTCCATTCACGCGCAGGCCTTCGATTGCCCGCACTGCCACGTCTACACCACCCAGACCTGGTTCGACGTCTTTATCCACAAGCGGGAGGATAACGAACCCCCGGTCATCCCGGACAAAGCTGCCCGGGACCGGATCAAAAAGGACCAGAAGCTCCCCCAGGATGTGAAAGGCAGGTACCTGGAGTGGTTCGACCAGATGGACACCGGCCTGGTCTTCTTCAACAAGCGAAAAAGCGACTACCCCGACTTCTCGGCAGATAATATCCACCTCAGCCAGTGCTACCACTGTCAGGAAATCTCGGTCTGGGTGCACGGCAACCTGCTGTTCCCTTACCAGAAGACCGGCGATGATCCCAACCCGGACCTGCCGACGGAAATCCGCCAGGAGTTCGATGAAGCCCGGGCAATCCTGCGGGAATCCCCCCGGGCCGCTGCCGCACTCCTGCGAGGCTGTATCCGGGGGCTGAGCCTCCCTCTTGGGGGGAAAGGGATAGACTCGGGGCAGGATGCTGCCGGTCTGGAAGGAAAGGGTCTCGAGGGACTCGCGCCCCGGCTCCGGGAAGCCCTGGATAGCCTGCGCGTGACCGGCCAGAATGCCCTGCCGCCAGGCCTGATCGATCCGGACGACAACCGGGATACGGCGGTACAACTGCTCGTCCTGCTCAACACGATCGCGGACCAGATAATCTCGCATCCCAGGCAGGTGGAAGCAATCTATGAGCAGCTTCCCAAGAGCCAAAAATCATCCTCAAAAAAGAAATCTGGTTAGCCCCAGCTGCTTTTCAGCTTTAATCCGGATGTATCCTGGAGTGGTACTGGTCGCTCAACCCGGGAGTCCATTCAGGACAGGTCCCGGGATCATTGAGTCCCTTACCAACAGCAAGACCAGGATATAAATGAAATCTTCCCGGACCCGGGCGGCCTGCTTGCTCCCGTTCAAAGAGCCAGTAGTGGGGAACGGTCGCTCCAGGCAGGTACCGAAAACGCATCCAGACGGCTGCAGCCGCCAGTGGTTCCACAACACCAGGAGCACAAACAGGGGATCATCCAACCGGAGCGCAATTCCGGGCAACAGCCCCTGGCAGGCCAGGATTCCTCGAGGAAGTGTGTGATGTGATTCCTGGCATGGCGGGGGTTCCTTCAATCCAATGGACCTCTACCAGACCCGCCTCGGATTCAAGACCTGCCTGCCCGGAAAATCCGGTCATTGGGGGCCATACCGCCATACGAAACGCTTGACACAGAACGCATGTTCGTGTATCATAATAGCACAAATGAGCGATTTTCGTTCAGGAGGCAACCTATGATGATGGTCCGAAAAAGCAAAGGACTGGGTGAACGCCACCAAAAGATCCTGAAATTCCTGAAGGAATACCAGGACAAGAATGGCTACCCACCCTCGATCCGAGAGATCGGCGAGAGTACAGATATCTCGTCGACATCTGTGGTTAATTATTACCTGGATCAACTCGAAAAGCGAGGGCTGATCGAGCGCGATCGTAAGATTTCACGCGGTGTACGCCTGACGAACCAGGTTCCCACTGGCGAAATGCTGCGCATCCCGATCATGGGTCCCATCGCGGCCGGCATGCCCCTGTTGGTCCCCGATGCCGGAACCACATTCGAGACAGAGAACGAGGCGCATGCAGTGGAGATTGCGCGTTCCCTGCTTTCGGAACGCGAAGCGGGGACCAATCTGTTCGCACTCGAAGTCGACGGAGACTCGATGATCGACGCCATGATCAACGATGGAGACATCGTTGTGATGAAACCCTGTATCGAGGCTCGCAATGGTGAGATGGTCGCCGTCTGGCTTCCCGGACGGGATGAAACCACTTTGAAGTATTTTTATCAAGAGAAGAACGGCTACCGCCTGCAACCGGCCAACCCTACCATGGATGCCATCCTGATCGATAAGGATGAACCCCTGGAAATCAAAGGGAAGGTTGTCATGGTCATTCGCAAGGTTGAAAGCACCGTCGTCTGATACAGCTCGAACCGTACCGAAAATCCACACAGGCTCCCGCTCGCCGGGAGCCTTTTTTTATACGATTCGGGGATTGCAGTCGAGGACTCAACATGTGTCACTGCCCCCGCTGGAAGCCAGCACGGCGCCGTACGGATCATAGTCGGCGGTGTAAGTGTAAGAAATGGCGCCCTGAATGAAGCTCAACGACAGACAGTGCAGGCGCTGAGGGATGGGTTGTTGGCTTTGGTGGAGGAACCTGTAGCGAATGAATAAATTGTTAAAGAGCATTGTTTCAGTAAAAGGTTATGTTAACTGATAGAATATAGATGCAGAGATTGTATTCGATCTCCCAAAGAAATGTCTGATCAGGTGTTCCTGGCTCGAACCCATGCTATGGGTTTGTGCTTTCATCTTGAAGTCGAAATGACCAGGTCCATTCTGAACCAGCTAAACGAGTCTGGCGAAGAATGATACCGCGTGGAACCTTTTCCTTTGATCCCGTTACAATAAGAACAACTTCATCAGGCATTTCAACGATTTCGTCTTCACAATAATCTATTGCCCAAACAAGCTCTGGATCTATTCCGCCAACCTCTCTTTGGCAGAAAAGCTCAATGCCATCACAGCGACGCATTCCTTTGAGGTGCAATCGAATATATCCACTATCTCTGTATTCAAGCCACCACTTTTGCCAATCACTTTCATAATGAATTGATTCGTTCGGAGATGGGTTCGGATCGCTATAAATTTGCTTATAAGTTCCATCCTCTTTAAATATGAGCAAATCTTTATCATCAAGATGATAATTAGCAACCCAGCTACCAATCAGATCGGATTCCTTGAAAGTTGATGGAAGCGCAGGGCACAAATACTTCTCTCCATCTTCAGATGAATGCGAAGATGGAGTTGTGTTTTCATAACACGATCGACACGAAATTAGTAACCACATAATCGATAACATTATGATGATTCTGATACTAAGTTTTTTCATTTTGCTCAATCCTTATCGAACATCTAGTAAATTAAGCCTGACAGAAAAAGGTAAATTCTCCAATCCACAACCCAAGTGCTGTTCACTCCATTTGAATGACTGACGCATTTCTCCTCATCCCATTAGTAAGCCTGTTTGTCGTCTTGTCCTGGTTTTTAGGATGGAAACAATTCTTGGATTTGCTACAAGAATCAAACTAACTTCTGTGGATGCGAAAATCGGATATTCATCGATAAACTGTTCTAAACTATATGGATTATCTCGTTCTTGATCAGGTGGAAAACGCAAGGGGGAATGTGTTCCTGAAGACAAGTTTGTTCAATTGGTTATATAGTACTGAATTCGTCCAGACGACGTTTTTTCAATCCTGTAGTCAAACGAACCCAAAAAATGTGTTATAGGAAAATATATTTTACCGGTTTTTCTATCTAAAGAACCGATCCGGAGGCGCCTGCCTCATATTCTTTGCCATGAAGGGGGCCTCGCCTGAGGCTATTTCCCTCCACATAATTCCATCGATTGAGGGACAGCGGCCTGTTATAATCACCCTGCCAGGAATCTCTGGTAGGGAAGCGTCCAGTTGGCGCTGGTGGATGCTTTGAACAGCGGCACGCTC
Organism: Anaerolineales bacterium; assembly: GCA_016927315.1. Taxonomy (GTDB): domain Bacteria; phylum Chloroflexota; class Anaerolineae; order Anaerolineales; family Villigracilaceae; genus JAFGMV01. Next base: position 1,585 of record JAFGMV010000019.1, on the reverse strand, counting down.
AACGAATTCCAACGCGAAATGGTGCGAGCGTTGAGGGAAGGTATCCTGTCGCTTGCGATGAAGGAAGAGATAAACATCTGAGTTTTTAAGGTGCGCGAGCATTTGCCGCTAGCCAATTTAGCGGTACAATCTAAACACCCCCACAGAAGGCGAGCTGAACTGCTTATAGTTTGGTTCGCTTTTTGGTTAGGAGACCTGCGCCGAGCATTGAGAGTGGCATCAGAATTCCTGCCACTAATAACTGCGGTTTGTTATATGTCACTTGGTTATTCGTCTATAGCACACAGCACTACCATCTGGATCGCTTAAGAAATGGCAGAGTTTTAGATCAGATAATCCATAATAAATATCACCAGGCACTATCTTTAGGACAACTAATGTTACAAACCTTTTCATCTGGGCCACTTCGCCAGTGCAATAATTTATCCATGAACCATCTCCTCCACCACCATCTTTGATAGTGCAAATACTCTCATAAGAATCACATTTATGCATGTTATTTAGATGTAAATAGGTGATTCCATCAATAACATCAATTTCCCAATTATTTTGTTCTGTCTGAAAAGAAATTTGCGTAACTGGATTACTATACTTCTGGCTATAGGTGTGATTTGCATTTAAAGTTATTTGGTCTATGCCTGTCCCTGGCTCCGCATGCCATGTGCCTACTAGCAATTCACTTGTGATATCCGAACTGAGGGATTTACAATAATTCTGAGGTTCTTCTCTTTGTGTAAAAGGTCTCAATGAGAAGAAAGCACAATGGATGCAAATCAACATTGACAAGATAGGGACGACTAACCTGATGCGATTTACTGGGTTCATAGCAACTCAAATCTTACGAAGCAATGGTGAAAATACACGTCAATTTCCAATATCCAACAATGGAAGATACAAGGGCCAAATAGAGTCTAAACAACCCAAGTTGCTTTCTGACCATGTAAACGTTTGAGTCATTTTTCCACCTCCTTCATCGCCTATTGTTTCGGAGCGTGTTTTAGCTTTTAATACAGATACCATTATCCTCGTAACTACAACAATATGGATCATATCCACCTCCTCCTTCACGCTCTTTTTGTAATTGTAAAGTGAGAGTATGAAAATCTACAGATTTCTTCTCCCCACGAAGAAGCATGTATAGTGCTGCTGCTCCACAAGAGTTTGGATACTGATTCCAGTTTTGTGGAGATGTTTCATCAAACCATGGCATATCGATTATTTCTGTATTTTCACTAAGAGGGTCTCTTCGCCAAAGCCCCCATCCTGTACTTCCCTCGGGGTAATCACATCCACGATTTGGATCGAGGTGCGTACCAGATGGTGCCCAAGGATCCAGGCAGATCTGCCCGCTAGGATCGGTGAAATTGACCGGATTTCCTTCAACTTTGTTCCATCCATTGATGGATTGTGGTCTGCTATAATCACCCCGCCAGAAGTCCCTGGTCTGGAACCTCCCCAGCGTTGGTGAGTAGTGCCTGGCACCTCAGGTAGAGCAAGTCGCTGTGTATTCCCCGGTAAACCCGTAGCGGGTAGCGCCGCTCCCATTGGAAGCCAGCATGACGCCGTACGGGTTATAGTCGGCGGT
>JAFGMV010000123.1 GCA_016927315.1 Anaerolineales bacterium | reverse complement strand
TTTTTTCTGAACATGCGCCGATTATATTAAATTTTTGCCGTTTTGAGGAGGGTCGATACCCTTTTTGCAGTGGAGTCATAAGTGTTTTGTCTTCATTTATGGTAAAATAACCACCATAGATGAAGACAAGAGCAGAAATCCTTATTACAGCTCCTCAAACAGTCTTTTCTGTTGATGATTTAGCGACTTTATGGCAAATTGCTGATAGATCAAGGCTTTGGGAAACGATTAAATATTACATACGTTCAGGCCGATTATTTTCCATTCAAAGGGGAGTTTATGCTCGGTCTAAGGATTATTCCCCTTTAGAAGCAGCGGTTAAAATATTTCCACCTGCCTACATCTCATTCACAACGGCTTTGGCAATTCATGGGGCATATTTTCAATACACTAGTGAAATCCATGTCATGGCACAAGCCAGCAAGAAACTAGAAATACCAAATGGAACAATCGTCATTTATCATCAGTTAAAAAATCAAATTCTCCTAAATCAGCAAGGCATAGAAAAAGTTGATGGTTATTGGATCGCAAGTCTCGAACGCGCAATTTGCGACACTTACTACTTAGATCCCAGTTTTACATTCGAACACTTGCAAAATGCAAATATAGAAAAAATCAGACAGCTTTCAAAGATTTATAGGAACAGTGCATTGGAAAAACGACTCGAAAACATCCTAAATACCAATGATGATGATGAAAGCATGAAATATGCTTGAGCAGGCAAAACACGAACTGATTCTAAAGAATATTCTTAGAGAAATCTACCAACATTCCTCACTTCAGGCACAACTTGCTTTTAAAGGTGGAACTTGCCTGTATTTGTTTTTTACTCTTCCTCGCTTCTCAACAGACCTGGACTTCAGCCTGGTTTCGGGTGTCTCTACTTCGGAGTTTGAACCAGAGGATATCGAAGAAATATTGTCAAAAAACATCACGATCAAAGAATTTTCAGATAAACGATTTACCTGGTTTTGGTTAGGGAGTTATGAAAAAGGATTGCAAAACATCAAGATAGAAATAAGCAAAAGAGATTATCCTGATCGATATGATTTGAAAGATTTTCTTGGTATTTCTATCCGAACACTTGAGTTGAGTACAATGTTTGCCCATAAATTATGTGCAGTGACTGACAGGCGACACATGGTCAACCGCGATTTATTCGATACTTGGTGGCTCCTGAAGCAAATTACCCCGATTCATGAAGAAATAATTTTGGAACGCACCGGGAAAGATCTGCCCGAATATTTAGAATATCTTTCAGAGTACATTGAAAAACATATTGACAGGCGTCACATTGTATCTGGCTTGGGAGAAGTATTAGATCGCTCTCAAAAAGATTGGGTTCGGGACCATTTGTATGATGATTTGCTTGCCCAAATTAAACTTCGCATACAAGCTGAAACAAAGTGACCAGAAAAATAAGGAAGCCACTTGATAAGTGAATTCCAGTACTGTGTTTGGAATTCGATCTACAGATTACTTACTTCTGATGAATAATGGTAATTCACTGACATTGTGAGTAAAATGCACTGATTTTGCAAACAAAGTAATTGGAAATTTTCATTATAGTTGCTTCTTTCAGTGTTTGCTGAAAATTCTTATTCCAATGAAAATAGTGTTGTGCAATAAGATAAAACGAAAATTACAGAAGCCTTGGGGGCTAATTACTGCAAATTCCGGTGAAAAAATCCAATCATTCCGATTGATGCCGTCCACTATTTCCAGTGGATTACAAAAAGTGGACGGCATGCTCCGGATTATGCACAAACTCTAAACAGTCTTCAGGTTGACAGCCGTACAATACGGTGATATTATGTACGGCAGGAGATCTCCTATGAACCAAACCAAGCTAACCGTACGGGTACCGCGTGATCTTTTAGAAAATGTAAAACGCTTTGCAGCCCAGAACAACACAACCCTGACAGATTTGATCGAGGCTTATTTGCGCCGAATTCCTCCCCAGGCACCCTTGGATGATGCCCCCATCGTGCGCAGGTTAAGTGGCATTTTGCCGAAAAATATAACCGTAGAAGATTATCGCGAACACCTGGAAGAAAAATATGGCTAGAAAGCCCAAGGTCATGATTGATCTTAATGTGGTTCTGGATGTTTTACAGGAAAGAGAGCCATTCTACGCAGCTTCTGCAGCACTGCTGGCGGCTGTAGAAACTGGAATGATCGAAGGCTATCTGGCTGCTCACAGTTTGACAACTTTGTTTTATCTTATCCAAAAAGGCAAGTCGTCTGCGGATGCACGGGCCATGATTACAAACCTTTTACAGTTTTTGAAAATTGCTGCGATCGGCCAATCGACAATTGAGCAATCTCTCAATCTGGACTACCGAGATTTCGAAGATGCTGTTCAAATGATTGCTGCTATTCAGTGCAAAGCGGATTACCTGATTACTCGTAATATCAAAGACTATAAACCGGCTTTACTGCCTGTCATTCAACCGGTTGATTTTTTGGGAACGTTATAGCTTTTTCGCCAACTTACTTCATGGGTTGTTTGCTTGCACAAGCGCCACATCTGGCACTATTTACACAGCCAGATGTGGCGTAATGTATTCTGACAAGCTCACAAAATAGCTTTCAAAAATTTGTATTTTCATAAGCTATTTTTACCAATGTACATGAGTGAAAATCGGGGTTCTAGCCCCTGTGGGGTCTTTCTTTTTGTGTCTTGTCTATTGGGTGCAGTTCAACTTATGGGTCTTTTTTCTTAATCTAGCTCTCTATCCATGTGATTGCTATATGCAATCAAAATTTCATTTGGTGTTCTTTTTGATCTTCTAACTCCCCCACGTACTCGAACTAGTACAGAATTACTTACTTTCGGCTTTTGTTTTGCCTTACCATCGGCAATTAGTTTATTTATTTGTGTAAGGGTTACCACGCGTGAACGCCCATAATTGATAAAAGAAGGTTTCTTTATAAATTCATGATCCCCCCTTTTTAATATCACAGTGCTATCCTGCTTTTCGCTTCTATATGTATCAACAGGAACTATAATTGTTATATTAGTGTAAGGCTCTCCGTCAAACAAAATAATGAAAAGATGATAGTTTATTTCTCCACCCTTACTAGTTTCAATATGAATACAGTCCCCAGCCCCCAACAATGTTATGCCCCAAACAGCGCGTTGATTTCTTGTTCTTGCTCTAACTCAAGACTAATTCGCTCAATATCTTCGGGCTTATTGTCAAGAACTTTTAAGAGCGCAGGAAGAGTAATTGGAGTTGATGAACCTTTTGGATCATGCCATTCTGGTAAATGATGAGACAAATCTTCTAGCTCTTTTCCGGATAAATGGCCATACCTTCGATACATTTCATTGATTAGCTCAGCTTCAGCCTCAGAAAGCTTTCTTCTTGGTGCTGGACTGCCATTCAAGGAAACTTCATGATCTTTGGGTCTAGTAACTATATACCGCTTCCAAACAACACTTGGATAATTCTTTTTGATTATATTGTAAATCGTACTCAAAACAGGACCATGAGGCATTGCTACATAGCTATCGTATGTAATAGGTCTTTCCCATCTCTGAAGGGCCTCACGATCAATAAAATATAGCATTTTAATTATCCAAAGATAATCTGCTTTTTGGGTTTCTGTTAATGCTAATAATGTAGTAGCTGCTTCCGTTGCTTTTTGTTCGTTAAATTTTATTTGATCAATCATTTTGAGTTAATTTATTATATCACAAAATAGAACATATATTCTAGCCCATATACTCAATTTGAGTATAGCATAAATACCATAATTGTTCATGTAAAAATCGTTACTGCGTGTGGTTGTCTACATCCTTAACCCCCATGGGGGCACCTTTTTGTTCAGTAGTAAAATGATTGCTGTCGATTGGGGATTGTCACACAACGTCCGACCTATTCTTCCAATTCCTCATCCACTATCTGCGCACCAATTTGTTTTATCGTTTCCTTTATCCGATTGTCAATCGTCGATTGTGTGATACCTTCATCATTTGAAACATCAATCTCAAGGGTAAATTCAAAATCTCCCTGAACCGAACTGATTGGTAACAACACCCCCCGATTTACATCTGCAATCTTACTGGCAGGAATATTCTCAACACGAAGCTTCACTCTTTTATATCGTTTCTCGCCAGGTGTTTCGGGAATACTTGGAGGTTCAGGTTGAATTTCAGGGGGCAATTCATCATCACCATCATCTGAACCAAAGTCACCTCCGAATCCGGTTCCTTTTTCTAGCTTCTCTTTCTCAACAAGAAGTTTTTCACTTTTAGCTTCAGATATTAGCAAGTAATCCTCCATAAAGGCAATCAAGGCTAAAGGAATATCTTCTCTGAACTTTAGAGACTTTAGAACTATCTGACCATCTTTTGTTTCTACCAGACCAAATGCGCCTTCTTTTACACCAAGTTGAATCGCCCGGGTAATTACTTCTTGTTCAGCTAAAGACGGCAGGCTGGGTTCCTTGTAGAACTGATCCAGTAAAGCCACAGTACTGAGTTGGTCCACGTTTTCCATAAATTTGTTGACCAGCACTTTGTAATGCAACTGGGGAACGATTACCCCATAAGCATCAGATGTAAGTTCTCGCCAATACCAGTTCCCTAAGGCTTCTGCACCGGTTGTAGGATTTCCCAGATCGATCTTTCTATCACCCACTTGAACCATGTGATACATCCGGCGAATGTTGTAAGAAAAATCTTTTTCGATTTTATGCTTACGCTTTTGCACCTCCCCGGATTTTGTTTCAAGATTAGAACTTTCACCAGACTTAATCTCTTCCTCAATTTCGCGTAAAGCAAGATAAGTTTTTACTTCTTCTCGCAGACTGGCAAACTGAGCCGTATCTGCTATCGCAAAGAACAAAGTATTTTTATTGTGTCGATAATTCTTACCTTTATATTCGATCCAACTTGATATTTCTTCACCAGAATCATTAGGGGGAAGAAGAACTAACTTCAATTCCTGGTTATCGGGCACTTCTTCACTAGTGGTTGGCCAGAGATAGGTTCGGAACTTACTCCCCAATTCTTTTTTAATTCTTTCCTGCATTTCTTCTTCAAATGATTCGCTGAACAACTCTTTTTTATCCAGGATCATGCGGTTCAAATTCGGAATCTTGGAGAAGTAATACGCATCACCCCGGCTGTTCAAGTACCAGAGTGAATTTGACAACCTTTGTAGAATATCCGTCACCAGGGCTGGGATGGTATCTGACCGCAGCACAGCCAGACGAATAAAACTCAGATTTATCCCTTTTTCCGAATCATCAGCCGCAAAGGAATGATAGAAGATTGAAGTTGATATGCTCTCAGCCAGGTGATGCCAGCTCTTATTGGCAACATCTAAGGCCTGTGATTTCGCATCGTGTCCCGAAACATCAGAACTAAGAACGCTTTCATACTCTTTGCCAATATGCTTCAGGAATTCCTCACGGATGCCTGGAAAACCCATATTGATGTCACCGGGCAGGATCAGGTCAATGGGTTTCTCGCGCTTGTAAAGATCCTCAACTATATTTGCCAAAAGCCTGAGAACACCACGTGTACGCTGAAACGTCGAATATGTACCCCATTTTTCATTCATGATATCGATCAGATCAGGATGGAACGGGTAGGCCATCTCCATCCTATCCCGGTAGTTGACATCACGCGCCTTTACAGGGAGGTCGTCACGATATTGTTTGTAGGTTTGGAAATAGCTGTGTACTACTTCTCGCATCTCCGTTTTTTTGAGATTTTCGACTTCAAATAATCTGCGCCGGATAACGGCATAAATTTCTTCGCCCTGTACCGGGGTTTCAATGCTTTCAACCCGGCCAAAGATTTTGCCCAGTTTGGCCAGGGCTTCTTCTTCCACATCCCCAAAATCTTCGATAATACTGGAAGGAAGGGTCACAACCAACATGCCATTGGGCAGGGTAGAGACGGCCTCCGTCAATTCCTGGAAGAAAGAAAAGGTTTGCGTTCCAAGTGATTCTTCTACCTGTTTACGAACATCTCGTGCACGATTGATGTATTCCAGGATTTCATCAAACAAAAGCACAAAAGGTTGGTGCGCCTCCAGGAATTCCCTTATCTTCTTCTTTCCAGGTGATACACGTGCTTCATCGTTTTGACGGAAGAATTCATAACCTTCCACTCCTGCGATTTGATAACCGATCTCTCCCCAGAAAGTCAATCGCGTGATGCCATCCGTTGTGTTTCCTTCGACCGGATTCCAGTGATTTCCTGCAATGACCGCAACATTTGGATCAATTAAATCCAACCCTGTGGGAAGCAACTCTTTGACCTCTTTGCCATTTTTTATATAGTGGTAAATCGCCACCAGGGCGTGGGTTTTCCCACCACCAAAGGGAGTCTGGATTTGCACCACGGACGAACCCTTATCGGTTGTTATCGTGGTATGAACTCTTTGCAATAGGCTCTTTAGACCCTGCGTCAGATAGGTCTTCTTATAGAATAAGTAGGGATCTTTATAGTCTTGCTTGGCATCTCCACTGACTACGTCGCCAAGATCAGCGGCAAAGATGGATTCGTCAAAATCACCGTTACGAATATCTTCGTGGGGGGGGATAATCTCATACCAGGTCTTCATTGGACTGTATTCCTTTACTTCAGGAGTTTCTTTTACTGTTGATTTAGATTCAGATTTAGGTTGTGATGGCCGCGTTACTTTCTTTTTGCCAGAAATAATTTTATCGGAGTCTACATCCAATTCAATGGACGATTGCGCCCCGGATAGGTCATATGGGCATTTCAAGGTTGGATTACTTTTCTTAGACAATCCGGTATACAGGTAAAGCAGCTTGGTATCATTCTCGAACCACAGATAAGGGTACAACGAGATAAATTGGTTTTCCCGGTGAATGTACACTTGCCTGGGAGTCAGTTTATCCATTCCGGGAAGGCCGCTAGCGTACATAGACGTACCAGAATTCAAGTTTGTGCCATCATAGACAAAATCAGAATCCTGAACCCGGACATCATGAATGTACAAGAGCTGATACGCTTTAATTATCGGCAATCCCAGCAGCCAGGTTTCGATGGCAGCCTGAAGAGGCCTGACCACCTGCTTTGCTTCCAATACTGTTAGCGCACCGTGTCCAAATTTAGCATTCCTGAACTCAACAATCGAACTCAGGAATGGTTTGAGCTTTAGTTTCTTGGCTCCCTGTAAATCCATCATATCAATCATGATGGTGTAAGCTTCAAAGATTGGACCATCACGATAAATCTCTGAGTGCGATGGTGTATATAAATCCCCGCCATTTTCTCTCAAGCAGACATCCAACGCATCCATGAGAGCAAACCAGTGACCCAGGCTGGGACGGTCAAGTGCCTTGCGAGCCTCCCGAACCCTTAGATCTGAGTATCCAAAATGATCGTATAAAGCCAACCCAACCAGGCTGAGATAGCGTACGGTTTCTTCAAAGAGATCCACCAACTTGCGCGTTTTGAGCTGGGCATCCGTTTCAAGACCAACAGCCTCGCAGATTTTCGCCAATGGGAGAGGAAATTCTCTCAGAATTGCTTCATCGGGCCTGGAATTACTCACTATTCACCATCGATCTGATCCATAAAATTGGCTTGGGTTGGCTTTGGTTTTTGCAGTTCAGCTACCACTTCAGCACTTTCGCGGACATAGATGTCTTTACTGACCAATAACCCTTCGAGCAATTGTTTTTCCTTGCTGCCATTGACCAGGCTCTCTGCTATGGCCTGACACAATTGCCAGAAGGCACCACTTTGTCCATAGCCTGTAGTAGCCAGTAAATTGTTGATCTCTGCTTTCTTTCCACTCTCCCACAATTGGCAAGCCCCGTGCATGGCATCGACCATATTTTTGATTTCTTTGATCTCACCACGTTTTTTCGGTCCAAGCACTTCGATATCCGAACCAGATTTCTTGACAAAGCCACCTTTGCCCCATAACTTTTCCAAGTTGATTCCTTCTGCACTGGCAATTTTACGAGCATCATCATAAGGAACCTTATTGCTGAAATATGTCCAACGATAGGTAAGGTAAAATTGAGCTTCTTTGTCAATTGCCTCATCGCTTACATCTTTCAACAATCGTTTGACAAGGAAGTTTGTTGATACCTGGCGAATATATGTGAGAAGATGATCTACGTCTACTTTTTCCCCAGAGAAAGTTTCTACTTGTATGTACTTTGAATATTCTTCCATGCCAGGCCCAATGGCTGAAATGAAGAAATCTCCCCCAGCAACACCTTCATCCCAAAACTGTTCCAGTTTTTCTTCCACACGAGCCTTAATAATTGGTTGAATTTCATTCCAAAAAGAAATTTTTTCTTTCTTGATTTTTCTGCACACCATATAAATTGAAGATGCCAGAGCAGCCGAATGCGATGCAACAACTCTTGTACGCATTTCTGTGTGAATTGGCCAGGAAGCGGTTACAACTAAATTCGCATCCACTAGACCACGCAACATGGTTTCCCAGCCTTCAGTAGTTTTATGTGCATACACAATAACAGCAACCCCATCAGATTTTAGAACTCGATAAATTTCATGAAAAGAGTCCTGTAATTTTTGTTCAAAGAACTTTTTGGCCTGATCTATGGAATCATGATTGGTGGGTTCCATAATCGCTTCTTGGGATCTTGGAACTGTGGGAGTTGAGTACAAATCTGGGAACCAATCAGCTAAAATCCTTTTTTGCCAAACATAGAAAAAATCTGATAAATCAGAATAATATACGCTATCATAATATGGTGGGTCTGTTAAAATTGCGTCGAAAAAATCACTTTCTAATGGCAGGTCAGTGGCAGAGTGATTTAATATTGCTGAGGCAGGATTTGAAAAACTAACTGCATCAATAACATTTATTACATCAATAATGTTTGATTCCCAAGAGCCTGAACTGTTGTTGTTAGGATTGATTTCCACATAATTCCATACCATTGGTAAAGCTTGGAGCGAAAACGTCGGTTGTACTTTTTCGCCCTGTATATACCAATAAGTTTGCTTTGTCATTCTATTTAGGAAGCGTGAGAATATTAATCCGATATATGCAATAATGGCATTAGTTAACTCAGTAGTATCGATTTCCTGTTTTAGGTCACTTTTTAGTTCTTCAAGAGTGCTTGCTACATCATCTCTAATAAGCTCATAGCTGCTTCTAATTTCTTGCATCAAGCTTACTAAAAAAGCTTTTTGCCTATCGTTAAATAATTGGTCCCAAGTATCTATCCCATAGTTCAAAACCCTAAATCCAGAATTGCCAGTTCTTCTTGCCTCAGGAATTTTCTCTTTTGGTAAAGGATTATCCATAAAAGGCCAGTTTTCTAAAACTGCTTCGAGATTTTTCGCTGCCGCATTGAAATTTTCTTTATCTCTATCTGTTGCAATCTTATACTTTCGCCCTACATGATCAGGGTGGTGATAAACTGTTGCAATAAGTCTTTCTGACCAATCACCTTTATTTGCCAAATTACGGATATATTTTGCACTGGAAACTTGGTTACAAACCAAACAAATAGCTTTGCCGTTATTAATTGTACCTTCTGAAGGGTCGAAATTATCTGGAATAGTACTTTCTTGAGCATTTATTATTTTGAATTCAATCTTATGTGAGTCTTTTTGTATCACGGGGTAAAGAAAAATCTTCCGTGTATCAGATTTTGCTAACCAAAATCGATTTAATAACGGAATTTCAGCTTGGCAATTTGGATTTTGGCACTTAATTGTTCTTGCCCAATGATATCCAATGGGAATCCAACCATCATCATCGTTTGGGTAGTAAATGTAAAAATCCTTATAAACACGCTCAAAAATAATTTGAGACCATTGTTCTACGAATTTGCTAAGCAAATTTTCTTTTTTGTTTTCTTCAAATAATACTAATTTGTCGTTACTCCTTGCAGTTCCTTTATCAACTGTCACCCCATATCTTTGAGGCCAATAAGTTAATGCTCTAAGCATAAGTGCCGCTACAGGGTTATAGTCATTAGCATATACATCACATCCTAAGCGAGCAGCTTCTAGTACAATACTTCCTCCACCAGCAAAAGGATCTAATATTTTAGGTTTTCCACCAAATTGAGAAAAAATATATTCTCTCGCATCTTTTATTGCCGCAGAACCCATTTCTGATCCAACTTCCCATGGAATTAGGCTTTTCAAAAGTTTAGATAAAAGTATTCTATTTTTTTCATAATTGGAACCAGGATCATCGATCAAAGCTGCAAAATTTGTTGTTCGTGATGCAGCCAAAGGCTTACGAGACCACCAAACATGAAGAGTCGATGGATTTCCTTTGCGTTTATACTTTTCACCAGAAGATTCTTCAGAAATATCGGCGAGGGGTAAATCATATTCAATCAGACGTTTTTTCATAAATACTTAATTCCTAAAAATGTTATCTGGTTATTTTACTCTTGAGTCAGTTTGTCCAGCCATTTCTCTTCAGGCAAAATGAAACCTGTAACGAAAATGTCTTTTTCTTCTTCAAACTTGGCTGCCGGGTTTTGAATTCTGTTCAATTTTGGGGAATCTGTACCTGCATCCGTAACGATATAAAGCCAGAATGTATCTTCAAAATGGCGGGCTTTTTTCCATTCGTTGGAGGATAAACGAACAGCCCCTGTTCTTGCTCGGGCCTTGACTTCAATATAACGAACTTCTGCGAGGGAACCATCCTTGCTATATAAGGTAGAGCGCATATCGAAGCCGTGATTTTCGCCACTGACATCTTCGGCTTTCCAGCCTTGTTCTTTTTCATATTCCATGGCAACTTTCATTCCAACTGCTTCTATGCCGTCATCACGGTGCATTCCACCGCCAGCGCGATATTCCCCTTTCTCCTCATTGATCCGTTTTTGATCTTTCGGTTTATGTTCTTCTAAGGGGATGACTGCCGCAACACCAAGAATTCTTGGCTCGGTTATTGTCAGATTACGCTCCAGTTTGATTTCATCTTGCAGATCACTGCGTCGAGCTTGCAGCTGTTCCAATGTGCGGTTTTCATTCAGCAAGGGCAACTCAACGGCTTCACCGGCAGCCTGACGACCTTGATAATCCAATATTTTTTGATTTGATTCCTGGATCAGATAATCCAGGGATCGTACCCCATACTTTTCTTTGATATGGCATTCCTTTTCTCGTCTCTGATGGATTTCATCTCGATAAGGCATTAACACATCGGTGACAATGTAATCTTCAATTGCTCCACGGTTGGTCAATAAACTCGCTACTTCTTCGGGGAGAACAGCACTTTTCAAAGGTTCGTGATCCCACAGAATAGCGGAGTTCACTTGCTGGATATTTCCATCGGTTGATTGAAATAAACAGAAAACCCTTTTGCCAGCGGGATTTCCTGTTCCATCCATTACATCCCCTTCAACAAACCAAAATACGCCTTTGCGATGATATTCGGGGTCCCCAAATATAGCATAAGAGTTTTGACCACCATTGTGAGTTGAAAGAATTTCTTCGTTTATTGCCTCAAGCAGTGGGTGTCCCGGGGCAATGAACTCTGTATCTGAGTGGCTGCGGGCAAAACTTTTGTTGAAAGTGACACGCTTGTATTCTCTAAATATTGTTCCATAGAGAGTTTTGAATGCATAATTGTCATTCCAGTGTCGTAGAATAAAGGGAACGGAGTTGATATTAAAAACATTTTCCCTTTGTACTATCTTACCACCCAGGGAATTGAAGGTCCGTAGAAAGTAATCCTGAACGTATTCTGGCACCAAACGATTTTCTTCTGCCAATAAGGTTTCTTTTCGAATACTGGTGTAATCAATGTGGCGGGTAGCCAAGCTGGTTAAGAAGATTCGATCCAGGGTTTGCTGTACGGTTGTTTCATCAATCACCTCGATGAAATCTTCGATCTCTTCCATACGCCGCTGGCTAAAGATGGCTTCTTTCATAAGTTCATCTAGTCGGGAGCCAGGAATAATATCACTGATAATATCAAAGACTCTATCTGAACCAAGAGCTTCCCGCATCTTGTCCATCTTATCAAATAACCTGTCAAGGATTTGTCCCTCCCGGGTATCCGCGGTAACCAGATTATAAATAAAGACTTCAAAATCCTGACCATAGCGATGAATACGTCCCATGCGCTGCTCAAGCCGATTGGGGTTCCAGGGGATATCATAGTTGACCATCCAGGAGCAGAATTGCAGGTTGATCCCTTCACCTGCCGCTTCAGTAGCAACCATAATTTGTGCATTATCTCGAAAATCATGTTCGGCTTGAATGCGAGCGTCCATGTTCATGGATCCGTGAATGTTGATAACCGAATAATCCCAATCTTGAAGCTTCTCGGTTAAGTAATCCAAAGTATCTTTGAATTCTGTAAAGATCAGGAGTTTTCTATCTCCCAGATTATTTAGAACATTATCTCGCAGCCCAACTAACTTGCTTTCAATCCCTTGTTCACGAACCTGATTTGCCTGAGTAACAAGGATTTCCAGTTCTGTAATTTCGGCTTTTACATCGTCAATGTTATCGGCTATGGTTAAGTGCAATAACTTTTCTTCGATGATCTGGCGTTCATTCTCTTCTAGATCATCCAGTTCTTCAGCAGAAAGATTGCGTGCCTTCAGGTAATCTTCATCTTCCGATATTTTCCCTGGGAGCTCTAGCAAGTCTTCAAGCTTTTCCTTTCTTCGCTTCAGGGATTCGTAGATGGCGTTTGTACTGGATGTCAGCCTGCGCTGAAGGATCATCAAAGCAAACGAAATGCTTCTATTCTCTTTAGCTTTATCAAAATAATCTCGAACGTAATCTGTGACGTTATTGTAAAGTTCTTTCTCTTGGGGAGTAAGGCGAAAAGAAACGGTTTTTACATGGCGTGGCGGGAAGATTGGCGAATTATCAAACTTGCGCATATCTTCTTTTAGCCTGCGGATAAAAACAGGGTTTTCTTTTGCTTCAACCGATTCACGTAGCAATTCAGTCTGTGCAAAGAAACCAGGGCGTAATAAATCCAGGAAAAGCCGGAAGTTTTCTTCATCTCCCCGATGAGGGGTAGCCGTAAGAAAAAGAAGATGGTCAGCTTGTTTCGAAATAATTTCCCCAACCTGATATCGCTTTGTTTTGTCGATCTTCACCCGCTCTTTGCTTGGATACGCATAAGCGCTCATCTTATGGGCTTCATCAACGATGATCAAGTCCCATCGAGAGTTTCGTAAAGTAAAACGAACATCATCTTGCTTTATAAAGTCGATGGATGTGATCAGATGATCTTTTTCATCCCAAACATTTTCTCCCCAGGCAGATTCCATTCTTCCCCGGTCAACAATAGCAAATGTTGTTTGGAACTTCTCCTTCATTTCTCGTTGCCATTGATACTTAAGGTGGCCGGGGGCAATGATTAATATTCGTTTTACCAGTCTCCGATACTGAAGCTCTTTGAGAATTAGCCCGGCCATTACAGTTTTACCTGCACCTGGATCATCAGCAATCAGGAAACGAATTCTGGGTGAGTTCAAAACATAATGGTATACAGCCTCAATTTGGTGAGGCAATGGATCAACTTGTGAAACGCTGACAGCCAATTGGGGATCGAATTGATATGCCAGCCGAATGCGATGGGCTTCAATCAGGAAGAAAAGCTTTTCGGCATCTTCAACCAACATAGGTTGGCTTTCTTCAACGATTTCAATCTGGGTATATTGCTGCTCACTCAATCTTTGAGAAACAAAAGTATTCTTACCATCCTGAAGTACGACTTCAATCAAGTAATACCCCGAACGGGCTTCAATTTTCTTGATCTCGCCATTGGAGGCAAGAAATGGGGCTGAAATGATTTGCCCAATCTTCAGGTTTGACAATTTGGCCTCTATAATGCTTGGTAAAAGTAATTATTCGTCGGAAATATGTGTTTCGATTAATGTATTAATTAAATTTATTAATTCGGCTTCATGTGAAAGATCAATAAAATCTATCGCAGCGCAAGGACCATTATAAAAATTTTGAACACCTTGAGATAATGTTGCTACTGAGTAATGTTTTACTATCGTACGGATTTGTTCCTCTGGTAACATTGCAATAAAGCGAACTTTTTTCTTTCGGATTTGCAGAAAGGCTATGTTTTTATCTTTTCGGATTGAAATATAGTATTTCTGAGGATTGAAAACTAACTGGCCATTTTTTTCTAGAGCAATTTCTTTGATGCGTTGATATATTTTCCTGGTTGATTCTGCAATATCCTCTAAGTGAAAATCTTCGGAATAGGAAAATCCTTCTTCAGGCACTTCATCCACATCTATGGACGGTTCAATATATTGAATGGTATCAAAATCTGGTGTTATTGTGTATATAACATTTTTTTCAGAAACATATTTCCTGATTTCAAGGTATTTAACAAGTTTTCCCCAGGTATCAGTGTAGGTATCGGTTATCTCTTGTAATTCTTTAAATGTACCGTCTGCAATAAGAAGAATATTTTGACTGGTTTCAATTACATCACTCAAGAATTTATAAATCTCTCTTTTTCCTAAAAACCGCTTAAACGCAACTCTTAAGTCTTTATCCTGATCAATAATCGTGAACAATTTATCAACTAGAGATTTTTGAAGCTTTATGTTTTTATAAAAAGCAAAAAATTTAGTAACTTGAGGAAATACGTGACCAAAAAAATTATGGGTAACAAGTTCTACTTCGACGATGTAAAATTGCGGGTCAGTAGGATCATTAAAATCAAAGAAAAAACCGTCTGGAATTGTTCCTCCCAATGACTTTGATTCAAGTTTCTTCTTTGGATTAATAAAAACAATGTTATCTCCAAAAAGCGTATTGGATACCGAAACAATATCTTCTTCGAACTCGCTTTCCAAAGAAAATTTAGTCTCTGTAAATCTTTTTCCATCCCCGATGATTGTCATTATTTTCTCCTAAAATATTTCTATGGTCTCACTAATATCTATCTCGGAGATCAATCTTCGCAATGAATCAATGAAAGGGGTGTCATTCCCGCCCGGATCATCTAGGTAAAGTATACAACAAATACATACAGACCTGACAGGTAGGCGGTCCTACCTGAGTTTTGCGTAGGCAACACAGGAAGCCTGTCATGTCTTATTCTTCCCCTTTTTCTGTATAATGAAATCAATACAACCAAGCCGACACCGGAAAACCGAAACATCCAATTTCATATAACTGGAGACCTTACGATATCAAAAAAAGGTCACACTTCCGGGTTAACAAACGGCCTGCTAGCCTTTTCCCTCAACCGCCCGCTGCTGGTGATCCTGGTCCTTTACGACCTGGCCTGGATGGTTGAAGTTTCAATGTACTGCAACGGACATATCTTCTAGTTCGCGTGTACGGAACTTCTAAAAGTCTTGCAGCCTCTTGCTTTGCTCGCTCTGGCCGGCGATCATATCGTGCAGTTGTATTTACGCTGGCATGTCCTGCCATTTTCGCTACGATTGCGATATCAACTCCTGCATCAAGCAGATCGCCAACGAAGGTTCGTCGGAAATCATGCGGTGAGAAATCCTTTACTCCTGCTCGCTTAGCCCGGCTTTTTAGCAGGTAATAGATTCCTTGTGGGGTCACGCATTTCCCGGGAACCGGGTTGTTTCCTCTGTTGATGGCTACGAACAACGGGCCGCTCTCATTTCCACGAACTTTTAGCCAATCTCTCAGAGCAGCAACAGCACCATCCGCAAGATAAACTGTGCGTTCTTTGGAACGCTTTTCATCTACTACCTACGATGAGTTTTCGATTCGTTTCATCTGCACGGTTGGTGATTTACTGTTTTAGGAGGAGTAGCCTGAGCAGATCAGGCAAAACGGGGGAATTTCCGCGATAGTTACCGAAAATCGCCATTTACATAAGTTGTTTTTTGGGTCATCTTCGAAACAGCTTGATAAAGAGACATTGTAATTGTATGATTTATGAAAACTCAAGATATCCTATTGCTAAGAAGTGAGTATCCAGGTGTCCGGCTGGACTGTTTGCAGCCTGGCAATAAAACGCTCAAAGGCTATTTGTTTTCGTAACCGCACCAATGGGATCTTTTCGGTATGGTGAAGCTCTTTTAGCCGCTCTTCAAGCGCTTGTCTGAAAGCACTACCAGAAGTGTATTTCATGCTGATTTTCCTTCAAGTATTCGGGAAATGTATTTTGCTACTTTCCCTTTGCGACGTTCAGCCTGTTTACGAAGTTTGCTTTCTGTTGTCAGCCCGCGCTGAAGCGCTTCTTGAATAGCTTGTTGAACAAGTTGGTAAGAATAGCCGCTGACAATCACATCGGCGATGGTTCTTTCTACAGTGGTTACTCGAAGACCTTCTCTTTTGGTAATCTCATCATCTTGAAGAGTATTCGTATGAAGTTGGATTCCTTCTCTGCGGCGGGATCCGGTTCTCGGTATGATGATATGTGTTTTTGTTGGGAGGATATCAGAAAGCTCATACACTGCCAGGGCGCTTTCATGAGAAATAATCGAATCTTGACCAGTTTTCAGGCTGTCTACTTGAAGATCCTCAAAGCGTGTTGCTGGAAAGTGGGGTAGGCGATAGATCCCGCGATAAATTCGTTTGAATTGACCGCGAGCCGTGAGATCAGAAAGCCTTTCACCGGAATATCCAGCTTCGTGTGCTTGCTGCGTAGTGAAATACCCCGCCTGGTCTTCAGCTATTTGATAAAGATGATCAAAATCAGGTTTTCTTGTCATTGTGTGCATAATGTTAGGATTATCCGAACATATTGCACACATTATTGCATAATTTTCTCTGGTTGTCCAGTTAGCTAACTGATGACAGATATATTACCAGACAATAAGCATCCCACCTGATTCTCGACAATTTGATAGAGTTGGAATTCTTTTCTTGTTATGTAAAGCTTTAAATGTGTAAAAGGGATACACATTTGTACTCATTATGCACATATTATGGTGTGCTTGTACAGTTGCATAATCCGGAGCAAGCCGTCCAGGAATTCCGGAGCATGTCGTCCACTTTTTGTAATCCACTGGAAATAGTGGCCGGCATCAATCGGAATGATTGGATTTTTTTCACCGGAATTTGCAATCAGTAGCGTAAACTGTTTTCTGTAAATTCAAAAAGCAGGTCAAGTGTTATCCTTACGCCGGGGGAACAAAAATTTTTAACCCTTTGAGATGTGCTAAAATTATTTCCAGAGGTATATCGCATGGCTTCAAACAAGTTCGACGGCGTGATCGAGGCGGTTCGCTTCACACCCAACAAAAAGATAGAGATCGTGCGCGCCTATGAGCGCCGGCTTACTGCCTTTTCAGACCGGGTCTTGCTTGATCGCAGCGCTCTTTTGGAGCAGATGGAAAAAGGTAAACACTTTGTCACCGGCGCCCGAAAGGAATACCTTGCCGGAACCTTTGAAGTCAACAAACCTGTGCGGATGGTAAAAGCAAATGGCAAATATTTCATAACCACGCGCGAAGATACCCCCGCTTACGATGACCTTGGTGATACGCCAATCTTTTAACCGCTTCCCTGTCAGTAATCTACTTGATGATCCAGCTTGAGAGTTGAACATGAAATTAATTGACCATACTCCTTTTCAAAACGAGAACGGTGAAATCGCCCTGATCGACCGCATCAAGGGAACCCTGCAGTTCGGTTTCAGTTGGTACCCCGATTTACAGGCACAAAAAGAAATCATCTCGCGTATGGATAAAGCCCTGGATAAAAATTACACGCTGATCCGTAATTTTCCGCTGGGGAAGAGCGGCATTACCATCCCAATGATCCTGGTTGGACCGGCTGGGGTATTTGTCATTCAAGTGACAAATGCGCGCGGGGTCTATCGCGCCAAAGGAAATACCTGGGGCACCATAGACGGAGACAAATTCACTCCCGCAGCTATTAACATATTGGAACGGGTCAGCCGCCTGGCCAGGGCTTTACAGGTTTACCTTGAACGTCAGGACCTGAAGGGGTTTGGTGAAGTCGAACCGGTAATCATGTGCGCAGATCCAGGACTTCATGTAGAGACAGTACGGCCGATCGCGCGTGTCGTCATGAGTGACGCAGTCGAGCGGTTTGCCGGGTCGCTTTTGCAGGGACGCCCGGTTTTCACCGTAGAAGCTGTATACGAATTGGTAGATCGAATCCTTAAACCACGTTCACCCAAAAAACAAAAAGCGGAAACGCAGCAGCCGGCTGCCCCGGAACCAGAAAACGCAGACCACCCTGTTGAAACGGATTATTATGGCAGCGCAACCGACGCCGGCGAAGCGTCGCCATTCCTGGATAGTGACCAGTTTGGCGCTGAGGCAGCCGGTGAGGTGTCACCGTTTCTGGACACAAATGACCTGGGGTTTGCTTTTGAAGATGAAGCCCCGGCTTTTGAGATAGACAGCCATGAGACTGATCCCGGTCGATTGGCGGCCTATGAACCCACACAGGCGGTAACAAATTATCCCCGCAAGCGCAAGAAAAGCGGCTTCTTGAACCGCAGACAAATAATTTTGTTGGCCCTG
Organism: Anaerolineales bacterium; assembly: GCA_016927315.1. Taxonomy (GTDB): domain Bacteria; phylum Chloroflexota; class Anaerolineae; order Anaerolineales; family Villigracilaceae; genus JAFGMV01. Next base: position 29,879 of record JAFGMV010000123.1, on the reverse strand, counting down.
ATGGGCCTGGGGAATTTCTGTCTGATCGCTTTTTTCCTGGCGCTTGTCATGAATCTTATAACCTTTTGAAACCTCCTTTCCTTTCTATCGTTATTCCCGCTTACAATGAAGAACACCGCCTGCCCAAAGCCTTGGAGCAGGTTTTCACTTTTTTGAAAGCCCAGTCTTATTCCAGTGAAGTTCTTGTTATCGAGAATGGCAGCAGCGACCAGACATACCAGGTCGCACTGAATTACAAACACCGGTATCCTGGTCTAAAGATATTGCGCGCGACGAAGCGTGGAAAAGGTTCCGCAGTAAAAAAGGGAATGCTGGAAGCCCAGGGTGAATACCGTTTTGTCTGCGACTGCGATCTATCCATGCCGATTACGGAAGCCAACCGCTTTTTCCCACCGCAATCGCATAAAGATATCAGCATTGGTTCCCGCGAAGCCCCCGGGGCCATCCGCTATAATGAGCCGGCCTATCGGCATACCGCCGGCAGGGTATTCAATTTCTTGATCCGCTGGCTGGCGCTGCCGGGTTTACATGATACCCAGTGCGGCTTCAAATGCTTCCGGGCTGAAACGGCCGAGTCGATTTTTCCGTATCAGACATTAGAAGGTTGGGCCTTCGATGTAGAAATCCTCTTCATTGCCCGCCGTCAGGGTTTTCAGATCGAAGAAATCCCTATTCCCTGGTACTTCAATGCCGACAGCCGGATCAGTGTAATCAAGGATTCGTGGCGTATGTTTGCAGACCTGCTGATCATTCGCTGGAACGCCCTGATTGGGAAATATGGTCCCAAAGCCTGACCTGGAACTTGAAAGAGAACTCTGGCCTTACTACACCCGTATTGCCGGGATGGACGAAGCCGGGCGCGGCGCATTGGCCGGACCGGTTGCAGTTGGGGCCGTCATCTTTCCCCAAAATCCCGACCTGTTAGGGCTTCTTGAAGGCGTACGAGACTCAAAACTGATGACCCCCCTTCAACGGGAGCGCTGGGCAGTAGAAATCAAGCTGCAGGCTGCCGCCTGGGAGATCGGCCTGGCCTCCCCGGAGGAAATCGATACGCTCGGGATAGTGGCCGCCACACGGATGGCGGCCATGCGGGCCCTGGCGAAACTTCCCTGGCTGCCTGACTACCTGCTGACCGACTTCCGCCTTGAGGTCCCTGAACTGGATATCCCCCAAACGGCGCTGGTCAAGGGAGACCAGCGCAGCCTGAGTGTCGCTGCAGCTTCAGTACTGGCGAAAACCAACCGGGATAACATCATGCGAGGGCTGGATGTACAATGCCCAGGCTACCGCTTGTCGCAAAACAAAGGATATGCCACTCGGGTCCATCGCACCGCGATCAAGAGACTGGGGAAAAGCCTGCTGCACCGAAAAACCTTCAATCTTCAATAGGAGACAGGTCGATCACCACAATCTCAGGCGGGCACAAGAAACACACCCGAGGCAGTCCCAATCCTTCCATACCAAGTCTGCGGGAAACATACAGGGTTGTACCCTCAATGTGATCTTCCCCCATTTCAAATACCTTCCCATACCTGGAGAAGGTAACCAGGGCCCCATACAAGGGAATGCGTACCTGCCCGCCGTGGGTATGCCCGGCCAGGTACATTTAATATCCCAAACGTGGGCATCTTTGGCCAGGTCTGGAGTATGGTACAGCAGGAGTTGAAAGGCATCCTGCCGGATATCCTTGAACCAGTTCAGCCAGTATCGCCCGGTCACGGGCATATCCCGGGTTGTTAACGCCTGCCAGATACAAATCCCCGCCAGGGAAAGTGATTCGTTCGATCCTGTCATCCAGCAGGGCAATATCCAGGGCAGCAAACAGAACCGCATTGGTTTCCGGATCGTCCACGGGGCTCGAAACAGCATAGCTGCCAAAGGGAGCCTCCAACTGCGACAGCATCCAGTGAGTTTCCTGCCGGGACTGTGGATTAAGGATGTGGTCCAGGTGCAGATAACTGCCGGTCAAGACGATCAAGTCGGGGTGCAAGCGTTCGACCTGCGCCAGCGCTGCGCGCTCGCTGCGGGTGATATGTTCGCCTTGCATATCAGAGAGTTGTACGATACACAACGGCCGGTCCGGGAAAACGCCGGGGAGGAAATAGATATCCTGCTGGTCGTCAGGCGAAACGGTTCTACATACAACCCATCGAGTTCACAAACCGACAAGACTGCCTGCAGGGCTATCCCCAATATTACCAGCGCCCGAACATCGTCCGGTCTTCCGGAAACCATTTTCCAAGGGACAGGATGAAGACCAGGATGGCCATCCTGGTCGAATGAAATAAAGCCAGTGCCGGAAACACCCGCTCGTAGGACACACCCAGGTGCAGCAGGCGGAATAAAGCCAGGGAATCAACAGCGATACAGACCGCTGAGATAATCAGAAACACGCTTCACAGCAGCCTCCCATCCCTGAACACCCTGCCGCCAATCATTACAGGCAGTGAAAACAGGCAGCCGATAAGCAGTTATATAAAGTAAGCGGCATACAGCCTGCCCCAAATAGTGACCAGGAACTCGTCAGGTTTTCCCAGGGCTCTGATCAGGATACGAAAACTGCTGTCAGGAAGCGGTCGCTTTCCTGCGATCGTTCAAGCGCAAGAACAGCTTGGTGATTTCTTCAGCCAAGGCCGGGATAAGCGCCAGGCCAGCCACCACAGCCCATTCGCTCAAATTCAGAAAATGGGTATTGAAGATCGGCTGCAAGAACGGTATGTTAACAACCAGCAAAAGCAATAAGATCGAAAATCCAACTGCGTACTGCATGTATTTATTGGAAAAAACACCGATCGCGAACAGCGAAACACGCTCAGAACGTACGGTGTAGGCACGGAAAAGTTCACACAACGAGAGCGTTGCGAACGCCATGGTCTCGGCAGTCATTACATCCACACCGCGCCAGTCATGCTGTAAAAGATAAGTGATTGGGTTCACCCCTTGCGGGGCAACTGCACCGGCTTCGAGATGCCAGAGCAAACCCAACCCAAAGGCCAGCAGAACTGCACCCGTTTGTGAAATGGTCTGGATAATGATCCCGGAACGCATGGATGCATTGACGATCGGTTCGTTCTTGGGGCGTGGAGGACGATCCATAATGTCTGGATCCCCTTTTTCCATGGCCAGGGCCAGGGCCGGGGCGCCATCCGTGATCAGGTTGAGCCATAACAGCTGGATGGCCGTCAATGGTGCGGGCAGACCGGCCAGGATCGCCAGGAAGATGATCATAATCTCGGCTACATTCGATGAAAGCAGGAAGAAAACAAACTTGCGAATATTGCCATAAATTATTCTGCCCTGCTCAACCGCTGAGACAATACTGGCATAGTTATCATCCGTCAGTACCATGTCGGCGGTTTCCTTGGCCACGTCCGTTCCGGTAATTCCCATAGCAATACCGATGTCCGCCCGCTTGATTGCCGGAGCGTCATTGACTCCATCGCCCGTCATGGCAACAACTTCATCGTTCGCCTGCAGTGCATCCACAATACGCATCTTATGCTCCGGGGAAACACGGGCAAACACATCCGTATTGATTACCGCCGCCTTTAAATCAGCATCACTGATCTCATCCAAATCAGCGCCGGTTAACACCTTTTTACCGGGTCTCAACAGACCGATCGCTTCGGCAATCGCACCAGCTGTATTGGGATAATCCCCGGTGATCATGATGGTGCGAATACCTGCCTTCCTGGCCACATTCAATGAAGTCTTGACTTCCTCCCGGGCTGGATCAATCATGCCGATCAATCCTGCAAACACTAGCTCCTGTTCCAAATCGTCCGCAGATATATTCCCCTCGGGCACATCGCGTTCTACACGGCAGGCCACCCCCAGCACGCGCAGCGCATCATGTGTCATAAGATCATTCGCTGCCTGGATGCGCTCCCTGGCAGCCTGGTCGAGTTCGACCGGTCGATCATCAATAGTCCGGTATTGCGTGCATAGGTCCAGTAAGATATCCGGTGCACCCTTTACAACGACCACATCCCAATCTTTATAGTTATCGTCGTAGAAGGGAGAAATGTCTTCCGGGTTGGGATTGATGATACTGTGAACAGTGATCATGCGTTTGCGTTCCGAGTCGAAGGGGATCTCACTTTCACGCGGATATGCAGCGTTCAATTTATTCTGGGTGGCGCCAGCCTTTTCTGCTGCAACAACCAGGGCGGCTTCAGTGGGGTCGCCCACAACATGGTAAGAGTTGTCCACATCATCCGGATTGATTTCGGCATCATTGTTGAGTGCACCCAGCCAAAGGGTGGTCAGAATTGCGGGATATTCCTGTAATGCCACTTTCTTCCCCCCGATCTGGAATTCGCCCCTGGGAGCATAACCGGTCCCGGTTACATCTACCATCTGCCCATCCGCCCAGATGCGGGTAACGGTCATTTCGTTCTGGGTCAGGGTGCCGGTTTTATCGGAACAAATGATTGTGGCAGAGCCCAAAGTTTCTACCGAAGCCAGTTTTCGGATCAGGGCATGCCGTTTGATCATCTCCTGCATACCCAGCGCCAGACTGATCGTAACAACCGCCGGCAAGCCCTCGGGGACAGCCGCAATCGCCAGGCTGATCGCAATAATGAAGACATCGGTGATCTCTTTGCCATATTTCCCGAAATATTCGAGCGGCGCCAGCAGTTCGGTCAGGTCAGTATAATTATTGAGCGCCACCAGGAAAACCACTGCAACCAGCACCAGCGAAATGATACTGAGCATACGCCCTAATTCATCGAGACGCTTCTGAAGCGGGGTTTCTTCTGTCTCGACGCTTTGCAGCATGGTAGCAATCATCCCCAGCTGGGTCTTCATGCCGGTATTGGTGACAACCCCCTTGCCGCGGCCGTAAGAGACCGTTGTGCCCATAAAAGCCGTATTCTTGCGATCTCCCAGCGGTGCATTGCCAGCCAACTCAAGGGTGGCATTCTTCTGCACCGGTACAGATTCCCCTGTCAGTGAAGCTTCTTCAATACGCAGATTGACAGCCTCCAACAGGCGCAGGTCTGCCGGAACAAAGTTACCGGTTTCGAGAAAAACGATATCCCCGGGCACCAGTTCCCTGGCTGGGACAGTAATGCGCTGACCGTCTCGCAGGATGTGCGCCTCAGGGGCAGCCAGTTTTTTCAGCGCGGCCAGGGCATCTTCTGCACGCCGCTCCTGGACAATTCCCAGGATCGCGTTCAGGATTACGATCGCCATAATCGCCCCAGCCTCGATAAATTCACCGCTTTCACCGCTGTGGGTATATTCATTCCAGCCGATTAAGCCGGACACCAACGCGGCAACTATCAAAAGCCAGACAACAAAGTTGTTCAACTGGCCCCACAGCATGGCCAGGAAGCCAGAACGTGGCGTTTCGATCAGTTGGTTGGGACCATATGCCTGAATACGTTTCCTGGCTTCTCCGCTTGTCAATCCATCCTCGGCAACTTCAAGACGTTTTAGCACATCCTGCGATGAAAGCGTATGCCACAATTCGGCTGAAATGGTTTGTTGTTCACTCTGTGTCATTCATTCTCTCCTGTATCTATGGCGGTTAAAAAAGACCACCACACAAAATAATTCGTGGTGGTCTTGCCATCGCAATTTTGCGTATGGAATGCCGAGAGCCGGGCTCTGTCTTGACGACAATCCATCCTGTGTTACAGGCGGCTACTCCCCAACCAACCGAAGTGTAATCAACCATCATGTGCTTGTCAAGAAAGACCGGCCAACAGATTCGTTGGCGTCTCTCGGCCGGTTACTCTTGCATTCCTTTTAAATGGTCTGCGCTGCCAATTTTCAATACAATCCCGGACAGCAAATTTTCGAGATATTTTAAAAGGGTATAAATCAACAAAGAAACACCTGCGATTTCCAGTGTCTCTTCCACAGTGGTGATCAGACTGAATTGAAAGCTTTTCATCGTATTATAATTGGCATACCGCCCACCAACGATCTCCATGCCCAGGGCCCCCATGAAATAGGTGACCACAGAGACCAGAAAGAGAACTTTGGTCTTACTTTCCAGGTGAAAGAAAAAGGGAAGATAAACCAGCGCCAGAACACCCACAAAGATGATGCCCGGAATAACCCATTTGAAATAGAACAATCCATTGAAATCGGGGAAATCTTTGAACAACCTGATAAACTGTTCATGGATGCTGGTGAACTCATCGATCGAGAATATCAGCAGGACCACCGCCAGCAACGCCCAATGGAATCGCAGCCTGTCTTTGTGTTGATATTTCCACACAGAGATGAACAGAAGCAGGACCGAGGCCGTCAGGAGCAGCAAGGATGAGTAATAGGTGGGAATATTGGCTTCATTATTCATCGAAAACTGGTTAATGAACAGATCCAGGAAGAATTCAGCTGTTGGATCGATTGCAAACCTCTTAAAGCGCAGGTACTGCCCGATAACATTAAAAACGGCCAGACTGGCCGTGATTACCAGCAAGATATTCAGGATCCGTCTTGGACGAATGTTTATTTGTTGTTCTTTATTCGACATAGTAGCGTATCTTTCTATTCACAAATTGATGGGTTTCCCCCCCATTGTAACAAAGAAGTCCGGCGCAAATAGTAGTCATCATTAATACAGCCGCGCCCTACCAACACCACTATCGTGAAGCACATCTACCCTTTCGTCAGACATCCTCGGGTGTAATGCGCGTACCAGGGCAAATCTCGGTGTTCTTGGGAATAATTACGATCCCGTCCCGAACGAACCAGGTTTCATTGTCCAGGTCGGCGCCGCGCGGGAAGGGACGAATTACAACGTTTTCTCCGACGCGTGCATTTTTGTCCAGGATCGCACCTTCGATGTAGCAGTTTGAACCGATCCCGATCGGATTCTGGTTCAGATGATTGTCAATCGAATAGTAGTCAGCACCCATCAGGATGCTGTCTTTGATCCTGACTCCATCCTCAATCTGACTGCGCAGACCAACCACAGAGCGTTCGATCTCGGCGCCGCGAATACGACAGCCTTCTCCCATCAGGACATCCTTGACCTTGGAGTTCATGATGATCGAACCGGGCAGGTAGCGGGCCCTGGTGTAGATCGGCGCTTTGGGATCGTAGATATCGTAGGGAGGATCTTCCTGGGTGAGCTCCAGGTTGGTTTCGTAGAAAGCCCGGATGGTTCCGATATCACGCCAGTACCCTTCAAACCCAAAACCAAAAACCTTATGGGTTTTAATCGCATGCGGGATAACATCTCCCCCAAAATCATCAAAAGATGGATATTCACTCAGCAGTTTTATGAGCACATCAGTCCTGAACATGTAAAGCCCCATTGAACCCAGATAGGGTGTATCTGAGCCTTTGCGGCTGGTAAATTTTTTCAACACATCCGGGTCTTTGGGCTTCTCAACAAAATCAGAGATATGCCCATCTCTTTCCTGTTTCAGGATCCCGAAGCGAGAAACGTCTTTTTCCGGTATCGGTTGGACAGCCACAGTGATATCGGCTTCGTTCTCCCAATGGAATTGGGCTAACTCAGAATAATCCATGCGGTAGAGATGATCGCCCCCCAGGACCAGGGTGTACTCCTGGCGGGCAGATTTGATCTCAAACACCTGTTTACGAACCGCATCGGCTGTGCCTTGATACCAATCAGCACTCTCCGGGGTCTGTTCAGCAGCCAGTATCTGCACCCAGCCAGGATGGAAGGTATCGAACCGGTAAGAATAATTCACATGCCGGGTCAAGGAAACAGAATTGTACTGCGTCAGGACCGCTATCCTGTAGATATTGGAATTAATACAATTACTGATGGGGATATCGATCAACCTGTATTTCCCCGCAATGGGGACCGCAGGTTTGGAACGTAGTTTTGTCAGCGGAAACAAACGCGAACCTCTTCCCCCTCCCAGGATTATTGCCAGGATATCATTTGTGGTGGGCATAGTTTTCCTCTCGCCTTACAGACAAGTGCAAACCTTTATGCGACAATCCGGCTCTCCACACCTGTGATCAAAACACCGGAGAACCATAAAGTTATGATACATGAAGTGATTTGGATTATCAAGCGAAAAAGACAACCCGATACTTGCCCATTCTCCCTTTATATTATATGATTAGCACGATTTTGACTCTTCGTCCAAAAGTGAGAAAACCAGGAAGGAAAAATCCATGCACCCTCAAGAAAACACACACTACAATTCCTGGCTGGCAAACCATCCCCGCCTGGGAATAGTCTTCACAGCCATAACCTACATCCTGTTGGGGGTATTGGAAACCCTGCCGGGTGTTTACGTGCCGCCCTTGTTATATTTTCTGGCGTTGGCCTTCCTGGCGTTATATCTGATGCCCATGGTCATTGGACTGCCGTATGGACGCAAATCACTGCCTGACTACTGCTTCGATATTCGCCTCCTGCCTCTCAGGCCAGCTGCCCGCAATATCCTGCTGGGACTGTTGACAGCCACCCTGACCCTGAGCAGTATATACCTGGCTTCCCTGCTCACCGGTCACTTCCAAGTCGATTGGAGTACGGTCCCTGCCCCCCGCTGGGTCAAAGGCCTGACACGCGGCATATGGGAAGAGGTCTTTTTCCGGGGAATCATCCTGGTGCTCTTCATGCGCATCTACCCAAAACGCGGGGCCATCTTTTATACAAGCTTCCTGTTCGCAGTGATCCACCTAAATACACTGCCCCCTGACCTGGAAACGGTCATCGACCTGGTCAGCATTTTCTTGATTGGGCTGCTTTTTACCTATCTGGCGCTCAAGACCGGCTCACTACTGCCCGGCATCATCTTTCACTATTTCCACGATATCTTTGTGCTGTTCGTCCAGAATACGCCCGGGGCAGACGAGACGTTTAAACTGGCGCTCCTGTATTCCTTCCTGTGGATCTCCCTGGGGATTGGAGCCCTGGCCGCCAAATACATCGTTAAACGCTGGCCAAATCATCCCACTCCAGATCCACAGGACCAGTAAGGTTATGCGGGAGTTCCTGCGCGTTATCCGGTTCAAGAGAAAGAATAATATCGTTGAGGAAAAGGGATGATCAAGATCATTGAAGACCTTAGAAAAGAATCGCTTTCATCTGCCTGGCAGAAGTCGGGATCTTTCTGGCAATTACCTTGATCTGGCGGTTTACAGGGAAGCACACAATGCCCGCCTTCTCCAATTTCTGTGTATGGACCGGAATTGTGTCATTATTGCTTTTATCACCCTGGCGAAATACCTGCCGCACAAGTCCAGAATGGAGCAGATTGGGCCTGGCTATTACAAATATCCTGGCAACAACATGGAAGAATATGAAGCTGTAAAGAAAATGATTGCCCGGAGACCCCCACTGAAATCAATCTCTCCTATGTTATAGGCAAGCAGTGCCAGGGAAAGTATCGTAAGTGACGCATTTTCCATCCTGATCGTATATTTTGTATCCGGCTCTCTCAATTGGGGTTTATACGCAGGCGCAATTATAATGCAAAACCTATTGAAGGCCAGATGTATTGGGAAGCATTATGAAATAACAGCCCTCCGCGATCTGCAGAGGGCTGTTATAATGCCGAAGGTGGGAATCGAACCCACAATCCTTTCGGAACACGAGTTTGAGTCGTGCGCGTATGCCAGTTCCGCCACTTCGGCTGGCTTGCGTCCTGAAGTATACCCAACCCCCTTTACAAGGTCAAGATGAAATTAGGAATTATAGGCTTACCACAATCAGGAAAAACCACCATGTTTAATGCCCTGACGGGCGGCGACCAACCCACCACTACCAGCGGCGGTCGCATAGAAGTACATACTGCCGTCGTGGATGTCCCCGATGCACGCGTCGATACACTCTCGGCCATGTTCAACCCCAGAAAGACCATCTACGCCAAAGTCACTTATGCCGATATTGCCGGGCTGGACGGTTCGGCCGGAAAAAGCGGTATCTCGGGTAACCTGCTTAACCAGCTCTCACAAATGGACGGTTTCATTCATATTGTGCGCTGCTTCGAGAGCGACCAGGTCCCGCACCCCTCCGGGAGTGTTGCACCTCAACGGGATCTCGACAGCATGATGAGTGAACTGCTGCTCAATGATCTGGTCATGGTAGAGCGCAAGCTGGAACGCCTGGCAGATGAACGCCGCAAAGGGGGCACAGACAAGACAATCAACGCCCGGCAGATTGCGCTTTTTGAACGCCTGCAGACAGCTTTATCCGGCAGCCAGCCCTTACGCGAGTTGGATTTCACAGATGAGGAAAAGAACGAACTCTCCAGTTATGGGCTCCTGACCCGCAAACCGATCCTGACCGTTCTCAACCTGGGTGAAGGTCAGGCAGAACCCACGCTGAACCTGGATCATGCTTCTGTTGGGATGCAGGGCAAACTCGAAATGGAGATCGCCCAACTACCGCCTGAAGACGCGGCCGTGTTTATGGATGAATACCAGATCGAAGAACCCGGCCTGGACCGGATGATTCGCCTGTCGTATGATTTGCTGGGTCAGCATTCCTTCTTCACCGTGGGTGAAGACGAAGTGCGCGCCTGGACCGTACATCGCGGCGCATTTGCAGTCGAAGCCGCAGGCGCCATCCACACCGATCTGCAAAAGGGGTTTATCCGGGCTGAGGTGGTTGCCTACAATGAATTGATCGAATTGGGGGGACTTAACGAAGCCAAAGCCAAAGGCAAACTACGCCTGGAGGGTAAGGAATACGTCGTTCAGGACGGCGATATAGTACATATACGGTTTAATATCTAACGATGCCATTGTGAGGGCGTCCGCTTGCCTGTTCTGGTCAAAAAGACCAAGACAGCAATCTCTTCATATCAATATAAACGAGTGAGATTGTATCGCTTGCGCCATGGCGCTCGCTCGCAATGATAATTGAATCTCAAGGAGCCCAAAACCCATGTCTTACAAACAGACCAAATGGAGCCTGGACGACCTGTATCCGGGTATCGACAGCCCTAAACTGGAAACAACGTTCGACCAGATCGAAGAACAGATCACCGCGTTCGAAGGAATCCGAAATAAACTGCAGGCCGATATCCCTGCCGAACAATTTATGGATTTTGTACGCGCCTCTGAAACCACCGCCCGATTGGAAAGCCGCCTGTATGCTTATGCAGGTCTTTCTTTCTCAGCCGACACCCAAGACCAACCCGTCCAGACCCTGATGGCCCGCATTGAACAGTTCCTGGCAGATGTCGCGAACCGCACCCTGTTCTTCAGCCTGTGGTGGAAAGAGCTTGATGATCAGAACGCCGAACGGTTGATGGCAGAAGCCGGCGATTACCGCTACTATCTGCAGGAGATCCGTAATTTCAAGCCCCACACCCTGAGCGAACCTGAAGAAAAGATCATCAACCTGAAAAATGTTACCGGCTTCAGCGCACTGAACACGCTGTATGACGCAATCACCAATCGATACATCTTCAAGCTGGAAGAAGAAGGTAAAGTAAAAGAACTGACCCGCGGCGAGTTGATGACCTACGTCCAGGGCACGGATCCCGACCTGCGTGCCAGGGCCTACCAGGAACTCTACCGGGTCTATGGCGAGGATGGCAATATCCTGGGCCAGATGTACCAGACCCTGGTACGCGACTGGCGCAACGAGAACCTGTCCCTGCGTAAATTCGCCAGTCCGATCTCGGTTCGCAACCTGCGCAATGATATCCCGGATGAAGCTGTCGAAACGCTGTTGAGGGTCAGCCAGAAGAATGGAGGTATCTTCCAGCGCTTCTTCAAGCTCAAAGCCCGCACCCTGGGAAAGGAACGACTGCGCCGTTACGATATCTATGCCCCGGTAATCGAAGCCGACAAAGAATATTCCCACGAACAGGCTGCTGAAATGGTATTGGCTTCGTTCAAAGATTTCGACCCGCGCACGGCCGAACTGGCGCAGCGTGTCTTTGATGAAAACCACCTGGACAGTGAGGTCCGTAAGGGCAAGCGCAGCGGAGCTTTCTGCTGGTCGATACTGCCCGAAATGACACCCTTTGTGCTGCTCAACCACACCGGTAAAGCCCGTGATGTGGCCACCATGGCCCACGAACTGGGTCACGCTATCCATTCCATGCTGGCCTCTGAACATACGGCCTTCACGTTCCATTCTTCCCTGCCGCTGGCCGAGACCGCTTCTACCTTTGGTGAAATGATGCTGGTCGACAAGATGCTGGCTGAAGAAAAAGATCAAGACGTTCGCCGGGACCTGCTTTTCCGGCAGGTAGACGATGCCTACGCCACCATCATGCGCCAGACCTACTTTGCCCTGTTCGAGAAACAGGCCCATGAAATGATCCACCAGAATGCCTCGGTCGAGGCTCTTTCCAAAGCTTATATGGAAAACCTGGAAGAACAGTTCGACGGCTCGCTTGAACTGAGTGATGAATTCAAATGGGAATGGGTTTCGATCCCACACATTTACCATACTCCCTTCTATGTCTATGCGTACGCGTTTGGGCAGCTACTGGTGCTTTCACTGTATAGGCAGTACAAAGCCGAAGGAGACTCTTTCAAGCCCAAATACCTCAAAATCCTGGCGGCGGGCGGCTCCCAAGCCCCGGCGGATATCCTGTCAGAAGCCGGGATCGACATCCGCAGCGCCGATTTCTGGCAGGGCGGCTTTGATGTAATCAAAGGCCTGGTCGATCAACTGGAAACACTCTGAACCATAATCGGGCGGATACTCAATCCGCCCGATCGCATTCTTTGAACACAGAAGCTCTACTGTTGTAAGGAGTAACTTATGTCCAGACGCCTTTCACGCCGCGATTTTATCAGGTTGAGCAGTGTCTTTACGGCCTCTTCGCTCACACTGGCCTGCGGCCTGCTGGTGGAGGACGTATCCGACCTGAATATTCCGGAAGGTACAGACAGCAACCCGGAAACACCTATACCCCAAGCCCAGGAGATGGGCGAACCGGAAACGCGGTACGAGGTAATCGTGATTGGGGGTGGGATCGCCGGCCTGACGGCAGCCTACCTGCTGCAGGATGCCGGCCAGGATGTGCTCGTGCTGGAACACGCCGACCAGCCAGGTGGACGGGCGCTGACAGGTATCTATAAGGGGGTCCATTATGCACGCGGAGCCGAATATCTGGGTGAACCGGAAGGCGCCCTGCGCAGGATCATCCGCAAGTTGGACCTGGAAACAGTTATGATCCCTGATCCGATGGATGCCCATTACCACGCGGGGCGGTTCTATTGGAACGACGATGGGATTGCCCTGATGCACATCCAGGACAGCGGGTTGAATACTGTCAACCGGTTCATCCGCCAGGTGCAGGATATGCAGGAAAACTACATCGAACTGCCCGACTTCAATCTGGACTCTGAAATTGCATCACTGGACAATATCACCGCCCGCCAATGGTTCGAACAAAACGGGTATTCCGGTAGCCTGCAGGAGGCTTACAATGTCGCCGCTCGCGGTCTATTTGGCGCCAACCTGGATGAGATTTCAGCCCTGAGCTACATTCCGGAAATTGCTTTCGACTTCGAAGATTCCGAGCCGATCGAAGACGTTGAAGACCTGGACAACATCCCCAACCGTATGGGCTATGACACCGGCTCCTATACCTTCAAGACCGGCATTACCGAAGTGACCCAGGCTCTGGCCGATGCGTTGGGGAAAAGACTGCATTTGGATGCGACCGCCGGCAGTGTGACACAAACTGGAAATACCTACCGGGTACGATACATACTGGACGGCGAAGAACATCTCCTGGCTGCCGACCGGATCATCCTGGCCGTGCCTGCACCCGCAGCACTCGAGATTGCCTCATCGGTACTGGATGAGCCGCGCCGCAACATACTGGCACAGATCCCCTATTCGCAGTACCTGACCCTGGCCCTGTTCAGCGATGAGCCGATATTCAACCGAGCGTTCGACCTGGCCGTCCCGGATGGGTGGTTCTTCACTGATATTTATGACAGCACCTGGGTAGAACGCACCTATACACCCTCCCTGCCTGGCAATGTCTGGGTGGCCGGAGTCTATATTGCTCCACATAGTTACAAAGACAACAGCCTGCATGGCCTGGATGAGCAGGAAGCCTTTGAGCGGGTGATGGCCGACCTGGAGCAGGCGCTGCCAGGCGCCCGTAGTAAAGTGACCGGCTATGAATTGACACGCTTCCCATATGCCTATCCGGTGATGGTCCCTGGTGCATACCAGCGCCTGCTGCGTCTCCACCAGCTCAACCGGGGCAGCCTGATACTGGCCGGGGACTATATGATCTATCCTACCTTCGAAGCCGCCTGTGATTCTGGCGAACTGGCAGCAGAAAAAGTCTTATAGATATTCTCATCCGGAACCTTCAGCCTTCTTTCTTGTGCTCAATCTCAAAAACATGGGAATGCAAAGAGGCGATCCATTGTTTACCGGTCTGGGTCAGGCGCAGGTATCCGAGGGCGCCCTGAATATAAGGACTGACCTGTTCCCAGTAAAACTTGGCATACTTATCCCGAAGGTCGCCTGGATCTTTATAACCCATACGCTCATTTGCGCCTATTTCTTCAAACTCGTAGAACAGCGCCGGCGCATTACACAGGTGGTTGGGGTCACCAAGTTGGCCGATAAAATCTGCTGCCCGGACCAACCCTCCGTAATCGCTGTTATCGGCCCCCATTTCGTCCTCCGGAGCAGGGAAGCGGGTCTTTTCGATGTAAGCAGCGATGATTTCTGCATCCAGTCCTTTCGTGACCTCCATTAAAGAACCTTTACCAAAACGCTCAAGCACGAAGCGCTTGCTGCGATCGACGTGATAATGCGTCAGGGCGATATCGGTCCCGCCGGGAGGCAGTTCAACCATCTCATCACCAATACCGGTAGTGAAATGGTTTTCGCTGTCAGCCTGGCAAACGCCCTTGACATAACCGATATCATGACAGATCAGGGCAATCATATAGTGCATCCAGTCTTGAGGGGTAACCCTGCCTTCCTTCAAGTGCTTCCCCTCAATGATCGACAGACCAGCCATGATCACCATCACCGTATGCGATACATTGTGGTAAAGCGCATCTGAATTGGCAATATTCTCCAAGGCTAAGCGAGCAGACCAGCCGACTATATCCCCGATCCCGGGTTCCAGATTGGTATACGCCCGCCGGTAGGCATGTTTGAGTTCTTCTATGGCACAGGCAATTACGATTTCATGGCAGTTGAGTATTGTCATGGGGAATCCCTTTCCTGACAGTGATGATAAGATAATTATAGGATAATAACCGTTCAAAGAGATGGCTGTTTAGGGATTGTCCCTTCTCCAGATTCATTCTATACTGACCGTGAAGATACAAAGATAAGGAGCAGGTCATGCCAATCATCTATCAGGTAACTTTCTGGAACCTCGAAAACCTGTTTGATATTGAACACTCCCCCCGGCGGGGCGAGAAACTGACCCGGGCGATCGGGAAAGATATCAAAGATTGGGATCAGGCCCGGTTAGACAGGAAGATTAACCAACTGGCGCATATCATCCAGCAGATGAACGTCGGGCAGGGACCAGATATCCTGGGAGTGTGCGAAGTAGAGAACAGCTATGTACTGGAACTGCTGCTGGGGGCGCTGGCGCCAATGGGGCGCAAGTATGCCATTGTCCACCATGATACCGAAGACCGCCGCGGGATCGATGTAGCCTTCATTTACGACCAGAACCTGTTTACTGTTGAAGCCATTTTCGATCATTTCGTTATGCGGCGCACTGCCACCCGCGACCTGCTGCAAATCAATTTCCGTACCACAAAAGGCAGGCTGTTTGTGCTGGTCGGCAACCACTGGCCTTCCCGCAGTGGTGGACAGCTGGAGACTGCAGCTTACCGGGCGATGACCGGTGAAACTCTGGCTTATTTCCATGAACGCATCTTGGAAGTGCACGGGAAAGATACGCCCGTGCTGGCGATGGGAGACTTCAACGACGAACCCTTTGACGCATCCCTGACACGTTACGCCCTGGCCCAACGTGACAGGACCACGGTCATCAAGGGAAGGAAACGACCCTATTTCCTGAACCTGATGTGGCCGCTGCTGGGCCAGGGGCTTGGCTCTCTATACTATGACGGCTTCAACCTGATCGACCAGTTCCTGGTAAACAAGAACATGCTCAAGCCGGATGTCCCGATCAGGGCCCTGCCTGGTTCGGTCAACGTGTTGCGTTTCAAGGAAATGGTCCAGGAAGGCAGTTATCCCAAACCACGGCCGTTCGGCGGGATGGGCAAGAAAGTCGATTTCGACGGCTTCAGCGATCACTTCCCGATCGAAATGACTGTTGAAGAAGCAGACTAACCGCCCTGTCTCAGGTATTCCCTGATCGAGAACCTCGTATAGTGATCCAACGCCAGGGCCAGGGCATCCTGCGGAGCAACCCACAGGTAATCTTCGGCTTCATCGTTCAATTGGACATCAAGGCTGGATACTTTGCAGGCATAGTCGAAGAAGATGAAGTGGCGTTTCTTCCAGAAAGCCGGATCGTAAATGAACTGCTGGAAGCAGATGAACTGCAGGTCGTAGATATCCAGGCCGGTCTCTTCCTTTGCTTCCCGGATGGCGGCTTCTTCGAGCGTCTCTCCCAGTTCGACATGCCCGCCCGGGACGACATACTTGCCAGGCCATTTGTGCGACTGCAGCAGGAGCAGTTCCCCCTGCGGGTTGAAGATAAAGACGCCGGTGGTCGGTTCGGGGTAGCTTTGTTCTGTCATGGGGAATATTATAGTAGACATCACCGTTCGGGTGGAGGACCAATTAGCCTGCACCATTTTGCTTGACTTGTCTTATCCGAAACTGTATAATCAGCAAAATAGTGTTCCGGGAGGAGTAGGCGGCTGGCAAGCTGGCAGAGAAGGAGCGGCCCCGGCTGAAAGCCCCCTCAGTGTCTCAGCGCCGAAGGTCGCCCGGTAAAACTGCTGAAGAAAATCCAGCGATCCGTCAGCAGGGGTCGGCGGATGAGTAGAACAGCACGGTTCCAACCGTTATCCTGGAACCGGATGATTGTCCGGACAGAGTGCGCTTCTTCCTGCCGTTGCAGTCTGGAGAGCGAATCGAGGTGGTACCGCGGAAGGTTGACCTTTCGTCCTCATCGGACGGAAGGTTTTTTATTTACAGGAGGCTGCCATGTCTGGCGATAAGGATTTCAACCAGGCTGCACAAGAAATGATGAAGGCTTATTCTGCCGGAGAGTACGCGAAAGCACTGGAATTTTCTGAGCGTGCTGCTGAAAACTTTCCGGAAAAGGCCGAACGGACCCTGCTCTGGCGGGTGTGCCTGCTGAGCAGGGTCGAACGGACCGATGAGTCGCTGCGCCTGCTGGCAGCCGCCCTGGAAGATGGTTATTGGTGGCAGGCAGCTATTTTTTCAGACCCCGACCTGGACGGCGTTCGGGAACTGCCCGAGTTCCAGCAGCTGGTCGAAGTCAGCCGGCAGCGGGCCGAGGCCAATGCGGCCAACCAGGTTCCACAACGCTTTGTAGTGGAACCTGTCCAGGGTACATCAGAGCCATACCCGCTGCTGCTGGCCATGCACGGCCGAGGGCATAACAGCGCCGAGGAACTGGATTTCTGGGGCGCCTCCAGCCGGCTCGGCTGGTTGGTGGTCAGCCTGCAATCTTCCCAAGCCCTGACGATGACCGGCTTCTGTTGGGATGACCTTGAAAAGGCCGAACGGGAAGTCCTGGATCACCTGGAGGCTATCCGGGATGAATACCCGATCGATAAGAACCGCATCGTCCTGGGCGGGTTTTCACAGGGCGCCGGGCTGGCCATCCTGTCCAGCCTGAACGAGAAGGTCCCGGCTTGCGGTTTTGTGGTCGTCGGCGCCTGGGCCCCGGATGTCGGAGCGATTGCCGCCCGTGCCCCGCACAAAAAGGCCGTCAAAGGATATTTTGTCATCGGCGAAAATGACCATACCCGGGAAGTCGCCGAACAGATCCACAGCGTCCTGAGAGAAGCCGGCCTGGAACTGGAAGAGGAACGCTATCCCGAACTGGGACACGAGTTCTCACCCGATTATGAAATAACGCTTGATAAAGCTTTGAAATTTTTGTCTTCTTAGGAGTACTTCATGTCGAAACAAGAACTGCCAAAAACATACGCTTTCAAATCCACCGAGCCGCACATCTACAAGATGTGGGAAAGCGGCGGTTATTTCAAACCGCACAACGATCCCAATAAACCGGACTTCGATCCGAACGTGGAACCCTTTGTGATCTCGATCCCGCCGCCCAATGTGACCGGTGAACTGCACCTGGGGCATGCCATGTTCGTCAGCATGGAAGACCTGATGATCCGCTACCACCGCATGAAAGGTTACTCAACCTTATGGGTACCCGGCTCTGACCATGCCGGGATCGCCACCCAGCTGCAGGTCGAAAAGATGCTGCGGAATGAAGGCACTTCCCGCGAAGAGATCGGGCGTGAAGAATTCCTGCGCCGCACCTGGGAATGGAAGAATAAATACGGCGGCATGATCCAGAACCAGATCCGCCGCCTGGGAGCCTCCTGTGACTGGGACCGGGAACGCTTCACCCTGGACGAGGGCCTGTCCCGGGCAGTGCGGGAAGCCTTCGTGCGCCTGTACGAAAAAGGCCTGATCTACCGCGGCCCGCGCCTGATCAACTGGTCACCCGGTTTGAAGACCGCCGTCAGCGACCTGGAAGTGGAATACTCGGAAGAACCCGGCGCCCTGTACTACTTCAAGTACATGCTGTCTGACGGCAGCGGTGAGTACATTTCGGTCGCCACCACCCGCCCGGAGACCATCCTGGGCGATACGGCCGTGGCAGTCCATCCCGAAGACGAACGTTACCGGAAATACGTCGGCAAGACCGTCACCGTACCCATACTGGGGCGTGAAATCCCGGTCATTGCAGATGAATATGTTGACCGTGAGTTCGGTACCGGGGCGCTCAAGATCACACCTGGGCACGACCCGCATGATTATGAGATCGGCCAGCGCCATAACCTGGAAGTCCTGTCGATGCTGGACCGTGAAGCCAGGGTCACTGAAGCCGGCGGCCCCTATGCAGGCCTGGACCGCTTCGAATGCCGGAAGAAATTGTGGGCCGACATGCAGGCAGCCGGCCTGGTCGTCAAAGAAGAAGCCTACACGCTGAATGTGCCGCGCTCCCAGCGCGGCGGTGAGATCATCGAACCGATGGTCTCCGAACAGTGGTTCGTGAAGATGGAAAGCCTGGCAGCCGCCGGTCTGGCAGCCGTGCGCGACGGTCGCATCCGCATCATCCCGGACCGCTTCGAGAAAGTCTACAACAACTGGCTGGAGAACATCCGCGATTGGTGCATCAGCCGCCAGCTTTGGTGGGGGCACCGCATCCCGGTCTGGTACTGCCGCGACTGCCGCGAGATGACTGTTGAACGCGAAGACCCGACCCATTGCGCCCACTGCGGCTCGGCCAACATCGAACAGGATCCCGATGTGCTCGATACCTGGTTCTCCTCCGGGCTGTGGCCCTTTTCCACGCTTGGCTGGCCGGATGAGACCCCCGATTACAAATACTTCTACCCGACCTCCTACATGGAGACCGGTTACGATATCCTGTTCTTCTGGGTGGCCCGCATGATCATGGACGGCCTGGAATTCACCGGCAAGGCCCCCTTCCACACTGTTTACCTGCACGGCCTGATCCGGGATGGGGACGGGCAGAAGATGTCCAAGACCAAGGGGAATGTGATCGACCCGCTGACCGTCATGGACGACCTGGGGACCGATGCCCTGCGCTTCACCCTGCTGGTCGGTTCCACCCCCGGCAGTGACACCAACCTCAGCCTGAGCAAGGTGGAGGCCAACCGCAACTTCGCCAACAAGATCTGGAACGCCGGACGGTTTGTGATCTCGAATATCGATGCGGTTGAAACCGCTCTCCCCTCGGAGCCTGCGTGGACCCTGGCCGACTCCTGGATCTGGGCCCGCCTGCAGCAGCTGGTGCGGGAAGTGGAGCGCCTGTTCCAGAACTTCCAGTATGGGGAAGCCGGGCGCCAGATCTACGACTTCTTCTGGAGCGACTTTGCCGACTGGTACCTGGAGATCGCCAAACTGCAGATGCGGGCCGGCGGAACGCAGGCCGCACTGACAGCCGACACGCTGGCACGCGTCCTGGACACCAGCCTGCGCCTGCTGCACCCCTTCACGCCTTTTGTAACCGAAGAACTATGGGGGCGCCTGCGGGAGTCGGTCCTGGCCTCCCCAATCAAAGACCTGGCTGCCGACTGGTCCGAGCGCCTGATCGTGGCCAGTTGGCCCGCAGCACGCCAGGAAGAAGGCTGGGAGACCGATAAACAAGCGGACTTTGCCCTGCTGCAGGAAGTGGTGCGGGCCATCCGCAACCTGCGGGCCGAGAAGAACGTACCGCCCGGCAAACGGATTGCCGCCGCACTCGCCGCCGGAGATAAGGGCGCGCTGCTCATGGAGCAGGCGACCACCCTGGCATCCCTGGCTGGGATCGATGAAAGCCAGCTGTCTATCGCAGAAACACTGGCCGAAAAACCAGCCGACAGCACGGCCCTGGTGGTCGGCCAAATCGAGATATACCTGCCGCTGGCCGGTATGGTAGACCAGGCCGAAGAGAAGGCCCGCCTGGAGAAGGAACTGGCCGAAGCCGGGAGCCAGATCGCACGCCTGGAGAAACTGCTGTCCGGTGACTTTGCGAATAAGGCGCCAGCCAATGTGGTCGAGAAAGAACGTGAAAAACTGGCCGCTTATAAAGAAACTGCGGAGAAACTCAAGGCGCAGTTATAAACAGAAACGGTCCCTGAAGGGTTTGAACCCTTCAGGGACTGAATTCAGCAAAAGCTCCCCAACTGGGGAGCTTTTTTTATAGCTGCTCTTCTATCCCGAATATTTCCTTGATCTGCTCCAGTTTGTAATCAACAATCACTTCCCCTTTGATCTTGAAGGTGGGTGTGGTTTCATGCCCACCTGTCCATTTGCGGACCCGTGCGGCGGCAGTGCGGTCGCGGGTGATATCGACTTCAAAGTAATCGATGCCATTTTCATCAAAGAAGGTGCGCGCCCGGTGACAGTTGGCGCACCAGCGTGTACAGTACATCACCACCTCATGGTCGGGCTCTTCTTCAGTGGTCTCTTCAATACGCTGCTGGGCTTCGAAGGCAGCCGCGGCGACCGGGTCGATCGAAACCAGCGCCTTGAAAAGCTCATCATTGTTGGGCTGTGAATCATAATCATGGATGTCGATATAACGGACCATACCCTTCTTATCGATCACGAAGATCGCGCGCTCGCTGGTGCCATCCGAACGCAGGACGCCGAACAGCCGGGCGATCTCACCGTGGGGATAGAAATCGCTCAACAAGGGATAAGTGATCCCGCCCAGGCTCTCCGCCCAGGCCGCCAGGCACGGCTGGCTGTCAACACTGATACCCAGAACCTGGGTTTCCATCCCTTCGAAACGGTCTTTCAGGACCTCATACGATGGGATCTGGGCCGTTCAGACAGGCGTCCAGGCCAGCGGGAAAAAGGCGATCACGACGTTTTTGCCGCGGTAATGGCTCAAACGCACATTTTCTCCCAGGTGACTGGTCAGGCTGAAGTCGGGTGCATACTGCCCTATTTTTGGGGTCATGTCGGCTCCTGTTCTGATGAATAGTTCAATACAATAATTATACCGGACTTGGTCCGGTCATCACTATTCCAATTCACGAGGCTGCAGGACAAGATCGATCCCATTCAGAATTTGCTGCATCTGGCTGCGAGAAACCGTACCAACATATTCATCCAGGCAAGCTTTCTCTACTGTGACAATCTGGGATACCAGAACCACACTGGCTTTGGATAATCCCGCTTCTCCCTCTTCGAGTAGGATATTCCCCGGAATCTTTGCTCTATTAATATTTGAACTCAGTGTACATAAAACAACGGTGTTGATCCGGCTCTGGTTGTAAACATTGTTTTGGATGACAATATGAGGATGCCGGTATCCCGGCTCTGACCCTGCTGGTTGTTCCAGTTCCACCCAGTAAATATCCCCCTGTTGAATTACCATTCATCCTCAACAATTCGACGCTGTACCCGGCGGGTTTTCCCGCGAAGCTTATCTTCGCTGTCATCCGTTTCATAGGCTGCATTGATCTCACGCAGCAGGCGTTCGTTCTAATATTGGCCAATAAAGGCTTCCAGGGCCAGCGTGTAAAGACTGCTGCGTGAGAGGTTCAATTCGCTGGCCAGCTTTTCTGCCTGCTCAAAAATAGGTTCCTGGATGGAAACTGCTGTTTTTCTATTGGACATGGTTATACCTTTTTTTATACCAGAAGCATAAAGAGTATTGCAAGCAAAGTCAAGGTATCCTCACGAGCTGCCTTCCAGGTGTCTCAGGATGGCCAGCGTCTCCTGCTTGCCGCCCACGCCGTTTTCACCCCCGGGCCCCACACACGAAGGACAGCCATCCTGGCAGGCACACCCGGAAACCAGCTCCAGGGCGCCCGCCGCCAGCTGCGCATGCAGGTCGAACAGCTTCTGGCTGAAACCGATCCCCCCCGGTACATTGTCGTACAGGACCACTGCCGGCCGGCTCTGTGCAGCCGCCCAGGCCGGATCGGCATGTACACCCAGGTCGCCTGAATCACACATCAGGAAGAGCGGCGCCAGCTGCCCAAAGACATACGACAGCCCGGCCAGGCCGCTGCGCATG
Organism: Anaerolineales bacterium; assembly: GCA_016927315.1. GTDB lineage: Bacteria > Chloroflexota > Anaerolineae > Anaerolineales > Villigracilaceae > JAFGMV01. The sequence goes on along the minus strand of JAFGMV010000123.1, from coordinate 7,293 downwards.
CGGACGCTGCTCTCCACCCGGTGGTGGCACTCCGGGCACAGGGTCACCAGGTTGTCGGGCCGGTTGGCCTTTTCCCGCAGAATGCGGCCCTGCTCATCCTTGAAGCTGCGGAAGGGGACCTTATGATGCACATCATGCTGGCGCCGCGACTCGACCCGGCCGCAGTTCTGGCAGGTATAGTCGTCCCGGGCGCGCACACGGTCACGCAGCACCGCCCATCCGGGGCCATAATCATTCGGAGCATTCGCCCACAAGCCGTCTACACTGAGCTTCGCGACCATATCTTCAGCAAGCGTCAGCCAGTATCCCGTGGTTTGGAATTCGGTCGGCGGCAGGTCGAGCGGTTCTTCGCCAAGGTTTTCATAAGTTAACCAGGCCACCTTGCGGAAACCGGCCGCCTGTGTGGTCACCTGCATCTCACCATAGAATTTTTCACCGCCGGGGACCACAGCCCGGTCCATCTCGGACAGCAAGCTGATCTCGGTGCGACGCTGGGGCTGGGTGTAGTAATCCAACGCCACAGGGATCAGTGTGGCCGTATTGGTCTCCAGGTCCAGCTCCTGGACATAATACTGCTGTCCCTGGTGCAGGTACACAGCCCGCGGGTGTACCATCCAGGAGGCTGAGGCCAGGTCGACTGTGCCGATGGTCCGGACAACACCGTCTTCCTCAGCATGCAGGACAACCGTTTCGGGGGAGGCCGACCGCAGTGAGACCGCCGCGGCCGGGTATTTATCGGCCATCCAGAAGTACTTCTCTTCAGAAGCATGCAGCTCCCCGCTGGCTTCCAGGAAGGCCAGGAATTCATTGACCGTCTCCATGGGGAGCTCCCCGAAACCTTCAGCGGGTCTGAAAGGCAGCTCAAAGGCAGCGCTGCGCAGGTGGTTGAGCAAGATCACCAGGTGGTCCGGGTTGATCAGAGCCTGTTCCGGCGACCGGGCAAAGAAATATTCCGGATGGTGTGCCAGGAACTGGTCGAGCGGCGCAGGCGTGGCGATCAGGACCGAAACCGCCGGGGCATCTCCGCGCCCGGCCCGCCCGGCCTGCTGCCAGGTGGAGGCGATCGTTCCCGGATAACCGGTCAACAGGGCAGCCCCCAGCCCGCCGATATCGATCCCCAGTTCCAGTGCATTGGTGGCGACCACCAGCCGGACGGAACCATCCCGCAGCCCCTTTTCGATTTCCCTGCGCTGCGAAGGCAGATACCCCGAGCGGTATCCCCGGATGGTCTTCCCTGAGGAAGCGGCTGAAAGGCTGTCACCTGCATCCCGGGGCCCGGCTTCCTGCAAATAGCTCAGGATCATTTCCACCGAGCGGCGCGAGCGGGCAAAGACCACCGACTGCACATCGCTGACCTGCAAATCCTGCGCCAGCCGCACGGCTTCCATCAGGGCCGACTTTCTCAACCCGAGCGATTCGTCCACGACCGGGGGGTTGTAAATAAGAAAATGCCGCTCGCCGCGGGCCGAGCCGTCCTGGTCCACCAGCGCGACCGGGGCTTCCACCAGGCCTTCCGCCAGTTCCTGCGGGTTGCCGATCGTGGCTGACGTGAGGATGAACTGCGGGTCGGCGCCGTAGAATCGGCAGACGCGCTTCAACCTGCGCAGCACATTGGCAACGTGTGAACCAAACACCCCCCGGTAAGTATGGACTTCATCGATGACAACAAACTTCAGACTGCGAAAGAACTTCTCCCACAGCGTGTGGTGCGGCAGGATACCGGTGTGGAGCATATCAGGATTGGTCAATACGATCCGGGCCTTCTGGCGGATACCAGCCCGGTCCTGCTGCCGGGTATCGCCATCGTAAATCCCCACACCGGGAGACGGTTCGAGGGCCGATGCCTGTACCCTGAGCCCCTGGAACTGGTCTTGAGCCAGTGCTTTTGTGGGGAATAGATACAGGGCGCGTGCTTCAGGGTTCTCTAGCAGCCCGGCCAGCACGGGCAGGTTGTAGGCCAGGGTCTTCCCGCTGGCGGTGCTGGTGGCAATGACCACGTGGCAGCCGGAACGGGAGAGTTCCCAGGCTTCAGCCTGGTGGCGGTACAGGGCCGGAATCCCTTGCTGCTGCAGCAACCGGTCTAAAGAATCCGGCAGGTCGGTGGGGAAGGGTTTTGTCTCGGCGGGACGCGGCGGCGTGGTCTTCCAGACGGCCAGGTTGGGAACGGTCTCGGGGTCAGTCTTCCAATAGGCTAACAGGGAATTCAGTGACATGCACTGAATTATACCCACGCCGGTTCATTTCTGTGCCCGGCGGCAGGCGCCTGTCTCCGGCGCAGACCCGCTTCAGGCCATAGCGTTTTCAGGTGAGTTTGGTTTCAGGCCCGGGCATAGGGCCTGCCTTCCGGAAACCGGAATGCGGCCAGGTAGTCCGTCTGCACGTGCTTATCATTGGCCAGGAGCCAGCGGTATCCCGGCAGCTTCCGGAGGCTGGCGACCGGCATTCCAACGTTCAACAGGCCGTTTGCAAACGAGTGCTGCAGCCGGTGGGCAGCGAAGCCCAGCCCGGCTGCCGCGCGATAACACTCCAGACGCATGTGGATGGCAGGGGTTGAAGGGACCGGCCGCTGGCAGCCCGGGATAACCTGCCCGCTGGCGTCCCCCCTGCCGTGCCTGACCATGCCGGGATCGTCTTCTTTCTGGAAGAGGTCAGTCCAGTCTTTCACAAATAGAATACCAACCCTATACAGGAGGAAAGTCGCCCATCCAGGGTGCACCGGTGGGCGACTGATGGTGCATAGATGGGCGAGGTATGGCGCCTGGGTGGGCGACTGATTTGGAATTCCTCGCCCACTGAGGGTGTGTTTCTTGCACTGCCTTTCCCAGGTTTTTTGCCTTACCGACGGGTTTTCTCAGCGGCGGCGCACCTTCGTATTTGATATAATCGCGCGGCAGAGTATTCCAAGGAGGCGAAATGTTGAAAGTCGGTTATATCGGCCTGGGCCTGATGGGAAAACCCATTGCCAGAAACATCATGAAAGCCGGATACCCAACCATCGTGCACAACCGCAGCCGCGGTGCGGTGGATGAACTGGTCAAAGAAGGCGCCGCCCCGGCCTCCTCCCCGGCCGAAGTTGCAGAACAAGTTGACGTCGTGTTCACCAATTTACCCGATTCGCCGGATGTGGAACTGGTTGCGCTCGGTCCCAGGGGGATCATCGCAGGCGCGCACGAGGGGTTGATCCACGTTGACAACTCGACCATTAAGCCGGTTACCGCCCGTCAGGTGGCCGCCGCCCTATCTGATAAGGGCGTGCAATCGTTGGACGCCCCGGTCTCCGGCGGCGACATTGGCGCGCAAAACGGCACACTGACCATAATGGCCGGCGGGCCGGTGGACGCGCTGCAAACCGTAATGCCGATCTTCGAAGCCATGGGAAAGACCATCACACATGTCGGTGAAAGCGGCGCGGGGCAAATCGCTAAAGCCTGCAACCAGATCATGGTCGCGGCCCAGATGGTCGCCATGGGAGAACTGCTGATCTTTGCCCAGAAGGCCGGCGCCGACCCCAAGAAGGTGGTCCAGGCCATCAGCGCCGGGGCCGCCCAATGCTGGACGCTTGACAATAAACCCGCACGGCTGTTTGCCGGGAACCGGGAACCCGGTTTCAAGGCTTATATGCAGGCCAAAGACCTGAACATTGTGATGGAAACTGCCCGTGAATATGGCATCCCCCTACCGGTGAGCGCTGAAACCGCCCAATTGTTCAACGCCATGCTCGAAATGGGTATGGGAAACCTGGACAATTCTGCCGTTCTAGGCGTCATTGAAAAACTGGCCGGGACAGCACTGCAGACCTATTGATCCCCCGAAAACGATCAGCAGCAGTACAGGAATCCGGCTCAAAGCTGGCCGGATAAAAACTTCTGAGGCGCAAACCGATCCCTTCACCCCTGAACGTTTGAACTCAGGAAAACTGCAGCCCCACACCAACGATCAGGATGATCTGCGCCAGGTGGTACAGGCCGATATTGATCATGCGGCCGTTCTTGATGGGGGCGACAAACCGGTTCCAGGCCAGGATGACATCAGATACGAAGAACAACAGGGCGCCCAGGCTGACGGTCAAGGCCGCCGGCAGATGCCAACCGGAGCGGAAGAGCGTCAAAAACGCAGCCAGCAGCATCAGGGTGATAACGGTGCTGTAAACGATCACCGGTACAACCAGTCGATCCTGCCCCCTGGCGCGCACACCGTTGACAATCGGGCGGACCAGCCTGAGTGCGGTCAGGCCAATGACAATCGCCACAAAGGGACCCCAGCCGTTGAACTCCGGAAGCGGGATATTGAACCCGACCAGGTAAGCGATATGCGCCAGCAGGAATGCTACCAGCCCCTGAATGAAAAGGCGGTCGATAAAGATCAATGCCAGGTCGCCGGCGGCTGAGAACAGCAGCCCGATGCCGAACCACAATGGGGGGCCGTGCAGCCCGGCGGTTTGGGAAAGCCAGACAAGCATCAGGATGGCCACCCCCGGTTTGACAACCATCTCCAGCTTCTGCCAGCCCTTCCAAAGGGCCAGCGATTCGAGTATCGCGAAAAGCAGGGCGATTACAATCAGGATCCACATGGTGATCTCTCCTTTCCCTGTTACGAAAACCCTAAAAGCGAAACTGCGAACTATCGCTGCTTTTTAAGCTTATAACCAAAACGACGCAGCCAGGTTTCATCGTTGCGCCAATCTTTCAATACCTTGACCCGCAAATGCACAAAGACCCTGCGGCCGCTCATCTCTTCGATCAGCTCCCTGGACAATGTGCCAATCTTCTTGAGCATCTCTCCCCCCTTGCCGATCACAATACCTTTCTGAGAATCCCGTTCTACAAACAAAGTCGCGGCGAGATAAGCGCCTGACTCCCCCCGCTCGGTATACTCATCCATGCGCACCACCAGGCTGTGGGGGATCTCGTCACGCAGGAATTCAAGAGCGGCTCCACGGATCAGGTCTGCCGCAATCTCCCTCTCGTACAGATCCGTGATCTGCCCTTCAGGAAAGTCGGGCGGATGAACCGGCAGGTAATCGATCAGGGTGGCCAATAATTCATCACGGCCATCCCCACGGGTTGCAGAAAGCGTCATCACCGTCGCATCTGGCAGCAAAGCCTGGTACTCTTCCCGGCAGGCAGCCAGTGCGTCCGCATAAATCAGGTCGGTCTTGTTAATCGCCAGTACCACCGGTGTGCGGTGGGTCAACGCAAGCAAGAGGGCCGCGATCCGCTGGTCTTCTTCATTCAACTTACTGCTGGCGTCCACCAACCACAGCACCACATCGACGCCTACAAGAGCTTCTTCGGCTTCCTGATTGAGGAATTGTCCCAATTTATGATGAGGCTGGTGGAAGCCGGGTGTATCGACAAAAGAAACCTGGGCGTTTTCCAGGGTCAATATTCCCAACTGGCGGCGGCGCGTCATCTGCGGGCGCGGCGATACCGCTGCGACCTTCTGCCCCAGGATGGCATTGATCAGGGTCGATTTACCCACATTGGGACGCCCCACCACCGCGACAAACCCGGAATGGAAATCTTCTGGTGTGTCTCTAATCTCGAATTCGCTCATAGATTTCAATATCCGGATTTACAAAAGAGATTTCTATCTGAGGCAGATAGGAAGGCAGTGAATAACTGTAGGAAGTGATCTGGCGGTAACCGGTCTTTCCTGATCGCAGCGCTTTGAAGAAATCACATTCCAGGCGGTTGGTTTCACAGATGTACTGGTTTTCAAACCTGTCGTAAGTAAAACTGTCAATCACCAGGTAATCTGTCTCCCGTTCATCAAGTCCGGCTTCTCCTTCATTATAGGCCTTGAAGGGTTTATTGGGCCCGGGGGTGGGTATTTCCTGACCGGGAACCTTCGGGAAGAAAACCGGATAGTTATGTTCACGCTCGAAATGGTCCTGCGGAATCGATGGAGAATAAAATGTATGTTCGAGTGATGCGCCCGCCGGCAGACCTGCCACAAATTCACTGGCCGGGATACGCGCGTCATTGTAAAACAGGAGCTTAACACTGACCACACGAAGCATTGACCAGCCGATAGTGATACCCATCAGCAGCATGACTACCATTCGCAAGTAAGGGATATCCCATTTTTGAATAATGTGCATCAAATCATCAACCCATAAGGCGGACAGTATCGCCAGCATGGGAATAAGCCCCAGAAAAAACCTTGCCTGATAGTTATAGGATACCATGATTGGGTAATCAAATACCAGAATTGCAATCACCAGGATCAGCACCAGGCGTAATCGATCCTTCCCAACCTGGACATTCTTCCAGGTTTTGAGCACCCATACTGCCCCATACCACAGGACAACGAATAAAAACAAGTAGTATACCGGTTCACCAACAGCTGACCTGAAAGTAGTCCACTGCCCGTATAGACCTATGGTATTATCGCCGTCTTTCCCATAGGCAGAAATATATACGAGCATCGGCAGCAGCCTTTTGGTGTAATAAGACATCCATAACAGGGCTTTGGGTGTTCCGAGTGCATATCCAAGGAAACAAAGAATAATCCCCAGGGCAAAAGTCTCGGCGCTTCTGATAAAATCTTTATAGATGGCCCTACCCTCTACAATAAAAAAGGTGAGGACAACTGCCAGAAGGAAGACCCCGCCATTGTACTTACTGGAGGCCGCCATCCCTACAAAAAGAAAGGCGCCATAGAGCCAGAGTCTGCTGCCTGCCTGCCTGTACTTTATCAAACAATACAATGACAGGGTCACGAAAAAAAGAAGGTAGAGATCATTATGTGCAAATTGAGCATTGTGAACCAGCTCGCTGCTGGAAAAGACCAGCAAAGCTGCCAGCGTACTGGGAATTATCTCCGCCTTCACATTTCTGGCGATCAGGTAGGTCAGTACAACCACCGAACCGCCCAACAAGACAGAAACCAACCGGGCAGCAATCAGAAATTCTGAAGTCGAATACCCTAATGCGTATACGACTTTCCCAATCCCGAACATCACGTATTTGGGCAGGGATGGATAATCAAGATTGGTTTCGTCGAATTCCCATTTCCCTGCCAGGGCTTTATCAACCCTTGCGAACAACTCATCAGGGTTCCAGATATCAGGTGCTCCCCAGGATATTCCCGGAATGGTTACTGCACAGAACAGGATAAACAGAAAAACAGGAAGCAGGAACTCGTATTTTCGGATAAATTTCATGTAACAATTTTTCCAATTAATCAATTTTGCGCACAATAGATACTCGACGATTGAATTCTATACCACTTTTCTTACTCCAGGGTTACAGGCAGATCACAAACACCTATTTCGTTCTTGGGGGTCAG
>JAFGMV010000122.1 GCA_016927315.1 Anaerolineales bacterium | reverse complement strand
GCGGAGGGAGTGGGATTCGAACCCACGATGGATTGCTCCATACCTGTTTTCAAGACAGGCGCCTTCGTCCACTCGGCCATCCCTCCGAGCGGAGGGATTTTACCATAGAAATGATTGTATTGATACAATGATTTGCACAGGGGAGTACCTTTCATTACGATTCTGGAAGGCGTTTCATAGTCTGGCAAGGATTACTTGACGGAACAGCGCTGCGGCGCAGCGTTCATGCCAGGGTAGAGGTGTCTTTTAAGGCCGTTCAGCACACTCTCGGGAGTGAAATGAACGATTCCTGGGTGTGCTCCATGTGGTTATGGAAAGTCAATCAGCCCTTTTTTGAATTTCCTGCTATAATAGCGCTCGCGCAAAATTCAATGACTGAATATTGAACAATACTTTTTAGGAGAAAGTTGAATGACGAAGGCAAAACTCATCGCCCCATATGGCGGTAAACTGGTAAATCTTGTCGCGGCAGAGAGTGAACGCGAAGCATTAAAGGAGCGTGTGACAGAACTCCCCTCGATCAAGATCTCGATGCGCAATCAATGTGACCTGGAACTCATTGCAACCGGTGGATTTTCTCCCCTGGATCGTTTCATGGGTAAAACCGACTATGAGCGAGTTTTAAACGATATGCGATTATCTGACGGCGCCCTGTGGCCGCTGCCTGTTACCCTGACCGCCAGCCCTGAAGAACTGCCCCCCGTTGGACAGGAAGTGGTGCTGCGTAATTCTTTGAATGATCCCCTGGCAATCATGAAGCTGGAAGAAGTCTTTTCCTGGAGCCCTGAAAAAGAAGCCCGCCTGGCCTATGGCTCCAACGATTCCCGTCACCCGATGGTCTCTGAGATGGCACGCTGGAACAAGGTTTGTATTTCTGGCGCCCTGGAAGTGATCAGCCTGCCCAAGTATCATGACTTTATCGAGCTGCGCCTCGCACCGGCAGAAGTGCGGGGAGTGCTTGAAAAGATGGGCAATGACAATGTGGTTGCGTTCCAGACCCGCAATCCCCTGCACCGCATCCATGAGGAATTGACCAAGCGCGCAGCTGAAAAGGTTGGCGGGTCTCTGTTGATCCATCCTGTGGTTGGTATGACCAAACCGGGTGATGTCGATCATTCCACGCGAGTTCGTATTTACAAAGCCCTGTATGAGTATTACTACGACAAGAAGAATACAGCCTTGAGCCTGCTGCCCCTGGCCATGCGCATGGCCGGGCCCCGTGAAGCACTGCTGCATGCCATTATCCGGCGCAATCATGGCGCCAACCACTTCATTGTCGGCCGTGACCACGCGGGTCCGGGCAATGATTCAAGCGGTAAACCGTTCTATGGTCCCTATGACGCCCAGGAACTCCTTCAAGAATATGAAGAAGAGCTGGGAGTCAAGATGGTTCCATTCCAGATGCTGGTTTACCTGCCGGATGAGGACCGGTATGTTGAAATTGATAAGGTTCCGGAAGGCGCTAAAACGGCCAATATCTCTGGCACCCAGGTGCGCGAGGACTACCTGGCCAAAGGCGAACTGCTGCCTGAGTGGTTTACCCGCCCTGAAACCGCAGAGATCCTGCGCGAAATGTATCCCCCCCGTCATAAACAGGGTTTTTGCATCTGGTTCACCGGCTTGAGTGGATCTGGAAAGTCGGCGACCACCCAGGTGCTGACCGACCTGCTGCTGGAACACGGCAAGATCGTGACAGTCCTGGATGGCGATGTCGTGCGCACCCACCTTTCCAAAGGTCTTGGTTTCAGCAAGGAAGACCGTGACACCAATATCCTGCGCATCGGTTTTGTGGCCGGTGAAATCGTGCGTCATGGCGGCGTCGTCATTTGCGCCGCGATCAGTCCTTATCGCAATGCCCGCAATGAAGCTCGCAAGATGGTAGGCGATAACTTCATCATGACCTATGTGGATACTCCCGTTGAAGTCTGTGAACAGCGTGATGTCAAAGGGTTATATGCCAAAGCCCGCCGCGGTGAGATCAAAGGTTTTACAGGCGTCGATGATCCTTACGAGGAGCCTATTGACCCGGAGATCACCCTGGTAGGCGCCGGGGCAACTCCTGAAGAAAATGCCCGCAAAATTGTCCAATATCTCCAGGACCAGAGTCTTCTCAACAAATAGATGGTCTGATTTCAACCCGGGCGGCAGTCCGCCGCCTGGGTATTCCCGGAAGTTCCATTGAAACGCCTGACTGCCCTGCGTCCATATTTTTTCAATAAGACCAGCCTCTTCCTGGTCATTTTGGGTTTAATCAGCCTGGGGGGCAGTATGCTCATGAAAGAGAGTACGGTCTATGGGTTGGGGCTGTCCAATGATTCGGCTGCCTATATTGCTGGCGCCCGTTCCATTATGAGCGGTGAAGGGTATATTGACAGCTGGTTGGAAAGTACGCCCGACCCGATCACTCACTATCCACCCATGTTTTCATTGTTGTTGGCCGGGTTGGGCTTGTTGACTGGCCTGGACCCATTACGCGGTGCGCGTTTTCTCAATATACTGGTCTACGGGGCGAATATTTTGGTGATGGGGTTCCTTGGCTGGCGGATGACCCGTTCCAGGGCGGCAGGAATATTCCTGGCAGTGTTGTTTTTTTTGAACGGCCCCCTGTTCAGAGTCAGTGCGTATGCACTCAGTGAACCAATATTCCTTTTCTTTGGGTTGTTGAGTTTCCTGGTATTTTCACTGTATTTTGAGCGCAATCGTAAAAAATGGCTGGTCTTGACCGGAATACTGGTGGGATTTGCGTGCCTGACGCGTTATACCGGATTGGCGTTGTTCGCCACCTTTGCCGCTGTTATTTGTATAATACCGAAATCCTTGAAAGAGCGGGGCAGCCTTCTCTTTCACCTGGTGGTTGGTTCATTCCCCTGGTTCCTTGCCTGGTTGGTACGCAATGCAATTGTGGCCGGGAATGCCACCAACCGGGTTATTGGTTGGCACCCTGTCGGCCTGAAGAAAATCGATTATGGGGTTAAACGTCTTTCCTATCTTTTTGTCCCGATCGAAAAGTGGCGTCGTTTCCTGGAGAGTGAAACGGTCGTATTTGAAAGCCTCGTCCTGGTGATTGGTATTATGATCCTGGCCTGGCTGTTCGTTACCTGGCGGCGATGCGCTCTGAAGAAGACAGCAGACCCATCAAAATTGAATCTTATCGCGGTGCTGTCGGGAGTGTACATTTTTGCATACCTGTCTGCCATGCTGGCCTCGATGAGCATGTACGATCCGGCGACACGGTTCCAGGACCGTATCCTGGCGCCGGTGATCATTGCTTTGCAAATCCTGTTTGCTGCAGTGGTCGCCTGGATCTGGCGCAGCCGCAGCGGCTTTTATCGTGCTGCGGCTGCAGGGATTGCAGCGGTTATGTTGATTATGTCGGGCGTATATCTCTGGCAGGTGTCCGGAGATATCAGGATCAACGGCCTGGGTTATGAAAGCTGGCGCTGGCGCGACTCTGAGAGTATTCATTTCCTGAAGCAATTGCCGGAGGAGATCTATGTCTATACCAACAGTCCTCCGGCTGTATATCTCAACACCGGGCGGGCTGCCCGATTCATGCCACGCGTTTATAATCGGGGAGAAGATGTTCCTGCTGAAATCGAAGGACTGGATCAGTTTGTAAAGGAAATCTGGCAAGGAGAAGCTGTTCTGGTGGTCTTCGATACCAATAATATCGACAGGGATTCTTCTGTGTATGTTAACCTTGAATTGGTTACGGCTGATTTGAAGCTGTACAAAAATTTCGGTGATGACCTGGTTTTTATGGGGCGTCCTTGAAAGGAAGCAATTGTGACCATCCTTGAGAAGTTCGATCTGACAGACCGTGTGGCCGTCGTGACGGGCGGCGCTGGTCTGCTTGGACGTGAGTTCTGCCAGACCCTGGCCGAGGCGGGGGCTGCGGTTGTTGTGCTTGACCTGGATAAAGACGCCACCCGACAGGCAGCCGGGGAGTTGAAGGGGCAGGGGCACCGGGCCCTGGCTGCACCGACGGACATTACGGACCCGGAAGCTGTTTCCGGTATGGTTGCAGATACACTTTCTGAGTTTGGCCGCCTTGACATCCTGGTAAACAGTGCTGCTCTAGACCCAAAATTTGATCCGGAGGCCGTATCAAAGGGGATTGCCCCGGGGAACTTTGAGGAGTACCCCCTTGAACAATGGAACGCAGCCCTGAATGTAAACCTGACCGGGATGTTCCTTGTAACGCAGGCCAGCGTCAAACCCATGCTTGCCCAAGGCAAGCATGGAAGTATTATCAATATCTGTTCGACCTACGGGCTGAACGGCCCGGACCAGCGTATCTACCGGAAAAAGGACGGCAGCCAACCGGCCTTTAAACCGGTTTACTACACGGTAACCAAAGCCGGAGTGCTTGGTTTTACAAAATACCTGGCGGCTTACTATATGGGAACAGGAATGCGCGTCAATGCCCTGACGCCGGGTGGTGTGTTCAACAACCATGATGAGTTGTTTGTGGCGAATTATTCAGCGAAAACCATATTGGGACGTATGGCGCATAAAGACGAGATGAATGGTGCACTGCTTTATCTTGCTTCGGATGCTTCAGCTTACATGACCGGGAACAATCTGGTTGTGGATGGCGGATGGACTGCGTGGTAAACGAATGAAACCGGAAATACTTGCGATTGTTCCAGCCCGGGGCGGCTCAAAAGGTATCCCGCGTAAAAACATCAAACCCTTTGCAGGGTATCCGTTATTGGCCTGGAGTGTTGCTGCCGGCCTGCAGGCGGACAGCGTCACGCGGGTGATCCTGAGTACAGATGATGAAGAGATAGCCGCGGTCGCCCGGGAGTTCGGCGCCGAGACGCCCTTCCTGCGCCCTGTTGAGCTGGCCCAGGACAAAACCACCGATTTACCGGTCTTTGAACACGCACTCAGGTGGCTGGCTGAAAACGAAGGGTACCATCCTGACGTGGTCATTCAACTGCGGCCCACTTCTCCCATCCGTCCACCGAACTTGACCGATGAAGCTGTACGGGTTTTGCTCAGTCACCCGGATGCAGATTGTGTGCGTGGTGTTGTCCCGGCTGGACAGAATCCGCACAAGATGTGGCGGCTTTCAACCGAGGGCGGGCAAATGACGAACCTGCTGGAAGTACCTGGGATCGATGAGCCGTACAATGCCCCGCGCCAGAGCCTCCCACCCGTCCACTGGCAAACCGGTCACATTGATGTGATCCGGGCTACCACAATCCTGGAAAAGAACTCAATGAGCGGGGATGTCATTTATCCGGTCGAGATCGATCCTCGCTATACAGTTGATATTGATAACCTTTCTGATTGGTCCCGGTATGAACACCTGGTGATGACTGCCGGCCTGGAAATGGTCTCTCCCGGCCAGGAGCGGCGACCTATGCCTGATGAAATAAAGATGCTGGTGATGGATTTCGACGGCGTCCTGACAGACAATCGGGTCTGGGTGAATCAGGAGGGTGTGGAGTACGTGGCCGCCAACCGGAGCGACAGCTACGGGTTAAGCCTGCTGTGCAAGGCGGGTGTGGATGCCATTGTGATTTCAAAAGAGACTGACCCTGTTGTGGCAGCACGCTGCCGTAAAATGAAGGTTCCATACCTGCAGAGTATTGATGATAAGGAAAGCGCCTTGAAAGAACTGCTGGCGGAGAAGGGTATTCCGGCGGAAAAGGTTGTCTTTGTAGGCAATGATATTAATGATATCCCCGGTTTTAAAGCGGCCGGGTGGTCGGTCGCCGTGGCTGATGCCCAGCCGGAGGTAATCCGCCAGGCCGATTATGTGTTGAGCAGCTCCGGAGGCCGCGGTGCGGTTCGAGAGGTATGTGATTTAATTCTGAAGTCTTTACAGGAGACAAAATGAAGCGAGAAATAAAGATCGGAGACAAGCTGGTCGGGGATGGGCATCCGACTTATATTATTGCAGAAATCGGGATCAACCATAATGGCGACCTGAAAATTGCCAAGGCAATGATCGACGCAGCGGTCCATGCCGGTGTAGATGCGGTTAAGTTCCAGAAACGTACCCCTGAGGTATGCACGCCGCCGGAACAACAGACACAAATGCGTGAAACCCCCTGGGGGTACATCACCTACCTGGAATACCGCTACAAGGTCGAATTTGGGAAAGAAGAGTATGCTGAGATCGATCAATATTGTAAGGAAAAGGGTATTGACTGGTTGGTCTCTCCCTGGGATGAGCAGTCGGTGGACTTCATAGAGCAGTTTGACCCCCCGGCTTACAAGATCGCTTCGGCTTCACTCACAGATTCAAATCTGCTTCGTTATGTTCGCCAGACCGGCCGTCCGATCATTCTGTCAACCGGCATGTCTACCCAGGATCAGATCGGGAAAGCCATTGAAGTCCTGGGCGCCGAAAACCTGGCCATTACTCACTGTACCAGTACCTACCCGTGTGAACCGGAAGAACTCAACCTGCGCATGATTGAAACCCTGCGCAAGCGGTTCCCGGCTGTACCGGTGGGCTATTCGGGGCATGAAGTTGGTCTAATCGCCTCTGCCCTGGCCGTTGCCCTGGGCGCCTGCATTGTGGAACGCCACCTGACGCTGGACCGCGCTATGTGGGGCTCAGACCAGGCCGCTTCGGTAGAGCCCGGCGGCTTTGAAAAACTTGTCAAATATGTTCGTGTGACCGAGCAGGCCTTGGGAGATGGCGTCAAGCAGGTGTATGATAGTGAATTGGGACCGCTGAAAAAGTTAAGACGTTTCAGCGGTCAGGATTAAATCGAAACCAGGTCGTTTGCAGTAAATTGGATAAATGAGTCTCCAGAAGCAACTCCGAAGCATGTTCCGAGGTCCGGGTAAATATACCCGGGCTGTGATGCGCTGGAAGCGGATGAGGTTTGACGATGCCCCGCAGATTTTTGGCAATGGCAAGCCCAAAAGCGGTTCGCACTTGTTACTGCAGGTGTTAAATGGAATATGCCAGGTGGCGCCATATGCTTATGTGGCTGCAGATCCGATCCGCACTATCCGGAAAGAAGGTGGACGACGTGCCGCTGATAAGATACTCTCTGATTTGCAGGCGCTTCCCCGGGGGGTTATTGGCTGGGGTTACCTGGAACCGACGGAGCAAAATCTGGCTTTCCTGTGCCAGCCAGGCCGGGTAAATTACTTTATTTACCGTGACCCACGAGACGTTTTGGTTTCACAGGTCTTTTTTGCCACCGACATGCATACGGGGCATGGCATGCATGCATACTATCATTCCCTGCCAGATTTTTCAGAGCGGCTGAAGGTTGCTATCACCGGTATCAATCGTGAGGAGCTGCAGATGGTCAGCGTGGCCCGGCGTTACGCCTCGGTATTTGAGTGGCTGAAACAACCTGCGGTGACCAGCCTGCGTTTCGAAGACTTGATTGATCATCGCGAAGCAAGCCTGAACCGAATACTGGATGCCATCGAAGAGACCGGTTACCAAATCCCGACGCCGCGCCATAAAGCGCTCGAGATGCTGGTCGAAGCAATCCGGCCAAAGAAATCACATACCTTCCGTTCGGGGAAAACCGGTGGGTGGAAACAGCACTTTTCTGATGAACACAAGCAGTTGTTCAAAGAAGAAGCCGGTGATTTGCTGGTCAGGCTTGGTTATGAAGAGAACAATGATTGGTAGTATTTACTTGCAGAAGCTAAAGCGCGGGCTGATCCGCCATTACAACAACCTGCGCATCTTTCTGACGGCGCGCCGGGTAGCCCGGCTTGCCCCGCCGCCGGAGGGGGGACGGCCGATCGCATTCTTTAAGGCTTCCACGGGTATTGATGACCTGTCCTGGAACAGCGGTTTTCATTTATTAGCTGCCTGGGCATTCCGGCTGCAAGGGATGCCGGTCCGGATCTTTGCCTGCAGGTCTGGAATGAGCCGCTGTGTGTTGGGCACCAATCGTGACCATCCCGACAGGGAACCGCCTTGTGAATCCTGTATTTACCAGTCTCGTATCCTGTATGAGGGTATGGATCCATACTGGTTCACGTATCGGCGCGATGAAGCGCTGGCAGCGGCGGTTGCAGGCCTGGGTGTGGTTGAATTGGGAGGCTTTGTTTGGGAGCAGGTTCCACTTGGAGAATTGTGTTTGCCGGGGCTGCGCTGGATCTTGCGGCGTTACAACCTGGAAGATGATGAAGCGACACGTTTCTTGCTGCGTGAATATATCCTCTCGGCCTGGAATGTGGCCCAGGAATTTGATGGTTTCCTGGACCAGGTTGATCCCGGTGTTGTCATCGTATTCAACGGTCAGTTCTTCCCCGAGGCGATTGCTCGCTGGGTGGCGCGCCGCCGCGGGGTGCGCACAATTGCTCACGAAGTCGGACTGCAGCCTGCGACAGCCTTCTTTACTGAAGGAGAAGCGACCGCTTATCCGATTGAGATTCCGGATGCGTTCGAGCTGAGCGAGGCGCAAAATTCCCGCCTGGATGAATACCTGGCGAAGCGTTTCCAGGGGAATTTCACCATGGCGGGCATCAAGTTTTGGGCAGAAATGCAGGGATTGAGTGATGAATTCCTGAAAAAAGCAGCCGGGTTCAAGCAGATTGTGCCGGTCTTTACCAATGTGATTTTCGATACCAGCCAGCCGCATGCCAACACAATCTTCAAGGACATGTTTGCATGGCTGGATTCAGTGCTGGAAGCAATCAAGGATCACCCCGAGACGCTCTTTGTGATCCGGGCACACCCGGATGAAACCCGCCTGCGCAAAGAGAGTCGTGAAACGGTGGCCCAATGGGTGGAGACAAACCGCGTATTGGATCTGGCCAACGTGGTTTTCATCCCCCCCCAAGAGTTCGTGAGTTCTTATGAATTGATCCAGAAATCCAAGTTTGTTATGGTCTACAATTCCACCATTGGTTTGGAAGCCTCGATCATGGGGGCCCCGGTACTGTGCGCCGGTAAGGCCCGCTTCACTCAATATCCGACCGTATTTTTTCCAAAAAGCGCCGCTGAAGTGCGCGAAAAAATGGAAGAATTCCTGGAAGTCGAAAATATCCTGATCCCGCCGGAATTCCTGAGGAATGCGCGTCGTTTTCTGTACTACCAGTTATTTCGTACTTCGCTGCCGTTTGGCAATTTTTTGAAACCCTCTGTCCGGAAGACACAAACCCAGTTGAAATCCTTTGCATTGGATGAACTCTCGCCGGAGAAGTCACCCGCTGTTCGGGCGATTATCCGGGGGGCGCGGGCAGACGGGGATTTCTTACTGGAAGAATAGTGTGGCATTTCTGGCATGATCAGCTTACATGTACGTACACTCTTGAGGGATGAAGCCGGAAAACGGATTGTCTTATTGGCGGCAGTTTCTTTTATTGTCTTTGTTGTTTATGTGCTCTGCCCGGTTACCACCAGCACGGATTCCCGCTGGACACCGTATATTGCCATGAGCATTCTGCGTGAGAAGAATGTCAATCTGGATGAGTACGTTCAATTGATGGAAGATCAGGATTACCGGGTATTTTTCGAGGATGGGCACATTTATTCTTACTTCCCGCTGTCGGTGCCCTTGATCAGCGTCCCCTATTTCTGGATTCTCGAGCAGTATTTTAACCTGCGTTACTCGATTGATTTTTCAACGTATCTGAGCGATTATTTTCCAAATGCGACCCTGGCCAGGTATGAAATGTTCGCTGCATCGTTTGTTTCTGCCCTGGCGGCAGGCATATTCTTTTTGATGGTATCCAGGCGTCTGAGCTTGCGGCAATCCTTGCTGCTGACGTTTCTCTTTGCTTTTTCAACGCCGATGTTATCGACGGCCAGCCGGGCGCTCTGGCAGCATGGTTTTTCTGTCCTGTTCCTGGTTGCTGCGATGTGGCTGGCCTTGGAGCCCGCCGAAAAGCCGGGATGGTATTTTACCACCGGACTTCTGTTGGGGCTGTCGTATGTTATCCGCCCGACCAACAGCATCGCTATCGTTTTCTTTTCGCTGTACCTGCTGGTCAATCATCGTAAGCAGCTGGCTGCCTATGGATTCGGTTTATGCCTGCCGGTGGTCGCCCTGGTCTTGAATAGTCTCTTGACTTATCAGACCCTGCTGCCGGAATATTTCCAGCCACAGCGCCTGGATACCAATAAGCATTTTTGGGAAGGGTTACTCGCCAATATCGTCAGTCCTAACCGGGGGTTATTTATTGTATCCCCGATCCTTCTTTTTTCGCTGGTGGGAATATATTTACAGGTGATGGGAAGAAAGATGTCTTGGCGGAAGATCGATATATACCTGGTATTCATCGTCTGCCTGCACTGGATCGCGATTTCTTCTTTCGATAACTGGTATGGTGGTTGGTCGCTGGGACCGCGGTTATTCACAGATATGACGCCATTCCTGGTTTATTTAATGATCCCGGTCTTAGAAGGGAGACTATTGCGAATCCGTTCCTGGCAGGCTGTTTTTGGTTTCTTGCTGCTTTTCAGTACCCTGGTGCACTTCCGGTATGCAACCAGTTATTATCCGATGATGTGGAACGGAAAACCGACCGCAATTGTTCAGGACCCTAAACGAGTATGGGATGTGACAGATTTGCAGTTCTTGCGCGGCTATTGTGATGATAAACTTGAAGGGCCTGCTCCGCAGTGTTGGTTCGAAAGTGAAGTGGAGAGTGAGTGAAGTGAAAAAGTTGCTTCGTCGTTTCGTCTACCAGACTGAAAAGGCTGTCCAGCAGCTTCGCTTTTCCGCCTTACAGGAACCTGAGAATGGCTGGCCAATCCTGCTGGGCATGTCTTTTCCCAAGAGCGGTACCCATCTGCTGGATCAGATATTACTGGGATTTTCAAGGGTGACTCCCTTTTCGACCCGCCTGCATTCATTCTTTGCCGGATATGAGAACCCATCCGGCCGGAAGCGTTCCCTGGAAGAGACGCTCTCCTGGGTTGGAACCCTGGGGGCGCGGGATGTTGCTTCGGCGCACCTGTTCGCGTGGCCGGAAGTTGTTGAAAGGGTCGTCTCATCTGATTTTATTCCCTACTTTATCTTTCGCGACCCGCGTGATGTTGTTGTATCACATGTATACTATGTGACCGATATGGAACAGCATCATGTCCATCACCAGTATTACCGGTCCCTGCCGGATTTCGAAGCCCGGCTCAGGATCAGTATTCTTGGTTTACCAGACGCGGAGGTTGAATTCCCGGATATAGGAGGGCGTTTTAAGCCGTATATGGCCTGGCTGGAGCAAGCGAGTGTTATGCCCCTGCATTTTGAAGATTTTATCCACAGCCGGATTGCTTTTCTAAACAGTATCGTAGATCGATTTCTTGCTCGTGTTCCCCTTCGATTGCTGACCAGTCGGGGAATCACGCGCGCAGTGATTCTCGCCGCACTGGAAAACTCGATCAATCCGGGCAAATCGCCCACCTTTCGGGCTGGCCGGACTGGAGAATGGCGCAGGCATTTCACAGATGAGCATAAACGGATTTTCAAGGAGACAGCCGGAGATTTATTAATCCGTTTAGAGTACGAGCAGGATAACGATTGGTAGTTGATCGAAGCGAAAGATGTTAGAAATGATAAATGTACTATAATCTGTGACTGGAAAATAAACAAAAGATGGAGATGCAAATGTTTTTATTGACGAATCCGTTATTGGTTTTGGCAGGCTATGGCGCCGCCTATCTTGATCCCGGTTCTGGCTCAATCCTGATCCAGATACTGATCGGTGCAGCTGCAGCAGCAGGCCTGGTGATTGGCTCGCTGTGGAGCCGTATAAAGGGGATATTCGGCAAAAAGGAAGCGGAAAACGAAGATCTGAGTGATGAATAACGAGCGCCTGAAAGCTTCTTTTCGGGACCCGAGTGGGTTTCTTTTCAGACGGAATGGGAAGCTGTACCGGCAGGTCAATCAGATTTACACAGAAGAGTATAAATTTCTGATGGACTCGGGTTTATATTTTACCCTGGTCGAAAGCGGATTGCTGATCCCGCATAGGGAAGTGGATATTGTTCCGGCTGAGCCGGAAGCAGCCGGCAAGGTTATCCAACCTGAACAGTTGCCCTTTATTTCCTATCCGTATGAATGGTCTTTTGGGCTGCTCAAAGCTGGCGCACTGGCAACCCTGTCTATCCAGAAACGCGCCCTGAAAGCGGGCATGACTCTCAAAGATGCCAGCGCCTATAATATTCAGTTCTATCATGGAAAGGCTGCCCTGATAGATTCATTGTCGTTTGAACGTTACCGGGAAGGCCAGCCGTGGGCAGCCTATCGACAGTTTTGCCAGCATTTCCTGGCGCCTCTGGCCCTGATGGCGTATACCGATGTGCGTCTCAACCAGATTTTGAAGATCTATATTGATGGCATCCCCCTTGACCTGGCTTCGGGTTTACTGCCCTTTCGTACCTGGCTGAATCCGGCCCTGCTGACCCATATTCATCTCCACGCCAGGCTGCAGCAGCGGTATTCCGATACGGCCGGAAAAAAAACACTACCTTCTTCAGAAATGAGCAAACGAGCGATGGAAGGGTTGATCGATAGTCTGAGAGCGGCTGTCAGGAAATTAAAGTGGGATCCTCAAGGGACTGAATGGGGGGCGTATTACCAGATCACCAATTATTCGGACGCGGCGTTTAATCACAAGAAAGAACTGGTGTCAGCGTGGATTACTCGTGTAAACCCGGGAATGGTTTGGGATCTGGGCGCCAATGATGGGACTTTCAGCCGGCTGGCCAGCCAGAAAGAAATCTTTACTGCGGCCTTTGATATTGATCCTGCTGCGGTTGAGAAAAATTACCGCCTGGTCAGGGCGAACAAAGAGCGGAATCTTATTCCATTGCTTCTTGACCTGACCAATCCGAGCCCGTCGATTGGATGGCATCATCGCGAAAGAGATTCTTTCCTTGAACGGGGTCCTGCTGATCTGGTATTAGCGCTGGCGCTGGTTCATCACCTGGCGATATCGAATAATGTCCCTTTACCGCAGGTTGTTGATTTTTTTGCAGATGCCGGGAGTTGGCTGGTCATTGAATTTGTCCCCAAGTCTGATTCCCAGGTCCAGAAGCTGCTCAGCAGCAGGAAAGATATCTTTCATCAATACACGCGTGAAGAATTCGAAGCCGCATTTCGGAACAGATATGAAATTCACGAAACAGAACCTGTAGACCAGTCAGAACGGACCCTGTACCTGATGGAAAGAAAGAAGAACTGATTGTGGGGAGCGCGTCGAAGACGTACCAATGCGATGTTCAATCGTAATTCGTGCTTATAACGAAGCCATGCATCTTCCCCGGTTATTGGAGGGCATTTCCCAACAAACCTTGACCGGTGTGGAAGTGATCCTGGTCGATTCGGGTTCTACGGATGACACTGTTAAGATTGCACTATCGTTTGGCGCAAAAATTGTACACATTAAACCGGAAGACTTTACATTTGGCCGTTCACTGAATATGGGCATCGGAGCGGCTGTGCATGAATACCTGGTGTTTGCGAGTGCCCATGTTTATCCGGTATATCCGGATTGGTTGGAGAGACTTCTGGAGCCGCTGGCCGACTCTCAGATAGCGGTTAGCTATGGCAAACAGCGCGGACCCGATACAGCCAGGTTTTCTGAACAGCAGGTTTATTACCAGTGGTACCCAGAGAAATCCGATTTTTGTCAATTGTCTCCATTTTGTAACAATGCCAATGCCGCAATCCGGCGCAGTCTTTGGGAAAAAAATCCATACGATGAAGGTCTGACCGGGCTGGAGGATCTGGCCTGGGCGAAGAGAGTTATCGAACAAGGGTACTCGGTCGCATATGTGGCCGAAGCGGAAATCATCCATGTCCACAATGAGACGCCAACCGGGGTACTAAATCGTTACCGGCGGGAAGCTATGACCTTCAAACGTCTTTACCCGGAAGCAAACTTCAGCCTGTATGACCTGGTGCGGCTGGCTTTTTCCAACATCTTGAGCGATCTGTGGAATGCGTGTTTGCAAGGTCGTTTATTGGGCAATGTGCTTTCGATTTTTTGGTTTCGTGGTATGCAGTTTTATGGAACCTGGCTGGGATACCGGCATCCGGGCCTGGTGAATGCCCAGTTGAGGGAGACTTTTTATTACCCACGTGGTCGTCAGCCAGGGAAATTTACCCGGCGTAGTGTGGAACCGATCCGTTATAACCACTAACTGCCTGGTAAGGACCAGGGGTACCGGGATTGAATACAACCGGGGGCACGGAAATGTTGTAGATTTTATCGCAGCGCTGGTCTCCTCGGAGCAGCGTCCGGCAGGGTGATCTGCCCGATAGATGGTCTGATAGAAGCGCATCGGGATGTTCGGATCTGGTGATTCTACAGATTTTTATTGCAGCCATACCACAGGACGATCCGGATTTTTTGTTGAAACGTACTATAATAAGCCGCATTGGTTTCCAGAGAGGTTAATCCGGAAATTCCAGTCAGATATTGTTGCCTGAATTATTTTTGTCATTTGAGTTGTACTGTAATAACCCATGAAAAATAAATGGTCAACGCTTTTTACTGATATTCCCTGGCATTCGATCCTGCTGGCTGTCTATGGGCCACTGGCCTTACTGGCCCATAACCTGGGTCAGGTTGAAATGCAGGATGGGATTCGTTCAATCATGCTTAGCCTGGTTATTGCGCTGTTGCTGCTTGGCTGTGCGTACCTGGCATTGAAGAACCGGACACTGGCCGGGGCAGTGGTTTCCCTGATCATTCTGTTGGGGATTTCTTATGGCCATATTTATCAGGAAATAAAGGGGTTTGAATTGTTTGGTATGGTCCTTGGCCGGCATCGTTTCCTGGTCCTGGTATGGTCTGTACTGTTGGGGGTGGTGGGGTGGTGGGCGATCAAAAAGGCCGCCGGAATTTCCGGATTGACTGCCAAACTAAACCTGGTGGCGGTCGCCCTGTTATTGGTTCCGGTTTACCAGGTGGGTTCTTATTTAATCGCATCACAGGGGCAAAAGCAGAACCTGGTTGAAAAATTTGCCATAGAGGCCCAATATAAGCTTGAGCGGGCTGCAGGACAAAGTTATCCAGACGTGTATTATATAATTCTGGATGCCTATTCTCGCTCGGATGCCATGTTGAAATATATCGATTTTGATAATACTTACTTTATTCAGGGCCTGGAAGAAATGGGGTTTTACGTAGCGGAATGCGCCCAGAGCAATTACTCAAAAACAGACCTGTCGTTATCTTCTTCGATGAATCTGAATTATGTATCAGCTCTGGGAGAGAGTTTTGTTCCTGAGAGCAAGGATCGACTGCCGCTATGGGAACTGATCAAGGGTAACCAGGTGAAAGCTATGTTCGAAGATCTGGGTTACACCACTGTTGCCTTTGATACCGGGTATGATTTTACAGAGTTGGAAAGCGCTGATATTTATTATTATGCTCCCAAGAAGGGTTTCAACAGCTTTGAGAACCTTTACCTGAAAACGACCATTGCATCGCTGCTGGATGATGCTGGTCTGTTTCGCAAATACCAGCTGACCGACGAGGATCGCAAGCGCGAACTGGTACTTTATAAGCTTGACGAACTCAGGCAAGTCCCGGATATTCCGGGCCCCAAATTTGTTTTTGTTCACCTGGTCATTCCCCATCCTCCCTTTGTTTTTGGGGCAGACGGAGAGGCAATTGTGATCCCCAAACGCGAGTTCAAGGGACAGGGCTACTATCTTGAAGAAGATTATTTGCGAGGGTATCGAGAACAAGCGATTTTTATCTCTGATCAAATGCTGGATGTCGTCAGTGAGATCCTGGAGAAGTCGGCCCAATCTCCAATTATTGTCATTCAGGGAGATCATGGCTCCGGTCATTTTGATGATAAAGATAACGTAACGATTCTGAATGCTTACCACTTCCCGCAAGGGCCTGATGGCCTGTACCCTCATATCACACCTGTCAATACCTTCCGTTTGATCTTCAACACATATTTTGGAGCAGATTTCGAGCTGCTCCCGGATGTCAGTTATGACTCAGGGTACCCGTATCCTTATCAATATAAACGTATAGATAATACCTGTGTGCCGGTTCCGGAAGAGTAGTATTCTCGTGGGTATGACCAGGTAGAGAAGAAGAGAAATGAATATCAGAAAAGGGTTTATTCTTATCGCAGTGATTTTCCTGGTTGTTGTAGGAGCGATTGGATATTTATGGGGAATGAATTCGAAGGAAACCTCTGAGATCGTATTCTCTCCCCGGCTGTCCGCTTTACCCATGGTCGGGGAGAAAGTCAGGTTTGTTTACCGGGTTATGAGTGATGCGAGCGATTTCACGATCATTGCCCTGCCTGATACACAGCATTACTCCGAAAAATATCCGGAGATCTATGCATCTCAAACCGCCTGGATCGTAGAGAACGCAGTGGACCGGAATATTGTTTTTGTCACTCACCTGGGGGATATCGTACAAAACAATGACCTGCTGGTAGAGGAATGGAAGGCAGCGGACTCGGCCATGAGCGTGCTGGATGGCGTGGTCCCGTATGCCGTTCTGCCCGGAAATCATGATATGCAAGAGGGCGGTCAGGCTGGCTATTATGAACAGTATTTCCCGGTTTCCCGCTACCAGGATCAGCCCTGGTGGGGAGGCAATTTCAATGGGAACAAGAACAATTACCAGCTGTTTTCAGCAGGTGGGGATGATTACCTGTTTTTGCACCTGCAGTACTGCCCTACGAATGAGGCGATCGAGTGGGCCAATGAGGTAGTTAAAGAGCATGATGACCGGATTGCGATGGTATCAACGCATGCCTACCTGCATCTCAACGATCGTTTCAGGCAGTGCAAGGATCACAGTGATGGTACTGTTGATGGCGGTGGTATCTGGAGGCGGTTGGTAAAGAACAATACCAATATCTATTTTGTTCTGTCCGGGCACGTTCCCGGTGTGGCAAGGCAGACGGATAACCAAGGCCGCCCTGTACACCAGATGCTCTCGGATTACCAGGATATGGAAAATGGTGGGAATGGTTATCTGAGGATACTGACTTTTCACCCGAATACCGATCTAGTCACAGTGACCACCTACTCCCCCTACCTGGATGCCTATCTCACCGATGACGACAACCAGTTCCAGCTGTCCTTTGATATGACTGGTGGGGAAGCGCTTTCCGGCGAGGTGACGATTACCAATGGCGTCGACAGTTGTACCGGGACGGTACAGCGGGGCAGTTGTGAACTGATCGTGACTACGGCTGGCATGCAGACCTTCGCGGCTGAATATTCAGGGGATCCAAATCACACGAAAGCGGTTTCTGAAAAAATTATTATTACAGTCGAGAACGAATAATGGAGAAATCACACAAAATAACAGCCCTTGTTCCAATGCGGCATCACAGCCAACGTGTACCCGGGAAGAATTACCGCTTGCTGGATGGGAAGCCGCTGTACCACCATATAATCACTACCCTGCTGGATGTTCCACAAATCAATGAGATCCTGGTCGACACCGATTCGATACCGGTCATGGACGGCCTGAGAGAACATTTCCCGTCCGTATGTGTGATCGATCGTCCCCAGCATTTGCGCCCCGATGATGTTCCCATGAATGAAATCCTGAAGTATGACACTGGTCTGGCAGAAGCGGATTTCTACCTGCAGACACACAGCACCAACCCTTTGCTGAAAGCAGGGACAATTGCCAGCGGCATCCAAACCTTTCTGGACAGCTTCCCTGGCTATGACTCGCTCTTTTCGGTCACACGCTTGCAAACCCGTTTATATGATCAGCAGGGCCGGGCGATCAACCATAACCCGCGTGAATTGCTGCAGACCCAGGACCTGCCTCCGGTGTATGAGGAGAATTCATGCCTGTATTTGTTTACCCGTGAAAACCTGCTCAGGTGGAATCACCGTATTGGTGAGCGTCCCCTGTTGTTTGAGATCGATCCCTCTGAAGCCTGGGATATCGATGAAGAACTGGACTTTGCTGTAGCAGATTTTCTGTCCGGTAGGGAAACCAGGGCATAACCAACCTGGTCCCTGGACAAGAATCCATGCATTCCTCTTTCAGGCGATAAGCGCCCCTTCCAATTTGAGCAGCCATTGTTTGGTGGGTAATCCTTTGCCCCCTCCATAGCCCTTCAACTTGCGGTCAGAACCAATCACGCGGTGACAGGGAATCACCAGCGGCATGGGATTGGTTGCCTGGACCCGGCCAATTGCCCGGGCTGCTCTGGGCAGGCTGACTTCTTCAGCCAGTTCCTTATAGGTACGGGTTTGCCCGTAAGGGATCTTGAAGGTGGTCTGCAGAACTATCTGTTGGAAAGGCCTCAAAACAGTCCAATCGATCGGAATAGTAAACTCCTGGCGCTGACCGGCCAGATATTCTTCCAATTGTTCCCGGATCAGGACGGATTCGGATGGATTGTGTTTGGCTGGGCGGTTGAAACGTCTGTCCAGGTAGGCTTCGAACTCGTGCTGGTTTGCAGCCCAGCTGACAGAGGCTAGGCCCAAAGGGGAAGTAGCGATCCAGATGTCGCCCAGAGGGGTATTCGGAACCTGTCCGATAGATAATGGGTTAACGTCGTTCTTTCTGGTCGCCATAGGAGCTCCTTTTTCGACAAAAATACAGAGGATACATCTATCATACACGATTAAAAAGCTTGCAGGCTTGTAAGAAATATGCCTAAAGTGGATAGTTTTTGTTTACAAAGTTGTTAAATGCCTAACAAGCGTAGGGTAAACGTAGGGTAAGCGTCAAGCATTCTTATTACGGACATGTTAACATAAGGTCGTAAGGTGATTTCTCTTCTCCTCCTTTCAAAAGAGAGCCGGGGTCGGCGTCCCCGGCTCTCGCAATTAATTAGCCTTTATCGCGCGTGATCGTGCTCCTGACCTGTAATGGGGAATTGTAAACAGGTATAATCCAGTTGACAATTTGAGAAAGGATTGACATGGCGGTAGTGATTGCGATTGTTGGGATGGGACAGATCGGCGCCTCGATCGGATTGGCGCTGGCGGAGCATTCGGAACTTGTGCGGCGGATTGGGCATGATAAGAAGCTGTCAACTGCGAAATCTGCTGAAAAGCTGGGGGCGCTTGACCAGGTCAAGTTGAACTTGCCTGCTGCAGTTCGTGAAGCCGATATGGTCCTGTTGTGCCTGCCAGTGGATGAGGTCCGAAAGACGATGGAAGTGATTGCTGAAGACCTGAATCCTGGTACGGTTGTACTGGATACTTCCCCAGTGAAGACTGTTGTGGCAGACTGGGCAAAGGAACTGCTGCCAGAGGCTTGCCACTATGTTGGCTTGTTGCCGGTTATCAATCCTCTGTACATAAATGATCCCGGGAGTGGTATTGAATCCGCCCGGGCAGACTTGTTCCGGCATGGTATGCTGGTAATTGCTGCGCCCCCCTCGATCCCTGCGGATGTCATTGATCTTGTTTTGGGTTTTTCCCGGTTGCTGGGCGCCCAGACCCTGTTTGCTGATCAGGCAGAGCTTGATGGCTTGATGGCTGCGACCCATATGCTGCCACAGTTGGCTGCAGCTGCCCTGTTGAACGCCACTGCCGGTCAGCCCGGCTGGCGGGAAGCCCGAAAACTGGCCGGCCGTTCTTACTCTGGGGTGACGCTGCCGCTTGTCTATCAGGATGGCCCGGGCGCCTTATGTGAAGGCGCCCTCCTTAACCGCGAGAATGTTGTCCGTACTCTGGATGGATTGATCGCTGAACTTCGTGATCTCCGGAACCTGATTGCGGAAAATGAATCTGGATTGTTGGGCGAGAGGCTGGAAAAGGCCCACCGGGATCGTGAAACCTGGTGGCGGCAGCGTGTGGCTGCTGACTGGTTGAACGTGGATGAAGAGAGACCAGAACTGCCATCCCCGGGAGAAATCTGGCAGCAGATGCTGGTTGGTATTCGCAAACGTCCGGTAAAGAAAGACCAGGAGTAGTCGCCGGTGTCTTTTTATTGTTATATAGTCGAGTGTGCTGATGGTACCTACTATACTGGTTGGACAACCGATCCGGATCGGCGGGTGCACCAGCATAATACCGGACGGGGCGCCCACTATACCCGCAGCCGCAGACCGGTGCAGCTGGTGTATCTTGAAGAACTGACAGACCGGGTCTCGGCAATGAAGAGGGAGAACAAGATCAAGCAGATGTCCCGCACTCAGAAGATACGTTTGTTCGATCAATAATAAAGGCTGGTGTTGAATGCAAACACCAGCCAATTTATTTTAGGGAATGGCGAAAGGGTTAGCCGGTAAACAGCGGTAAGTGACCGAGCGCGAGGATATGCTGCCACTGGGCGCGTTCGCCTTCGGTCAGGATGGCAGCTTCGGCGGTCACCTCTGCACCGGCCTTTTCCATGATCAGGCGCATCCCCTGCAGGGTTGAGCCGGTACTGATGACATCATCCAGGATCACCACTTTCTTTCCTTTAATGATTTCATGGTCTTTTTCATCCAGGATCAGCAACTGCGGCTGGCCGGTGGTAATCGAGAGTGTTTCTGCCTTGATAGCCGCGCCCATGTAAGGTTTATAGCTTTTGCGCAGCACCACAAAGGGCTTTTTGGTCTCAACAGAGAGCGCAAAAGCAAGTGGGATGGACTTGGCTTCGGCAGTCACCAGGGTGTCGTAATCGGTATTCTGCAGTTTCTTATTCAGCTCTTTGGCACAAGCCAGGACCAGTTCCGTATCCCCCAGAATGTTGAGGATTGCGATTCTTAATCCGGGCTTGACCTCAAATAACGGCAGTTGGCGTTTCAGACCGGCAATTTCAATCTCATATGTTTCTTGGCTAGGCATGGTGTTTTTCTCCGTTTTCAAATGGAAACTATTTCACTAGCAGTTCAGGGAACTCATATTAGTTTATCATATTGTCCGTTCCTGATGTGTTACGCCGCGGCGTCCACCAAAGTTGAACTGCTGGGTGAGTAAAGCCGTTTATGACAAGATCCGACTGCCGGTTTAGGTTTTTGGGCTTAAAAACACGCTTACAAATAGATGATTCTTAATATTCACCATATGAATTTTGGCAGGGTATAATGAGATATGCTGCCTGAACTGCAATTGGATGATCATGTTCAACTTCGTAAACCGCATCCTTGCGGTTCATCTGAATGGGTCGTTGTACGCATGGGCGCTGATATTGGCCTGGAATGCCGGGGTTGTAAACGGCGCGTATTATTGACGCGCAGAGAATTGGCCCGGCGGTTGAAAGCTATTCTACCAAAGGAAGAAAAAGGTGAATGATCAAGTGAAAAAACCTCACGTGCTGTTTCTTTTCTCAGACACAGGCGGTGGTCATCGCAGCGCGACCAATGCCATCATCGAAGCCTTGGAGCTGGAACTTGGAGATACCGTTACCACAGAGATGGTGGACTTCTTCAAAGACTATGCACCTCTTCCCTGGAATTATGCCCCGGAACTATACCCTGAGATCGTCAAGGTTCCGGAATTATGGGGATTTGGTTTCAAGGTAAGTGATGGGCGTAAGCGTGCCCGTGCGCTGACGGCTTCTGCCTGGCCATATGTGCGACGTAATTTCAAGCACCTGATCAATTCACATCCCTGTGACCTGATGGTTTCTGTGCATTCCTTGTCGAACAGCCTGATCTTGAAGGCGATGGGGCGCAGGCGCATACCTTTCATTACTGTGGTAACCGATATGGTTACCTCCCATGCCCTGTGGTTCGATCAGCGGGCAGATTTAATCCTGGTGCCGACAGAGATGGCCGCTGAACGTGCGCTGGCCTATGAAATGCGTCCGGAACAGATACGGGTCGTCGGGCAGCCGGTGGCTGAACGATATTGTGTCCCCTTTGGAAATAAGAATGAACTCAGAAAGGCGCTTGGTTGGCCCCAGGACAAGTTCATCGCCCTGTTGGTTGGAGGAGGAGATGGGATGGGGCCCTTAGGAGAAACTGCCCACGCTATCGCGGAATCGGGGCTGGATGTTTCGATGGCAATCGTTGCCGGCCGGAATAAAAAGTTGAAGGCAGAACTTGAAGCGAAAGAATGGCCTCATGAAACCTTTGTTTATGGGTTTACAAACGATATGCCTGATTTCATGCGCGCCGCAGATGTGCTCATCACCAAGGCCGGGCCGGGTACGATCAGTGAGGCTTTCAATGCCGGACTCCCGATCATACTGTATTCACGCTTACCAGGCCAGGAAGACGGGAATATCGTCTATGTAGTCCGGAAGCAGGCAGGGGCCTGGGCGCCAAAACCTGAGCTGGTGGTAGAGACTCTCAGGACCTGGATCAATTATCCAAAGGAACGGGAAAGGATTGTTGATGCCTGCCGGCGGGCAGCCAGGCCTGATGCATCCCGGAAGATTGCACGAATTATTGGCGCCAAGGTGGGTGTTCTTGAAGATCGGGAGAAGATCCTGGAGGCTGAAATTACCTAGCCTGATGATGCATCAAGAGGGTGACGGGAAGACCCGGTCACCCTCTTATCGTGAGCAAAAGTATGAACTTCAGGATTGTGTGTACACCGTCCTGATGGGGAAGGGGATCTCGATCCCTTTTTTCTCAAAAGCGGCCTTTACCTGCCGGAAAGCCAGATCGACTGCCTCAAAATACCCAACCTTATTCATATCTGCCCAAAAATAGAGTGTCATGTTAATCGATGAATCGGCAAAGGTGTCGGTTACAACGGTAGGAGCGGGGTCCTCCAGAATGCCGGGGATTTTTTTGACCGATTCGAGCAGCGTACGATGTGCTGTTTCCAGATTGGTGCCATAAGCCACACCGACCGGGACATTGATACGGCGCTGTTTGGCGCGGGTGTAATTGGTGATGGGATTCGAGAGAATATCGGAATTGGGTATGATCACAATTTTCCCGTCCCAGGTTTGCATTTCGGTTGTGCGGATATTAATAGCCAGAATAGTACCACCAAAGTCGTTGACCTCAATTGCATCTTTGACATTAAATGGTTGTTGGACCAGCAGGATGATCCCGGCTACAAAATTCTCCATGATATTTTGCAGTGCAAACCCGATCGTAAACCCGAGAATACCCACCCCGGCCAGGAAAGCGGTTACATCG
Organism: Anaerolineales bacterium; assembly: GCA_016927315.1. GTDB lineage: Bacteria > Chloroflexota > Anaerolineae > Anaerolineales > Villigracilaceae > JAFGMV01. Next base: position 18,005 of record JAFGMV010000122.1, on the reverse strand, counting down.
AAGAAGCGCTGCAGGGCGGTAATGATACCGAGGGCAATGATACTCCAGCGCGTCAGTAAGCTTAGGAGGTGGGTGACTTCCGGATCGCTTTTGCGTTTCAACAAGACACGCTTGATCATTCGGCTGAGCAGTGAGGCCAGGTAGATGCTGACCAGTAATATCGCAGCAGCAATTAGAACTTCGGGCAGGATGTGCAGTAACTCCTGCACGAAATTATCAAGATAAAGGTTCATATTCTTCCTCCTTGGATACTAATGAAACAATCCTAACAGAAAGTATGCTGTCAGTCTACTGATTTGTTTGAAAAAAGGCGTTGCTGCTTACTTGCTCTCCCCTGTCCCCTGACTTATAATCCCTAGCGTGTCAATTTTAGATGATCACACCCTCGAGTTTTTCAGCCGCAGTCCCGAACAAACACGCCGGATAGGAATGCGCCTGGGTGGTTTGGTACGGCCCTGGGACGTCATTTGCCTGGAAGGGGACCTGGGGGCAGGGAAGACGACTTTTGTTCAGGGTCTAGCCCAGGGTTGGGGCTCGCTGGATACGGTATCCAGTCCCACATTCATCCTGGTCAATCAATACCGGCGGCCTGATGATGAGCGTTTTTATCACATGGATGCATACCGGCTTGCTTCTGCCCCGGAAGCTGAGGAGCTGGATCTGGATTACATGCTATCCCAGGGCCCGTTGGTAGTTGAATGGGCAGATCGGGTATCCACGGTTTTACCCGAAGAGCGGCTGTGGATGAAATTGGAGTATGTCGATGATGAACATCGCCAGCTGCTAATGACTTCGGTTGGTGAGCGATTTGATCATCTTTTGGTAGAACTTCGGCAGGCAATGTTTGGAATCGGATAATGTTATTGGCAATTGATACTTCGACTGCGCAGGTTGGCTTGGCACTGTATAAGGAAAACCAGGTCGTTGGTGAACTGCTCTGGTTCAGCCGCCAGCACCATACGGTAGAACTGGCGCCGGCTCTAGCCGAATTGATGGCGCGCGTTGATCACAGTATGAAAGCCATCAATGTGATTGGCGTTGCACTTGGACCGGGATCCTTTACAAGTTTACGAGTGGGGCTGTCTCTGGCAAAGGGATTGGCCCTTTCAAGGCGGCTGCCGGTTATTGGGGTGCCAACCCTGGATATCGTTGCAAAAGCCCAGGCGGTGTGTGAAAAGCCGCTGGCAGCTTTATTACAGGCTGGACGCAAGCGTATTGCGGTTGGCATGTACGCAGCCCGGGGAGAAAACTGGCAATCCCAGGGGACAGCTCAGGTCACAACGGTTGATGATTTCGCAGATGGGATCAAAAAGCCAACCATAATTTGTGGCGAGTTGTCTGCTGATGAACGCCAGCGCCTATCCAGAAAACGAAAGAATGTCTTGCTTGCTTCCCCGGCCCAATGTGTTCGCCGCCCGGCGTTCCTGGCAGAACTGGCCTGGGTGCGCTGGCAGAACGGTGAGAGAGATGAATTAGATACCCTGGCTCCTATTTATCTGCATATGGGGGAACCACTGACCGGATGAAGATCCGTGTACGACCTATGCAGGTAGACGATGTTCCGCTGGCCGTCCTGATCGATGCTATGTGTATGCCGGTTCCCTGGTCCGAAAGGGCTTACCGGGCTGAGTTGAAAACATCTTACTCGCGTCCCTGGGCGGCGGAAAGAGTCATTACCGGTAGTGAACCGCTGGTGTATCAGGCGCCTGCTTATTTTGAGCGGGAGATCCTCATCAGGCAGCCGGGTGAAACGGCATTGGTCGGTATGCTGGTCTTGTGGCATATCCTCGATGAAGCTCATATTGCCACGGTTGCTGTTCACCCGCAGGTGAGGCGGCAGGGAATTGGCCACTGCCTGGTGCAAACGGCGCTGGAACAGGCTGTTGTAGAAGGTGCGGTGAGGGTTTTGCTTGAGGTCCGGGCCGGCAATCTGGTTGCACAGCAATTGTACTCCGAGTTTGGCTTTGAAGTCGTGGGACGCCGCCGTGGTTATTATCGGGATAATGACGAAGATGCTTTGTTAATGAATCTTGAAGATTTACCTCATTTCACGCAGAGGTTGGTTAATAAGGAGAAACACGGATGACAGTAAAAGAGTCTCTTATTGAACGGCTCGAAAAGAAAGAAGCCCGTATCGCGGTGCTGGGATTGGGATATGTAGGTTTACCTCTGGCGGTGGTATTCAGTGAGGCTGGTTTTGAAGTGATTGGAGTTGACCCCGATGGTCGTAAGGTGGATGCCCTTAACCAGGGCGCCAGTTACATACAGGATATCTCCTCTGAACAGCTGGCAAAATCCGTACAGAGCGGCCACCTGAAAGCAACCACCGATTTTTCGACGATTAGGGACGTAGATGCGGTCAGTATATGTGTTCCGACGCCGCTGCGCAAGACCGGAGACCCGGATATGTCTTTTATCCTGACTGCAACCGAAGAACTGGCGAAGTATATTCATCCAGGTATGGTTATTGTTCTTGAATCGACCACCTACCCGGGGACAACGCGTGAGGTAATGTTGCCGGCCTTAACTGCTGGAAGCAACCTGGAAGTCGGTGAAGATTTTTTCCTGGCTTTTTCACCCGAACGTGTCGATCCGGGCCGGGAAGACTGGACCACCGTCAACACCCCTAAGGTGATCGGCGGGATTACCGAAGCCTGCTCACAGGTTGCCTCGACCTGGTACTCACAGGCACTGCAGACAGTCCATTCGGTCTCCTCAGCAGAAACGGCAGAGATGTCCAAGCTGTTGGAGAATACATTCCGGATGATCAACATTGGCCTGGTTAACGAGCTCTCGATCATGTGTGACCGCCTGGGGGTCGATGTTTGGGAAGTGATCGATGCTGCTGCAACCAAGCCCTTTGGGTTTATGAAATTCACACCTGGGCCGGGGCTGGGCGGGCATTGTATACCCATTGACCCGCTTTATCTCTCCTGGAAGATGAAAACGGTTAACTACACAGCTCGCTTCATTGAGCTGGCCTCTGAGATCAACACCAATATGCCCCGCCTGGTAGTCAGTCGTGTACAGGACGCAATGAATGAACGGGGCAAGGCCTTGAATGGCTGTAAGTGTTTGATCCTGGGTGTGGCTTATAAACCAGAAATTGATGATTTGAGGGAATCCCCAGCCCTGGATGTGATCGGACTGCTCAAGCAGAAGGGCGCCGAAGTAACTTACCATGATCCGTATGTACCGCAGGTCAAGACCCAGGATGGCGAGCAGATGTTCAGTGTTCCCGATCTGATGGAAGCAGTCCGGGCCGCCGATTGTGTCATCATCATTACCGATCACAAGAAATATGATTACCAAGCCATCCTGTCGGCGGCAGCATTCATTTTCGATTCGCGTAATGCGCTGGGATATTTAGGCAAACAAAGCCCCAAAGTAGTTCGTCTTTAGTTTCTATGTTAAATAAAGACCTGCATATATCAGTATATCCCTCACCGGTGGTACAAATTGTGCTCCCTTGTTATAAGATGAAGCGAAGCGCAATGGCCGGAAAGAAAAGGCATCAATATTTTTTGGAGAAAGCAGCATGGCAAATTATCTAGTAACCGGTACGGCTGGGTTCATTGCCTCACGAGTGGTGGAATTCCTGATTCGTGACGGCCATACAGTGGTCGGTATTGACAATATGAACGATGCGTACGACGTACGCATGAAGGAGTATCGTCTCGAGAAGCTGAAGGAACTCCCTGGATTCACTTTTCACAGGTTAAATGTGGCGGATCGTTCAATTCTGGACCCCGCTGCTTTCGGACTTTCCTCTTTCAGCTTCGATGCAGTGATCAACCTGGCGGCGCGCGCTGGCGTACGCGCCAGTACAGAAGACCCCTGGGTCTTTGTCGAAACAAATGTCACCGGAACGCTCAATTTATTGGAACTTTGCCGTCACAACAATGTCAGAAAGTTCATCCTGGCTTCGACCTCCAGTATCTATGGCGCCAACCCGCCTTATCCCACTCCTGAGGATGCAGCCAGTGACAGACCTCTGCAGCCCTATGCGGCCAGCAAGAAAGGCGCTGAGGCTCTCTGCCACAGCTACCATTACCTGTTTGATATTGATGTCAGTGTTGTCCGGTATTTCACCGTTTATGGTCCGGCAGGTCGCCCTGACCTGGCCATGTTCCGGTTTGTGCAGTGGATCAGTGAAGGCCGCCCGGTGCGGGTCAATGGGGACGGGGAGCAGTCTCGTGGTTTTACCTATCTTGACGATATTGCCCGCGGCACCCTCCAGGCTCTCAAACCGCTGGGATTTGAGATCATCAACCTGGGCGGTCACGAGACCATTACCATCAACCGGTTGATCAAACTGACAGAAGAGCTTATTGGCAAGGAAGCCATTATCGAGCATGGTCCCTTTCACCCGGCCGACATGCGCAACAATTGGGCGGATGTCAGCCGGGCAGGTAAGCTGTTAGGTTGGGAACCGCAGGTTGACCTGCATGAAGGTATGAAACGGCTGGTGGACTGGTACAACGCCGAACGTTCCTGGGCCAAAGAGATATTGACCCCGTGACCTCACTACGTATACGGTTTGTCGTCTGGCTGCAGGATAAATTGCTGAGAAGGGTGATCAAGAATACTGCTTATCTGTTCAGCAGCAATACGCTTGCCATCGGGTTGAATATTGTACAGAGTGTTTTTGCGGCACGCCTGCTCGGACCGGCGGCATTGGGCGTGCTGGCTGCAGTCACCTCGTTTTCTTCTTCGATCAACCGGCTTTTGTCCTTTCGAATGGGAGAACTGGTTGTCAAGTACGTCGGCCAGTCTCTGGCACAAGACGAAAAAGCCCGGGCAGCTTCTGTCCTGAAAGCAGCCGCCCTGACAGAAACCATGACTTCAGTGATCGCTTATTCGTTGTTGGTCTTGTTAGCGCCGTTTGGGGCCAGGGTGTTTGCCAAGGATATCTCTTCTGCCGGGCTGTTCTCTTTTTATGCACTGGCTTTGCTGGCGAATTTTGCGACAGAAACAGCCATTGCTTTGCTGCAGGTTGGCGACCGTTTTCGCAGCCAGGCGGTTATTAACTTGGGGCAGGCGCTGCTGACCGCAGGCTTGATCGTGTATGCCTTCCTGGTGAAGGGGGATATCAAGTTCGTGGTAACTGCCTATCTGGTTGGAAAGGTATTCTATGGCCTGGCAATCTCGACGTATGCTTTCTGGCGAGCCGGACAGATGCTGGGCCGCGGCTGGTGGCGGGCTTCGTTCAAGCTGCTGCCCCCGACGTGCGAGTTCTGGAAATTTGCTGCCAGCAGCAACTTCAGCGCTACAGTCAACCTGGTGGTCCGTGATAGTGAGATTTTATGGGTCAACTACTTCCTGTCACCGCTGGCCGGCGGGTATTACAAGATTGCCCTGGCGGTGATCAACCTGATTACGATGCCGATCAATCCCTTCATCAGCACCAGCTTCCCCGAACTGGCACGCGCCGTGGCGCAGAAGGCCTGGCAGCCGCTGCGTGATCTGCTGCGGAAACTGTCTATTCTTTCGGGGGTCTGGACAGCCCTGGCGGCGGTTGTGCTGGTATTCTTTGGTGAATGGGTGATCGGACTTTTTTATGGGCAGGAATTCCTTCCGGCAGCTCCGGCGGTATTGATCCTGCTGGTGGGATTTGGCCTGGCGAATATCTGTTATTGGAACCGTCCGCTGCTGCTCTCGCTTGGTGACCCGGTATATCCGCTGAAGGTGATGGCTTTTACCGGAATCACAAAGATCCTTCTCAGTTTCTGGCTGGTGCCGCGCTATGGGTATTTGATGCAAGCGGCACTGCTGTCGGGGTATTTTGTGATTTCTATCGGTTTGATCGTCTGGCGCGGGTTCAGGCTGATCGGGCAGCAGGAACGTTTGGAGCCTGGAAAGGCATGAAGATAGCTGCTATTGCCGGCGCACGGGTTCCTTCAGATACGGCGAACAGCATCCAGGTCATGAAGGCTTGCCAGGCGCTGGTGCAGCTCGGACACGATCTGACCCTGCTCGTGCCTGCTCCCGCTTCCGACCGCGCTTGGGAAGAGCTGGCTGCTTTCTATGGTCTGGCGACCAGCTTTGAAATTCAATGGATCGGCACTACCAGCCGGCGGGTGTTCACCTGGCAGGCCGTCCAGCGTGCCCGCCAGTTCCAGCCGGATCTGGTGTACACCTGGATGCCGCAGTCGGCGGTCTTCAGCCTGGTGTACCGTTTGCCGACTGTCTTTGAAATCCACATCCAACCGACTGGACTGTTCGGACCGTTGTGGCACTGGTTGTTTGCCCGCCTGCCGGGGCGTAAATGCCTGATGAGCATCACCCGGGCCCTGCAAGAAGAGTTGGAAAGGGATTTCGGGATGAGGATGAAACCGGACAAGGTCGTTATTACGCCCAATGGCGTAGAATTGGAACGGTTTGAGAATCTACCCGACCCAGGAACGGCTCGCCGCCAGCTCAACCTGGTGCAGGCTCCCACGGTTGCCTGTACCGGTCACCTGTATGCCGGGCGCGGCGTGGAACTGTTCCTGGCGCTGGCTGCCCGGGCGCCGGAAGCCCATTTTCTGTGGGTTGGAGGCCGCCCGCAGGATGTTGATTCCTGGCAGGAACAGGCCCGCACCGGGGGGTTGACCAATGTGACTTTTACGGGGTTTGTTCCCAACCAGGCGCTGCCCGTTTACCAGGCTGCGGCCGATATCCTGTTGATGCCCTATGGCCGGGAAATCGCCGGATCGAGCGGCGGGAACTCTGCCAGTGTCTGCAGCCCGATGAAGATGTTCGAGTATATGGCTGCCGGGCGGGCGGTCATTACTAGTGATCTGCCCGTATTACATGAGGTCATGAACGAGAAGAATGCAGTCTTTTGCAATCCGGGGGATGTAGAAGACTGGGCACGTGCGGTGAAACGGCTGCTCTCGGATGAAAACTTGCGTTCTTCCCTGGCCGTACAGGCTCAGCAGGACGTGAAACGTTTTACCTGGCGCGAACGCGCTCGCCGAGCGCTATCCGGGTTTGGAAAAGCTGAACTGTAGAAAGAGAAAATGAACAAGAAATTATTCCTGAAAGATTTATACTGGATCATTCCGGTCAGTTTATTCATGGGGGCAATGTTCTCATTTGTCCAACCGGGAAATCCCTGGACCGGGCTGTTTGTCTCGGCTGTTGTTAACCTGCTTGGATTGTTGGGATTGACTGCAGCCTGGCGCTGGGCTGGCGGCGGGCGGACTTTGTTTATGATTGTCTCAATAGCCCTGCTGCTGCGGTTTTTTACAGCTGTGGCATTCTATGTATACCTGCCTGTCTACGGATATGCAGACTCGGAACAGCAGCAAGCCGGCTATGTATACTTTGACTCTTTCCGCAGGGATACCCAGGCCTGGGAACTGGCGCATTCCGGGACGCCCGTACTAAAGGCTTTTGACAAACAATACTACACTGACCAATACGGTGGTTTCCTGGCGCTCAGCGCCGGAATTTACCGGGTTCTTTCTCCCGATACACATCGCCCGCTGCTGGTGACACAGTTGGGCGCCCTGGTAGCAGTGTTGGGAATTATTGTCTTCTGGATAGCCGTCAGACAGGTCTGGGGCAGCCGGGTTGCCCTGCCGGCGGTCTTTATCTTTGCCTTTTTCCCTGAAGCGATCCTGTTGGCTGGCGCCCAGATGCGGGAGCCTTTCCTGATCACGTTTACAGCCATGGCCTGGTGGGGGTTCTTGGAATGGGAGCAGGGTAACGCCCGCAGCGCGTTGGCCTGGACGGGGGTCGCCTTGGCGGGGATGCTGCTGGTTTCACCGGTCATCGCCCTGACCATGCTGATCGTGCTGGGGGGCTGGCGCCTGCTGGAACAGGATCACGGCCGGGTATCCTGGAAGGTTGTTCTGGGGACTGTGATCATATTTATCACTGCCTTGGTTTTGTTGACCTGGGGCCTGGATCGTACAGGTTCCTTTGGCGCCAATACCCCGGCCGGCATCTTGGTTGGCTGGTTCAGGGAAGCGGTCAAATGGACGACTTACCAGCTTGAACGCGGTTCCGGTTGGGTGCAGAAACTATTTCAAGAAATGCCCCCGCAGTGGCGGTTGTTATTCGTTACCGGATATGGGATGGCGCAACCCGTGCTGCCTGCTTCTCTGATCGAACCGACCACCATCCTCTGGCGCATTCTGGGAATCCTGCGGTCATTGGGATGGTACCTGCTGGCGCCGTTATTGCTGTATGGATGGTTTGCTGCACGACAGACCCCCGATCACTCACGGCGCCGGATACTGGTATGGTTGGGGACGGCAGCCTGGCTGTGGGTGATGATCTCTGCCTTACGGGCCGGCGGCGACCAATGGGATAACCCGCGTTATCGCACCCTGATGCTGATCTGGATGGCCGTTTTTGCCGGTTATGCCTGGGACTGGTGGCGTGTTCGCAGAGATGCCTGGCTGCTGCGTATCCTGTCTGCAGAAGGCGTCTTCCTGGGCTTTTTTACCCAATGGTACCTGAGCCGTTATTATCACCTGGGGGAACAACTTCCCTTTGGTATTATGGTCCTGCTGATATTGGTTGGCGCCGGTCTTTCTATCGGCGGAAGCTGGTTATGGGATCGTTACCGCAGCGGCGCTGGGGGTGCTTGACAGACAGCTAACTACGCTTATAATTCAGTAATTGAATTTTGAGACCTCAAGGAGTATTGATGCCTACTGCGCTAATCACAGGGATTACAGGACAAGATGGTTCATACCTGGCAGAGTTTTTGCTGACAAAGGGGTATACCGTTATTGGTATGTCGCGCCGTACCAGCACGATGACATTTGAGCGGATCGAACACCTGGTGGATGATATTACCCTTGTTCAAGGTGATTTGCACGACCAGAGTTCCATTGTGGCCTTACTGGAAGAATACAGACCCTCTGAGGTTTATAACCTGGCGGCACAGTCTTTTGTACCAACCTCCTGGAGTCAGGCGGTTTTGACCGGCGAAGTGACGGCTCTGGGCGTGACCCGGGTGTTAGAAGCAATTCGACACGTTGATCCGAAAATCCGTTTTTACCAGGCTTCCAGCAGTGAGATGTTTGGAAAAGTTCTGGAAGTACCACAAAGTGAAAAAACACCATTTTACCCGCGCAGCCCTTACGGGGTTGCCAAGGTGTACGGGCATTGGATTACAATTAACTACCGCGAATCATATGACTTGTTTGCTGTTTCTGGCATTTTGTTCAACCATGAAAGCCCAAGACGCGGCCTTGAGTTTGTAACCCGCAAGGTGACCTATGGGGTGGCGCGTATCAAGCATGGTCTTTGGAAAGAATTGCGCCTGGGCAACCTGGAGGCGCGCCGCGATTGGGGCTATGCCGGGGATTACGTGCAGGCCATGTGGATGATGCTCCAGCAGGATACGCCCGATAACTTTGTGATCGGAACCGGCAAAACCTATCCGGTTCGGGAATTGTGTGAAATTGCTTTTAACCATGTTGGTCTGGATTATAAGGATTATGTTGTCCAGGACAAGCGCTTCTACCGCCCGGCGGAAGTAGACCTGTTGGTTGCGGACCCTGGTAAGGCAAAGAAAATCCTGGGCTGGGAACCCAAGGTCAGTTTCAAGGAACTGATCGAGTTGATGGTAGATGAAGATATGAGGCGCCTGGAAACCTGCGTTTGAAGTCCTGAAAGGAACTGATTTGCTCATTTCTCTGGTTATTCCGGTTTATAACGAAGAAGAAACCTTGCCCTTGCTGTACAAGACCATTCGAGATGCCATGACTTCCATCAAGCATCCCTGGGAATTGGTCTTCGTCGATGACGGGAGCAGGGATGGCAGTTTAGCCGTTCTGGAAGACATCGCCAGGCAGGATTCTAACCATGTGCAAGTGGTTGTGTTCAGGAGGAATTTTGGCCAGACGGCTGCAATCGCAGCCGGAATTGATCATTCGACCGGGGATGTGATCGTAACCCTCGACGCTGATATGCAGAACGATCCGGCCGATATCCCGATGATGCTTGAGAAGCTCGATGAAGGGTATGATGTTGTCAGCGGCTGGCGCTTACACCGCAAGGATACGTTTATTACCCGGACCCTGCCATCCAGGATCGCAAATGGTTTGATTTCATGGGTGACAGGCGTCCACCTGCATGATTATGGCTGCACCTTGAAAGTCTACCGGCGGGATGTGTTGACCGGCTTCCGCCTGTATGGGGAAATGCATCGTTTTATACCGGTATATGCGTCTTCGGTTGGGGCGAAGATCGTTGAAGTACCCGTGACGCACCATGAGCGCAAATTTGGTAAGGCTAAGTATGGCCTTGAACGGACAGTGAAAGTTATCCTGGACCTGTTTACCGTTAAGTTCTTGCTGAGTTATGCATCCAAACCAATTTATCTCTTTGGCGGCGCTGGCATCGGGTTGATGGGGATCAGTGCCGTTATGCTGCTTTATATCATCATCCGGCGAATTCTGACCTCGGTATCGGTCTTGAGCTCTCCTTTCTTCCAGACCAGCATGATGTTTTTCATTCTTGGGTTTCAATCGATCTTGATGGGATTGATTGCCGAGTTGTTGGTACGCACTTACCACGAGGCGCAGCGTAAACCGACCTATACAGTTCGAGACGTGATCAGTAAAGACAGGAAGGGAAAACGTTAACGCATTTGAGGCCTGATGAAAATTCTGATCATCAACAGCGAGTATCCGCCGATTGGAGGCGGGGCTGGCAATGCCAGCGCCAACATCGCCAGGGAACTGGTTCAACAAGGTCAAGACATGGTCGTCTTGACCTCCGCATTTAGGGATTTGCCACACGAAGAAGACCGGGAGGGCGTTCGCGTACTCCGTATACCGGCTTTTCGCAGCCGGGCCGACCGATCGGGAGCACTCGAGCAGGGCTGGTTTGTCCTGTCCGGGGCATACCACGCGCTGCGTTTTTGCATGCATTGGAAACCCGATGTGGTCCTGGCCTTTTTCGGGGCGCCCAGTGGGGTGATCGCCCTGATCCTGAAATGGTTCTTGAAGATACCTTACGTGGTTTCCCTGCGCGGCGGCGATGTGCCCGGGTTTCGACCGTATGATTTTGCCACCTTCCATAAACTGGCTGCTCCGCTCCTGCGGGTGGTGTGGAAATCGGCTGGTGCGATTGTCGCCAACAGCCAGGGGCTGCAAGAACTGGCTATTAAGTTCGAGGAGCGTTTCCCTGTCCGGGTTATCTCCAACGGTGTGGATGTCTCCCGGTATGCTCCGCCCGATAAAAGAGACTGGTCTCCCCCCAGCCTGTTGTTTGTTGGGCGCCTGGTATACCAGAAAGGCCTGGATCTTTTGATCCCGGCCCTGGATGAGATCAAAGACCTGCCCTGGTCGCTGACGGTGGCCGGGGACGGCCCGCTGCGGGCCGCGCTGGAAGCACAGGTGGAAGCATTGGGTCTGGCGGCGCGCGTCAACTTTGCCGGCTGGCAGGAAAAGGAAGACCTGGCGCGTATGTACCGCCAGACTAGCTTGTTTGTCTTTCCTTCCCGGCATGAAGGGATGCCCAATGCCGTCCTGGAAGCCATGTCGAGCGGGATGCCAGTGATTGCGACCCGGATTGCCGGGAATGAGGAACTGGTTTCCCCGAGAGAGACCGGTCTTTTGGTCCCGCCGGATGATGTTGCCGCATTGAAGGAAGCGCTGGTGGAACTGTTGACAGACGAAAAGAAGCGCCGGCGGATGGGTGAACAGGCCCGCAGCCGTGTGGAAGCGCATTTTACCTGGCGGATCACGGCCCTTGGATATCTTGAAATTCTTTCATCGATGAGAGCGGAATAGTTATGTGCGGAATTTGCGGGATCGCCCGCCGGGATCAGGCTTCGGTCCGGCCCAGCTTGTTGGAAGGGATGAATGCAGCCATTTCCCATCGCGGCCCGGATGGAGAGGGCTATACCTACCATCCTGGGGTGGGACTGGCGATGCGGCGCCTGGCGATCATCGACCTGAACACCGGCGACCAGCCAATCTGCAACGAGGACGAAACTATCTGGATTGTCTTCAATGGTGAGATTTACAATTTCCCCGAACTGCGCGCCGGGTTGGAAGCCCGCGGCCATACCTTTCGAACCCGCACTGATACTGAATGCATCCTCCACCTGTATGAAGAACATGGGCCGGGGTGTGTTGATTACCTGCGGGGAATGTTTGCCTTCGCGATCTGGGACGGACAGGAACAGCAGCTGCTGGTTGCCCGTGACCGGTTGGGGCAGAAGCCGCTTTACTATTCCCGCCAGGGTGACGGGTTTTATTTTTCGTCTGAACTCCACAGCCTGTTGACTGCACTGCCGGATCAGCCGGCAATCAACTTCCAGGCTGTTGATTCGTACCTGAGTTTGCAGTATATCCCCGAACCGTTCACGGCTTTCGAAGGCGTTTATAAACTGCTGCCCGCCCATCTCTTGATCTGGCAGCAAGGTCGGATCACCACCCGGCGCTACTGGCAGCTGGACTACCGCACCCGGTTGGATGGTTCTGAGAGCCAGCTTGCAGAAGAACTGCGGGAACGCGTCTTCGAAGCCGTGAAGATCCGCATGATCAGTGATGTGCCCCTGGGCGCCCACCTGAGCGGTGGTATCGATTCAAGTATTGTGGTTGCCATGATGGCGCAGGCCAGCAGCCTGCCGGTTAAAACCTTTACGATCAACTTTGAGGAAGCCGGCTTTTCAGAAGCCGCTTATGCCCGCAGTGTTGCAGAACGCTACGGCACGGATCACCATGAGTTCACCCTGACCTTCGAGGATATTCCGGGGACGATGGAAACCGTAATCCGGCATGTGGGGGAACCGTTTGCCGACCCTTCGGCCCTGCCTTCGTACTTCCTCTCGAAAATGACGCGGCAGTACGTCACCGTTGCCCTGAACGGGGACGGCGGGGATGAGGCCTTTGCCGGTTACCAACGCTACTGGCTGGATCCATGGGCCAACCGTTACCTGGCGCTGCCGGCCTTCCTGACCGGGAACCTGCTGCCCGCACTGGTGCGCTGCCTGCCCGACCGGTCCGACCGCCCGGTCGGACAGGACCTGCTCAATGGGCTCAAACGACTGAGGCAGCTGGCGGCCACCGACCGGCGGGCCAGCATCCTGCGCTGGGGCTCTTACTTCTCTGCAGCTCAGAAATCCTGCCTGTGGAAACCCGAGTACCTGGAAGCGCTTGACCTGCGGGCTGCTGAGAACCTGCTGATAGAAACCTTCCGGGGCGCGGCTGCACATGGCGATCTCAACCGGACCCTGTATACGGATATCCATACCTACCTGCCCGGTGACCTGCTGGTCAAGGCCGACCGGATGAGTATGGCCAATTCACTGGAAGGACGTTCGCCATTCCTGGACCATGAGCTGATGGCCTGGGCTGCCGGGCTGCCCGAAACCCTGCGTATTCGGGGGGGCAAAGGCAAGTACCTGCTGCGGAAAGCCTTCAGGGATGCCCTGCCGGAACGGGTGCAGGGACGCGGCAAACAGGGCTTCGGCGTACCGGTGTCGACCTGGTTCCGCGGGCCGCTGGCCGGTTGGAGCCGTGAGGTCATCCATGAGAATCTCGCGGACTGGTTTGCGGCAGGCGCCCTGGAACGCATTTTCGAAGAGCACCAGTCCGGAAAACTGGACCACGGCAAGCGGCTGTGGGCGCTGGTCGCACTGGGGTTGTGGAAAGGACAGCTAAAAGAAACCACATGAGCACAAGCGGGTTTCAAAATAAACTTTGCCAAATACAGGATCGCTGCCCCAATGCCGCCTGGCGATTGGGATGCTGGGGATTGTCTACTCGGTGTATAGACGGCAGGCCGGATGGGTACGGGTGGAGGCGCGCTGCATTGACCGCGAGGTCCAGGAATGTCTCGGAGACCCAGACAGCGTGGATGCCTAAACCCGGGGGTACCGCCTGCTGTGTGAATATGACTACCAGGAAACCCGTTACAGCGTGACTCCAGAATCTTCGCGCCTGGTCGCCTTCAATACCGAAAGGCAATTGTTGAACTACCTGGAGCAGCAGATACAGCCGGATGGCAGCTGCCGGTTGTGGATCAAACCGGGAAATCAGCTGCAGACCATTTTCCACAAGAAACGTTGGCGGCTCTGATCAGGTTGGTTCGCTGGTTGAGTTGATTGAGATCGAATTTATAATCCACGAAGTAGTACCGCTTCTGGCAGCCCTTACGCCCTGCTGGTAGAAGTTCACATTGGCAGGTTGTATTCAATGACGATAAAAACGAAGGCGCTCCCCCAAAAAGAACGCGAACACTGGCATCACCTGCTGGACTCAACCGTCTGGAATGAGTTCGTCTACCGCCAGGGTGATATTGTTATTTGCGCTTACTCGAAATCAGGGACGACCTGGGTCCAGCAGATCGTCGCACAGTTGATCTGGAACGGAGCCGAGGATCTCAATGTTCCCGAACTCTCTCCCTGGTTGGACTGCCGCTTCCCGGCCCGGGAAGAGCGTTTACAGCATTATAAAGCCCAGACCCACCGGCGTTTTGTCAAGAGTCACCTGCCGGTGGATACGATGGTGCTATCCCCGCAGGCAAAATACATCTACATTGGTCGGGATGGCCGCGATGTGCTCTGGAGCCTGCACAACCACCACCGCAAATTCAAAAAGGATGTCGTCCGGGATATCGACAGCGTTCCGGAGAGGACCGGGCCGCCGCTTGGGATCGCGCCCGAGTCGGTCACCCAATATTTTCAGGATTGGCTCGCAAAAGATGGTTACCCGTGGTGGCCTTTCTGGGAGCACATCCTTTCCTGGTGGCAGCTCAGGAGCCTGCCCAATGTGAGGCTGTTCCATTTTTCGAACCTCAAACGGGACATGCCGGCCGAGATCCGCCGAATGGCTGCCTTCCTGGAAATCCCGATTGACGCGGCGATCTGGGAGGCTGTCCTCGGACACTGTTCTTTTGATTACATGAAAGCGCATGCGGCTCGCAGTGTTCCGTTTGGGGGAGATATTTTCGAAGGCGGTGCAGAAGCGTTCATGCACAAGGGAACCAACGGCCGGTGGAGAGATATCCTTACCCCGCAAGAGGTCTGGCAGTATGAAGCCCTGGCAGTAGAGAAATTGGGAGAAGATTGTGCGAACTGGCTGGCAACCGGGGAGCTGTGTGATCAGGGAAACACCTGATCAAAGACGTTATTGAGGTGTATTATGGATGAAGGACGCCGTTTACAGTTCTATGCCAATCAGAACCAGGGAGCGGCGGAAGACCTGCTCGAAATGCGGCAGGACCATGACTTCGAAGAAGCCGCAGGAACACCAGGAATATGGGTATGAGTTTTTCTAACAATCGGGGAGAGGGTAAAATGTACCTGTGTCCTGTTAGAATGGAATACAAATTGGCGCTAAATCGGAAAGGCACTGTATGAATTTATTCAATTATCAAACCGAAACCCGCTATGATCTCAACTTTCGCGTGGCCGGGATCCCGGTGCGTGTGCATCCACTATTCTGGCTGGTAGCCCTGCTGCTGGGCAGCGGTTCAAGGAATCTTATCAGCGTCCTGGTCTGGGTCTTTGCAGTCTTTTTTTCGCTGCTTATTCACGAACTCGGCCATGCCCTGGTGATGCGGCGCTTCGGACAGTCTTCCAGGATCCTGCTGTATTTCGGCGGCGGGCTGACGATCCCGGAGCAGGTCCGTTGGGGCAGCACCTGGATGAGCGTCTCCCCGACGCCTGTCCAGGAGATCTTCATTTCGCTGGCCGGGGCTCTGTCGGGTTTTCTCTTTGCCGCCGTGCTGATCCTTGGCTCACTGGCTGCCGGCGGAGGAAGCATCCTGGGGTGGCTGCTTGGCTACCTGCCCTTCCCCGGGTTTTCACTGGGCAGCGCCTTTTTCACCTGGTTCGTGCATGAGTTGGTTACCACCTTGCTGTGGATCAATATTTTCTGGGGGGTGATCAACCTGATGCCGGTTTATCCGCTGGACGGCGGAAGCATCGTCCGGCAGATCATGTTGAAGGTCTCCCCGTATGACGGGGTCAACAAGTCGTTGTGGATATCGGTGATCGCCGGCGGCCTGCTGGCGATGCTCAGCCTGTGGCTGCTGCAGAGTGTCTTCCTGGCGGTGCTGTTCGGCTTGCTGGCCTTCCAGAGCTACCGGATGCTGCAGGGCCAGCCGGGCGGCTGGCTCTGAGCCTGCCAAAGATGTCGGGCTCAAAGCCCGACCTACGACAGGGGTGCAGCCTATAGGGCGGGTTTCTAACCCGCCGTGCTGTCGGGCCCAAAAGGATTTTACAAAAAAACGGCAGGCGTACTGCCTGCCCTTCTTGAGTTCTGCTCTCTAACCTTCAATCCATATGCTTGATGATCGCCTCCCCAAACTCGGAGCACTTCAGCAGGGTGGCGCCCTCCATCAGGCGTTCGAAGTCATAGGTGACGGTCCTGGCGGCGATGGCGCCTTCCATGCCTTTGACGATCAGGCCGGCGGCTTCCGTCCAGCCCAGGTAGCGCAGCATCATCTCGCCAGACAGGATGACCGATCCGGGGTTGACCTTGTCCAGGTCGGCGTATTTGGGCGCCGTCCCGTGGGTGGCCTCGAAGATGGCGTGCCCGGTTTGGTAGTTGATGTTGGCGCCTGGTGCGATCCCGATCCCGCCGATCTGGGCGGCCAGGGCGTCTGAGATGTAGTCGCCGTTCAGGTTCATAGTGGCGATGATGTCATAATCCTTGGGACGAATCAGGACGAACTGCAGCGAGACATCGGCAATCGAATCTTTTACCAGCAGCTTCGACTTCCACTTTCCGCCGCCGTGGGTCTCCCACAGCGCCAGGGCGGCTTCGACTTCAGCCCGGATCTCGGCCTGCTTGTCGGGTGACATCATCCCGTAGCCGGGGTCGATCATCCTGGCATTGTCCTCCACTGGCAGGTCCGGGTTGTGTTCCTTGTTCCCTAAGATCCAGCTTTCCCGTTCAGTGACGATGTCTGCGCGGAAATCGCGTTTGGCGGTCGCGTAGCCCCAGTCTTTGAAGGCGCCTTCGGTGAACTTCATGATGTTGCCCTTGTGCACGAAGTTGACGCTCCGGCGGCCGTTGTCCAGCGCCCAGCGGATGGCGGCGCTGACCAGGCGCTCGGTGCCTTCCACCGAGACCGGTTTCAGGCCGATGCCAGAGCTTTCAGGGAAGCGCATCTTCTTGTATTCTTCGGGGAAGTTTTCCTTGAACAGTTTTTTGAACTTTATATTGTCTTCTGTGCCGTTGGCGAACTCGATCCCGGCGTAGATGTCTTCAGTGTTCTCCCGGAAGATGACCATATCGACGTCTTCGGGGTTCTTGACCGGTGAGGGCACACCCTTATAATAGCGCACCGGGCGCTGGCAGACGTACAGGTCCAGCCGTTTGCGCAGGGCCACGTTCAGCGAGCGGATCCCGCCGCCGATGGGCGTGGTCAGCGGTCCCTTGATGCCGACCAGGAACTCGGTGAAGGCCTCGACCGTCTCTTCCGGCAGCCAGGAGTTGAACTTCTTGAAGGCTTTCTCGCCGGCGTAGACTTCCATCCAGTGAATCTTACGCGCCCCGCCGTAGGCCTTTTCTACTGCGGCTTCGAACACGCGTGAAGAGGCGCGCCAGATATCGCGGCCCGTACCGTCGCCTTCCACAAACGGGATGATGGGGTTATCGGGTACCTGCAGCACGCCGTCTTTGATCGTTATCTTTGCTCCCCCGGCGGGGACTGTTACATTCGAGTAAGCCATTACGTTCTCCTTTAAGAAATCTAGCTGAGCGGCTGCCATCTTCCTTTGTGTCCTGCTGGGGGCGGTTTTGCCTCGGAGCGCTGTGTGTCAATCGCTGCCTGAGATCCTTCAAGATGGCAAAGGTTGTGTTTTTTGTTCAAGGCACCGCCTGGATAAACCAGGAAAGTCTGGTGAGTTCGAGGTTTCAATGATGGATAAGTATAACCACCTTTAACATAAGTGAGAGGCAGGGTGCCAAATTATATTTTAGATTGGGTGCACTGTCTATAAAATTGTTGCAAAAACAGTTTGTTGTCTCACCCATTCCCTGCCTCCCAGCCTGGTTGAGCGTAAGACTTACCCGCGAAGCGGGGTTTCAGTC
>JAFGMV010000004.1 GCA_016927315.1 Anaerolineales bacterium | reverse complement strand
TGGGACGAAAGTTATCTTACGAAGGTACTGTCTGGTTTCTCTTCTCTCAATTTATTGTGCGTTTGCTCTGGGCATCAAGGCCGGGCATTCTTCCGTTTTCGGATGTTCGGTTTGCTCCCGTTGGGCAATGTGGTGGTAAATCAGCCAGAAAAGCAGCAAATAGAGTGGGTTGGTCCAGGTAGTGATCGGGTAGCTGTCTCGCAGCATCATAACAAAGATGATCACGTAAAAACTTAGCCCACCGAAGATCAAGGCCAGGCGATGGCGGTCGTCCCAGGCGCCGCCGTTCCCGCTCCAGCGCAGGACCAGCCATAACACGAACAGGCTGACCGCGACCAAGAGGATGGCTGTCACAAGCGCAGGGTAGCGATTCTCGTCACTCCCGAGATACAACAAGAATGTGTAAATAAAATATCCCAGCAGACCGGCCAGATAAAAGCGCCGCGGATGCGGAACTTTGACTTGACGCGTTTTCAGAATGTTTGCAGGAATCAACCGGGCCGCCAGAATTATCAAACCAATCGAGAACCAGGTCAGCAGGATCCAGCCCGGGTGGACTCTATACGGGGCAATCAGCGTACCGATTGGCAGCATCAGCAGGAAAGGGACTAGGTTGAGGCTCCACCATTTGCAGCCCTGCAGCCAGGACTCTTTTCGCCGGTCAGGATACAGGATCTCGACGAAGGTCACGCTGGCACAGATGCTGATGACGGCATGGTAGATGGTCAGGTGTTCGATCCAGATCCAGTTGGCACCCCACAGGCGGCCGTAGTGGGCCATGCTGCCCAGGTCTTCCCAGCCTGGATTGAAGAAGGAGCGCACTACCAGCCCCTCTTCGTAGATACCGTAGGTCATGCCCAGCAGGAGCAGGCTGCCCCAGCCTTTCTTCCAGCGCACAATCAGTTCACGCGCCATCAGCGCACCCGGTCCGTACAGGATGGTCAAGATGATAAAAACTATGGGATTGGCATACTCGTTCAGGGGTGCGGATCCCGAGAGCAGTTCCCCGAAAGCCGGCGCCGCCAGCCACAGCATCAGGGCCGGTGGGATGCGCTGCAGCAGGGACGGTTTTGTTTTTTCCATGGTTTGCAGTTCCTTTCATTAATTAGGTACTGCAAAAGGGCCGGGAGTGTTGCAGGGCGCTATGAATCTGCGAGCCTGGCGGGTGACGCAGTCTCATACTTGTTATTTTTTGCCTGTTAATGCGATGGTACGGCATTGTCGCTCCGCTCCTTTAAGGGTAATAAGTAAGTTACATTTTGACCCACAAGAAATGCTTGTTATCTATGCAAGTACGGCCTGTTGACAGGTAAAGATGCTTACTTCTGATTTGAAAACATGAGCACAGTGCTGCCGCGCCCCGTACGTTGGATTATTCCAGGCTGGCGCCTTTTTCCGCCTGTGTGACATAGACCTCGGCCTGCAGTCCGGTGCGGTCAGTGTAGGCTTGCTGCACCTGCCGGATAAAGGGTTCTAGATGGGCCTGCTCCACCAGGGCCACTGCGGAACCACCGAAGCCGCCGCCGGTCATGCGGGCGCCGTAGCATGCTGGCAGCCCCTGGGCGATCTCGACCAGGATGTCCATCTCCGGGCAGGAGATTTCAAAGTCAGTGCGCATGCTGTCGTGGCTGGCGTTCATCAGTTTTCCGAAGGCTGCCGTGTTACCGGACTGCAGGGCTGCGACTGAATCGAGCACCCTCTGGTTCTCGGTGATGACATGCTGTGCCCGTCTGAAAGAGATATCGTCCAGGTTTCCTTTTTCTTGTAGCAACTGCTCCAGGGTGACGTCTCTGAGCATTGATACCTGGAAGTGTTTGGCGACCTCTTCACACTGCCGGCGCCGCTCGTTGTAGGCCGAGTCGACCAGGCCGTGACGGATGCTGGAATCCAGGATCACAACCGGTGTGCCGGAAGGCAGGGGTACTGCCCGGATCTCCAGGGATCGGCAGTCGATCATCAGCGCATGGTCCTTTTCACCGACTGCAGAGATCATTTGGTCCATGATGCCACAGTTCATCCCGACCCACCTGTTCTCGGCATATTGGCCCAGTTTTGCCATTTCTTTGGGCTGCCATGCAAAACCGGAGACGGCTCCAAATGCCCGCGCTACCGCCATTTCGAAGGCTGCAGATGAGGAAAGCCCGGCGCCGCCCGGTACATCCCCAGCCAGGGTCCCTTCCCAGCCGGATAACTTGTAGTTATTTTCTTTCAGCGCCCAGGCTATCCCTTTGGCATATTCTCCCCAGCCTGCGTTAGTGTTTTCGAAATCGTCCAGGTCGAATGTGAGCATCTCTTCATACCTGGCAGAGAACAGCCTTACCAGCCGGTCTTCCCGGGGCCGCAGGGCGATCCACAGTGCCCGGTTGATCGCCATAGGGAAGACGAAGCCGTCATTGTAGTCTGTATGTTCACCGATCAGATTGACCCGTCCCGGCGCGCGGGTAATCAACTCCGGCTCCCCCTGGAACTGTTGTCTAAAGGTCTGGATGACAATATCTCGAGGGGTCATGAATCTTCCTTTTGGGATTGCTTGAAGTGCCGGCGGGGCAGCTCGCGCAGGCGTCTGGCAGCCTGTTCGGGGGTCAGGTCTCGCTGGGCTTCGGACAGCAATTCATAGCCGACCATAAATTTTCTGACCGTTGCTGAGCGCAGCAGCGGTGGATAGAAGTGGGCGTGCAGCTGCCAGTGGGGCGCCTCCGGTTGTTCACCAAAGGGGGCGCCGTGCCAGCCCATCGAATAAGGGAAGGAGACTTCGAACAAGTTGTCGTACAGGGTCAGGAATTCTTTCAGTATATCTGCCAATGAATTCCTCTCCGCTTCATTAATCTCGGGTAAACGCTGGACAGGCTTACGGGGCAGGAGCATGGTTTCGAATGGCCAGATTGCCCAGTAAGGCGCCACCACCACCCAATCCGGGTTCATTACCACAATTCGTTCCTGTTCTTCCAGTTCAGCATTCAGGTAGTCAATTAGCAGCGGGGAATGATGTTCCGCATAGTACTGCATCTGGTTCCGTTCTTCGGCTGCCGGTTCATTCGGCAGCGCCTCCAGGGCCCAGATCTGCCCGTGCGGGTGCGGGTTAGAACAGCCCATCATGGCGCCTTTGTTTTCGAAGACCTGCACCCAGCGATATTCTTCGCCAAGTTCTGCTGTCTGTGCTGCCCACAGGTCGATCACCCCGCGGATCTCTCCCGGGGTCATTTCCGGCAGGGTCAGATCGTGCCGTGGGGAGAAGCACATCACCCGGCAGGCGCCGCGCACCGCCTGGGCTTTCAGCAGGCCGTCTGTATTGTCCTCACCTAAGGCGGTGTCGGGGAGCAGGGATGCGAAGTCGTTGGTGAAGATGAAGGTCGAGTCATACTCGGGATTTTTCTTTCCCCCGGCGCGTTCATTACCCGGGCAAAGGTAGCATTGTGGATCGTACTGCGGACGTGTTTCCGGGGGGAGTTTCTCGACTTGTCCCTGCCAGGGACGTTTGGTTCGCTGCGGGGAGACCAGCACCCACTCATCCTTGAGCGGGTTGTAGCGGCGGTGAGGGGAATCAGTATCAATAGGCATAAGTCCGTTCCTTTTCCTGTCAGGTTGATTCCCGGATTACCAGTTCCACCGGGAGAACAACCTGTTTCTTTTCGATCGGTTCCCCGTCGATCAGTTGAAAGAGCATCCGGGCGGCGGTCTGTCCAAGTTTGTGAGAGGAGACCGAGATGGTTGTTAGGGGGGGATTGAAATCTGAGGCTGTAGGGATATCATCGAAACCGGCTACGGCCAAATCTTCAGGGATGCGCAGCCCGGCTTTTTGTGCGGACCGGATGGCGCCCATTGCCATTCGGTCATTCAAGGCAAAGATGGCAGTTGGGGGATCGGGCAGCGCCAGCAGCTGCTGTGTGGCTGTTTCACCGCTGCGGCGGGTGTAATCCCCGTAGACCATCAGGCTCGGGTCAAAGGATAACCCGGCCTGTTCCATCGACTGCTGGTGGCCTTCCAGCCGCAGCTGCAATCCGGCAACCGAGCCGAAGGCAGGACCGTTGATGATTCCAATGCGGGTGTGTCCCCTGTCGAGCAGGTGCTGCGTGATCTGCCGGCCTCCGTCATAGTTGTCCCGATCGACGGTGCAGGCGCCGGGGTTGCCCAGGTCCTGACCGATGCTGACATAGGGGTACTCCTGCAGCGAGAGTAGCTTGCTGCCCTCGCTGCTGCTGGCCGTTTCAATAACCAGGGCGCCGTCGGCGGCCTGGTTGGAGACGAAGCGCTCGTAGGCCTCCAGCCCGTTTTTTGAATTGCCTGAGGTAGAAAGCAGCAGGCTGTAGCCGCGCTGGTGTGCTTCTGCATCTGCACCGCTGATCTGGGCCAGCAGGTTGGGGTCTGTGATCAGGTAGTCCACTTCGTAGGGGACGATAAATCCGATCACATACGAACAACGGCCGGGCAGGCTGCGCGCCGCCAGGCTGGGACGATAGTTCAGTGTTAGGATCGCCTGCTGCACTTTCTGCAAGGTGGTTTCACTGACCGGGCCGCTGTTGTTGATGACGCGTGAGACAGTTTGCAGCGAGACCCCGGCCAGGCTGGCGACATCCTTGATGGTGCTTCGTTTCTTTTCGGGCATAGGAGAAGATGCTTTCATTCCAGGCTGGCGCTGTGTTACCGTTCACAGTGAACGTTCACATAATAGCATGGAAGAACTCGCCCGTCAATAAATTGGTGTTCTTTGGGGGGTGTGTTCCCAAGATGGTCTTTCGGGTAACTATCGGGGAACCTTGCTGGAACCTTTTTCCCAGGTTTTGAGCTTACCCGGCGTATGCTGGCAGCCTTGATCAGTTTCAGTCTTTCGTTCCAATGTACAGCCCGCGGCCGGTCAATCCGCCGGGTTCATACAGCACCTCCAGACCGGCCTTTTGGAATGCCCTCAGGTACTCGTCATGAGTGAACAGGCCCAATTCATGGTGAGCGGTGAAGTGTTCCACCCCCTGTGGTTTGGCAACCAGATAGTGGAAGTCCATCAAAAAGCGTCTCCCTTCAGTACGGCTGATGTTCATCCGGGCGACTTTCAGGTCGGGTTTATCGACGAAGACAGCGTGCGGCTGACCCTGGCGGATATCATCCAGGCTGAGCCAGGGTTCGATGATCAGGACCCCGCCCGGGGCGGTATGCCGGGCCATTGAACGGACGGCCAGCTTGAGCTGGGTCTGGTCGATCGCATACCCAATGGCGCTGAACAGGCACAAGACGATATCATACTGGCGCCCGAGTTCAAAGTTGATGAAATTACCCTGATAGAAGTGAACTTTAGGGAATTTTTGGCGTGCCACTTCTAGCATTTCCACACTCAGGTCCAGGCCTTCGACGCTGTACATCTTTTGTAAATAGCGGATGTGTCCACCGGTTCCACAGGCTACATCCAGGAGGTTGTTCCCCTGGGCCAGTTTGTGCACCTGGATCAGGTTTTGCAATATCCGGGTTTCAGCAGCGTAATCTTTGCCGATTGCCTCATAGATTGCATCGTAAAGCACAGCCGATTTTGTATACATACAGGAGCCTCCAACATTACAGGAGTGTATTTTTTTCACCCATAAATGTTATGTTATTTATTATATCCTTGTGGTAAGATAGCGGCGCTAAGTCAATAAATGAAGAGTTTTAGGATTATTTATGGAAGTATTTCACACAACAGTTCCAAACCATTTTGATTTGCCAAGGCGTATCGATCGACTTGGAGAACTTGCTTTTAACCTCTGGTGGACCTGGCATCCAAGCGCCAAGCGCCTTTATGCTCGCATTGACCGTGACCTGTGGGAACGCCTTGCACACAATCCGATCAGGTTCCTGCGCGCCGCCGAACGCTCCCGCTTGAATGCAGTTGCTCAGGATGGGATCTTCCTGGAAGCCTATGATCGGATTTTCGATGAGTTTGATAACTACCGCGTTCACCAGAAGACCTGGGTTTCGCAGGAACATCCGGAGTTAAAAGAAAAGACGATCGCTTATTTCTCAATGGAGTTCGGTTTGCATGAGTCCCTCCCGGTTTATTCGGGCGGTCTGGGGGTACTGGCAGGGGACCATTTGAAAGAAGCCTCAGACCTGGGGCTGTCCTTTATCGCCGTTGGACTCCTTTACACAGAAGGTTATTTTTCGCAGCGTATCAGTGATGATGGCTGGCAGGAAGCCATTAACTCAAAACTGGACTTCAGCACCTTGCCGGTGCTGCAGATCATGGATGACAGCGGTAAACCACTGACGATCACCGTCGACCTGCCTGATCGCAAGATCGATCTGGCGATCTGGGAAGTACGCGTTGGACGCATCCCGCTGTACTTGCTGGATTCGAACCTGGAGAGCAACACGCCCGCAGATCGCATCCTTACGGCTCGCTTGTATTGGAGCGACCTGGATATGCGCGTCCTGCAGGAGGTCTTGCTGGGGATCGGCGGGGTACGCGCCTTGCGCGCCCTGGGGCACACTCCCAGTGTCTGGCACATGAATGAAGGACACGCTGCCTTCCTGACCCTGGAGCGCGTGCGCGAAGTAGTCGCAACTGGCAAGTCTTTTGAAGAAGCCCTGGCTGAAACCCGGGTCGACAATGTGTTTACCACGCATACCCCGGTCCCGGCTGGGAATGATGAATTCCCGCTTTGGCTGGTCGATAAGTACCTGGGCGCCCTATGGCCGGAATTGAAGCTGACCAGGGACCAGTTCATGGACCTGGCTCGCAATAAACAGAACTGGGGTGAAACCTTCAGCATGGGTGTGCTGGCGTTGAAGCATTCGGATGGCCGCAACGGTGTTTCTGAATTGCATGGGCGTGTGGCCCGGGATATGTGGAACTTCCTGTGGCCGGATTTACCCAAGGAAGAGGTCCCGATAACCTTCGTGACCAATGGTGTCCATACCTCAACCTGGATGGCCCGGCGGCTGATGCACCTTTTCAAAAAACACCTGGGTGATGATTGGTATGCACACCTCGATTCTCCCAAGACCTGGGACCTGATCAATGAGGTCCCCGACGAAGAGATCTGGGAGGTGCGCCAGCACCTCAAGCGGAAACTTATATTTTATATGATGGAGCGCACCCGCCAGCGTTGGATGAAGGGTGGTTTCCACCCGGTGCAGGTGGTTGCATCCGGGGCTCTGCTTGAACCGTATGTGCTGACGATTGGCTTTGCCCGCCGCTTTGCTACCTATAAACGGGCTTACCTGATCCTGAATGACCTGGAACGGTTGTTTGGCCTGCTCAATAAGCCTAACATGCCCGTTCAGATCATTTTTGCCGGTAAATCCCACCCGGCGGACGAACCCGGGAAACGCCTGATTCAGGAAGTATACCGGGCGGTCAAAATGGCTGAGAATGGTGGGAGGATGGTCTTCTTGGAAGATTATGACATGAACCTGGCCCGTTACCTGGTGCAGGGGGTGGATGTTTGGCTGAATACCCCGCGCCGTCCAATGGAGGCCTCGGGGACGTCAGGGATGAAGGCTGCCATCAATGGTGTGCTTAACTTCTCTATCCTGGATGGCTGGTGGCGGGAAGCCTATAATGGTAAGAATGGTTGGGCTATTGGCGGTGATATCGACGCGGCCAGCCCGGAGGAACAGGACCGGGTGGATATCGAAAGTCTGTACACGGTGCTTGAGAACGAAATCATTCCGCTTTACTATCACCGTACCCTGGATGGGATCCCGCATGAATGGCTGCAGCGGGTCAAGGGATCCATGCGAACCGTGATCCCGCAGTTCAGCACCCGCCGGATGGTGAAGGAATATATACAGAACCTGTATTACCCTGCGGTCAAGAACGGAAAGAAGTAAACAGAAATGGAAGTACTACTCTCCCCGGCTGCCTGGCTGGCTGCTCTGCTGATCTTTTTCCTGAGGGTGATCGATACCGCCCTGGCGACCCTGCGGATGATCTATGTCATGCGCGGGCGTAAATGGGTTTCCTGGATGCTGGGATTTGCACAGTCGATCCTTTTTGTGATGGCGATAACTGTTGTTCTGAGCGATCTCGATAATGTCTTGAACGTGATCGGGTATGCGGCCGGGTTTGCCACCGGCGGCCTGTTTGGTATGGTGATCGAAGAGAAATTGGCTGTCGGTCATACCCACCTGCAGATTGTCAGCCCGCACAACGGCGCCAGGCTGGTGGATATGCTGCGCGAAGGAGGGTTTGCCGTGACGGAAATACCAGCCCGCGGCAAAGATGGTGTCGTACACCTGCTCAGCTGTTATGTATTGAGAAAAGATATATCTAAAGTAAAGGAGATTATCAACCGGGTCGATGAGGATGCCTTTGTAACCTCAGAAGATGTGACCCCGGTCCGGCGTGGGTATTGGCGGGCTTAGGATTAAATAACGTCGGGGCACTTCATTGTGTGCCCCGACGGTAAGGTGAAAGAAGGGTGATCTATAGATCTACCCTTTCTCTTCAAACAAACTAAAAGGCGAACTTCCCGTTCTTGTAAAATAAATCGCCGTCTACCAGGATCTCTGAATCGGTGCGCAGGTCACAGATCATATCCCAGTGGATGGCGCTTTTGTTTACTGACCCTGTTTCAGGATACCCGGCGCCGATGGCCATATGGAATGAGCCGTCGATTTTTTCATCGAGCAGGATATGCCCCGTAAAGCGGTCGATATCCGAATTTGTCCCAATTGCAAATTCACCCAGGTAGCAGGCGCCGGCATCTGTTTCCAGCATTTTTTGCAGGTAGTCCAGGTTCTTGTCGGCTTTGGCTTCCACCACCCTGCCGTCTTTAAACGTCAGTTCGGCCCCTTCGACGGCTACGCCGCCGTAGATCGCCGGATAGGTAAACCGGACCCAACCGTTCACAGACTTTTCGACCGGGCCGGTGTAGATCTCGCCATCGGGCATATTGAATACACCGGTAGAGTTCTTGAAGATGCGGTCCTTGATGGAAAGCGTAAGGTCGACATTTGGGCCGCGCAAGATGACCTGGTCGTGTCCCTGGATATGGTCGATGGCAGCCTGCTGGCTTTCTTCCTGGCTCTGCCAGTACGCAATGGGATCATCCTGGTCGGCGTGAACCGCCCGGTAAACGAAGTCTTCATATTCACTCAGGCTCATATTGGCGTCCTGGGCGTAGCCGTCTGTGGGGAACAGGGTGGTGACCCATTTAAAGCTGCCTTCTGCGCCGCGCCTGAACTGGGTTTGGGTCAGTTGACCGAGCACCTTACTATAGCGTTGGTTCTTTTCAGGATCGGCATTTGTCATCGCCCGGGTGTTGGTGGCAGAATGAATACGGATACGGGATTCGAATTCTTCGTAGGCCAGTTTATAGAAGGGCGGTATATAGTCCAGCTGTCTGTGATTGGCGTTGGCCAGAAACAGGTCATCCTGAATGAACGGAAGTGTTCCGGGGAGCATCAGCATCGGGTGAGGGTGGCCGCCCTTTTCCAGTATCTGGGTATAAAGCTCTCGAACCAGCGGCTCGGCCGCCGTTGTAGCCTCAAGCAGCACCCGGTCGCCCGGGTTGATCCGGGCAGAGTGTTCGATCAATAGCTGTGCAAATTTTTTAATGCGGGGATCTGACAAGGGAGCTCCTTGTAGGGTGATTCAGTGATTTAAATTATATCACTACTCGGGCGACCGACATGCGGTATACTCAAAACTGTACACTATTCTTAAGGACAATATTTCCAAACCATGAAACAGTTATTGCAGAATATGCGTGATGGCCAGGCTGAGGTTGTCGATGTTCCGGTTCCCACACCGCATGCCGGCCAGGCCCTGGTAAAAGTCTCAGCCTCGCTCGTCTCGGCAGGCACCGAACGTATGGTGGTCGAGTTCGCCGGAAAATCACTGGTCGGCAAGGCCCGTTCACGTCCTGATCTGGCCAGGCAGGTTATCAATAAGATGCAGCGTGAGGGCGTGGCGCCGACCCTGCAGGCGGCTTTCAACCGGCTCGACCAGCCGATGGCGCTGGGCTATTCTTCGGCGGGCACGATCGTCGAACTGGGGCCGGGGATGGACGATTTCAAAGTCGGCCAGCGGGTGGCCTGTGCCGGCGGTGGGTATGCGGTGCATGCCGAGTACAACGTGGCGCCGCTCAACTTGCTGACTCCCTTGCCCGACAACGTCGATTTCGAGTCGGCGGCCTTCACCACCCTGGGGGCGATTGCCCTGCACGGCCTGCGCCTGGCCGGGCCGCAGCTGGGAGAGAATATCGCTGTCATTGGCCTGGGTTTGCTGGGATTGTTGACCGTACAGATGGCAGCTGCGGCCGGATGTCGTGTGCTGGGGATCGATATCGACCCCCAACGGGTCAGGCTGGCGGAAACCTTTGGTATCCAGGCTTGCAGCCGTGACCAGGCAGAAAGCCGTTCTCAGACCTTGACTGCCAACCGTGGTTTCGACAGCATCATCATCTGTGCAGATACACCTTCGAATGATCCGGTCGAACTGGCCGGTTTGATCGCCCGTGACCGGGCGAAAGTCGTGGCAACCGGGGCGGTGGGACTGTCTTTCCCCCGCAAAGTGTATTACGAAAAGGAACTGAGCTTTATCAACTCCCGGTCCTATGGTCCAGGGCGTTACGACTCCTCCTATGAAGAGGACGGGCTGGACTACCCGTTGGGCTACATCCGTTGGACAGAGGGGCGCAATTTTGAGGCTGTGGTCGACATGCTGGCCAGCGGCCGGTTGAAAGTCCGGGAGATCATCACCCACCGCTTCCCGATTGAGGCAGCCAGCGAGGCCTATCAGGTCATCACCGGCAAACAGCAGCAGCCTTTCCTGGGGGTGCTGCTGACCTATCCGGAAGCGGGCGACCTGGCAGCTTCAAAGGTCATCAACTTCGAGGTTCCATCCTCCGTGTCCCAGTCCGGAGTAGTAAAGCTGGGGGTCCTGGGCGCCGGTCTGTTTGCCAATGCCACCCTGCTTCCGGCGGTCAGGGGGAACAAAAGCATCGAACTGGTCGGGATTGCCTCAGCCGGCGGGCTGCATGCCCAGCATTCGGGCAAGAAGTTCGGTTTCCGGTACGCCTGTTCATCCGGCCAGCAGATACTTGATGACCCTGCAATCAATACGGTCGCCATCCTGACGCGCCACCACCTGCACGCCGACCTGGTGACCAGGGCGCTGGGCGCTGGCAAACATGTTTTCGTCGAAAAGCCGCTGGCATTGAACAAAGAACAACTGGAGGCTGTTGCCCGAGCGAAGCAGGCAGCACCCCAACAGCAGCTCACCGTCGGCTTCAACCGCCGCTTTGCGCCGCTGGCGGTCACCCTGGCGCATTTTTTCTGCGAACGTTCCGAGCCATTGTATCTGCATTACCGGGTGAACGCGGGGTATCTCCCGCTCAATCACTGGCTGCATGATCCCGAACAGGGCGGGGGGCGCATTATCGGGGAAGGCTGTCATTTCATTGACTTCCTGGCTTTCCTGGCCGGCGCCGTGCCGCAGTCTGTTCACGCGGCCGCGCTGCCGGATGGCGGTAAATACCATGGAGATAACCTCTCGATGACCTTCACCTTCCCGGATGGATCCGTGGGAGTGGTGGATTACCTGGCCAACGGCGACAGGTCGTTTCCCAAGGAGCGTGTTGAGGTATTCGGCGGCGGCAAGATCGCCGTCCTTGATGATTTTCGTAAACTCGAACTGGTTGAGAATGGCCGCAAGCATTCGGTCAAAAACGCCCAGGACAAAGGCTGGAAAGCAGAGTGGGCGGCCTTTGCAGGAGCAGTGGTTTCAGGCGGTCCGCCGACCATCCCCTACGAACAACTGTTTGGGGTCACCAGGGCCAGTTTTGCGGTCGTGGAATCCCTGCAGTGCGGGGAACGAATTGAGATTTGATCACAGTCTGGCCGGGATGAAGAGGTCTCGTAACGGATACAACATGAATTGATTTCCGGCAGCGAGCAGGTTAGCTGCAATTCAGGGTTTCCCTTTATTCTGCTGCCGTAGCGCCGCACCGGAAACCGAGACCATCATGTCTGTCAACCGGCAGGTGCAGTACTTCGTGGGTTGATGCGCGCACAGAGAAGGGGATGCTGAAATAGCTGCCTCCGCGTATAACCCGGCCGGCTCCATTGAATGCAAAGTCATCCCAATCTTCGACCCATTCGGATACGTTTCCGGCCATGTCCAGGACACCGTATGGGCTGGCGCCTTGTGGTTTGCTGCCGACCTCCCAGGCGGAATTCCCTTCCCCGCAGCCGTTCCCATAGACCAGGTCATCCATCACGGCATACTCGCAGGCGGCAGGTTCGTTTCCCCAGGGGTAGGTACGACCATCCATGCCGCGGGCAGCCTTTTCCCACTCGGCTTCAGTGAGCAGGCGCCGCCCGGCCCATTCACAATAGGCTTTGGCGCTGTTCCAGGTGATGCAAACCACGGGATGATTCTTGCCGCCGTTGGCGCAGGTGGGTTTCTCGCATTCGGGGTCCTTACACTTTGCGTACATACCCTGGGTTACTTCAGTCTTATCGATCCAGAAGGCATCCAGGTAGAGTGTACGTTCCGGTTTCTCATCGAAGTCGCCGTCGTTGCTGCCATAGATGAACTCGCCGGCAGGAATATAGATCATCGTCATCCCATCAACCCGCGACGCCTTTGTTTCGGTTCCGGATGACTTTCCTGCCTGGCAGCCTGAAATGAACATACTCAGGATCAATAATAGTAGGACAATGCCATGCTGCTTTGTTTTCATTGGATCTCCATCTTTTTATTGCGTACTTTCCAATACGCAAAAACAATCCGCCGCCAGTAAACGTATGGTCGTGATTATACTTGATGAGGCAGTACCGGGAATCGAAAAAGGAGGCGCCTCTGACGCCTGTCAGGGGTACCTCCTTTTTCCTCAATGGATTATCACAGAAGATGTTTTACGGGTACACCCGTTTGATGGTGCGCGGGAAGGGGATGGTTTCGCGGATGTGGTCGATGCCGCACAGCCAGGAGACACAGCGTTCCACGCCCATGCCGAAGCCGCTGTGAGGGACCGAGCCATAACGGCGCAGGTCCAGGTACCATGCGAAAGCTTCTTCTGGCAGGTTGTGCTGGTGCAGGCGCTCGAGCAGCAGGTCGGGGTCCGAGATGCGCTCCGAGCCGCCGCAGATCTCCCCGTAACCTTCGGGCGCCAGCAGGTCTACCGACTTGCAGACTTCCGGGCGGCCTGGCCAGGGTTCCATGTAAAAAGCTTTGACCTGGGTCGGGTATCCATATACGAAGACCGGCTTGTCGAAGCGGTTGGTCAGGGCGGTCTCGTGCGGCGCGCCGAAGTCCATACCCCACTCGAAGGCCAGCAGTTCTTTCTGTTCGGGGTCCTCGGTTTCGTCCCGCATCTGCTTCAGCAGGTCGGCGGCTTCATCGTAAGAAATCCGCGGGAAGGGACCGCAGACCTGTTCCAGCCTGGTGGTGTCCCGTTCAAGGGTCTTGAGTTCATTAGGGCAGTCGCGCAGGACGCACTGGACGATGTGGGTGATGAACTGTTCTTCGATCTCCATCAGGCCGTCCAGATCGGTGAACGCGGCTTCCGGTTCGACCATCCAGAACTCGGTCAGGTGGCGGCGGGTCTTCGACTTCTCGGCCCGGAAGGTGGGGCCAAAGCAGTAAACCCTGCCAAAGGCGAAGATGTTGGCCTCGTTGTACAGTTGGCCAGACTGGGCCAGGTAGGCCATGCCCTCATCGAAGTACGGGGTTTCGAACAGCGTGGTGGTGCCTTCACAGGCAGCCGGGGTCAGGATAGGGGTGTCCATCTGCACGAAGCCGTTGTTGTCCAGCCACTCGCGGATGGCGCGGGTGACGGTTGCCCGTACGCGCAGGATCGCCCATTGACTAGGCATACGCATCCACAGGTGGCGGTGCTCCAGGGCGAAGTCGACGCCGTGTTCTTTCAGCGCCATGGGGTAATCTTCTCCAGCGGCCTGGATGATCTCCAGGTGTTTGATGCCCAACTCATAACCGCCCGGCATTCCGGGGGCGCGCCCGTCGGCGCGGATCGATCCGATAACCCGGATCGAGGATTCCTGCGGGATGTGGGCGATCTGTTCGAAAAGTTCTTCATCCAGGTCGCCTTTGAAGGCCACACATTGGACAAAGCCGGAGCCATCCCGCACCAGCAGGAAGACCAGCTTGCCTTTGTGGGTGCGGTTGTAGACCCAGCCCTGGATGGTTACTTCCTGGTCAACGTATTCTGAAATCTGGGAAACACGAATGATCGTCATATGAACTCCTTGAGCGCGTGACAGGTTGATAGGTCTCAGGTGTGGAGGGATCAATTTCAGACACCAGGCAACCGCTGACAGGATCGATATTCAGTGCTTGGCTGAACCCAACCGCAAATGACCCGGCCGCTCAGTCCTTCAAATCTAATTTTATATGTAATTCTTTTAACTGTTTCTCGTCTGCCGGTGAAGGGGCATCGGCCATCACATCACGAGCGCCCGAGTTCTTGGGAAAGGCGATCACTTCACGGATGTTGGGTTCGTTGGCCAGCAGCATTACCAGGCGATCGATCCCCGGGGCCATCCCGCCGTGGGGGGGAGCCCCATACTCAAAGGCTTCCAGCAGGTGTCCGAATTTTCGCTGGGCTTCCTCTTCCTTGATGCCCAACAGGTCGAAGACCCTGGACTGGATGTCGCTGCGGTGGATTCGGATCGAGCCCGAGGCCATTTCGTAGCCGTTGCAGACCATATCGTACGCGTCCGAAAGGATCGAGGCCGGATCGGTTTCGAATTTATCGAGGTTCTCAAGCTGCGGCATGGTGAACATATGGTGGGCGGCATCCCAGCGCTGTTCTTCTTCATTCCACTCGAACATCGGGAAATCGATCACCCAGGCAAAGGCCATCAGGTCCCTGTCCGCCAGGTTGAGGGCGTCCCGGAAGTGCAGCCGCAGCGTTCCCAGAACCCGGTTGGCGGCAGCAAGCTCATCGGCCACGAACAGGATCAGGTCGCCCTGGCCGGCGCCGGTCTGTTGGGACAGCGCCTCGATCTCCTCCGGAGTGATGAACTTCGCCCCGCTGCCTTTTGAGCCTTCAGCGGTGAGCCCGAGTGTGACCAGTCCTTTGGCCCCGAATTCCCTGGCCAGGTCGGTAAGGCCATCCAGCTGCTTGCGGGTATATTCGGCGCAGCCGGGGGCAGCGATACATTTAATCACGCCGCCTTTCTCGAGCGTATCTTTGAAGACCATGAATTCGCTTTTGGCGAAAATGTCACCGACGTTGTGGAGTTCCATGCCGAAGCGCAGATCCGGTTTGTCGCTGCCATACCGGTCCAGGGCTTCTGCGTGGGTCAGGCGCGGCCAGGGGGAGGCCAGCTGCTTCTTATGCGGGGTAACCGCCGGAAGCATTTTTGTGAACAGGTCCTCGACCAGGTCCAATACATCGTCACGGTGGACAAAGGACATTTCCAGGTCAAGTTGGGTGAATTCGGGCTGTCGGTCGCCGCGCTGATCTTCATCCCGGAAGCAGCGGGCAATTTGGAAATAGCGTTCCATCCCGGCGACCATCAACAGCTGTTTGAGCTGTTGGGGAGACTGGGGCAAGGCATAGAACTGTCCGGGATAGACGCGAGACGGTACCAGGTAGTCCCGGGCGCCTTCAGGGGTGGTCTTGAACAGCATCGGGGTCTCGATCTCGATGAAGCCGTGCTTGTCCAGGTAATCGCGCATGAACTTGATCACCCTGTGGCGCAGGATCATATTGCGGCTCATACGTTCACGGCGCAGGTCAAGGTAGCGGTATTTCAGGCGGACGTTCTCTTCAACCTGCTGTTCGTCCTCCTTGCTGATCATAAAGGGCAGTGCTCTTGAAGGATTGAGTACGGTAAGCCCGCTGGCAATGACTTCGATCTCACCGGTAGGCATCTTGGGGTTATCCTGTCCTTCGGGTCGCTGCTGGACGGCGCCGGTGACCTGCAGCACCCATTCCATGCGCAGGTTGGCGACGATCTTCATCGTTTCTTCGGGCAGGTCGGGATTAAAAACGACCTGCACCAGACCGGAACGGTCGCGCAGATCGATAAACACAACTCCACCATGGTCGCGGCGGCGATGGACCCACCCGGCCAGGGTGACTGTTTCGCCGATGTGTGATGAGCGAAGTTCTCCGCAGTTGATTGTTTTGTGCATGGCGCACCTCCAATAAATGTGCCGCTGCGAGAAAGACAGCCGCCTGGTGAAGCATCCCGTCGAGAGCTTTACTGTTTCTTCCTTCGCAAGGACAAGATAAGTACAAAATAAATCGCCCTCCGCAGCTGCGTTGGGCGATATACGAATCAAGGAGTGTGTCTGTTACCCGGACAAGCCTCGCCCAAAGCGCTGAGAGCGATCATGATGATTGGCATTATGGATATTGGGGGTGGTTGTCTCTGTTTTCATCGTGCCGCAATTATAGCATAGCCAGAGGTTCAATACAATCATTTCTTGAGCAGGGGATGCACGCACGATCCACAGCAGCAGAACCAGATTCAACCTTCCCGCAGGTTTTCTGCCAGGGCATTTCCCCGGCTCAACGCTCCCGCCTGCTGAAGCGGACTGCTTTGCACCGTCTGTAGACGTTTTTTGCTGTTCGCCTGGGGAGGCATTCCCGGGTGGGTGAGTTTGTAAAGGTCATCTCGGCAGAGTATCGGGCAATTGGAAAATATACACGACAACAGTCATGCACTCCCGGAAGACGTGTTGCAGGCCTGCCGGTATCCAGCTGATTAACAGTCACAGTTCGTGACCAAAACTGTGACTGTTTTCGATCAAACCTGTGACTGATTTTAAGCAAAACTGTGACTGATTCTGATCAAACCTGTGACTGATTTCAAGCAAAACTGTCACAGGTTACCGGCGCGCCTGGGGCTGGTCGTCTGCCAGGACTGCTGAGCAGCGGCAGTTCACTGGATGGGTGTATGCGGAGACTGCGGCTCCTTTTTCGGGATCTTTGGCAGTCTTGCGCTCCCGGTTGGAACGACAAAGGCCGCAGCCCGGGCCCGGTGGTCACAGTCGATTGTTTTTTGGTTATTATTTATTTGAGGCGCTTGTGGTTGTTACCCGCAGGGTTGAGGCGCTGCCGGGCCTTGAAAATTAGTTGACCTGGTCGCTGGCTTCATCCAGGGCTTCGACCTGTTCGTCGGTCAGGCGCCAGCCCAGCGCACCGGCGTTTTGCCGGGCCTGTTCGACTTGCTTGGCGCCGGGGATCGGCAGGGTCCCTTTGCAGATGCACCAGTTCAGGGCAACCTGGGAAGCGGATTTGCCTCCCTGGTCCTGCCCGATCTGGGTCATCAGCTTGATCAGGGGTTGGCATTTCGTGATCTTTTCTGCATACAGCAGGCCGCGATTGCCCGGCGGCAGGTTTTCGGGGGTGTATTTTCCGGTCAGGATACCCTGCGCCAGGGGACTGTAAGCGATGACCCGGATGCCCAGTTCATGGCAGCGAGCCAGCAGGCCATTCTTTTCTATCGTTCGATCCAGCAGGCTGAAACGAAGCTGGTTGGAAGCCAGCGGGACATTATTGCGGGCCAGGGCAGAGTAGGCTGCCAGGGTTTGACTCTCATTGAAATTCGATATGCCAACCGTACGCACCTGTCCGGCGGCCGCCGCTTCAACCAGGGCTTCCATCAACCGGTCGATTGACATAACCGGGCTGGGGAAGTGGATCTGGTAAAGATCGATCGCTTCCAGGTTGAGTCGCTCGAGGCTGTGCCTGAGCGCGCGGTGTAACGCCTTCTTCGTCATCCGCCAGGGGAACGGGAAATACTTGGTGGCGACCAGCACAGGCGGTTGGGTTTCGGCGATAAACCGTCCGAGCAGTCTTTCCGATTTCCCCAACCCGTAGACTTCGGCTGTGTCGATCAGTGTAATGCCTTCCTCGATACATATGTCAAACAGTGCTTTCAGGTCTTCGTCAAAATAGGTATGACCATACTGCCACATGATCCTGTCTCCCCATTGCCAGGCCCCCAACCCCATTTCAATCGCGTGTAAAAAGCGATTTTCGATGCTGATGGAATTATCCACACCTGCTCCTTTACCGATCTTTGTAATTCTATCAGTGGAATGACCTGAATGCAACTACCGTAGATTCCCGAAAGTCATCTGCGCTAGGGTAGGCAGTGGACAGGATTCAGGTTAGAATCGAAAAAAACTTTTGGAACTGGTGGACCTCCAGCTGATGAACGGCCTCAGCGTACGGCTGAGACAGGTTGATGGCTGGCGCTCCATAAGTTCCAGGGAGGAAGCTGTGGCATCTGAACTGGAATCACAGATGGAGTCTCCTGCTGAACTGGCAAAACGACTGAAACTACCGTTTCGACAATTACATCTGTTAACGCGCGCCCTGACACATCGATCTTTTGTTAATGAGAACAGTAATGTGTTGGAAGATAATGAGCGTCTGGAGTTCCTGGGAGACGCAGTGTTGGATTTTGTGGTTGGGGCATGGGTCTATAACCGCTGCCCTGAAATGCACGAAGGAGACCTGACGCGTTTACGGTCGGCGCTGGTTCGAAATGAACAACTGGCTGTCTTTTCCCGGGAATTGAAGTTGGACCGGGCATTACGGCTGGGACGCGGCGAACTCAACGCCGGCGGCGGCCGGCGGGTCGGTCTTCTGGGAGCTGCCTTCGAAGCCCTGATCGGGGCTTTATTCCTGGAGGCCGGCATTGAAGAAGTCAAGAAGTTCGTCGAACCCCTATTAAATAATGCCCGTGATAAAGTGTTGAACCGGGTTGAAATCTACGACCCAAAAAGCCGATTGCAGGAATGGGCGCAGGCCCAAAAACTTGGTATCCCGGACTATATCCTGGTCGAATCCCGGGGTCCGGACCATGCCAAGACGTTTGATGTGGAAGTGAAAGTAGCTGGCCGGGTGTATGGCCGGGGTACGGGTTCGAGCAAGCATATCGCTGAACTGATGGCTGCTCAAACAGCCCTTGAAACGTTGAAAGTGATCTGAATTAAACTTTATCTTCTCTCTTAAACAATGCCTTTACGATTAAAGTCTTTGGAACTTCATGGTTATAAGACCTTCGCAGCCCGGACTGTGTTCGAGTTTGGCGAGGGGATAACGGCGATTGTCGGACCCAACGGATCCGGAAAATCGAATATTGCCGATTCCCTGCGTTGGGCGCTGGGAGAGCAATCGTACAGTCTGCTGCGGGGCAAGAAGACAGAGGATATGATCTTCTCCGGATCGGAGCAGCGTTCACGAGCGGGGATGGCTTCGGTCTCGATCCTGTTCGACAACGAAGAGAACTGGTTGCCAGTGGATTTCAGTGAAGTGTCCCTGACCCGCCGGGCTTACCGCGATGGGCGCAACGAATACCTGTTGAACAGCCAGGGTGTTCGCTTGCGTGATTTCAATGAGCTGCTGTCACAGTCTGGCTTGGGGGAGCGGACCTACACGATCATTGGGCAGGGTCTGGTGGATGCCTCCTTGGCTTTGAAGGCAGATGAGCGCCGGCGCCTGTTCGAAGAAGCGGCTGGGGTAGGTTTGTACCGTACCCGGCGTGAAGAAGCCTTGAAACGCCTGGAAAATACCCGGCGCAACCTGGAACGCGTCCTGGATATCATGACTGAGTTGGAGCCGCGCCTGCGAAAGCTGGAACGCCAGGCGCGCCGGGCGAAGGAATATGCGCAGGCCCAGGAAGATTTGAACCTGCTGCTGCGTGAATGGTATGGATATCATTGGCACCAGACCATGAAAGATCTTTCTGTAATCCGGGATGCTGTACGTGATCACGAAAGTAAAGTGCATAAAGCCCGGGATGATTTCCAGGCGACAATGGATGAATCGGCTGCCTTTCGGGAGAAGCTGCATGCTATTCGGGCTGAATTGAATCGGTGGCGCAAGGAGTCTTCAGAACTTCATAACCAGCGGGAGTCTGTCAGCCGCCAACTGGCTGTCTTGGATGAACGGCGCCGGTCCTTACTGTCTGGCAGTCAGACCCTGGTGCTCGACCAGGACCGGGTGCAGGGAGAGCAGGAAATTGCCCGTCAACGGTTATCGGAGATCGAACAGGAGCTGAAGCGGTTCCAGGATGAATACGACGATGCCGTCAACCAGCTGGACCTTGCACAACAGAATTTGCGTACATACCAGTCAGAGCGTTCTGTTGTTGAAGGGCAGGCCCAGGAAGCTCGCAGCCAACTCGATCAGCTCAAGACGCTGCGCACCGAACTGCAGGCCCGTACAGATGAACTTCAATCCCGTATCATTTCCCAAAGAACAAAGTTGGAAGATACGCAGGCAGCGATCCGGCAGGCTGAAACGGCCAAACAGCAGGCCGAAGGGAAACATTCTGAGATCCGGGCCCAACATAAAGATGCTGAACAGTCTGTGAATGTGTGCCTGGCTGAGTTAAAAGAACAGCAGTCACATGTAAATGAATTGGATCAGGAACGGCGCAGGCGGGTTGACGAACGCGCTGAACTGCAAACCCGGCATACCCGGATCCAGGCCCAGTTGGAGGTCCTTGAACAGGCAGACGAATCCCTGACAGGGTACGCAGAAGGGGCGCGTTACCTGTTGGATGCGGCCAGGAAGTCTCGCATTACCGGTGTGCAGGGTGCATTGAGCAGCGCCCTGGATGTCCCCGCAGAATTGGAGACGGCTGTTTCAGCAGCGCTTGGAGAGCATGTTGATGCAGTGCTGCTGCAATCTGGGCTGGATGTTGAACAATCCTTGCAGATACTTGAGTCAGATGAGGCTGGAAGAGCCTCCTTGCTGCCTTTGGAATGGCTGGCGAAGGGTACGAAAACCGATATCCCCCGCGAGGAGGATTGTCTGGGGCTTGCAGCCGAACTGGTCAAGTGCCCTGCGGATTTACGGCCGGTGGTCGACTTGCTGCTCGGCAATACGTTGATTGTGAAGGACCAGCAGGCAGCCCGCCGGATTACCAAATCACATAATGGTCGGGTCCATGCGGTGACCCTGGACGGAAAGGTTTTCCGAGCTGATGGCGCCGTACTGGCCGGGAAACAGGCGCGTTCAGGTATCCTTGGCCGTCCCCGCCAGAAGCGTGAATTGCAACAGTCGCTGTCGGGATTGAATGAACAGATCAAGGCGTTGAATGGATTATTAGAGGGTTTACAGGATCAGCTTTCTGCGGCTCAACACCGACAAACTGCACTTGAAGCCCGTTTACAGCAGGATCGTGAGAACCTGGAAGAAATCCAGGCAAAGGAACAGCAGGCCCGACTGGAGCATGAATCTGCCCAACGCCAGCTTGATTGGCAGCAGACACAGCGGGCTGGGCTGAAGGAAGAAATCACCCAGGCAGAGGCCGGTATCCTGGATGCCAATGAGAAGCAAGTCGACGTTGACAGAAAAACCACACAAGTCGAAGATGATATCCAACGTTTGAGTTCGGAATTAACCGGATTGATGCTGGATGAAGTCCAGGAACAGGTTACATACTGGGGTACGCGTTCGGCGGTTTCTGAGCGCTCCCTGAGTGATGTGGAAGCACGGCGGGCTGAGCAGGAACAGGTGTTGGAACGTCTGGTGCGCCAGAATAATGACGTGCTTGCCCGCCAGAACCAGATAGAAGCGTCATTGGCTGATCTTGAGAGCGAGAAGACAAACCTGCGAACGCAGGAAGGGGAGATCAATCGACAGCTGGATATCTTGCAGGCCCAGATTGAACCAGCAGAGAGCGAACTTGAGGCTATTGAGCGGCAGGAGCATGATCTGCAGGAGCAGGAAAGCCAGACCCAGCGTCATGTAACTGCCGAGGAACGCAATTACAGCCAGGTGCAGGTTGAGCTGGCCCGCCGGCAGGAGGCATTTGAATCACTGCAGCAGCGGATCCAGGATGATTTTGGACTGGTGTCGCTGCAGTATAGTTCCGAAGTTCCCGGTCCGGTGCCGCTGCCTTTTGATGGTATGGTTGAGCAGCTGCCAGTGATCACAGAATTATCACCAGACCTGGAAGAGCA
Source organism: Anaerolineales bacterium (assembly GCA_016927315.1). GTDB lineage: Bacteria > Chloroflexota > Anaerolineae > Anaerolineales > Villigracilaceae > JAFGMV01. The sequence goes on along the minus strand of JAFGMV010000004.1, from coordinate 65,498 downwards.
GCTGACACAGCAGCGGGCGCAGCTGCGCCGCATGGGTCCGATCAACCCGGAAGCTGAAAGCGAATATAGCGCTGAAAGCGAACGGTATGAATTTATGAAGAACCAGATCGATGATCTTAACAAGGCTGAATCAGATCTGCGCCAGGTGATTGCCGAACTGGATGAACTGACCCAGCGTGAATTCCGGAAGACATTTGAAGCTGTTGACCGGGAGTTCAGGGATATCTTCACCCGCCTGTTTGGAGGCGGCTCGGCCAGGCTGGCATTGACCGATCCTGAAAACCTGGTCGAGACCGGTATCGATATTGAGGCGCGTCTACCCGGGCGCCGGGAACAGGGGCTGGCGCTGCTGTCTGGCGGAGAAAGGACTCTGACCGCGATCGCACTGGTATTCGCCTTATTGCGCATCTCTCCCACTCCGCTGTGCGTGCTTGATGAGGTAGACGCCATGTTGGACGAAGCCAATGTCGGCCGCTTCAGGGATATGCTGTCGGAGTTAAGCAAGGAAACCCAGTTTGTTGTTGTAACCCACAACCGGACCACAGTTCAGGTTGCGGATGTGATCTATGGGGTCACGATGGGACGCGATTCTGCCAGCCAGATCATCAGCCTGCGGCTGGATGAGCTCAGTGATGAGTATTTTCGTTAGTGGGATGGATACCTTTGGAATGAAAAGATGCCGCACTCACAGGAGAGGCGGCATCTTTTTTTCAAACAGCGAACTTATTGTTCGAGTTGGATTTCAGGGAAAAGGGGAGTTATCATGTTTTCAGCAGCTGGTTCTGTGGGGATGAAGTTCGGCCAGCGGTCATCAAATCTCTCGATATCCGCTTCTTCCCGGACCTGGTCCAGCCATTTTTCGAATTCATAGTCGGCAAGCTGTGCCTGTTCAGATGTATTTATCGGGCGCATCTCATGGGCCAGCACCTGGATAAGATGATAGCCGAACTGAGACATTACTGGTTCACTGATCTCACCGACTTCGAGGCGGAAGGATGCCTCCTTGAAAGGCTCGACCATATTGCCGTTGGCGCCGAACCAACCCACATCCCCGCCATTGGCTCCGGAACCCGTATCTTCTGATAATTCTTTTGCCAATTCGGCGAAGTCTTCCCCTTTCTGCAAGCGCTGATATAGTTTATCAGCGTCTTCTTTATTCTTGAGAAGGATGTGGCGTACCCAGACCTGGTCTTGCAAACTGCCAATGTCTGAAGTGATGGATTCCTTTACTTTTTCCTTGTAAAGGGATGATTCAATATAGGCACGATAATCCTGTTCCTGTACGCCAAAGTTATTACTGAGATTATCCAGCACCAGGGTCATTCTTTCCTGGTACAGATCTGCTGTAAAGGGTGATGGGGTAACGGTTGGCAGGGGCGTGCTGGTTACGGTTGGGGTTGCGGCAGATTCTCCCTCGCCGGGTGTGGCGGTTGGGGTGTTCCCGGGTTCACCTGGCGTTGAGGTAGGGAAGGCGGTCGGAGTGAATGTAGGGGTGATCAGTGCCAGGGTCTTGGGGGATAAGGTCGGTTCCACAATGGTGGTTGGTGTACGGGTCGGGGTTGGGGTTCCGTCTGGGAAATATCCCATTTGTTTCTGGATTTCTTTTTCCAGTTCTGCGGAGCTGATCGTAATACCCATCTTTTCGGCTTCCTGGCGAATTAATCGATCATCAATCATATTGTCGAGCAGCTCTTTCCCCATATCTTGCGGTTTAAATAATTGGAGTTCAATATTTTTGACTGTATTCCCGAAGGTTGGGTCGGTTCTGAGGTCTATACCCAAATAACTCGCAAAATTAACGTATTGCTGGTGAGTATCTACCAATTCAGCTCGTTTCATCTTCGCCTGACCCTGAAATTCTTGAATAGAGATATTCTCACCATTAACGATGGCGACGGGTTTTTGGAGTGCAAACACATGCAGATCCAGGTAACCATAAGTCAGAATTAGTATAATTGATAAGAATATACCAATGGCAACATAACGGATCAACCGGGTTTGCCGGCGTTCACGTTCCAATCGAGCGATGTGTTTCTTGCTGGCTATAGATGGTTTGGGGTTGTTTTTTGCCATGTTTGGCCTCTTTAAATTGTTACGCGAGGCACGGACAATCCATACCTCGCGTATAGTACATTGGTTTAGGAATGTCCTTCTTCCCAGTATTTTCCGGTATAGGGGAGCAGGGCAATGTGACGGGCCTGCTTGATCGCACGGGCTAAAGTCCTTTGATGGCGGGCGCAGGTACCGGTCTGCCGCCTTGGGCGGATCTTGCCATCGTCAGTAATGAAACGTTTCAGTAAATCAAATTTCTTGTAATCAATTGTCTGATGTTTGTCAACACAAAATTGACATACTTTGGGGCGCGAGTAAAACCGGTGTCCGGAGCGCCCTCCTGAGCTTGTATCATCCATGCTCATGTCATACTCCTGTTCGTCTGTTGTTAGAACGGAAATTCATCATCTTCAACCGAGGAAATATCATCTTCTTCGGCTTTGTGTTCTTCAATCTGGTCGTTGTTTGAGTCCCGGCGGTCGCCTAACATCATCATTTTGTTTGCAGCAATCTCGATGGTAGTGTGTTTACCGCCTTCTTTGTCTTCCCAGCGCCGGGTTTGTAATCTGCCTTCAACATAAACCTGCTGGCCTTTGTTCAGATAGTTTTTGCAGATCTCGGCAAGATTACTCCATGCAACAATATTGAACCATTCTGTTTCAGTGTGGCGCTCGCCGTCGGGTTTATTCCACGACCGGCTTACGGCGACTGAGAAAGTTGTCACAGGTCGACCCGATGGAGTGTAGCGCATTTCTGGATCTCGTCCCAGGTGACCGATTATCATGACTTTATTAAGGCCTTGGCTCATCTCTTCCTCCTTTTGATCATTGACCGGGAAAACCAAGAACAGTCCAATCACGAGACCAGTGAAATCATATACCGCAGAACCGGTTCGTGGAACCGCATATTGCGTTCGAGTTCGTTTAAGGCTGTGGGCGGCATGCTGACATTCAACAGAATATACTGGCCTTCACGTTGCTTGCGGATCATATAGGCCAACTTGCGACGGCCCCAGTTGTCCACTTTATCAACGCTGCCGCCTGTTTCAGAAATCCAACCTTTGACTTTATCGACGGCGCCGTTAAAAGCGACTTCATCGAGATCAGGATGGATCACGCAAACAAGTTCGTATTTACGCATTGGGGAAACCTCCTTTCCTTGGGGTTGCTCCCGGTCAACACCGTGGGTGAGCCAGGGCGGAAAGAGACACATTCGTTTTTATGTGCCTAATTGGCTGGTAGTTTAACACAAAGTGAGCATTTTGAGAAGGATCGCTGACAGGATCGCTGACAGGATCGCTTAGACAGGTATTTGCGCAATGTTAGATCATTTGGATTGATTTATCTTACAAGTCTTGGAGAGTTGAATGATTATAAAGAGAATAATGCCTCTCTTACATAAGGGAACACTGCTTGAGTGAGCCTGTTCACAACGCGCTTATTTTATAAAAATGGGGTTGCTGTATATCCATCCTCTCAACTGTCCCAAGTAGCGGCGATAGGCTTCGACCCGGTAATAACCCGGTTTGGTTGTAATAAATGAACAGATTTCTGCTTTTTTCCAGGTACGAATAACCGCACCATTATGGATCAATCGGCATTCTGCAGCCATGGAAGGCAGTCGGATCTGGATGGTCACTCCCTCGCGAGCCGGGATTTCATCCCCGATAAATGCTGTTTTATCCCGTCCCTGGGCAGTAAAGCGGAAACCGCGCGTGGAAGCAGGTAGATCATATCCAATAAAGACGTGCCCTTGTTTGAGCGCGTCAAGGATCAACTGGCGGTCTGTGTTAAGTTCTCCGCTAAGCGGTTTTGCCAGGAGCAAGTGGGTGTTAATGGTTGAAAAATGGAAATGGTAAGGGAAGATTACTTTTCTAAGTGGACCTAATTGATAGTTGAACGCATGTGCGTCTGATCCTCCGACAGCAACGATGTGCTTACCGGATAGCAGGTATTCATCCCAGCGTTGCAGTGTCTCGGTGCGGGGACCATGCGCAATGAGTTCCGGGAAATACCCAAAAAGTATCCCCTGGGCTATGCTGCTCAGGTGCTCTTTCATTTCACTCATTCCATTCCAGAGTTCAATGCCGGTAAAACCCTCCACGTCCCAATTGACCCAGGAAATATCTGGCTCGTTAAATACTGGCGAAGCTGTTTCAAAGGGGTGGGCGATAAACGACAGACCGTTGGCGTTTTTAACCGCATTCACCAGTGTTTGTGGATTGTCTGCAAATGTGGCCAAATCGCGGTCGGCGCCAAAAACCAGCAAATGGTTTTTTTGCGGATCGCGCTCCTGATCATGGACTTCCTGTCCAATAAGGACCAGGGTGCGTTGTTTCTGATGCCGGTAGTATCCTTCAAGTCCTTGAACCAATACATTATGGTCAGAAACGATGACCGCCTCCAAGCCGGCGCGCATGGCAGCCTGGGCGATATCTTTGTGTGAGCCACTACCATCTGAGTAGCGGGAATGGATATGAAGGTTTATGGCAATTTCGTGCATTGGAAACCTCGTGGTTGACGACTCTCTATCTTCACAGGTATAATTTGCCCGCTATTCCGAAGGAGACAAAAGTATGCAGTCATATATAGATATTGCTTTGATTATAACTTCGATCGCACTGATTATCAGTGTTGTCTTGCAAAGTAAGGGCGCAGGACTGGGAGGCTTAGCTGGTGGTGACGCCGGTGGCGTTTTCACTGCTCGCCGTGGTATCGAAAAAACATTATACTGGGTCACCGTTGTTCTCAGCATAGTTTTCTTTATACTGGCGATCATTTCAGTTGTCATTTCCCAATAAGGGTTTTCTACCTGTCTGAGAGGCCGACATTCCGGTTGCGCTCGTTGCCGGGATGGGAACAGGCCTTTCTTTTTATGTGCCTATGAAACGTCTACGCTGGCAGATTCTTGTTGTTGTTCTGACTCTCATCATCGTGGGAGTCTTACTACTTACACAGCAATCAGTACTGGTTGAACCGCTGTTACCACAACCGGCAAGTGGAGGTGTTTACACCGAAGCAATGGTTGGTTCAATGGGGCGGCTGAATCCACTTTTTGATTGGAACAACCCGGCCGATCGCGATGTGAACCGTTTGATTTTCAACGGACTGATACGCTTTGACGAGAGGGGGTTCCCCAGGCCAGATTTAGCAGAGTCATGGGGAGTTTCGCAGGATGGTATGATCTATAATTTTACCATTCGGCCGAACGCTGTCTGGCATGATGGGCAGTCGGTTACCAGTGATGATGTGATCTTTACGATCGATTTGATCAAGAGTAACGCTTCATTTTACCCACAGGATATTAAAGACCTCTGGGCTGGTGTAGAAATCACTCGCCTGAACGAGAAAAACCTGAAATTCACTTTAACAGAACCGTATGCACCATTTCTGGATTATCTTACCTTTGGTGTGTTACCAAAGCATTTACTGGAGCCGATCCCCGCAGATCAGATCGTGGATGCTGATTTTAATCTTAAACCAATTGGTAGTGGTCCCTATAAGCTTGACCATTTGATTGTAGAGAATGGTCAAATCACCGGGGTGGTGTTGACAACATTTGATGGTTACTTCGGAAAACAGCCGTTCATTCCCCAGGTTGTTTTCAGGTACTATCCATCTTCAGCTTCCGCCTATGATGCTTACCGACAGGGTGAGGCCTTAGGGATCAGTCATATCACTGAAGATGTGCTCAGCGAGGCATTGGCAGATCCCAACCTGTCCATTTACACTGGCCGGTTACCAATGTTGAGTATTGTGTTGTTCAATCTGAATGACCCAACGGCGCCATTTTTACAGAATGATGTCATCCGGAAAGCCCTGATGTTAGGGCTGAATCGCAGTTATATCGTCAACCATACCCTGGGCGGGCAGGCGATTATTGCCGATGGACCGATTTTACCGGGTTCCTGGGCATACTATGATGACGTCGAACACCTGGATTTCGAACCTGAGCAGGCTATTTCATTACTGAAAAGTGAAGGTTATACCATTCCTGCCGAAGGTGGGGAGGTGCGGTCTATGGAAGGGGAGAGATTATCCCTGACTTTAATGCATCCTAACGATGAATTGCATACGGAGATAGCCCAGATTATTCAGGAAAATTGGGCTTATATTGGCGTTGAAGTCAACCTGATTCCGCTGCAGTACGACCAATTGATTTATGATGGTCTGGCAAACCGGAACTATCAGGCGGCGCTGGTTGATCTGAACCTTTCCCGTTCTCCTGATCCCGATCCATATCCTTTTTGGCACCAGTCTGAAGATACTGGCGGACAAAATTACACCCAATGGGATAACCGGACTGCCAGTGAGTATCTTGAGCAGGCGCGTGTATCTACAGATTTTGACTTCCGGGCGCGTCTTTATCGCAACTTCCAGGTGATTTTTGCCAAAGAGTTGCCCTCCTTGCCGTTATATTTTCCTGTTTATACATATGCAGTTGATGCTCAAGTGAACGGAGTGCAAATTGCCCCGCTCTATGACACCAGTGATCGGTTAAATGGGCTCCCGGTTGATTGGTATCTGGTCACGCGACGATCTCTTGAAACTGAGCCGACGCCTGCTGAAATTCCATAAGCGGCATAATGAATATAGCCGGGAAGGACAGGCTTTTTCTTGAAGCAGGCATAAAGGAACTGCCCGAGTATCTGCTTTCGCAAATATTGTACTGGCCTGTTACAACAGCTTCGGGTGTATCATTGCCGCGGCTGACTGTTGGGGGGATACTGCTTGCAATACGGCGTTTGAGTGTTCTTTCTCCATCTGAAGATGAATCGAAAGTATTGCAAATCGAGATGGCGGTAGATACCATGCGTTTAAAACGGCAAACGCTTTGGGTTGCAAAATGTGAAAATGAATTCCAATCCAGACTCATTCTTTGGAAGAATTATTTGGTTGATTACCAAGAAGGGCGTGACGAACAAGCGGACTATTATCCAAATGAGGTTCGCTTACGAGTGATGTTAGAATTACTTTTGTCGGAATTATCAACTCGCCCGGAAGAAATTGCTGCCTTATCTCGTCTGGATGGAGAACTTAAAGATGATTTTCAAGCAGGTGATTTCATTTGGGATGAACAACTGATACCTGGATTTCCACAGGATGTATTCTGGTTTCTTTATGGAAAGCTAATCAGCTGAACCCAGCAGGAGATAGAGATGTCTGATGTCCGCCAACTCGCTATAGCGTATATCGAAAAAAACAAAGATCGTTTCTTGACTGATCTGAAGGACTTTTTACGTATTCCATCGATTTCTGCGGAAGAAAAACCGGATGATCCCGAAATCAAACAAGCAGCTGAGTGGCTTGCTGGACATTTAACAGGATTGGGGATAGAACATGTGCAGGTCTTGCCCACAGCAAATGCCCCTGTTGTATATGGGGATTGGCTTAAAGCCGGCAAAGAGGCCCCGACGGTTCTTGTTTATGGGCATTATGATGTCCAGCCAGTTGACCCGCTTGACCTGTGGATCACCCCTCCTTTCGAACCGACTTTGCGTGGTGAAAACCTGTTTGCCCGCGGTGCCTCAGATATGAAAGGGCAGATAATGGCCTCCTTGAACGTTATCGAAGCCATTATGAAAACAGGTCAGATGCCGGTAAATCTCAAATTCCTGATCGAAGGGGAAGAAGAGATAGGTTCTCCCAGTATGGATGCCTTTCTGCATGGCAGCCAGGAGTTGTTCACGAGTGACGTGGCCTTGAATATTGATGCCGGGATGATCGGTAAGGAAGAACCGACGATTACTTATGCGCTGCGCGGTTTGGTTTATTTTGAAATCTGGATTGTTGGTCCTGACCACGATTTGCATTCCGGTTTATATGGTGGGGTGGTGCACAATCCGGCCCAGGCATTATGTGAATTGATCGCCGGGATGCATGACCAGGAAGGTCGGGTTACCCTGCCCGGGTTCTATGACCCGGTCAGGAAATTGTCGGATGAAGAGCGAGCAGACCAGGCTCGCCTGCCAATGGACGAAGCTTTTTACCTGGAGCAAACCGGTGTGCCTAACCTTTGGGGAGAACCGGATTTCATTCCTGCCGAACGGATTGGTTCCCGTCCGACACTGGAGGTAAATGGCCTGCTCTCCGGCTGGACTGAGCCTGGGACAAAAACCGTCTTACCAGGTAAAGCGATGGCGAAAATATCCTGTCGTCTGGTGGCAGATCAAAAACCAGCGGATGTACATAAACAGTTGATTCAATATATGGAAGAGAATGCCCCGGATACGATCCACTGGGAAGTGAAGCTGCTGCAAAAAAATCCCCCGGCCATAGCAGAGTTGGACAATCCCGGTGTTGTGGCGCTTGGAAAAGCGCTGGAAACAGTCTGGGGTGTGCGTCCATATTATCGACGGGAAGGCGGATCGATCCCCGTGGTTGAGTCTTTACAGCGTATGCTGGGGGTTGAGTCTGCATTGAGCGGGTTCAGCCTACCGGAAGACAATCTACACGCGCCCAATGAAAAGTTACACCTGCCAACCTGGTTTCGGGGTATGGAAGCACTGGTCCATTTCTTTTACAATATGAGATAGCCGATCGTTAGGAGAGATTGCTGATATGGAAGATCGAATTATTGCTTATGGTGGTCAGGCGGTGATAGAAGGGGTCCTGATGCGAGGACAGAAAGCCCTGGCAATTGCTATGCGTGATCCGGATGGAAAAATCGTTGTTCATAAAGAGGATTTGGCCAGGATTTACAAGAGCGGTATCGCCAAAATCCCTTTTGTTCGTGGCTTGATCCTGCTTTGGGATGCTCTGGGGTTAGGAATGCGCGCCCTGACGATCTCGGCCAATATTCAGACCGGGGAAGATGAAAAACTCGAAGGTCCGGCGCTCTACCTGACCCTGGGCTTTTCTATGCTTCTTGGGATTGCACTTTTCTTCGTGCTCCCAGCCGGTATTGGTGGGTTGGCAGAACACTACTTGGGTTGGGGGGTCTGGTTAAACAACCTGCTTGAAGGGCTGGTTCGTCTGGGTTTATTGATTGGTTATATTTGGGCGATTGGTTTTATGCCCGATGTGGCCCGTTTGTTTGCTTATCATGGCGCTGAACATAAGACGATTAACGCTTTTGAAGCCGGAGCCGAGTTGACGCCAGAAGAGGTGGCCAAATACCCGCTCGAACATGCCCGTTGTGGGACGGCTTTCATGCTTACCCTGGTTTTATTGTCAATCCTTGTGTTTACCCTGTTAGGGCCAATGCCGATATTCTGGCGGCTTGTTTCCCGCATTCTCTTTATTCCGGTTCTGGCCGGAATGGCAGTCGAATATATCCGCTGGACGGCAAATCACCTCGATTCTCCTTTGGTTCAATTCATAATCAAACCAAATCTGGCTTTGCAGTCGCTGACAACCCGTGAACCTGATGCTGGGATGTTGGAAGTTTCGATTGCGTCTTTCAATACCATGTATCAGGCCGAACAGGAGTTGGTAACCTAGCAGCTAAATTTATGAAGAAACGAACACGTACTTGTCTTGTTGGTGGGATACTTCTTGCAGCAGTACTTTTTTTATGCGGTGCAGCTTTAGCGATCGGTGGTTATCTGTTTAATGATACGAACCGGCCCGCTCCAATCCCAACCAAACAGGATTTATTTGCAGGTGTAACGTATCACCGCAGGGTGTATTATCTCCCCAATATGACCATCGCGCACGTTTTGGTGATTGATACCAAAGAGAAGGGGATCAGCCTGCTGGTAACGCCGCCTGACAATACTGGCGAGAAACCCCTCAATGCCCGGACCACATCAGAGTTTTTAAGAGAATTTGGTGTCCAGATTGCAGTCAATGGCGACGGCTTTTCGCCCTGGTATTCGAACGGTCCATTGGATTACTATCCCCACAGCGGAGATCCGGTCACTCCCAATGGGTTTGCTGCGTCTGCTAAACAAATTTATTCACAGGGGAAGGAAGAGGAAAACAGGCCGACCCTGTACATCAGCAGGCGCGGCGCCCTGTCGTTTAACCAAAGACCTGGAAATGTATACAGCGCAATATCCGGTGACCGCATGTTGGTGTTGAAAGGCGAACCTGTCGCCGGCCTGGATAGCGCAACGCTGGAACCCCGCACTGCCGTGGGCATCAACAGGAATGGGCGGTGGTTATATTTAATTGTTGTTGATGGACGCCAGCCATTTTACAGTCAGGGAGCTTCTTTCGAGACGCTGGCTGAGATCCTGGTCGCTTATGGCGCTTATCAGGCAATGAACCTGGATGGCGGGGGATCTTCAACGATGGTGATTACCGTTGATGGAGAACCGCAGGTAATCAATTCACCCATTGATCATTACATTCCGGGTACAGAGAGACCGGTAGCCAACCATTTGGGTGTATATACCGGTGAATGAGTTTTAATTTCAGTAATTCTAAAAAGCAATTTCCCCGATTTGTTCAAAATTGATATCGAAATGTTCAGGATCTGGTTCCATTTCAGCTTCAGCTTGCAGCCAGTCTCCGGCTTGAGTACCCCGGTCACAATATGAACGGAAAACACAGAAGCGGCATTTCTTTGCTTCAGTCGTCATCTCGAATGATTGAAGTTCAGAAATCTCTTTTACGGTCGTTTCGATTAAGTCCCAGTCACGTTCAAATCTGGCTTTATTGTATGGAAATGCTGCTGGTTCAGATGGATAATTGGTATACCAGTAAACCATCTCAATTTGTGATGGTTCAACCGGACTGCCATGGGTTAAGTGGCTGCCTGCGCGTACAAGTAATGCCCGGTATACCAGTGTTTGCCAGCGAAGCGCCATCCAATTGTCCTTGGGGCGTTTTTGGTAAGTTTTCCAGTCAACAATAATGTAGCGATGATCCGGGCTGACAGCGATCAGATCGTACTTAGCGACCAAACGGTGTGATGAGCCGATTGGTGCAGCCAGGCTCATCTCGGGATATAGAACAGACCCATTTTTGATTGCGCCGATGAATTTTGAATTCAAAAAGTTTTCCCACCAGTCCTGCAGGTTGGGAGTAAGCGCCATTTTTGAAATCTTATCTTCAGGAAGGCCAATCAGGTATTGTTGGGCAAGTCTGTGAAATTGATTGCCTTCCTGTTGATGTTTTTCGTTTTCAATAACGGGTTCAGTTTCGACAGCCGGCCAGGACAACTGCTCCATATAACGCAATTGGAAGCGTCGCGGGCAATCTGCATAATCCTGCAGTGAGGATTGAGAGAAAGTAAAGTTCATAGGAAGTTTCAGGTTGGCTTTATTTTCCATAACGTCAGTTCATTGTCCCGATACAGTGTTCAGGACGGTAATTCTGTAGTAATCCTGCGATCCATTTTCGAGGCCTTTGTAAGGGGAGACTGTTTTCGGCCTGGCCGCTTCAGATCAGATGATTTTTGGTAACAGATACACATGCAGCAGGTATACAACCAGGAAAATAACACCAAAGAACCAGCGTTCATCCAGTGTGATCCAATCAGGCTGCAGCATAAGGGCTGTGACCCCTGTAAACAGCCCCCACATGAAGGCATAACTGCCGGCCCCGCGCATCGGGAAAAGAGTCGAATATCCGGTATCTTTTTGGGAACGACCCTTGAGGAGACTGGCAGACCTCCACCGTTGGAACCGGGCTTGTAGCGCTTCAATATTTGTCAGGCCGCCAAGGCGTATTCGACTGTTCTTTAGATGGACAAAGTGTGCATCGATATTAGCGATCTCTTCGAGTTCCAGGAAGCGATCCGGTAAAAAATAACGCCGCACAACGAAGTTCTGTGTGAAGCGAATTTCTCTAATAAAAAAATAAGGAAGCAGCGAAGCGATTACCGCCAGTATCAGCATGCAGATCCAGAAAAGCGGTGGCAGGTTGATTGCATAGAGTGTGCCATACAATATCAGAATAACAAAGATGACAGGCAGTACTGTAGGGGCATGTTTCTGCAGGAATGGATATTCAGGTTTGAAGATGTGATCCAGATTGTTCATATGTTAATTATAAGGCAATGGTGAAAATTTCGATGATCCCGGATTCCATCATTAAGGGGGACCGGCGCCGCAGCCCTGAGTTTCAACAAAGGTGAAGGCTGGTGTGGTTATGGTTTATGGCTGGGTTGGCAACGATTATTGGCGAAAGTATAAAGATACAGGGCATGTTTTGTGGTTTTGTGTGACTGCTTCCCGGGATGGATAATCCTTGGCAGCATGAGAGTTTTTACTCTCCGGGTAAGGGTACTCCCATTGAACGCTCTCCAGACAGCATTTTTAAAATCCAGTGCGAAATACCCCCCTGGCTTTATGCGTTGAGTTTTCGGAATGCGTTTCGTTGTTGTTTCCAATCTTCCGGAGTGGCGGGAATATCTTGCAGCTCATTCTCGGACCTTAGTATCATTGCCAGTGCTTCCTCAGGACAGGCCGGGACACACAGGCCGCAGCCAACGCAGCGAATAGAATCCACCCGGATGGCATCTTCCAGGAGTAGTGCGCCAAACTGGCAGTAGTCCAGGCAGGTTCCGCAGGCGCTGCATCTCGCTTGATCGACGCTGCTAATAAAAGACGAATGGGCAACAATTCCGGCCATCCCGAGGTTGGCCATGCCTCGCAGGATGCCACAAGAACAGGTGCAGCAATTACAAATGTAGTCGATGCCTTCCTGGTTGTTGCTGACGGAATGGACCAGGCCTGCATCGGCAGCACGCTTCAGGGTGGAATGAGCTTCTTCCCGGTTGAGAGCTTTGATCGTGTCGCTGCCGTCAAAGGCTCCGGGACGTGCGCTCAATACCATACACACGTCCAACGGGTGCTCACAAGGTTCCCCGATCAGGGCTTTTTGTTTTCGGCAGATGCAGTCCAATACACCCCATGCCTGGGCTTTGTCTATAATCTCAGTCGCACTTTCATAGGGACGGATTTCCATGGTATTCGAAATGCTTTCCCGGACAGGGAGGATGCGATGGAATTGGGGCTTGATACGGAGTGCTTCGCAAAAGGCTTTCTGGAAGTAGTCTTCTACCAGTGCAGCCAGTTCCTTATCGATCGTGTCAACCTGGTATTCATAAATGCCCACTACAAAAGGGAGCAGGCCAAACCCCAGGCCTTGTTCTGTACGGCCGGTGGCAATCAGGCCGCGGCGGGCCATATCTTTTAGCTGTTTTCGCAACTGCTGGCGGTCGTATCCGGTGCGTTCAGCAATACCATCCAACGGTTCCAGGTCCGGGTTCAGTTGGCCTGCAAGTTCAGCATCCTGGTGAGAAAAGAGTTTTGCCAGCAGGCGCAGTTCTTCTCCGTTCCCTGTGGATGGGAACCCATTCGGCAAAGCATCCAGACGACGGGCAAGCTTTTCGTAGATATCTAGATCAGCCACTGTGTGCATTACTTGATCCCGATACCGAGGTGATTGGCAACAGCCCGTTCTTTACCGGGGAGATTCTCCTCAATCGGAGAATTCAAAAGGTTCGGCTGGTTGTTCTTCTCGATCACCATGGCAGAAGAACCGCCGCCATCCAGGTTGATGGCAGTATGGACGCCGCCAAACTTGATCAGCATGTCAGCCAGTTCCTTGAACGTACACCCCTCGCTGTAACCTGGCTGGCGTCCATCGACCACGATCATGATTAACCAACGTCCGTTCTGGTTCAGGCCAACGGCTGTGCGAGGCTGCAGCGTGATATCGTCCAGACCGGCAACCGGCGTTCCTTTTTCAACCAGCATCCGGTCTCCGGAGATGGCATTATAGACCTGGCCTTTTGGCACATTGAATGTGATTTCGTTGTTCTTATTGATGTACAGGATTGGACGGTCGTGCCACTGCTGAGAATAGATAGTACCGCGTGAAGCCGCATAACTGTTTGGCTTGACGGGATCACCACCACCCGGGCAGGTATCCTGATTATCAATATACGAAAAGCCATCCCCGTTGATTGCTATCTGCAGGTCATATTTTGCCAGGAATTGAGTGGTTGTCTGTGTACAAAGCGGCGCTGCCCCTAAATTTTCCGGAGGTGTGACCAGGAAGGACAACTTATCATAGTTCAAATCCACTACCATAACGTGGACAAGCATATTTCTTGGGGTATCGATAACCTGTCGAATATAACGCACGCTGTTGTTATAGTATTTTTGGTTCAGGTATGTTGCTGGCGGATAGCGTTCCAGGAACTCGCTGGAACACCAGCCGGTCAGATCATCCTTTTCAATTTTTCGCCAACTCCCATCGCTGTTGGCTTCAATTACCTGGACGATCTCATCTTTTTTTACGGATCCTAACACTGTCTCACTGGTGTTGGAGCCTTCGCGTACATTCAACGAAACGGCGGTTACCAGGTAGCGGCCAAGGAACAGGCTGTCGGGCAGCGGCTCTACATCGTCCGGGGCGGTGGTTTGGGTCAGATAAGGACTGTAACACCAGCCGGTCAGGTCATCTGAAGCGCGGTTGATTTTTATCCAGCTGCCATCTTCAGTGGCTTCAAGGCTTTTCACAACTTCATTATTGGCCAAGGTTCCTATTTTATCGAAACTTGTACTGGGGCCTTCACGTACGTTCAGGGCGGTAGCCGTTACCCGGTACCACTTCTCTTCTGTGGGATCCGGTTCTGGCTCGGGTTCCGGCTCCGGCTCCGGTTCCGGATCAGGAGCAGTTGACAGGAAAACCAGGTACTGGCCATAACACCAACCGGCCAGGCCATCCGCTTCGCGCAGGATTTGTACCCAGCTTCCATCTGCAGTTATCCCCAGCACCTTGACAACCTGGTCTTGTTCCAGGGTACCAACCGGGTCATACGCTGTACTGGGGCCTTCGCGAACATTCAAGGCAGTTGGAATGACCTTTGCCCATTTTTCTTCAGGTTCCGGTTCGGGCTCAGGCTCAGGCTCAGGCTGGTCAAGTTTTAGCAGGGGCTTGAGAATGCTCCAGCCGGTTTGCCCGTTATCTCGCCGAATGCGCATCCAGTTTGCATCTGTGCTCAGCAGCAGTTTCTCAACGATTTCACCATGTTCCAGGGTCCCGAGGACTTCATAAGCCAATCCGGGCCCATTACGAACGCTGAGGTCAACCTGATAGGTATCCCCGGTCGGGCTGCCGTTTCCATTGCCATCCTGGAGGTTGAAGCGTTGTTGTAGAGCTTTCGTATCTCCATTGAAGTAGTTCAAGTCGACCCCGAGGCTTTCGACGCCGTAAGTTTCACCGCTGCCTGTTTCGGTGAACTGCCAGAACAGCCATTCGTCGGAACTCCAGGGTTTTGGTACCAGAGGTATAGAGGCGCCATAGTTTGCTACCCAAAGCGGATATTGGTGAAAATATTCCAGGCTGTCCGGGTCGGTTTGTGCATTGGGACCGTTATCTTTCCAGTAATAGTAGGCTGTGTACACCGCGAGTTCTTTACCTGGGAAGAGAGTCTTCAGTTCTTCCATGAAGTCGTACCATTTCCTCCACCCTGTGTATGGACCATCAAAGGCATCTTCAAAATCGGCGAAGAGAGGTAGTTCACCCAGGTCCCCATTCAGAGCATCACGCCAAAGTTCTGCCTGGCGTTTGGGCGCCACGCGGCTGTCATAGAACCAGTAAGAACCACGGGGCAGCCCAACTTTCTTGGCTTCACGCCAGTTTGTTTCGAAATCGGGATCTATCCACAGATTTTGTCCTGCTCGGATGATGACAAAATCAGCAGCTTGTTTCATTCTAACGAAATCAATTCCCTCTGGAGTTTCCGCTTCGTCCTGGTAAAAGCTTACATCGGGCCCAATTGCATTTGCCATCTTAACCTCCTGTCTTCACCTGTATAAATTGTATCAGTCTTGAGAGAAAGGGGCAAACGTTACAGTAGTATTTTTGATATGGTACTTTTCAGGGTGATGGGCTTGGGTAGAAATACAACCGGATCAATGGAATACCACACCGGCACAGCAGGAGTACCAGCAGGGTGCAGCCTAAGATCCCTTTTCCAATTTTGCTCTGCCGGTGCCATGTGCCGGTCAGCCATCCGTAGAGTTGGGAGAATCTGTCGATGAGCTACTCCTGTTTTCCGGTCAGGGCCGCAAACGGCAGACTGGCCCCCGCGTTCCCCTGCCTGCCGGTGTTCCAGGTGACGATCAATTCGCGCCGGGCGCGTGTGATGCCCACATAAAAAAGGCGCAGGCGTTCCTTTACATAGTCCAGACGGGCCTGCTGGGTGGCGACCCCCTCTTCATACCAGTCATATTCCCCTGTAGAGTGTGTGGCCTCGAGCTGGGCCAGCGCTTCAGTTTCCAGGTTAAGGTTCCCCCGGATGAACCATTTTTCGGAGATGTAGGTGTCAAAGGTCTGGTTCGATGGGAAATCATAGTTGTTGACAGACATCAGGTAAACCCGGTCCCATTCCAGGCCTTTGGCCTTATGCATGGTGGTCACCACCATCTTGCCTTTGTAGGTATCAGGGTTGAAGCCTGAATCATCTTCGCTGAAGCCGATGAAACGGCGCTGGTTGCGGGCAATACTTCCTAACTCACCAGTCAGCTCCGGCAGCCGCCAGTCTGGGTGATCCTCTGCGGCTTTGCGCAGCACCAGGGCCAGTTTGTGCGCCAGCGCCAGGTCGGCTGGTTCGGTGAACAGGTCCTGCGATAGGGTCAGGATCATCTGGTCGATGGGCAGTCGGGTGGTCCCCTGCCAGTGGATGACATGGTTTCGGAATTCTTCCAACTCTGACAGCACCTCTTCCGGAAGCCCCTCGCTTATTTCTGACAGCCAATCCCTGTCTGGGCGCGGCGCCAGGAAGGTTTCCACCTGGCTGCAGCCGCGGATGCGTTTCTTGATGTCTGCCAGCAGGTCCTGTTTTTCGGTTTCCTCACGCCATGACCGCCTCCAGACTTCATAGACCCGCGCCAGTTTGGCTGCAGAGGTCGGATCACCCAGGTACGTGATCAGGTTCCCGAGCGCGCCGGCTGCAGCCCGCGTCGATTGCGTACTGGACAGCAGTTCATGGGTCGGAATCCCACGCTGTTTGAGTGCATTGATCATTTCTACCCCGCGGGCATTACGCGGTACCAGCACAGCGGCTGTCTCTTGCGGATGCTCCGGCAGCCAGCGTTCGATTGAATCGACCACAGCCTTGATCTCCTCATCGGGACTGTATTTGCGATCGATGAAGCGGATGCCGTCCGGGTCATCAGGCGGGTTCGGTTGTGGATCGCCGGGAGGGGTGGGCTGAATATAAGGCGTCGTCAGCGCATTTCGAGCGGCCTCTTCCGGATGATCCTGCATGACCCAGTCGATCAGCTGGTTCGCCGCGGCAATGATGGCTGGCTGGCAGCGGCCCGAATCGGGTAATTCGCGCCGGGTATCGGCTTCCTGCCGGATGAAGTCCAGCAGATATTGGGGGTTTGCGGTGGTGAAGGTTTCGAAGATCGCCTGGTTGGGATCCCCAACCCGGACCCAGTTGCCTTGTCCGGCAGCCAATAAGCGCAGGATTTCTTCCTGTGTCTGGCTGCTGTCTTGGGCTTCATCCTCAAGGATGTAAGGCCAGCGGCTCTGCAGTCGTTCCAGGAAGTCGGAATCGCGTTCAAGCAGGTCAAGCGCCAGCCGGATCAGGTCATCGAAATCGACCGCACCCCGGTAAGCGATCGCGCGCTGGTAGTCTTTGTAGACCGCCCAACCCATTTCCGCCAGCGGCAGCCGGGCAGGCGCCGCATCCAGTTTGTAACGCAGCAATTCCGGGGTCAGGCGGTGGTCCTTGGCAGAACGGATAAACGCCAGCGCCAGGTGGTAAACCAGGTCGGGGAGCTGCTGCCTTCGGACCCTGTCGCGTTTGTTCTCGTCCAATTCTGGGTCGAGGTACTCATCCAGTGTATTGGGATTGGCTGAAAGCCAGGCGTTGGCGGCCTCTTTGCTGATCAACTCCGCTTCCCTCTCGTCGATGATCGCAAACCGTTCTTCCAGGCCGACTTTCTCCGGCCGTTCCCGGACGATATCATGCGCCAGCCCGTGTAGGGTCCGGACCCGGTAACCGATGCGCGGCAGCAGTCCCTGTTTGGAGATGAGCGTGCTGATGCGCCCGGAGAAATTATCTACAGCAGAATTGACCAGCGTGACAATCAGCACCTCCTGTCCGGGCTCAAGCCCGCCGCGGGCGATCAGGTCGGCAGCCAGGTGCGAGAGCACAAAGGTCTTGCCGCTGCCCGGCACCGCGGAAATGCCCATCTTTCCTCCGGTGTACCGGAGGATCTTTTCCTGGGAGGGGCGAGGGGTGAAGGTAAGAGTCATAGTATGAACCGCTAAGCTCGCAAAGGACGCTAAGATTTTTTAAGGAGGTTAACTGGCATTCCGTTTGCGACGCACTGAATACCGTCTTTCATCAGTCTGGCATTCCAGTTGAGTAGAAAACCCAGTTTACATTCCTTGAGTTTGAGATGGGTCAGCAATTGAGCCACGTGGATGGGTAGCAGGGTTTCAACAGTTTTGTTTTCGACAATAACCATATTGTCGATGAGCATATCGAGTCGATAGCCAGCATCGATCTGTTGGTTATCGTAGAATATTGGGACCAACAATTCGGTAAGTACCTTTCTTCCGCACTGGCGAAGTTCGTATGACAAGCATTGCTGGCAGGCAGATTCCATTAGCCCGGGCCCGAGGGCTTTGTGCACCTTAATTGTAGAGTCAACAACATCTTTGGCGCTAGCTTCAATTTCTTGAGACATCCCAATTCACATTCCTTAGTGTACTTTGCGGCCTTGGCGGTTATTTACTGCTTTCTTGCAAAACTTGCTGAAAAGCTTGTAATAAAGCACCACGCTGTTCGAAGCCGCTTTCACCCAGGTCTGCCAATCCCAAAAAGAGGCGCTCCCGGCAGCGGTACAGCAAGCCGCTGGCCAGCCTGGCCAGGTTCTCCTGGTTGGTCTCGACTTCATGAGCGTCTGTCCACAGCTGGGCGTCAGGCCAGCCGCGTGAGAGCACATACGGTTGTGTCAGCGGCTGCGACAGCCGCTCGACCCAGCCGCTCGAGCCGGGATCGAGCCAGAACTGTGCCGTAACCGGACGGTTCATCATCAGGAAGGTGTAAGCCGGCGCCACCAGTACCGCTTCATCCGTCCCGGTGCGCCAGGCTTCCAGGTATTGGGCGGAAATGACTCCGTCCTGCAGCATGGAAATGTACTCGCTCCCCAGGTCGAACTCCAGCCCTCCCTGGCTGGGTTGGGCAGGTTCCATCGCCAGGCGGAACTTGCGGATCGATTCGATCAGGCTGGCGGCTACTCTCACAGCGTCGAAATCGTGGTGAAAACCGAATCCCGGCTGTGAGAGTACTTCCCCGAACATCTTCCGCAGGAAATGGTCGAGCGGTAAAGGAGGTCCCGCTTGGAATTCCAGTATCCAGCTGCGCAGCTGGGTGTAATGATTCCCATGCAGGAATGTGATCCGTTCCTGCATGTCCGGATTGATCTGTTCAAAAGGCGCCAGGGTAAGTTCCCTGCTGCGGTAGACGATTTCTGTCAATAGTTTGGCCCGCACCAGGTCCATGCCATCGAGAGCCAGCAGCAGCGCCTGGGTGACGTCATAGGTGTTCGGGCGCATATGCCAGCCAGGATGCGCCAGGGCTGCCAGGGTCAGCAGCGCCTGTGAGGCCGGCTCGTCCCTCAATGACCGTGACGGGCGGTGGGAGCGAACCGGGATACCGCGTGCCTGCAGGCGCTCCATGATGGAAAAGCGCAGCGAGTCGGACAGGTAAGGTGCCAGGATGACAATTTCCCCTGGCGGTATTTGCGCTTCCGAGACCAGGGATCGTGTTTGTTCTGCTACCCAATCGAGCATCTGCGGGTAAAAACGGGTCTCATGCGGGAAGCTCAGTACCCCTACCGGGACTTTCTCCCGGTACAGTGATCCTCCGGAAGGAGAGATCACGCTGCGCAGGTTGTTGGCCAGGTTTGCGATCCCCTGGGAGGCTGCAAAAGAGTCATCCAGTTCAATCTGTTGGTCACACAGCTGGCTCAGAGCCTGGCCTGTTTCTGGATCGGCGCCCAGGAATTTTCGATACCCGCCGCCCGTGTCATAGATCAGCAGGGCGGCTTTGAATTCGGGCAGCCAGTCCCGCAGCAGGTCGTGGGCCCGGGGGATGTCTTCTTCGACGTTGTCATAGATAAGATACTGGTAGATCTGGGTAAGGTATTCCCGCACAACCGGGTCTGGCCAGAGAATATCCAGGAACACTTCCAACTGCAGCGAGAAATCGAGCAGGTTATGCTCCAGGCAGTATGCCCGGAAACGCGAAGCACTTTCTTGGGCATCTTGATAGATCCGCCGTTGGCCGGGATCACCCAGCCAGGCAGAATTCAACCGGTCGCCGATTTCTGTGTGAGGGAAGCCAATCACCGCCGATTTGTTCAGGTTGTCAATGATCTGGCTGTACAGGCGGTTGCGGTCGATGGTGATCGATTCAAAGAAACCCTCCTCCAACAGCGGCCGGACCAGGTGAGCCATATAGTACTGTGCCGTTTCCAAGGTCAGGAAGACCGGCGGTTGATCAGGATGGGTGAACCCGGCGGTTTCTGCCGCCAGCGGCCAGAACAGGTCGACTGTGCGCTGTGCCAGACCGCCAACCGTTAGGATGGAAACCTGTCCGCCCGGCCCGGCCCGCGGGGAGGTGGATGCATCGAAATAGGGAGCCGCAAGTGTGCGCTGCGGAGACAGCACCAACAGGCTGTTTGCAGGGATTCCCTGCTCGAGCAGGTACAGCATTCGCTCGAGCCCCACTGTGGTTTTCCCGCATCCGGCCTGGCCGGAAAGAAAGATCCGGCTGTCTGCACCGGCCTCGATCACTTCGCGCTGTCGCTGGGTGAGGTTGACTTGATTCACATTTCAAGAGTAGCGGATGTGAGTTGATTTGTCAATCGGATATAATCCTCACTCATGAAACATATCTTTTTCAAGGCATTCTTTGTATATTGGGCGGCGGTACTGTGTGGGTGTTCGGCCCTACCAATTGAAGCAGCTGCTGAAATCCGTCCGGATTTGGGTAAGCATTTTGCTGTTCGTCGCCTGGATGGTTGTTTTGTCTTGTACGATCTGAAGGCAGACCATTGGATCCGTTACAATCCGGAACTATGTTCCAAGGCCTATCTACCGGCTTCTACCTACAAGATTCCGAACGCCCTGATTGCATTGGACAGCGGGGTGGTCGCATCGGCTGATACGGTCCTGGCCTGGGACGGCACGAAGTACGGCATACCCGAATGGGAACAGGACCAGACCATGCGCACCGCCCTGCGGTATTCGACGGTCTGGTATTTTCAAGAGATGGCTCGCAGGGTAGGGGCTGAACGGATGCAGGCCTATGTTGAGAAGATCGAGTATGGCAACCAGGAGGTCTCCGGGAATATCGATTCGTTCTGGCTGGATGGCGGGCTGCGGATCTCGCCCGATGAGCAGGTGTTGTTCCTGGAAAGATTGTATCTCGACCAATTACCATTTTCTGTCGAGCATATGGAACTGGTGAAAGAAATGCTCATCCTGGAAGAAACGGATGAATATACCCTGCATGCCAAAACCGGTTGGGTGCTGCGGGCAAGAACCCAGGTCGGCTGGTGGGTCGGTTGGGTTGAAACCAAAGACAATGGGTATCTCTTCGCGACGAGTTTTGAAAGTCCTGAGCCAATCGGCGTCAACGGACCAGCCCGTGAAGAAATCACTCGCGCTATACTGGTTGAGTTGGGTATTTTACCTGTGCCTTGAGGCAGTCGGATCGTTCAATCCCGGCATTGTAAAAAAAACGCGTTAGAACACGTCCATTCTGTATTCCGAGAGAATTTACGGAAGGAGCTTAATGGTATGAGTCTATTCAAGGAAGTAACACAGAGGATCGAACCTCAACCGGTTATTGAAGGCGCCGGGGTACTGCTGCGGCGTTCGATTGCCCCGCATGCCTCCAACCCGCACGACCCTTTCCTGTTGTTCGATCATTTCGCGTTTAATGATCCCGCGGAAGGTCCAATCCGGGGATTTCCAACCCACCCGCACCGCGGGATTGAGACCGTGACTTACATGCTGGAAGGATCGGTGCGCCACAGGGACAGCCTGGGGAACACTGGTTCGATCGGCTCCGGGGATGTGCAGTGGATGACCTCGGGACGCGGCATCCTCCATGAAGAGATGCCCAGGCGCAGCCCCCAGGGTTCGATCGATGGGTTTCAGCTGTGGGTAAATTTGCCTTCCCGCCTCAAGATGAGCCAGCCGCGCTATCAGGAAGTGGTTGCAAGGAATATCCCAACGGTTGCCGACAGCGGCGTCTGCATTCGCGTGGTTGCCGGCGAAGCAAATGGGGTAACAGGTCCCGTTACAGGCATCGCCGCCCGGCCGCTCTACCTTGATGTGACCCTGGACCCAAAGGCAGGCTGGGTGCGGGCTGTGCCCTCGGGCGATACCACCCTGGCGTATGTATTTGAAGGCGCCGGTCGGTTCTCGGGCCAGGAAATCAGTGCGGTTCACATGGTCCGTTTTGGAGACGGGGAGAAAATCCAGGTGCAGGCTGGTCCTGAGGGTGTGCGCTTCATGCTGATTGCCGGATCGCCATTCCGTGAGCCGATTGTGCCCTATGGACCGTTTGTGATGAATACGCGCGAAGAGATCCAGCAGGCTTTGATCGACCTGCGCAATGGAACCTTCGTCCAGGAGTAAATGCGCTTGCTGTCATAAAAAATATTTCCGGCCGCCAGACACTTTTGTTATCAGGGGGAGAAAGTCCCTGCTTGCCCCCCTGGCGCTGTCTGCCAGGACAGGTGTTCGGCGCCCGGCGCCTTATGAGTGGAACCGTTCCACTGGGGCATTAACGAGACTTCTCGATAATACGCCGTAGTCGCAGAGCCTGCTCTGAGCCTGTCGGAAGGGCGCTGCCTGCTTCCTGCCCCTCTTTTCACTCGGAAACACTGCGACTGTGTTTCTCACACCCCACCCAATCGGCATCCTGCTCGTCTCGTCGCTCCTTTATCCCGCCTTTTGGGGTAAACTGTCTGGCGGCGGACTATTTTTCCGTAAACCTGCCCAAAGCCGGGAACTTTTTTTCTCATCGGTTCGTCTTGAGTATAAATGGATTGCAGGAAAGGAGAAATCTGATGGCAGACAAGTTATTACGGACTTCGGTTTTGATGGGGGCATTGATTTTCTTCATGTTTATGGCCGGATGTGGTTCGGGAGGTCTTACGGTTGGTGAAAACCGCAATGGGGGAGTGATTGAACTGCATCGCGGGGAGACTGTTACGGTCTCACTTGACTCAAATCCGACCACAGGCTATGGTTGGACGGTGCGGGAAATCGACAGCAGCATACTCGAGCAGCAGGGTGACGTTACCTATACACAATCCCCCGCGGCGGAAGGTCAGGTCGGGGTCGGCGGCAAAGAAGCTTACCGCTTTGAAGCTGTTGGAAAAGGCCAGACGACACTGGTATTGGAGTATCAGCGTTCCTGGGAGGCCGGCGTCGCCCCCTTGCAGACCTATACATTGACCGTGCTTGTGCGCTGAAGCCGTACTCCCGCCATCTGTAAACGTTTACCCGGATGCAGAAAATCCCAAAAAAATTGTAGTAAAGCAGCCCCGCACAGCCGCCTGGCGGGGTTTGCATTTTATCTGGACTTCTTTACTGTACAAATCCGAAAATCATGTTGCGAGCATTTTTTGCGAAGCAATTCCCTGGTTTTTATGCAAAAGAACAGAGGTACGGTAGAGAAATCTGAATAATCTCCCCCAATCCGGGAAGAAATTCCGTCATCAGTATTTCTCCTGTGAAGTTTTGCCTGAAACCGGTTCATTACAGTTTGGTGTTAGTTTGATTATTTTTGTATCCCTTTGATATAGTGATGGCATTCTTATGGAAGTGTACCTGGTTCTATCGTATTCAGCCTATTCCATTGCCTTGATGATCAGTTTCATCATTGCGATTTTGCTGGTCGCGCGCTTATGGACGATGCGTTCCCGTCCCGGGACCACCAGCCTGATTTCTTCAATTGCCGCCTTGAGTTTGTGGACGCTCGCTTACAGCGTCGAGATCCTGGCGGAAGATACGGCTTCCAAGATTTTCTGCGCTAGGCTGGAATATCTTGGGATCGCGGCTTTACCGCCGGCGATATTTTTATTTGCAATGATTTACAGCGGCCGCGGCAAATGGATGAACCTGCACAGGATATTGATCCTGAGCATTATTCCGGTCATTACGGCTGGCCTGGTTTTTACCAATGAAACCCATCATTTGATCTGGAAATCGATTGAGAGGACCGAGATTTCGCCAATTGGCCCATTATCCGTTTCCTATGGACACTGGTTTTGGGTGCATACGGCCTATTCTTATTCCTTGATCCTGCTGGCAACGATTGTCTTTATCCAGATGGTAATCCGGCGGCAGGGTCTCTACCGGGCTCAGGCAGGTGTTATGCTGGCCGGCATGGGGGTCCCCTGGGCAGCGAATATCTTCTACCTGATCGGGTTGGACCCAATCCCCGGGCTGGATTGGACGCCGCTGGCCTTTCTCTTTACCGTTTTTGGGTTGGAAGTCGGGTTCACCCGTTATCGGCTGGCCGATATTATTCCGGTTGCCCAGAATTCGATATTCAATACCATGCTGGACGGTGTCCTGGTGGTAGATTTGCAGCAGCGGATTATTGAGGCAAATCCGTCGGCGGAAGACATTTTTTTACGTTCCTCTGATAGCCTGATCGGACTGCCGGTAGGGGATGTGATTCCAGAATGGAACGAGTTGATCCAGCGCACCAGGCCGGGGGTACAGGACAGTTATGAATTCGTACCAGATGATAAACCCTTGTCTGTATATGATCTGCGTATCGAGACGATTGTCGATAAGAGCAAGCTGCAGACCGGTTATCTTGTTTTTCTGAACGATGTGACAGAGAAAAAGAAATCTAGAGATCAGATCCTGCTGCAGAGTGCCGCACTCGAAGCGGCCGCCAATGGTATTGTGATCACAAATGCCAATGGAATAATTGAATGGGTGAACCCGGCTTTCTCCCGCCTGACAGGATATTCCCGTGAAGAGGTGCTTGGCCAGCACACCCGCATCATGAAATCAGGACAGCATTCGGACGGGTTTTATCAGGACCTTTGGGATACGATCGGGAACGGCAAGGTCTGGCATGGAGAATTGATCAACCGCCGCAAGGATGGCTCTCTATATCATGAAGAGATGACGATAACACCTTTAGTGCAGCCGGAAGGCACACTTTCGTCTTATATTGCTGTCAAGCAGGATATCAGTGACCGTAAACAAGCGGAAGAGGAGCTGCGTCTGGCGCATGGACAGGCGCTTGAAGCCAATCGTCTGAAAACACAACTGCTGGCGAACGTCAGTCATGATTTACGTACCCCTCTGGGTGGGGTGATCGGCTATGCTGATATGATTGCCTCAGGGGTGTTTGGTGAGATCAACGAAGAACAGAACCGGGCTATCTCCGAAATCACCGACAGCGCTAACCAGCTGCTGGTCTTCATCAATAACCTGATTGGCCAAGCCCAGATCGAAACCGGGAAGATCGTACTTCGCCCAATACCATTCGAACCGTCAGAACTGGTCATTGTGCTGAAGTCAACCATGAGCCTGTATGCCAGGAGGAAAAAGCTGGCGCTGGAATTTGAAATCGCCCCGGGTTTCCCCGCCCAGATTACAGCCGATATGTACTGGTTGAAACAGGTTCTGCTCAACCTGATAGGGAATGCACTTAAGTTCACAAACGAGGGTCACGTATCCGTCCGCTTCTTCATGCCGGATGATCACCACTGGTCTGTCTCTGTCGAGGATACCGGCCGGGGAATATCGGCAGATGACCAAAAGATAATCTTTGAGGTCTTTCGGCAAACCGGACAGACCGGCGCCCATGAATCGGGTGGTTCTGGATTGGGGCTTTCGATTGTGAAAGAATTGACCTCCCTGATGCAAGGTTCACTGCAGGTCGAGAGCCAGGTTGGCCAGGGCAGTACATTTACGGTAACATTCCCATTTATCGAGGTGAAGCAAGATGAATAAAGCAATACCGTTAGCGCTGGTGATTGAAGATGATGATAAATTATCAGAGATTTTTTCCCTGGCGCTAAAAGCCGCAATGTATGATGTTCAGGCAGTGAAAGATGGTAAAAAGGCCTGTAGTTTACTCTCAACGGTTTCACCAGTCCTGATCGTCCTGGATCTCCATCTTCCGAATGTTTCTGGCGATAAGATCCTGAAATATATTCGTGAGCAGTCTCATTTGGTAAATACAAAAGTC
This sequence comes from Anaerolineales bacterium, assembly GCA_016927315.1. Lineage (GTDB taxonomy): Bacteria > Chloroflexota > Anaerolineae > Anaerolineales > Villigracilaceae > JAFGMV01. The sequence goes on along the minus strand of JAFGMV010000004.1, from coordinate 39,278 downwards.
ATTCTGGCGACGGCTGATCCGCAAATGGCTGATATTTTGCGGGAGAGCAGCGAGTTAGTGCTGATAAAACCGGTGAGCTTCTCTCAACTGCGTGATCTGGCGCTGCGTTTGAATTCCTGATTCGAATAACGCTCCAGCAGGGCTTGCTGTCACAGTGAGCCCTTTTTTTATGCAGGAAACGTTGATGGTCTTTCGAGTATCCTGTACTGATCCTGTACTCATCCTGTACTGATCCTGTAGTCATCCTTCCGTTACCCCTCGAATTTCTTTCCTGAAAAAGTGCAAACCGGATCCTTGTTTCCGGCGGTTCCTCCCGGTTGGAATGTTGCCTGCTGCGGCATTTCGATGTACACTAACCTGACTTCTTTACAGGAGAATGATGCATGTCTTACCAGTATGTTGTTTTAGGGTCCGGTCGTCAGGGCACGGCTGCAGCTTTTGATCTGGCGAAATTCGGGCAGGCCAGCCGTATCCTCATGGCAGATGCAAGCCGGGAGGTCGCTTCAAGGGCTGTCGAACGAATTAACTCCCTGATCGGACACGATGTTGCTGAAACTGTGCAGTTGGATGTAACCGATACAGACCGGTTGATGCACGTACTCGATGGTGCGGATGTGGTCCTCAGCGCTGTGCCCTATTACTTCAACCTGGAGATTACCAAAGCCTGTATCAAAATGGGCGCCAGCCTGTGTGACATGGGAGGCAATACGGAGGTCGTCTGGGCTCAGTTGGAGTTTGATGAAGCCGCGCGCCAGGCCGGGGTCAGCGTTGTTCCGGACTGTGGGATGGGTCCCGGGTTGATCAATACCATGGGGGTCTATGTGATCGACCTGCTCGATACCCCGCGTGAGGTCTATTTGTATGATGCCGGTCTGCCGAAGGAACCGACGCCCCCCTGGAATTATTTGTGCACTTTTCATCTAAATGGCCTGACCAATGAGTACGATGGGGAGGCCACGTTTATCCGGGACGGGAAGATCACCATGGTGCCCACTTTTACTGAAGTGGAGATGGTAGATTTCCCGCCTCTCGGCCAGTTGGAAGCGTTTGTAATTTCCGGAAGTATGTCGACGACCGCGGATAGCCACTTGGGAAAGCTGCAGCGCTATGAGAATAAAGTACTGCGATACCCCGGGCATTACCAGACGTTTGAAGCATACAAACGCCTGGGGCTTTTTTCTGAAGAACCGGTCCAGATCGATGGACACGAAGTGGTCCCCCGGGATTTTTACCATCAACTTCTTGATGGTAAGATCACTACAGATGAAGTTGAAGATGTATGTGTTATGCGGGCAATCGGGATCGGTGAGAAAGACGGCCGCCAGGCGAAAGTAGTGGTTAACCTGTTGGATGGCTTTGATCCCAAGACTGGATTCACCGGAATGGAGCGTCTGACAGGGTGGCACTGTGCCATCATGATGGAATTCCAGGCAGCCGGTAAGATCGGTCCTGGTGCGCATCGTATGGAACAGGCTGTGTCAGCTTCAGATGTCATGGAGGCCGTTTGTCAGCGAGGGATTGAATTTTCTGTAAATTGGGAGTGAAGCGATGACCGAAGAATTGTATCAAACCGATAGTTACTTGAAGGAATTCGAGGGGGTTGTCACTGCTGTAGATCCGGCAAGGCGCGCCATCGTCCTTGACCGGTCTGCTTTCTATCCCGGAGGCGGCGGTCAGCCCTGCGATTTTGGTATTCTGTCTACAGTTGGACAGAACTATCCTGTAATCAAGGTAAAACGGGAGGGCGCTGAGGTGCTGCATCTACTGGACGGGGAGACGGCGCTGCCGGAGGTCGGCGTGCACGTTACTGGTCAGGTGGATTGGGAGCGGCGTTACCGGTTGATGCGCACACATACTGCCTTGCATATCCTGTGCGGGGTGGTTTACCGGGATTATGGCGCCCTGGTCACTGGTGGGAATATGGAACCTCTGCAGGGCCGCATGGACTTCGAGTTTGAAACCTTGCGGGGAGAGCTGGTGGCTGAAATCGAAGCGGCTGTCATTCATGAGATTGAGGCTGCCCGGGATGTGCTGGTCAAAATACTGCCCCGCCAGGAAGCTTTCCAAATTCCGGATCTGATCCGGACCAAGATCAACCTGCTTCCGGAAGGGATCACTGAAATCCGCACGGTTGAGATCGTTGGGTTGGACTTGCAGGCCGATGGTGGTACGCACGTGAAAAACACCTCCGAGGTCGGCAAGGTCACTGTAACCGACTATAAGAGCAAGGGCTCAATCAATAAGCGAATATATATTGAAGTAGTCTGAGAAGACGGCCTCCTTATGCAGATCGGAAGTGATGATCTTTTGTAAAGCCTTTCAAGGAATACAAACAGCTGTGATAGCGCCGAATGGAAAGCGGGTTGGCCTGAAAAAATGTGAGATAATATCTCCCACTTTCAAATGGCCGGTATCAATTTAACCGCCTGACGGTTTGCTTTCCATAGTGGGTACATTTGACTTCGGTGCTTTTCACAAAAGAATACCTGGCGCCCTTTCGTTCACGAAACCTGTCTCCAGGGATATACCTCCAGGGTGATAATGAGGAACGGTGCGCCTGTCAATCCTAGGAGTGTGTAGTATGAAACAGGAAAATCAAACTCACATTGGTATAAGGCGGCTGGACTACAGTTTTTTGTTCCTACTTGTTATTGCTGCAGTTCTGATTTTTGGTTCTACCTTTGCTGATCTTGATCTATGGGGGCATGTTCGTTTTGGGATTGATATCCTGCAATCCGGTGAAATAACACGCATTGATCCTTATTCATATGTATCGGGTGATCAACCCTGGATTAATCACGAATGGCTGACAGAGGTTGTTTTCGCCGCGGCTTATCTGACAGCCGGGTCTACAGGGCTGATTGTTTTGAAATTGATCGTTGGTTTTCTCACGGTTACCCTGATATACAGGCACCTGCTTTTATTAAAGATTAAACTTGTAGAAGCAGCCCTGCTCTTTATTACCATGGGTACCTCTTACCTGGTGATCCAGACCGTGCGTCCTCAGATTTTTACGTTCCTTTTCTATACTGTCACGATGTTGATTATTTATAAAGCAGAAAAGGGAGACTATCGATGGTTGTGGGTTGAGCCAATCGTTATCGTGTTCTGGACCAATTTACATGGTGGTTATTTGTCGGGGATCGGTATTTTGGCGGTCTGGTTTGCCGCGCACCTGGTTTTTACTCGCAGTTCCTGGAAGAAGATCACCCTCCCCATTGTGTTGAGTGTTCTTGCGCCGCTTGTCAATCCCTATGGGATCGAGTTGTTTGCCTTTTTGCTCAGGACTGCCACAGTACCCCGCCCCGAAATAATTGAATGGCAGCCAATGGTTCTGGCCTCAGAGTTTGGCGTATTGTATGGCCTGACCTTTGGTATTTCTGTTTTAGGGCTGGTGTTTACTCCCCTGAAAAGAAAACCGGTTCCCATGATCCTTTTTGGGGTCGCCATGCTGCTTCCTTGGATAGCGCTGCGCCTGCTCCCGATGTTCTCGATTACATCAATAATCATGCTGGCTGAATATATCTCAAGCGCCCTGAATAAAGTCATGCCCAGCAAAGAGATCACCAAAGGGAGTTCGATTTTGTTCGGCAGTCTGGGGACTGCCGGGGTCATTACGTTGATCATATTGAGTTTTACCCGGAGTTTCTGGCAGATCAAAGTGTTTGAAGATTACTTCCCTGATAATTCCATCGCCTTGATTAGGCAGAGCGGTATTTCTGGAAATATGGCTACTGACTTCAATTGGGGTGAATATATCATCTGGCATCTTGGGCCTGAGGTCAGGGTCTCTATGGACGGCAGGCGCGAGACGGTTTATTCTGAACGTATCTACCGGCAGTACGGTAACTTCATCTATGGTACCGGTAATTGGGATCAGATATTGGATGCCAATTGGACGGATATGGTTTTGATTGGAGAGGGAACCCCCACCTATAATTTGATGAAGTTAAAACCAGGGTGGATGCTGGTCTTCGAGGATGCAAACAGTGCATTGTTTGTAAAAGAAAATTCCCCGCTGGTCGAAACCCTTCAACAAGGAGTATCGGATTTCAGTCCGCCAGGGCCTAATAGGTTTTTCCCGTAGAGAAAGACAGCGGTTGGTAGCTGCACCAGTCATGTTGGGCTGCCTGATTTGACTTTGCTGGTTATTTGAGATCGAATAGGTGATTTGAGTTTAAAAGATGAATTTATTATTTGGAGATAATCATGGAATACCGAAATCTTGGTAGAACAGGCCTGAAGGTATCGCCCCTGTGTATGGGTTCCATGCAGTTTGGTTGGTCTGTTGAAGAAGCAGATGCTTTTCGAATACTTACTTTTGCCTATGACCGGGGGATCAATTTTATTGATACCGCTGATGTCTATTCGCGTTGGGTAGAAGGAAATCCTGGAGGGGTATCTGAAACGATTATTGGCAGATGGTTGAAGAAAAATAATATCCCACGAGATCAGATCGTAATTGCTACCAAGGTTCGCAGCCGCCTTGGAAATGGTCCCAACGATGAGGGGTTGAGTCGCTACCATATTATGAACGGGGTTGAAGCCTCACTGTGCCGGTTGCAGCTGGACTGTATTGATCTCTATCAGGCTCATTGGCCAGATGATTCGGTCTCAAGTGATGAGACACTGCGGGCTTTTGATGACTTAGTCCGTCAGGGAAAAGTGCGTTATATAGGTTGTTCGAATTACAATACTCGTCAGTTGATGGAAGCGCTCTGGACGTCCGACAAATTGGGGCTGGCTCGTTTTGACTCTCTTCAACCGCATTATTCTATGGTGCGTCGTGATGAATTCGAACGGGAACTGCGTTCTATTTGCCAGAAACTTGGATTGGGTGTGATCCCTTACAGCCCGCTGGCTGCGGGTTTCCTGACTGGGAAGTACAGACGAGAAAGCCGGCCAGAAAGTGTTCGCCAGGGAAGTGTGCAGAAGTATTTCACGGACCGTAACTGGAAATTGCTGGATATCCTGGATACATTTTCTGCCGAGAAGGGGGCCAGTGTTTCACAAGTGGCTCTGGCCTGGTTGCTCTCCGATGCGATCATTACCAGCCCGATCATTGGGCCGCGTACCCTGGAACAATTAGAAGATAACCTTGGAGCCCTGGGGATTGCCCTGGACCCTGAAGAAAAATCCCGGCTTGATCAGGCTTCAGCCTGGCAGCCGCCTCTGCAGGAATAGAATTTCCATGCGTATAAAAGCAAACATCGTCCTCTTCTTTGTGGCACTGGTTTGGGGGAGCGCCTTCGTGGCCCAGCGAATTGCAGCTGGGATGGGAAGTGTATTTATCTTTAATGGAATTCGTTTTCTTTTGGCTGCACTTGTCCTTTATCCTTTTGTTCGAAAAAGGAAAGCCATCCTTAGACCCGGGCAGATACGCTGGATGGGAATTGCCGGGGGTATATTGTTTATCGGAAGTTCATTACAGCAAGCTGGAATGCAGTACACAATTGCAGCAAATGCCGGTTTTTTTACCAGTCTGTATGTTGTATTTGTACCACTGGTCGTTTTTTGGGGCTGGCGCGAACGCCCCCATTGGCTGATTGTAGCAGCAATCCTTCTTGCAGTGGTTGGGGCTTTTTTCTTGAGCACCGGAGGGAAGTTAACTGTTATTCAGATTGGGGATACCCTGGAAATGCTCGGCGCTTTTTTCTGGTCATTGCATGTGGTTTTGTTGGGTAAGTATGCCTCCCGGTATAGTGCATTGACTTTTTCTATGGGACAGTTTATGGTTGCCGGGGTTCTCCAATTGATTTTTGGTCTCATTTTTGAGCGGTCTGTCTCACCGGATTGGGGCGTGCTGGCTCTTGCCATCGGATATGCAGGTATTTTCTCTGTTGCTCTTGGGTATACGTTTCAGGTTTGGGCTCAGAAACATACACATCCGACAGATGCCGCATTGATCATGTGTCTGGAAGCAGTATTTGCCCTGATTTTTGGTTGGTTATTCCTTAATGAATTCTTGACTTCTATTCAAATCACTGGGTGTTTCTTGATTTTTGCTGCTGTACTTTTGGCACAGGTAAAGGCCCCAGAGATATCTAGCCTACCAGACACGGCATAAACCGTTCAGCTACCCTGGATTTCCTTGAATATTGAAATATCTGGAGATTGATTTTGAAATCACCCATACTAACATCGAAAATCGATTGGCGCCTGATTGGTGTACGGACCCTGGCCGGTATCGGGGTGATAGCTATCTTGGCCGGGGCAGTATGGATCAACCTGCTGCTTTTGCAGGGACTTCCCGGGGGAAATGTCAATATTTACTGGCATGGGGCGCGGTCATTACTGCACCGGACTGACCCCTATAGCACCGGAGTTTCGATAGATGTTCAGCGGGATATCTATGGAAGGGCGGCTTTGGCAGGTGAATATCCTTATAATCAGGAACTGCCCTTATATATATTGATCCTGTTTATTCCTCTTGTAGCCATTCCTGATGTTGTCACAGCGATCTTTACGTTTTTTTTCCCCGCGTTGGTGGTGGTTCCCGATGCAGATTGGTTTGCAATTATCCGGGCTATCTGGACCCTCATCCTAGAAATCGCGATAATTGTTTCGGTGTATTTCAGCATCGACCTCACTGATCGAAGACCAGGACGAGTATTCTTGATAGGGTTTTATCTTTTTCCCTTGGTCTGGTTTTACAGCTTAAAAGCTTTGCAGGATGGGGATGTTGTAATTTTGACCACAATGCTGTATATGGTTATTCTTTGGGGATTGCGTACTGGTAAAGATCAATTGGTAGGTGTTTTGTTAGCATTGATAACGATCGAGTGGGAGATCGGTCTGCCATTCCTGGTGTTTCTGTTGGTCTGGATTCTTGCTCATAGGCGCTGGACGGTTTTTATTACATTGATCCTGACACTATTTGTCCTGAATGTGATTGCTTCCTTTATTTACCCGCAGTGGTTTGGACAATTTATCCGTTCGGTTGTGAGCAGCGGCCGGTCTTCTTCGGAAATATCTGTTCTGCGGGTATTATCAAGTATTTGGCCCGCGTTGCCAGAAAAAGCCGGGTGGGTACTGGTTTCAGTAATGTTTGTATTGGTTTATTTGGAATGGTGGGCGGCGCGCTATTTGGATTTCCGCCGTTTTTATTGGGTTGCCTGTCTCACACTAGCAGCTACCCCGCTGATGGGTCTCTCGGTAGATCTCAATGCGTACGTTGTTATGGGGCCACCGGTAATACTATTACTGATGGTTATCCAGGACAGATGGCCTGTGACTGGAGCCTGGTTGAACATTTTCTTCCTACTGTCATTATCTGCTGGATCATGGGTTTGCTACTGGCAGTTTGTTGAGGCTAGAGAAATTTCTTTAGCTGTTGTGATGTACTTACCAGTACCGCTTTTCCTGATTATTGGGTTGTATTGGGTTCGATGGTGGGCGCTGCAACCACCCAGAACGTGGCTGGATCAGGTGACAACGGCCGGACTTCAATGAAAATGTTTGTCATACTGAAATTGCTTGTGCATCCTTCATGTGCTATACTCTTATCGAATCTTGGGAAGCGGGTTTTGCTATGAACAAAATTAAACTACTGATCGTTGACGATCATCCTCTTTTCCGTCAGGGGGTAGTGGATGCTTTATCCCTTGAAGCTGATATGGATGTTGTTGGACAGGCTGCTTCAGGTGACGATGCCTTGGAATTAATTCGCACCTTGCGTCCGGATATCGCGGTCCTAGATGTCAATTTGCCAGGCTTGAATGGCCAACAGGTAACCCACCAGGTTGTGCAGGAAAAATTGATGACTAGGATATTATTGCTTACCGGGTACGATGACCTTGAGCAGGCTATTCACGCTGCTCTGGCTGGCGCCGCAGCGTATTGTGCAAAAGATATTGAGCCCAAGCGGTTGACTAAGGCTATTCGGGAGGTTGCTGCGGGGAAGTATGTAATGGAAGGGAATTCTTTTTCTCGACGTGAATTGGAGAAATGGCTGGAGGATCAGATGGAAGGCGCACGGCGTTCCTATAGTGAGCCGGGAAGTCCATTTCATCCCCTGTCTGATAGGGAAATGGAAGTCTTGTCGTGTGTTGTGCGCGGGATGAGTAATAAAGAGATTGCGGGGCGGTTAGGAATTAGCCATCAAACCGTAAAGAATCATGTTACCTCAATTCTTAGGAAGTTTGGGGTGGAGGATCGCACTCAGGCTGTTGTGTACGCACTCAAACGCGGGTGGGTGAATTTGCAAAGTACTGATATCAAATCACAGGAGTGATTTTTTATGGCCGACAATCAACTTGACGGAACCGGGATAAAGGAAAACACTAAAGGATTGAATTTTCAGTCTGAACTGGAGGAAACTCAGCGTTCTCTGGATGAAGTTACGCTGATGATCGAACAGAGCCAGGGAGAAGTAAATAAACTCAGCCAGCGCAACGCAGCTATTACTGCGCATTTACAGCAAGTCCAATCTGAGATTGACAAAATGCCAATGGAAGAAGTGCGTATGGCTTATGACTCTGCACTCGACGCACAACAGCGGCTGTTTGTAATGAGAGGGCAGTTAGAAAAATTGCAGTGTGATCAAACTCATCTTGAACGCTTTAAATCAATCCTGGAAGAACTGGTCAAACAAAGAAATTCTCCCATCAGTAGCGAATCAGTTTCAGCCAAAGGGATGGGGAATCTAAGCAGTGTTGAGATGGTGGTAAATGCACAGGAAGCAGAACGCCAGCTTCTATCACGCCAGATGCATGATGGCCCTGCACAGGCTTTATCGAACTTTATCCTGCAGACAGAAATCGCCATGCGCTTGCTTGATATCGATCCTGCCCAAGCGCGCGATGAACTTGATACACTTAAAGCGTCGGCAATGGGGACCTTCCAGAAAGTTCGTAATTTTATTTCTGAATTGCGTCCAATGATGTTAGATGATCTTGGTTTATCCCCAACACTTCAGAAATATGCCGGTGTACTTAAAGAACAAGGTGGGATGGAAGTGAATGTCACTGTAACTGGAAAAGAGCGCAGGCTTGAACCTTATTTAGAAGTGATGATTTTCCGTGCTGTACAAGAGTTATTAGGAAACGCGGCCAGGCACAGTCAGGCGAATTTGGTAAAAGTCCACCTGGATATGGGTACCGAAGCGATCAAAGTGACTGTTGACGATAACGGTAAAGGTTTTGATCTTGATTCATTGAATGACAATAAGAGCCTGGGTCTGACATTGATTAAGGAACGCACAGAGATGTTAGGCGGCAATTTTGAAATCGACAGCGTAATCGGGAAAGGTACCAGAATCACATTTACCGTCCCGGCAGTGAGCTAATTATCAGAATTGAAAGTTTGGTTACTTTGTTAGGTAACTGTAATTTTTATTTCTTGAAAAATTATGCCGTGTTGCTATAATAAGGTTAGTAATTGAGTTGGTTTTTCGAATTCTATTCTATAAAGGAGAAATTGATTATGTTATTCGCACCGAAAGAAAAAGGCCAAGGTTTGGTAGAGTATGCTTTGATCCTCGTTCTGGTTTCAGTCGTCGTTATCGCAATCTTGCTCGCACTCGGAACTGAGATCGGTAACGTCTTTTCCGCCATCCAGGATCAGATGCAAGGCGCCCAGGGCGTTGGTGGCAGCTAGAATCCAAATCAATGTAATTGGCAAAAGGAGCAGGTTCAAACCTGCTCCTTTTTATTTGGATATTTCGTTGGGATGTTTCTTTTGAAATATAGTTCCATTTTCTGATATTATTCAAGTCTTGATGTTATCCGCCATGGTTGTAAAAAAACTTTTTTTTATTTTCCCCCTTTTTTACTAATAACGATTTCGAGATATTTACTGTATAATTCTTATGATACACTTCATCGAAATAATATGCATATGTGAAGGAGACTCCAATGCGTCGTGGACGAATCTATATCTTCTTAATATTAATAGTGGTTGTTGGTTTGGGAGTAGCTTTCCTCGCCTTTGGCCGTTTGCTCCCCGGCCTGACTGCTCAGGAGACGCCGGAAATTACTTTTGTTGATATTGTTATCTCTCAACAAAGCATTCCTCAAGGTGCCGAGATCAAGGAAGATGCCTTGGGGACAATGTCAATTCCGCAAGATAAATATGTAACGGTAATGATCCGACAGGATGAGATAGGTGAAATCGTAGGAAAAGTTGCCCGTTATCCTCTGGAGCCTGGAGTTCCACTGACGCAATCAATGATCGTAGAGTCGACTGCGGCAATTGCTCTAGAAGGTCCTCAATGGGCATCAATCATTCCTCCAGGAATGACGGCTACGACGATACCAACCACACGTCTTGAATCGGTTGCTTTTGGTGTTTCCAAAGGTGCGCATGTAAATCTTACTGCATGTATGTTGTTTGTAGATATTGACCCATCTTTCCAATCGTCTTTGCCCAATAATATCGGAACTCTGGTTGCTCCGGCGAATGTGCCCCCTGGTGATATGCCGGGCGTCTCTTTGATCTTGAATTCGTCTATGTTTGAAGGTGTAACAGGACCGGTTCAGGGACGTACGGAAGTTGAACCTTCTTATCAGCAGGGTATTTACATTGTGCCAGGTGAAGAGCAACGACCGCGCATGGTTTGCCAGATGATTTTGCAGGATGTGGTTGTGATGCGCATGGGAACCTTCCCGCTGACGGAAGCAGCTCAAGTAGGAAGTACCCAGTCTCCGGAAGAAGAAGTCGTCACGCCGATTGTAAGTGCTGAGATTCCAGATTTGTTGACCCTGATTGTGTCTCCGCAAGATTCAGTTGCACTCACCTATCTTATGTATAGCGGCGCAAAATTATCGCTTACCTTGCGGAATGCCAGCGATGAATCTCGTGTTGCAACTGAAAGTGCAACACTGCAGTACCTCTTGAGCCAATATAATATCCCTGTCCCGGCAAAGTTGCCTTATGCAGTTGAACCAAGAATTGATGAATTGATACTTCCCTTCTTGCCCAATGATGTAATTACTGTAAATACTGAAGAATAGCGTTGTGCTAATCTGAATTAGAGGACATTATGGCTGTTGGCGATAAGATTCGCGTTTTGATTGTTGATGACATTGCAGAAACACGTGAGAATGTTCGTAAATTATTGCAGTTCGAATCTGATGTCGAAGTTGTTGGCGCGGCAAAAACAGGCAAGGAAGGGATCCAATTAGCACAAGAACTTGATCCTGATGTTGTTCTGATGGACATCAATATGCCGGATATCGATGGGATCGCGGCAACTGAAACAATCCGGAAAAGTAAACCATACATCCAAGTAGTGATATTGTCGGTCCAGGGGGATCAAAATTATATGCGTAAGGCTATGTTAGCTGGGGCAAGAGATTTTTTGACCAAACCTCCCATGGGGGACGAGTTGATCTCTGCCATCCGCCGGGCAAGTGAAATGGCTGTTCAAGAGCGGGCGAAAAGTATACAGTCCATTCCATTACAATCATCTTCTGGGTTAAAACCGGTTCAGGCTCGTTCATTTTCGCAGGGAAAAATCGTTTCAATTTACAGCCCCAAAGGAGGCACCGGATGCACGACAGTAGCTGTCAATCTCGCTATTGCGCTGCATAATGAAGATACCCGTGTTGTTATCGTGGATGGGAACCTTCAATTTGGTGATGTCGCAGTATTTGTAAATGAACAGGGCAAAAATACTATTATTGATGTCGCTCCAAGAGTGGATGAACTTGATCCGGATATCGTTGATGAAATAATGATCAAACACGCAGGCTCGGGAATCCATATACTAGCGGCACCATCACAACCCGCTGAAGCTGAAAATGTAACCTCAGACCAGTTTGTCAAGGTTTTAGAGTATTTACAGCAGCTTTATGCTTATGTCATTGTTGATACAACATCTCTTTTGACAGACATTACGCTTGGGGCTATTGATGTTAGCAGTTCCATTATTTTGTTGACAACACAAGATATTCCAGCCATTAAAAACTGTCGGTTGTTCCTGGATGTATTAGAAACGCTGGGGATTGCAAGAGAGCGAATTGTATTTGCCATGAATAAATACGACAAACGCATTGCCATTACATCCGAAAGAATCGGTGAGAATCTAAAACAGGAAATTGTTGCGACTATTCCTTTGGATGAACGCGTCGTGATCCCATCTGTAAACCGCGGAATTCCCTTTGTAATAGATAAAAAGACACAACCGGCTGCAAGAGGAATTTATGCCCTGGCAGAAAGTCTACGAACGGCTTTATCTAAAGTGGAAGAAATTGAATTTGGCGGTTAGGCGGATGCCGGTTTTGTGAGGAGATATTATGTCGTTACTTAAACGTATTGAACAAGGGCAGGGTGGTTCGCAAAATATGCCAGGAGATCAAGGTGGTGGGGAAGGTTCCAGGTTATCATCGTTACAGGCTCGCAGGACAAGTGCTCCTGCGTCTGGCCCACAAGTTGGTAGTTACCTTGACCTAAAAACACGGGTTCAAAATAAACTTCTAGCAGAACTTGATCCATCAATGGATATTGGAAAAACGGATGAGGTTCGAAGGACAATTCAGGATCTTTTTGAACAAATCCTATCGGAAGAAAACATAGTCCTTTCCAGGCCAGAGAGGGCTCGATTATTTGAACAGATAGCGGCAGAACTTCTGGGGCTAGGACCGCTGCAGCCGCTTTTGGAAGATGAGACAATCACAGAAGTCATGGTGAACGGTGCAAAAAACATATACATCGAGCGCAAAGGGAAGTTACATCGTGTGCCGGTCACATTTGAAAATAATGATCATGTCATGCGTATCATCGATCGCATTGTTGCCCCTTTAGGTCGGCGTATTGACGAATCAAGCCCCTATGTAGATGCCCGTTTACCAGATGGTTCTCGTGTGAATGCAATCATTCCGCCTATATCATTGGTCGGTCCGACACTCACCATTCGTAAGTTTTCCAAGAACCCGATTACAGTTGAACAATTGATTCAGTTTGGCTCTATTTCTCCGGAAGCGCTTCAATTCCTAAAAGCTTGTGTTGAATCAAAACTAAATATGGTTATCGCCGGTGGTACTGGTTCTGGAAAGACTACGCTGCTTAATATTTTGTCCGGGTTTATTCCTGGCGATGAAAGAATCCTGACAATAGAAAATGCAGCCGAACTGCAGCTTCGTCAGGAACATGTTGTCACACTCGAATCACGTCCTCCTAACATTGAAGGACGTGGTGAAATCACTATTCGACAGTTGGTGGTAAACTCCTTACGTATGCGTCCAGATCGAATAGTAGTTGGTGAGATTCGTGATGAAGCAGCCTTGGATATGTTGCAGGCGATGAATACAGGTCACGATGGCTCTTTGACCACACTGCACTCCAATTCTCCACGCGATACCCTTTCTCGTCTTGAAACGATGACTTTGATGGCTGGGATGGAGTTGCCTGCAAAGGCCATCAGGGAGCAGATTTCTTCGGCAATCGATGTTGTAGTACAACAATCTCGTATGAGGGATGGTACCCGAAAGGTGACCTATATTACTGAAGTCAGTGGTATGGAAGGTGATGTGATTACAATGACGGACTTGTTTGTCTTTGAGCAGACCGGCATTGAGGATGGAAAGATCGTTGGGCGGCTTAAGCCAACTGGTTTGCGCCCCAAATTCATTGATAAGATTGAAGCATCCGGTATCAATCTCCCGCCAACAATTTTTGGCGTTGGTGAGAGAAGACGTTACTAGGTAATTTAGGAAACGGTTAGCTTATGTGGACCTGGATTTTGGTTATTGGTGGAATAGTTGTTATCATTCTACTGATTATTGGGGTGATTGTATCTTCTAATAGTGAACGTACACTGGTAGAAGACCGGCTTGGGAGTTACCTGGAGGAAGATGAGAGTGAAAAGAGGGACAGTGATGGTTCTTATGTTACGGATTGGGTAAGCCGGAAAGTTGAAAAGACATCTTTTGGTGATCGTATGGCCCGTGAGTTGGCACGGGCTGATATGAAGTTTAAAGTTGTGGAATATTATGCCCTGATCATCATTTCGATTTTTGTTGTTGGATTGTTAGCCTTCCTGATCGGAGGGCGGAATATTATTTCATTGTTGATTGGCGTGGTTGTGGGGGCTTTCTTGCCAAGGATCTATGTAAAACGTCAGCAAAGTCAGCGTTTGCTAAAATTTAATGACCAGCTTGGTGATATGCTTAACCTAATGGTCAATGGTCTCCGGGCTGGATATTCAACGCTGCAGGCCATGGAAGCGATCAGTAAGGAGCTTCCGATTCCGATAGCAGATGAATTTCACAGGGTGGTGCAAGAGATTCAAATCGGCATCCCAATGGAAAGCGCTCTGGACAATTTGATACGCCGCATTCCAAGTGATGACCTTGACTTTGTTATCACTGCAATAAACGTTCAGAGAGAAGTCGGAGGTAACCTATCTGAGATTCTGGACACGATTGCATTTACGATCCGAGAACGCGTTCGCATTAAGGGTGAAATTCGGGTGCTGACTTCGCAAGTGCGTGCGTCAGGACAATTCCTGGCAATGATACCGATTATTCTAACGGTTTTTCTTTGGTTTGTACAACGCCCTTATTTCATGTTTTTCTTTATTAAGGGTCCCTGGTGTGGTGGAGGGGCACTTGCTTTGGCTGGTTTTTTGATTGCGATTGGTTATTTTGTTATGATGAAAATAGCAGATATTGAGGTTTGATACAAAATGATTGTATGGATCGTATTAGGATTGATTGTTCTTGCTGGTGCAATTGTTCTTATTCTGGTGGGGAGAAGAACTGTTGAAGAAGAAGACGAAATTGATCCATTGGAATCGCGCCTTGCAGAGTTCAGTGCTCGTGGAGAGATTGTCTCCCTGGAAGAGATTGAACTTTCGCAACCTTTTGCAGAAAGGGTTTTAATTCCATTTATTCGAAAAGCAGGGGAGATCTCAGCAAAATTTACACCACAGAAAGTATTGCAGCAAACTACCAGACAATTAGAACTGGCAGGTAATCCGGGACGAATTGATGCCGCGACTTTTCTTGCAACAAGGTTTGTCGTTGCTTTTGTCTTTGATGGTTTTCTCACTCTGTTTTACTTTATATCGAAGTTTAAGTTCTCTCAATTTTTGCTATTTTTGTTGATTTTTTCGGTTGTTGGATTTTTCTTTCCTCAATTATGGTTAAGAAGCAAGATAAACAGGCGCCAACAGGAAATCAGGAAAGCCATGCCAGATGCTTTGGATTTATTGACAATTTGTGTTGAGGCTGGCTTGGGATTTGATGCTGCAATGTCAAAGGTCAGCGAGAAGTGGGAGAATGAATTGTCACTGGCGTTTGCCCGCGCAATTCGTGAAGTTCAATTGGGAAAGGTCAGACGTGAAGCGCTGAAAGATATGGCTGATCGTATCGATTTGCCGGAGTTAACCAGTTTTGTTGCTGCGGTTATACAAAGCGAATCCTTGGGTGTCAGTATGGCAAAGGTCTTGCGTATTCAATCGGAACAGATGCGTATGAAGCGAAGGCAGTTCGCAGAAGAAAAAGCCCACAGAGCGCCGACGATCATGATTATTCCCATGGGGTTATTAATCTTCCCTTCAATTATGATTATCCTGCTAACACCAGCAGCATTACGTCTTGTTGATGCCTTTGGCCCATTAATGTCAGGCGGTTAGAAAACATCACCTATTATTCGATTATGTGGAAGTATTATCTTCAAGGATTATTTTGGACGGGATTGGATCTGATATTTCCGCCAAAATGTGGGGGATGTGAACGCCCAAATTATCGTTGGTGCCCGGATTGCCAGGAAAACGTGAACTTGATCTCAGGACCAGTCTGTGCTGTATGTGGAATTCCTTTGGAATCGTGGAGGTTGTGCGATGCCTGTGGTCAGAAACTACCAGATTATCAGATTTTGAGAAGCTGGGCTGCTTTTGAAGGTCCTGTTCGAAATGCATTACATCGTTTGAAGTACAGACGGGACATGGGATTGGGCGATGCCTTGGCCAGCCAGATAATCATGTTTTTGAGACAATTATCCTGGTCTGCAGATATGGTTGTCCCTGTGCCGTTGGGAAAACATCGACGGGGGGAACGCGGGTATAATCAAGTTGGATTGATTGCATATCCACTTGCCTTATTAATGGATTGGGATTACAACCCGCGTGCATTGTTCAGGACTCGGGAAACCACAACTCAGGTTGGTTTGTCTGTCGTAGCGAGGCGAAGTAATGTGATGGATGCTTTTCAGGCCATCCCAAAGTTGATTCAAGGGAAACAGATTATCCTGATAGACGATGTTGCCACAACCGGGGCAACCCTATCTTCTTGTGCAAGAGCGCTTATGAATGCAGGGGCGCTGGGTGTAAAAGCGATTACTGTTGCAAGGGCTTTGTCCTACCGTAGTGATAGTTGATTGATGGTGCTGGTATGATCAAACATAAGAATGGAGGAACTATGGCTCAAAGATTCGAGATTCAAGGTCGAAATATGGAAGTATCCGATCGCTTGAATAATTATGTATCGGATAAAGCCAGTAAATTGGATCGGTATCTCAAGGAAATTGAGGAAACGCGTGTAGAACTTTCCCATGCCAAATCAGCACGTAGCGCCTCAGATCGACAGGTTGCTCAGATCACAGTGCGAGGCAGGGGATTTATCTTACGTTCTGAAGAAAGAGCAGATGATATCTTTGCTGCATTTGATTCTGCTCTGGATAAAGTTCAGCGTCAGATTGATCGGTATAAAGGAAAACGAAAACGTGGTCGTGGGGATGGACGGTCGGCTGCCGAAGTGGTGGAACCATTGCCATCATATGAAGAAGAAGAAGAGACGGCAAGTGTTGTGCGCCGAAAAAAGTTTGCCTTGATTCCAATGAATGAAGCTGAGGCAATCGAACAAATGCAGATGCTTGGGCATGACAGATTCTTTATATTTTTTAATGCAGAGGAAAATGCTATTCAGGTTCTTTATAAGCGACGAGATGGGTCATTCGGTTTAATTCAACCCTACGTTGACTGAGGTTCTGTAGATTAGGATATTACTGGCCCAGCAAATCATTGCCGGGCCTTTTTTTTCAAAGGATGAATTCGAAAAATGATGGATTTTGATGATGATCTAACCCAGGAAGATATTGATACAAGTGGTATTGATGGAAAGGCTGTTGAAAAGGCAATTCTAGCCATGCTGGTTGCTTTTGGTGAAAATCCTGAACGTGAAGGTCTTATTAATACACCGCGTCGCGTTGCTAGGATGTATGCAGAAATCCTTAATGGCTATACTGTTAACCAAGAAAAATTGATTAACAATGCCATTTTCGATATTTCTTATGACGAGATGGTTCTTGTTAGAGATATTGAATTTTATAGCCTGTGTGAACATCATTTGCTGCCGTTTCTAGGGAGGGCACATGTAGCTTATATCCCGAGTGGCAAAGTTGTTGGATTGTCAAAAATACCCCGCGTCGTTGATATGTTTGCCCGTCGTCTGCAGGTTCAGGAACGCATGACACGTCAAATTGCTGATTATATCCATAATTTATTACAACCTCAGGGAGTGGCAGTCGTAGTTGAAGGAGTTCATCTTTGTTCTGTCATGCGAGGTGTCAAAAAGCACGATGCTCGTATGACTACCTCTGCGATGCATGGAGCTTTTCGTGCCAATTTAGGTACCAGGCAGGAATTCTTGGACAATATCTCCCGAGGGGCTTCGCCGCTGCAATTTTAGTGTTTCTATTTGAATAAATCCTCTAAGGGCGCTCAATTTCTATACCAACTGATTCTGAACCTTTTATGGCGCCTGGTTTTTCTACCCGTACAGTTACTTTCATTACACCGGATTCGTTCAAACAAATATTTGCCAAGTCTTCGGTCAGAGCTTCAACGGTCATCCGGGCAGCGGTTTTTGTGTATGACCGTAGTTTTTCTGCTATTGGTTGATAGTTAACACAATCATCGATTGAGTCGCTTTTTGAAGCTACCCGGGTGTTGGTATAGAGGGTGACGTTTATCAATATTTCCCGTTTACGATTACGTTCCCAATCATAAATACCCAGGATTCCACGGACGCGAAGATTTTTTATAATTACTTTATCCATCGGTTTTCTTTTTTCCTAATTTGAAAATAAAATAAAGGGAAATCGCCAGGAGAAACCAGGTAACAATTTGTATTACTCGTATTCCTCCAAATACGAGGATACTATCCCCGCGGAAAGCTTCAAGGAATAGTCGGCTTCCGGAAGTCAGAGCAACAAATTCAAAGAAGAGTGAGCCTGCCGTTTTTTTTGCCTTGTTCTTTTGGGACCAGATAAAACCGAATATTATCATTGAAATGACTGATTCATAAATCTGGCTGGGGTGTCGCCTTGTTCCCCACAAGTCTATTGCCCAGGGAAGATTTGCTGGCATCCCGAATGCATTTCCAGAGGCAAGATGAGAAATTCCCAGGCCTATGGCCAGGACTGCAAACCCAGGTGTCAGTATATCAAGTGTTGGGAATAGCTTAAGATCTTTTCGTTGGCCATATCCCAATGCTGAAAAAACACCAAAGAGAAGTCCTCCCCAAAGATCCAGCAGGCCTGGGTTATGTGAGAACAGGCTGCCTGGATTTTCAACAAATGCTCCAGGATATCGGGCAATATAAACCAAGCGGGATCCAATTATTCCTGTCCCCATTGCTATAAGCGATAAATTGTAGAGCTTTGCCGCTTCGAAGCCTTTTTTTTGCGCAGTCTTTTCAGTCAGGAAGAGCGCCAGCCAGGTCGCCAGAAAAAGTGTCAGGGCAGGGGCAGGAAATGAGAGCGGTCCAAGTTCGATGGCTGGGAACATTGTGGCTATTCCATAAGCAGAGATTCAATCCGGGATTGCAGCAGGGCGCCGGACATTGGTCCGCCAATTATTACCTCCTTGATAATGCCATTCCTGTCGATAAAGAAAGAGGTTGGTAGTGAATGCAATTGGTAAAGTTTGGCAACCTGTCCATTGATATCAAGCAATACAGGGAAAGTCAATCCTAACTCTTGCACAAAGCCGTTGACGTTATCAGTATTATCCTGATAGGTCGCATTGACCGCTAATATAATCACGCCTCGATCCAGGTATTTTTCATGGATATGCTGCATGGCAGGCATTTCTGCCTGGCATGGTCCACACCAACTTGCCCAAATATTGAGCAGGACGATCTGACCTTGATATTCTGAAAGTGTAACCAGCATTCCATCCAGGGTTTGCAGGGTGAAATCCGGTGCAGAAAAACCTTTATGTGGGGTTTGCAGATTATCCTTTTTTAAGATGGTCGGTTGCTCGACACTAAATCGAATCCAGAATAAACTGGATACCAATATTATCGTGAATAGAAAAGCCTTGTATCTTTGTTGCATTCGTTACCTTTTTGCGCTACACTGGTACTGTCAACGCTAGCCAAACATATCTTACTATGAATATTGCAGACAGAACTTTCATCGGCGTCAGTCTGGTTTCAGGCCAGAAACCATATGTCTTCTCAGCACTGGATATGGCGAAGAAACCAATTGCTTCAGGTCGTTATACTTTGGATAAATTGCTTTTTTATATTAAACAACATTTGTCTGCAAATGTGGCAATTGGGGCTCCAGTCAGTTTAAATCAGGGATTGATGCAGGATGATGAGTTTCGGGATATGTTATCACCGAAACCCAAACGGGGGAGAAAATATGATATGCGTGTGTCTGAATATCAGTTGAAACAAGTTAAGGTTAATGTTGGGAGAACCCCTTTCAGGGGAGAAGATGCATCTCTTCGGATACACCAAAGTATAAGATTGTATAAGGAAATTCTGAAATTAGGTTTCCAGGCATATCCACATGATCAGCCCGAAAACTTGGTGATGGAGACAAACGCAAAGGCATGTTTTACGGTTCTTTTAGAACAAGTTCCCTTGTCACGGATCACTCTTGAAGGGCGTTTGCAGCGTCAACTGGTTTTGTTCGAACGCGGTTTGGAAATTAATAATCCGATGGATTTTTTTGAAGAAGTAACTCGTTTTCGCTTACTGAGGGGCTCCCTTCCATTGGGAAAAATTTTACCCCCAGATATTTTAGACGCACTCATGATTGCCTATACTGCTCATCTTGTAGTAAATCGCCCACATAAGGTAACACTTGTTGGCGATCCCGGGGAAGGGCAGATTGTTCTACCAGAAAAACCGTTGAATTCAAAGTATTAATAACGAGGAAGTATGGCAACCATCCAGTTGGAAAATATCTCTGTTACATTTATGGACAGGGAAAGTTCAAATCTTGCAAAGTATAAAAAGATTACCGCACTGGATAATATTAACCTTACTATTCCAAATGGAAAAACATTCGTATTTATCGGTCCATCAGGATGTGGTAAAACAACTTTGTTGCGAACCGTAGCGGGTCTTGAGAGAAATTATATCGGACAAATTTATTATGATGGTGTTGATATGCGTAAGACGCCAGCACAAAAGAGGCATATCGGAATGGTTTTCCAATCTTATGCCCTTTATCCTCATTTTGAAGGGGAAGGAAATTTGCGATTTTATTTTTGGGTTCATAATATCAAAGATGAGGAAACTCGGGCACGCGTTGAAGCGACATCAAATCTTATGGGATTCGGTTTTCGACAACTTCTCAGGCGAAAGCCTGGTGTACTCTCTGGAGGTCAACAACAAAGGCTTGCGGTTGCCCGGGCACTGGTTCGGAACCCAAAGCTTTTTATATTGGATGAACCGCTTGCTAACCTGGATGCAAAATTAAGGGAAAAGACACGTGGTGAACTCAAGAAATTACTTCGCCAATTTGATATTACAGCGTTATATGTGACCCATAGCCAGGTTGATGCAATTGCCCTGGCAGACCAGTTGGCGATCATGCGAGCTGGAAAAATTGAACAGGTGGGAACATTTTCTGAGATCATGGAGAGACCAGTCAATACTTTTGTGGCTGGTTTTGTTGGTCTTCCACCCATGAATTTATTGGAAGGTGGGCAGGTACAGGGAAGCCGGTTGGTAATGGGGAATTGGTTCGAATCTAAGTTATCACCAGGGGTATTGAAAAGGGTTTCACAAGGCCAGGCGATTACATTGGGGGTTCGCTCCGAGGCCGTTAAACCTGTTCCATTCGATACCAAAGATGTGCTGATGCGCGGGGAAGTTGAAGTTGTTGAGCCCGATTACTCGCATCGTACGCAACTGATTCATATTCGAACCGGCGATTGGACATACACCGCAAGTTGTTCCCTCGATTGGTCTCTGGTTGTTGGGGATCGTGTTGCAGTAACGATAGTTCCAGAGAAGATGTATTACTTTGATACCCAAAGTGGACGCCGACTCGGTCGGGATGCTTAATCTTCTGGTTTCACCCTGTACCAGTATTCGTATAACTTTTTAAACCCCAAGTTTGAGTAAAGTCGAAGCGCCGCGGGGTTGTTTTGCATAACCTGCAGGTATCCAGTTTGTGCTCCATTCTGTTTTCCCCAGGAAGTGATGCCTTTCATGATCTTTTGTCCCAGGCTTTTTCGACGATGTTTTTCATCGACGATAATATCAAAAAAACCCAAATATCCGTTTTGCAGGACACCAAGCCCGCAGGCAACCAACTGGTTTTCCTGCCAAAGGGCTGCATATGCAGTTCGGGGAACGATCAATTCCAGGATCTTTTGTGACGATTTTTTATCTTCTGGGGAGGTATTACTCATTTGGCAGAAGGCATCCAGCCATTCTGCCGTCAGGCTTTCACAGATGTCAGCCTCCTCTGGAGCATCCCAACCGGACAAGTCAAGTATATCGATGTTTGTTTGTGCCGTAATTCGATAGCCTCTTCTTTCAAGGTGCGCATCCAGATCCTTTGGCAAGCAGGATGTTGTCATCTTATAGGCAATTTCGATTCCTTTTGCTTGGTATAACTGTTCGCAAAATTCGATTTTTTCTTCCACTGGGAGATTAGATGAATACAGTGGATTTACTGAATTTGCACGACGTGTATACCCTTCAGCAAACCGCAGGATCCAACCATCATAATTAACCGTTTTATGTGTTGGCCAGGCATTCATAGCCAGTTCTTCAATGGTTCGTATCATCGGATTTCCTCATCATGATTATTCCAGAAGCTGAAAATGTGTGGAAAAAATTGCTTGTCAAGTAATGCGGCCAGGATAATCCCAATGGCATACATGTAAAAATCAATCGGATCATAGGTTTGTCCGAAAATTGGGATACCCAGATATTGCAGTATTTCAACGGTCAGTCCGACAGAAAAAACAGGTAGTGCTTTGGCAAACCAGGATTTCAGGATTGATTTGTCCAGATTTGGTAAACATAAGAGGAAGTACAATGAGAGTGGCAGCAGGATATCTATCATGTATCCATTTACAAATAGTGGAAAAGGTCCCGAGTATTTTTCGCCAGTAATGAAATGGAGCGATCCAACGCAAAGTGATATCCCGACAATGAGCCAAATCTTTTTTTGCTGACTATTCCCGGGCATATTTACTCTTTGGTAATCCGGTCATTCGCTGGTGCTTTCAGGGGGGAATACCTGGAAATATATTCCTCCAGCATTTCAGGCATGATAGTAGGAACTTCATAGTCAACCTTTTCATCAGGGATTACCAGGTAATTGATATAGTCCGAGATTTCCAGATCTGTTGTAGCAACAGGGTAAACCTGATCGAGATGTAATTCTTCCTGGCCGATCAGAGCCCGGGCAACCTGGCAGGTTTTTGGATCGTATTTGACTGACAGACCGGCAATATGCGGAAAGCCGACGATCTGACCGCGGAGAGGTCTGATTTTTTTTCTTATGAGTTCTGGTTTCAGGGCTTGATTCAGGAATTGAAGGATTTGTCCTCCGGTAAGTTCGATGAATGCGGGGTTGGACGTAGAGCGGGTTGCGCTGTACAGATCTCCAAAGGTAACCATACCTGCTTTCAACCCGGTTGTCCATTGACCAGGTAAAGCCAGCGCTATCTGAGCCTCTGGAAAGCGGTCCAGAAGTGCATCTGCCAGTAAATTGCCTGCAGGGCATTCCTGCTCAGGTTGTAGGGGGAATGGATCAAGCAGTTCGCCAATCAGTCGCTGCATCATTTGTTGACCATTTTCTTGTTCAGTTTTATATGTCTGCAGCAGATAAATATCTTGGGGAATGTTGTCATCAACCGGAATAAGCTGATGATGGCAGTTTGTAATTTGCCCGGTTTGTATGTCAATATCCAGGTCAAGCTGTCCAAGGAATTCACCAAATTCCCCGGCCTGGACAATCAGGGTATTGTTGATTATTTCCGGTGGAGAAATTAGCTGGTGATCATGTCCGCCAATGATTACATCCAGGCCCTTAATCGCTTTCGCAATTTCAAAATCTACCGCGGAGGACAGGTGTGACAGAAGAAAGACAGTTTTTCCCCCCTTCGCTTTTATCTGCTCGATCAAGACAGGTAACAGCTCAAGAGGTTTTCCCATCTTGAGGTCGAAAATTGAATATGCACCGATTGGGTCGGTCAGGCCAATTACTCCAACTTTCAAGTCTCCAAAAATCTCAAGCGCATAGGGCTGCAAACCATCAATAAGTTCACCCGTCTTCTGGTTGAACATATTCGCACAGAGCAGCGGCTGCCCCAGGCGTTCAGCCAGCATACTAACCACTTGAGGCCCATACCGAATTGGGGATGCATTTCCAAGGGTTTCATGATCGTACCCGGCTGTTTTTAGCAGTGCCATCATGGCACCGCCTTTGGTCAGGCTGCTTTCAAGCAAAGTTGTGTCTTCTGCATCACCGGCATCCCACAGGACACAATGACCACCCTGAGCGGTTACTTCTTTGTCGATCTTTTTTGCCAGGGTGGTGATGCGCGCTAACTTTTGTACCCGACCATGCAGGTCATTGGTATGCAGGATTGTCAAACGCAGCATAAAGAAATGCTAAAGACGGATGGTGAATCCACAAAACTCACATTTGATGCTGTCCATTCCACGCAGCACAACCTGATTGATATTTCCACCACATGATGGGCACTGGGTTGGAGCAGAACTGATCTTGTCCAGAATTTCCTGGTCGATTTCCAGGGCGCGGTCCTTGTCAAATTCTTTCGCCTTTGCACGGTTGATCAAGGCTTGCCATTCCTGGTTGGCTTGCCAGATATGGAAGGACGCTGTTTGCATCGGAGCCCCAGTGGCAAGCTTTAGATTTATATGATCTTCGTTCTTCATTAACCCATGCTTACTTATTTCAATCCCATCTACCATGGACAAAGGAATTTCCAACAAGAGTTCCTGAACTGTTTCCTTTTCTGTAGCAATAAATAAAACTTTTTTCGTCGCAACTTTTTCTTTTTGTTCAAAAAGTAGACGCTGGTCGGTCAGGTACAGGATGCCTTCTGGATCGCCTTTCTGTTCTTCTCCGGTTTTGACCCAAACAGCTTTGACAGCCATAATACCGGATTCTGTTGGCAGAAGTTGGAAGCTGGCTTCTGCCAGTTCTGTCATCATCCATTCAAGTTTATATAATTTCGTTTTTATTTTGTTCAGCTGGCTGTAAAACTGATCATACATCCCGCTGATCGTGCGTTCACTGGCATCGACCTTGTCTTCCATGGTTTTAAGACTGGTTTCCAAGCTTCTAATTGAAGGTCTGGCAGCGGTCGGATTGTTGCTGAGTTGCGCCAGTTGTCGCATCTGCAACTCCAGCGGGTCAAAGGCAGTTCGTAATACGGAAACCTGGGCCGTTATTTGCTTTTCTATTGGTGGGTAGAGTTTTTCCCATTGCTTTCTGTAGTTTTCAGCCTGATCTTCAAGATTTTTGTTAAAAGCATACCCTTTGTTTCGCAGATCAGTAACTCGTTTATCCAGATTGTTTACCGTCGTAAGCATATCTTCGACTGTATCTCGTATATTGGTCAACTGAACGGTTTCCTGAAGAATTCTGAGTTTACTTTGCAGAGAATTGATGGCACTCGTGATTTCTTCCGATGAGTTTAAATCCGGCATATTGCCTCCTCAGATTATTGTTGTTTCGAAGGATGATTTCCCTGTAATTATAGACTGAATGAATAAAAAGCACATCATCAAATATGCTTTTACAGGGGTTTCTGGCTCTGGAGAAACACTCACTGGTTTGAGAATCGAAGACCTGGATGGCGCCTAATAAGATGTCCACATCTAAAAAGTATAAAAATCCAGTTTCTGTCTCAGAACTAAGAATATAATGGTAAAATCCTTAAACTGGGTATTGTTGCACCGTGCAACAAAAAAAGGGAATGTACATTTCCAGGTCCTTTTGGGACCTGCAATATTATTTTTTGGAAACTTTTTCGGAGGAAGATACGACCCATGAGTAATCAAGACCTTGAAACTCGCGCGATTAATGCGATCCGCTTTCTGTCTGCAGACGGGGTTCAGCAGGCCAATTCCGGACACCCCGGTCTCCCGATGGGAGCTGCAGCCATGGCGTACACTATTTGGACCAGACACCTGCGGCACAATCCTAAAAACCCGAAATGGGCCGGACGTGATCGCTTTATCCTTTCAGGTGGACATGGATCAATGATGCTCTATTCCCTGCTTTGCTTAACCGGATATGGGCTGGAGATTGAAGATCTCAAAAATTTCCGTCAATGGGGCAGCAAAACCCCCGGCCATCCTGAGTACGGCCATACAGCCGGCGTTGAAATGACTACGGGGCCGTTAGGGCAGGGTTTTGCGGCTGGTGTTGGTATGGCGGTGGCGGCTGCACACCTCGCAGCGCTTTACCAGCGAGAACTGATCGATTCCTATGTGTATGCTATTGTTACTGATGGCGACCTGATGGAAGGTGTATCTTCAGAAGCGGCTTCCCTGGCCGGCCATCTCAGCCTGGGGCGTCTGATCTATCTGTATGATGACAATCGTATCTCAATTGATGGCGCTACTGACCTGGCCTTTACTGAGAACCGCGGAGCCCGCTTTGAAGCGTACGGTTGGCACGTACAATATGTGAAAGATGGCAATGATGTCGAAGCAATTGATAATGCCATCCAGGCTGCCAGGAAAGATGAACGTCCGTCACTGATTGTATGTCGTACCCAGATTGGTTTTGGCGCGCCCAACAAACAGGGTACTTCCAAGGTTCACGGAGAACCGTTAGGCGACGTTGAACTGAATGCTGCTAAAGAAAACCTGGGTTGGCCGGTTGAGCCGCGTTTCTATGTTCCTGAGGATGTCCTCGACTTTTACCGGCAGGCAGTGG
This sequence comes from Anaerolineales bacterium, assembly GCA_016927315.1. Classification (GTDB taxonomy): domain Bacteria; phylum Chloroflexota; class Anaerolineae; order Anaerolineales; family Villigracilaceae; genus JAFGMV01. Next base: position 13,157 of record JAFGMV010000004.1, on the reverse strand, counting down.
ATACAGGCTCTAAAGCTGAAAAAGCCTGGAATGCCAGGCTGGAAGACTTCGCGAAAGAATCCCCGATTAAGGCTGCTGAACTAAAGCGTCGCCTGAAAGGAGAATTACCTGCGAACTGGACAGAGGCCTTGCCCGTTTTCCCGGCGGATGAGAAAGGTATTGCTTCACGTGCATCATCCGGAAAAGTGATCAACGCGATTGCATCTACACTGCCTGAATTAATGGGCGGCTCCGCCGACCTGGCGCCTTCTAATAAGACCTGGATGGATGGGTTGGAAGCTTTTCAAAAGGATGCGCCTACCGGCCGCAATTTCCATTTCGGGGTGCGAGAGCATGCTATGGGGGCAATATTGAATGGTATGTATCTGTTTGGCGGGTTGATTCCCTATGGTGGTGGTTTCTTGATCTTTTCCGATTATATGCGTCCGCCTATTCGTCTGGCTGGATTATCGGGTTTTCAGGTGATCTATGTCTTCACGCATGACAGCATTGGGGTTGGTGAAGATGGCCCCACTCACCAGCCTGTTGAACATTTTGCTGCCCTGCGGGCGATTCCCAACCTGAATGTCTTGCGTCCGGCTGATGCCAATGAAACCGCGCAAGCCTGGAAAGTTGCTATCGAGAACAGGCATGCCCCAACCGCCCTGATTCTGACCCGGCAGAACTTGCCAACCCTGGACCGGGACATATATGCACCCGCGAGCGAACTTGATAAGGGCGCCTATGTATTGGCAGACCTGGGAGAGGGTGCCCCGGAACTGATCCTGATGGCCTCAGGGTCTGAAGTAAGTCTGGTGCTGGAAGCCGGCAAACAGCTGGCAGCAGAAGGTGTGAAGGTGCGAGTGATTTCTTTCCCAAGCTGGGAATTGTTTGAAAAGCAGGACCAGGCTTATCGAGACTCTGTTTTGCCTTCGTCGGTCAAAGCCCGCGTGGCTGTTGAAGCCGGTGTTGGTCAGGGTTGGGAACGCTATACTGGTGATCTTGGCGCATTGATCACTCAGGAGAGCTATGGTGCGTCTGCTCCGGCCAAGGTTTTGTTTGAAAAGTATGGCTTCACTGTTGAGAATGTAATTGCGAAAGCCAGGCAAGTCTTGGGTTAATTGATGTGGAACCGTCACTGGTTTGGCAGTTGTCCAGCCAGTGACGGTTCCATTGATGAATAAATGCTGGATTGGGTGTTCAGGGATATCGTTGGCTGTTTATGCCGGCGCAGGCAAAAGCAGTGATTTTATAACATCCATCAGCTTTGTGTTATACGAGAATTGTATACTCTTTACTGTATCGCTGCTCTAATGGAAATGTTAACCCTGCATTTTTATACATCATGGAAAAGAAGAGGAACTAATGAAAATTGCTGTTGCTTGTGACCATGGGGGTTTTCCGTTGAAAGAGACCATCCTTGAAACGGTACATGCAGCCGGGCATGAAACCATTGACTTGGGTACTGACAGCCAGGTGAGCGTCGATTTCCCTGAGTATGCAGAAAAAGTTGGGCGTGCAGTCCAATCTGGTAAAGCAGACCGGGGGATTATTATATGTGGTTCAGGGATCGGGGCGTGTGTGGCGGCTAACAAAATGAAGGGCATCTATGCAGGAATTTGCCATGATACCTACTCTGCGCACCAGGGTGTTGAACATGATGAAATGAACGTGCTGTGTCTGGGAGCCCGAATTATTGGTATTGAAATTGCCAAAGAGATCGTAAGGGCTTTCCTGAAAGCTGAGTTCGATGGGGGAGAGCGGTTCGTACGCCGGATGAATAAAATCCGTAAGTTGGAAGCCGAAAATTAAAATTTCCGGAAAACGGATCGCTTAAGAGACGGTCCGCTTTTTTATCCATTCCCAATGCTTGACTGGATGAGATGGGTAGGGAACCCTCCTCGTGTTGTTGGCGTATTGGGAAGGGTGCACAAAAATCTGTAGAAAACCCAGTTTCGAACCTCCCGAAAGGTTTCTATCAGACTCTCTACCGGGCAGATCAACCTTCGGAACGCTGCTCCGATGATGCCATGTCTGCAATAAAAGCTACACCATTTTGTGCAACCCTTTGGGAATCTTTAATAAATTATCTGTATGCCATATGGTAGACTTGGAGCGACCACAATCATTTTGACTGAATACAGGTATGGATCACTCATGAAAGATTTCAATTGGAACAAATTACAAAACGGCTCGGATATACGCGGGGTGGCGCTGGAAGGCGTTCAAGGCGAAGAAGTAAATCTGACGCCTCTGGTTGCCGGGATACTCGGGCGAGCTTTTGTAGTCTGGCTGGAGGACAGGACTGGTAAACCCGCTGTTGAACTTTCCGTTTCGGTTGGTAGGGATAGTCGTATTTCTGGACCCGAGATCATGGAGAGCGTCTTATCGGGTATTTCCGCTTCAGGTTGTACGGTCTACGACTTTGGGATGGCCTCCACTCCGGCCATGTTTATGAGTACGGTCATACCAGGGTTTGAATTCAATGGGGCAATCATGATCACTGCCAGCCATTTACCGTTCAATCGTAATGGTATGAAGTTTTTTACTTCACGGGGAGGGTTGGATAAGCAGGATATCAGCGATATCTTGGCTGTGGCTGAAGCTGGCAGATTTGCGGTCCCACCCCGGCCTGGTTTAATTGAACCATGTGATTTCATTTCAATTTATACTGCCCAGTTGGTTGAAAAAGTCCGGCAGGGGATCAATCACCCTGATACGTATGAGCAACCGTTGCAGGGTTTGAAAATCGTTGTTGATGCCGGTAATGGCGCCGGTGGTTTTTATGTGGATAAGGTTTTAAGTGTATTGGGCGCCGACACAACCGGCAGTCAGTTTCTGAATCCGGATGGTTTTTTCCCCAACCATGTTCCCAACCCCGAAGATGATTCAGCCATGGCAGCCATACAGCAAGCAGTACTGGAAAATCAGGCTGATTTCGGGATAATCTTCGATACGGATGTAGATCGAGCTGCAGCGGTTGACGACCAGGGCCGTGCACTCAATCGCAACCGCCTGATTGCATTGATCTCAGCAATTGTCCTGCAAGAGCATCCCGGTTCAACCATTGTGACTGACTCGATCACCTCCGATGGCCTGACCCAGTTTATCGAAAAAAATCTGGGTGGTATTCACCAGCGCTTTAAGCGTGGTTATAAGAATGTGATCAATGAAGCTGTTCGCCTCAATGATGATGGAAAGGCTTCCTGGCTGGCGATCGAAACTTCTGGGCATGCGGCCATGCGCGAGAATTTTTTCCTCGATGACGGCGCTTACCTGGTCAGCAAACTTGTCGTCGAGCTGGCAAAAACTCGTTTACAGGGCAAGGCCCTAACCGATCTGATCGCGGACCTGAATGAACCGGTGGAGAGCGAAGAATTCCGCCTGATGATCAAACTGGATGACTTTCACGAATATGGGCTGCAGGTCATTGATGCCTTGCGAACCTTTTCTGCAGGACAATCAGGTTGGCAGGTGGTTCCTGATAACTATGAAGGAATCCGCATTTCATGCCGCGACGATGACCAGGACGGCTGGTTCTTGCTGCGGCTCTCGCTGCATGATCCGGTCTTGCCTTTGAATGTGGAATCCAATGTCCCTGGGGGGGTGTCCAAAATTGTAACTCGGCTGAAAACTTTTTTTGCTGATTTTGAAGAACTGGATACTGCTGTCTTGTACTTCGGTGGATAAATTCATGTTTTTATCCTGCGGCCTTGACAGTAAAGCCGATCAGGATATTAACCTGACACAAAGTGATTACTCACTTGAGAAGTATATGCTTTTAATGCCGTACCTTGTTGAGAAAGAAGCACTGGCTGACTTATTCCTCTCCGGTTTGCGTTTCATCGATGCCCGGCAGCCCCTTTTTGTATGCTTCCAGGCTTTCGAAAGAACGGATATTTTCCTACTACTGCTTCTTGCATAAGTAGGTGAACTTTGTGAAATCAAAACACGGGTAAATTGTGACGATCAGGTTAAAATATTTACGCAGTACTCTGTAATTGATCACTTGATTTCGGATACACTAAAAATCTGTAGAATAACCAGTGTCGAACGTCACGAAGGTTTTCTATCAGACCTTCTACCGGGCAGGTCAACCCTTGGGACGTTGCTCCGAGGAAGCCATGTCTGCGAATAAACGCTGCACCATTTTTGTGAACCCCTTGATTTCGGAGAAAACTCATGCCCCTGGAGAATGGGATAAAGTTAAAGATAGTATTGGTTACGATACGCGTACCAAAAGGGTAACTCATATGGTATGATGCTTCCTGAATTTTATGCGTTCTGGTCTGAGGAGCTGTTGTATATTTTACGAAAGAAAGGCGTCCTTATTTTATGAATGAAATTTTTCTAGGGTCAATGAAAGGATCCGTTGCAGAACAAATTGGCAAACTCAAAGAAAATGAAGTGCCAATGCGCATGTTTGCCAAAGACCCGACATTATGGACAGAGGATCCGGGTGGACAAAAGGAAATCAGAATTCGTCTGGATTGGCTGACATTGCCTGAAACTTCACGCCTGGCTTTGGATGAAATCGAAGCCTTCGCAGCAGAAGTCCACGATTCAGGCATTGAACGGTTGTTATTGATGGGTATGGGAGGCTCGTCGTTAGCGCCAGAAGTGATGAGTCAGGTTTTATCTTCTGAGTTGAAACTCCCTTTTGAAATTATCGATTCAACTGATCCAGGCCAGGTTGCCCAGGCCGCCAGGGATTTTCCACCTGAGAAGAGTCTGTATATTGTATCCAGCAAATCTGGTGGAACAACCGAAACGTTGGCGTTGTTCCAGTATTTCTGGGAATTATCCGCAGGGGACGGCTCCCGTTTCGTGGCTATCGCAGATGCGGGTACTTCTCTGGAGCAAATGGCGCGGGATCGGAATTTCAGAAAAATGTTCAAGGCCAATCCTTTTGTGGGCGGGCGGTTTTCTGCCTTAACCCACTTTGGACTGGTGCCTGCCTCCCTAATGGGCCTGGATCTGGATCGTTTTTTGAGGGCTGCCGGGGATATGGCCTCACACTGTTCGGTAGGAACACCAGTGGATGATAATCCTGGGCTCAAGTTGGGGGCAGTGATCGCTCAGGCCGCTATTGAAGGCCGTGATAAGTTGACGATCTTGGCTGACACTGGGCTCGAGTCGATGGGTTCCTGGTTAGAGCAGTTAATTGCCGAGTCGAGTGGTAAAGAAGGGAAAGGGATCCTGCCCATTGATCTGGAACCGGTTGGGAAAATCAGGTTGTATGGCGAAGATCGTCTCTTCGTTTATCTGCGAAAGGACGGCAGCCTGGACCCTGATATCAGCGGCCTTAAGGACGCCGGGTTCCCGGTGCTGGTTTACCAGTTCAATGACCCTTATGACCTGTTTGCAGAGATGTATCGCTGGGAATATGCCACTGCTGTTGCCTGCCATATTCTGGGTGTCAATGCTTTTGATCAACCCAATGTTCAGCAGAGCAAGTCAATCACCAAAGCAAAGATTGATGCATACAAGCAGACAGGTACACTTGATGAAGGACAACCGATCCTGGTAAGGAATGAGATCAAACTGTTCTCCCCTGGGATGATCAATGGAGCCGGACTGGGCAGCTCCATGAAAGCATTCTTGTCACAGGCAGAAAGCGGCGATTATGTGGCCATTAACGCTTATCTGCCCCGTAATATCCAAATGAGCAGTGTTTTGCAAGAGTTGCGCGTGATCATTCGAGAACTGACCGGGTGCGCGGTAACTGTCGGATTTGGCCCGCGCTTCCAGCATTCTACCGGCCAGTATCATAAAGGCGGACCAAATACAGGGGTATTCCTGCAGATTACAGCCACCCCTGAACTGGATTTCCCCATCCCGGAGGAGACGCTTAGTTTCGGTATGTTGGAATTAGCCCAGGCCTTGGGAGATTATGAGGCGCTGGTTGCGAACAACCGACGGGTCTTGAGGGTGCACCTGCCTTCGCCGGATACAGTCTCTGATCTTGTCAAGGCGCTTTCATAATCGATCAGGATACAAATGAAAAAGTACACATCCTGATAACTGCAAGGATGTGTACTTTTTTTTTTGTGCGTTTCAGCCAGCCCGCTGGACCATTCATTGTATACTTATAAGCAGTAAGTATTCCCCGGTTTGTAACATTCAGGAAGTGGAGGTGAGATGTGAATAACCCCGAAGTGACCCGCATGGCCCTTGACATCCTTCGCAAGGGAGACAATTTCCAGTGGTATGTAATTACATTTCTTGCACTGGTGGTGTATGTTTACCTGAGTGAAATCTCAAGGAAAAACTGGAAAGGGATCGCCGCCGGGCTTGCCTTGTATGCGGTCCACTGGTTCTATGAGATTCTGAATGCCCTGGTCCAGCACTTCAGCGGACACGCCTTGTGGACGGTCCCAGCCGGGACGTCTTACCTGATCCTGGTCGGGGTGGGGGTCGAATTGAGCTTTATGTTTTCTATTGCCGGACTTGTCTTGAGTAAACTGCTTCCTGAAGAACCCAAAGTGAAAATCCTGGGGATCAATAATCGTCTGCTGTTTGCTGTTGGGAATGCAGCCCTTTTCGCGATAATCGAAATATTCCTGGCCAAGACCCCCGTCTTTGTCTGGGTTTACCCCTGGTGGGGAGCTTTCCCGGTATTCTTGACAGTCTACATTCCATTTTTCCTGGCAGCTTTCTATTGTTATGATTGGCAGCCGAAACGACAAACCACTTTCATCAGCACGATCGCGATCATTGATATCCTAATGATGGTGATCTTTGCTGGTTTCCTCGGATGGATTTAAGTTCCAAGAGAAAGGAGTGTTCATGGCCAGATTGATACCAGCCGAAGAACGTATACGGCGTGCACGTCAACTCATCCGGCAGGCGCGGGACTTGCCCGTTCCTGTGGGAGGGCGGTTTGATCTTTCTTATATTGCCGGGGTTAAAGACCTGCTGCGGCAGGCAAAAGATATGGTCAAAATGATCCCCTATACACCAACGGCAACCCGGGAAATGAAAGCAGACATCAAAGTGATCTATGATGATATTGAACGAGCTGGAAAAGAAATACTGAGATGAACCAATGACCAATGGCTTTTGAAAGCCGGAAGATGAAATCAAATTCTGTGTCTGTTTGTATAATGAGTGTAGTGATGGGTTGGGCCGACTGTTGCAAGGCGAAGGTTTTATGCAAAATAAATTGATCCCCGGACTATTGGTTATTGTATTTTTTGTTTTTTCGGGTTGTAAAAACAAGACAACTGTTAGTGTCCAGAATTCAACAGCTGTCGCTGGGGTTGAGAAGGAAGCGCCAATTTCGGCTACAATGTCCGAGCTTTCCGGCAGTGTTCTTGTGAGGGGGCCACTGGATGAGGCGTATACGGATGGCTTTATTGGGTATGTTCTCCTGCCGTATGGTCAGGTGATGACGAAGACGGCTTCACGGGTGCGCCTGGATCTTTCAAATGGCTCAATAATCCGCCTGAGTGCGGATACTTTGTTTTCTTTACAGCCGACTGAACAGGAAAGCGGTAATTTGCTTCAGCGGCTTCGCCTGGATCTGGGCAAATTATGGGTCATTCTGAATGGGGGTTCCCTGGAGGTGCAGACTCCCTCCGGCCTGGCTTCGGTGCGGGGATCGTATATGAGTGTCAGTTATGATCCTGAAACTGGTGAGGTGAAGGTAACCTGTCTGGAAGGAACCTGCGCACTCGAAAATGAAGATGGCAGGGTTGAATTAACTGCCGGAATGACGGCCGTAATCACCAATGCCGGGGGCCCTCCGGTAATTGGCGAGATGGACGAAGCAGATATCCAGGAGTGGTTGGAGAATAATCCGGAGGCAACCCTGGTTATCCCGTTACTGACAGCGACTTCTACAGCATACACGGCAACCTCTGCGGCTTTTACGGCAACCGCCATGACGGCCACTTCAGCGGCGTTGACAGCGACGGCTATGGCCTATACCGCTACTCCTGTACCAACCAGTACCCAAGTAATAACAGGATATGTGATCCCTCCGGAAACAGATGAACCTGCTCCGGTCACAAAACTGACCCCCGCGGTTTCGATCGGTGCCGTAACACCGACCTCATCGATCGTTGGGCAAAATGTGTCTGTTGATGTGAGTGTTACCGGTACCGGAGCGGTCCCAACCGGAACTGTTCAGGTGCGGGCAGACGGGGTGTCATTTTGTAGTGCGACACTTTCAGGCGGGATGGCCTCATGTGTTGGCGCTATCCCGGCCGCCGGAACCCCGACATTGACGGCCTACTATGCCGGTGATGCCCAGTATACGAGCGCTGTCTCTTCGAATGTACCGTATTCAGTCAGCCCCTCCAGCACGACAACGACAATTACAACGCAAAGCCCGTATCCATCCCTGGTCGGCTCAGCGGTCACGTTTGAAGCTACCGTTGATCCGGCAGCGCCTGGGGCCGGCGCTCCTACCGGAAGCGTTACCTTTTCTGATGGGGTTGACAGCTGTAATGTGAGTTTTGCTCCCTGGACCTGTGCAATTATATTCACCAGTTCGGGACCACACTCGGTTACTGCCACGTATAGCGGTGGTGTTGATTTTATTGGCAGCACCTCAGCTCCGGTCACTCAGGATGTGATGGCAGGTACAGATTCTGAATTTCTTAATGTTGTTGGTCCCAACCTCATTAATGTAACCAGCGCAGCAATGTGTACCCAGGGTTACAGTGTTAAAGTGCTGGATATTGACGGGGTTTCGAATGTATACGTTGAATATTTGCTGCTTGATGATACCTTTATGAATGCGACAACCCAGGCAGGTTTAACAGCGGGCGCCGGGTATACCTGGACGGGTAGTATTTCTATTCCGGGGAGTGCCGGTGAGGTTGCCTTCTGGCGTTTCATCGCAGTTGATGGATTGGGGAACTATACATTTTTTGGCGCAGGGGTTCCCTATATCAATGGTTATCCGGGAACAACGGTCGATGCTTATCTTTATTCGTTTGATGTGCTGTTCCCAGGACCCTGCCCTGTTGTGCCTTGATGGGGATGTGGAATAAGGAATACGAAGTTTCTGTCTCGAAATTCACATGACACTTTGTATGGATGTCATTCCAACAGATTGCTTGCCCAAAGGGGGATCCTGCTGTTAGCGAGCACACCCTGCTTGCAATGAAATTGTTAATTTCGGGCTAGATACCGGCAACCGGACAGTTTACACAAGCGATGATGGTCAAGGGGCGGGGTGACGAATTTTTGAGGGACCCAGCTGCATTGTCTGTCCTCAAATGGGGGAAGGGCAGAGTATCAAGAATTAGCCCTTCGACAGGCTTAGGGCAGGTTCTTCGACTGCTGCGACTATTGTCAGGAAATACGATGCTCTTTTCAATGCCGCCGTACCGCATGATATGAGGCGCGCCGAACACTTGTCCTGGCGGACGGCGCTCGGCAGGGACTTAACACCTTCGAAGCAACAAAGGATCCGGCGGTGAAGGATAGATCCTTATCTACTGCTTCTTGCCTAAATATCTAAACTTGGATCCAATCAAGCACCTTCAAAAACCAGAATTTCAGTTCAGAAATTTTCGCAGTACTCTGTAAATGTCGGTACTGTCATTGTTCTAAGGTACTATGGAAAGCAGACCTCCCCCCAAATTTATTATTCCAATAAATCAAGAGCTTTAAAGTATTTGATCTCCACCTCCCCTTTCGGGAAGGATGGATGAAAAGGGGAGTCGAATGAAGTATGTACTAGATTTTAAGTTTGAGAATCAGTCATGTATTGCGTTCACTCTTTTGGGGGATAGACCTTACAATATTGTAAGGTTATTATAATGATATTACAAAAGCAGTTGTTTGTCTGAAAGGAGAAAAAATGAAGCCAAAGGAAATCAGCGTTTTTATATTTATTGGGATCATCTTATTTATCAGCGCCTGCAGCAGCCCGCTTTCGAGCGCCATCAATGATCCGGCTGTTGCGACCACAGAAAATATTGAGGTTCCAGCAGCTGTGGTTGAAGCGGAAGAAGCCGTTATCCCGATTACCGGTGCTACGGAAGAGACTCCCGCAGAAGAACCCGGGGTTCCTGTCATTACCCATGTTGATGTACCTGGTGGTTTGCCTGAGGAGCGGATCACCAGTACCGGAGACCAGGACTCTTCGATTAGTGCAGACCAACGGCGATCACCCGGAGGGGACCGGTTCACGTTTAATGAATTCGAACGTCCCTTCAACGCCAATACGATGGACATCTATTTCCCGGACCTGGATATCATCGAAGCCCAGGTTTTCAATGCAAGTCCCTGGATGTTTGTCACCATTACCTTAAAAGGCCAAAATCACGAAGGAATGACAGGAGGTCGTTATGCGCTCGAGATTGACCTTGATGTCGATGCCCGGGGTGATTGGATGATCTTTGTCATTTCCCCTTCAGGAACCGCGTGGACGACCGAACGGGTGCAGGTCTGGCGGGATATGAACAAGGATGTTGGCGGACAAAAGGCAGGGTATGCGGACGAGGCGCCCGGCTCTCGGGATGGTTTTGAAACGATTGTCTTTGACAATGGGCTGGGAGATGATCCGGATATGGCCTGGGTCCGGGTCGATCCACAAGATGCCAATACGGTCCAGATTGCTTTCAAAGAATCCCTGATTGGCGGCGACCCTCACTACACAATTGGCGCCTGGGCGGGGAATGGATTTGAACCGCCAATGTTCGATTTGAACGATTTTTATACCAAAGAACAGGCCGGTTCTCCCTTGATTGAATATGAATACTTTTATCCTATCAAGGAACTATCGGGCCTGGACAATACCTGCCGTATGCCGGTAGGGTTTGCCTCCACCGGGGCTGAATTCGGCGTTTGTGCAGGGCTGGTTAAATCGAATGGGGATACATGCGCCGGGCCGCCTGCCAATGGATGTCCACGTGGTTATGTGTGGAATAACGAATCGTGCAGTTGTGTGCGCCGCTGAAGTATAGGAGGTTGGATTTTATTCCAACCTCCTTCTTATTTACAGTCAAAAACAAGAGTGAACTGTCATTGCAAAGGCGTCAGCCCGAAGCAATGACATTGTTTACATACTAAGACTGCCAGGGGTAAGGACTGCGGCTCGCAGCGAAGGTTCTGTACTTTCCTATGGATCGCGACCGGTTTTATTCCTCGGTGATCGTAATGCTTGTAATCACATCCCCAATGTAGTCAGGGTTGAGGTTTGGATCACGAAGTGTAATGTTGTTGACCACCTCCATCCCATCGATAACCTGGCCAAAAATGGTATACCCGCCATCCAGGTGGGAGGCCGGGCCAAAGGTGATAAAGAATTGGCTCCCGTTCGTATCCGGTCCGGAGTTAGCCATGGCAGCCACCCCGGCCTGGTCGAAGTGCAGATCGCTGGTTTCATTTTCGAATTGATACCCTGGTCCGCCCATACCCGTTCCAGTGGGGTCGCCGCCCTGCGCCATGAACCCTTCCAGTACTCTATGGAAGGTGGTGTTGTCAAAATAACCTTCCCGAGCCAGGAAGACAAAGCTGTTGACGGTAACCGGCGCTTTGTCGGCGTAGAGCTGGATTGTAAATGTCCCCCCTTTTTTCATTTTGACAGTGGCGTAATATGTCTTGTTCACATCGATAGTCATCTCAGGGGGAGAGTCATATTGTTTGGAGGTAACCGGAGGCAGCACATCGTTTTTCGGTGATTGGGAGGCAATAACCAACCAGATGACTACTACGACTGCAGCAGCAAGGATGATGAAAGCTGCCATCTGGATCGTGTCAGTCTGTTTCTTGACGGCTCTTCTCTGGCTTTTCGTCAACGCTTTTTTTGAGGACATTGTTTGTTTCTCCTTTTTGCAGCTAATTATAGCCATAACTCAGAAACCGGGTATCCGGTTTTTAGTGATATTTTCTCAATCTGCCCCCCGCTCGATTTAATCCGCCGGCGGACGGATTGAAAGCCGATTGTCCGTTTTTATAAGTCATGACGAACTACAGTTTACTTGTTCTGGAAGTCCGGTAAAAATTGTAGCTGACACTGTCGTAATCGTGCCTGCCCATAGGCGCCCCGCTGGGTACGGCGGGCATGCGATGGAAAGGTCGGGTCGGGGTGGATTTGTTCCGGTTGTAGGAACGGACACCCTTGCTCCCGGCGTGGACCAGCTTGCTGCTCTCCCAATGATTATGCAGCCTGACTGACTTCGTCTGTTTCAACATTTAATTATGGTGAAGCGAAGTTGGTTGATGTAAAAAAGCATTAAGGACAGACCAGCAGCGGCCTGCCCTTTATGTATTTCGGAAATAATGTAGGGTGAATCAGGAAGCCAGAGCTGATTTTGCCAATGCGAACACCCAGACCAGCCCCCCCAGGCCCAGGACCACGAGGGCGAGACCAAACCACTGTAAGATTTTGTTTTGAAGACGGATGAACATGGATAATCCCCCGAACGCCACTGTGGATGTCAGAATTAATAGAAGAAAATTATTCATCTCCCAATTCTCCCTTTTTTCGTATAGTTTAGCCAATTTAATTCTATCCATCACAGGCGGAAATACAATGAGGGAAAACCCTACTCTTTTCAATGGGGAAAAATTGGTACCGGTCACTGGTCATAAATATCCAGGTCGATCTCTTGCAGCGATTTTCACCCTCTGAAAAATAAAATGTCCTGTTAGCAGATTTTTTTCGTTGTGATATTCATGTATGGGTGTCTGTCAATCCAGGGGCGAGTGATAAGCAGATTCCCGGTGGACATCAAACCTGCCATTCATTTAATCCGCCCGTACAGGTGACAGGCGTTCAGCGCCGACCTTGTTCAAGCAAATACCCGCCTGGGTATACCGATCCTTGAGCCGTCTGCAGCCATATTCTTCCACCCCGCCGCCAAACTCTCAACTCCCGGATTCAGTCCTTTGTTTTCCGGCCACAAATCGCCCCGAAAGAAACGAGAAATGCCGGTGGAGTGAATAAAAAGAAGTCCCGGCTGAATAAAAACCACACGGTACCTTTTACCAAAAAGATGCGCATCTTTTCACCAAAAGATGCGCATCTTTTGATCAATAGATGCGCATCTTTTTGGTATCCGCTCGAGAGCGGATTGGAAAGAGTCCGTATTTATTATGGAAAAGAGCCTATTTATTGGAAAGCATATCCTTTTTTGGGCGGACGAAAGTCACCTGGACTGCTTTTGCCGGCAAGCAGGCTCGTTTATCTGCTTTGCTCTGTATTTCAGCTGTCT
>JAFGMV010000121.1 GCA_016927315.1 Anaerolineales bacterium | reverse complement strand
CCCTATACGGACCATCGGGTATTCTCACCCCGGTGATTTTCTGGCCTGCGCCCTTTTGTAAACCCTTTTCCAGGCTTCAGAAGGCTGCCTGGGTTTACTCTTCTTGTGGGTTGGCTTGCTGATGTAGAATGTAAAATCTTCCAAAAGACTCGAAACTTGATTTTTCGGTTTGGAGAAAACAAAGGGATCACCATAGTTGATCGCATTCAGGAATAATTCTGGATCATACGGGATCTTCATGGAGATATTTTTATTAAGTGCTGCCTCAATCTTATCCTTTGACAAACCATGCTCATAAGCCATGGAAAGAATAACTTTTATCTTATCGGCAGGATAATCCAATTCTTCGTATGTCTTAATTGCAGCTGCGGCAGCCCTGACCGATGCCATATCTGACCCGATTGGGACTAATATCAAGTCTGCATTATTCAAAGCGGTTAAGGATAAGGCGCAAAAATCATGCGGCAAGTCAGCAACAATATAATCATAATAATTCCCCAATATTGTGAAGGCTTTGTTTAAGGTATCGCCAGTGATTATTTCTGCATCGGTCGGAAAGGTTGGCGCGGCGATAAACTCTACAGAACTTTCGTGTTGGGCAACAACAGTTTGCAAAATTTCGACATCCAATGTCTTTGAATTGTAGGAGGCAACATCAGCCCAGGTCCTTTTTAATGCAGCATTTAGCATCAATGCAATTTGGCCTGCCATCATGGACAAATCCAATAACATAGAAGACCTACTCCAAATTTGGGCAAAACACACTGCCAAATTCACGGCCAAACTGGAACTCCCGGTTCCTCCTCTGAGGCTGTGAACGGCGACCAGGCTAGCCTGGTCTTGCTTTTCCAGCGAAGCGCCTTTTAACAAAGAGATCGTTTCGATTTTTCTGTACAAGGCAGAAATACGGGCAGCCAATTCTACCGGTTCAAATGGCTTGGTCAGGAAATCATCCGCGCCGGCTTCGAATGATTTTAATTTATCCTGCAAATCCGCCTGAGCCGTGAGCACCAGGATCGGTGTAAGCGCAAAACGAGGTTCCCGGCGCAACAATTTTGTCACCTCAAAACCATTCATCTTCGGCATTAACACATCAGTAATGATCAAATCTGGACGGCTACTTCTGGCGAGTTCTAACCCTTTTTCACCGTTTTCGGCAAAGCTGAACTCATACCCAAGTCCATTAAGCGCACGGACAATCATCTTGTAATAAAGTTTTTCGTCATCAATTACAAGAATATGAGGCATAAACTACTCCTTTTCACTAAAAAAGCCTGTTGCTCCCATATATGAAATAACTTCTTTAGTTTCAGTCATAATTTTTTCTATTTGGGCCTCTCTATCACTGTCTATGTTTCTCATGACGGAATATTCCAGTTTCGCCGCAAGCTCCGATAATCTATTTGCCCCAAAACTGGCAGCGATACTTTTCAAACTATGCACTAACCGATGCAGTTCATCGTTATCTTGCTTTTTATGAGCATCCTTTATTGCTTCTACTCTTTCTGGAAGATAAACCAGGAATTCGTCGCCCATTTCTTTATAAAAATCAATATCATTATCAAAGTGCCTTAAGCCATCATCGAGTACAACCGGCGCCTGGTCAGATAAAGCCGATCCCTTTTGACGTGATTTTTCAAAATTATCCTTTTCGAGCTTCTTATCTTCGCCAAAAAAGTCGTCCGCCAAACTCAATACTTCACCTTCAACAGGTATTTCGGGAGCGCCACTTTCTTCCACAATACTTAACATATCTTCCCTGGTAGTACTCCACTGCTCTACTTTTCCGATCAATTTCTTTGTATCCAGGGGTTTAGAAATATAATCGTCCATGCCTGCCTCGAGGCACCGTTCCCTGTCGCCTATCAGCGCATGCGCCGTCATCGCAATTATTGGAATACGTTCCCTGCCAGCTTCAAGTTTTCTCCAATACCTGGTGGCCTCGAAACCATCCATCTCTGGCATTTGCACATCCATCAATACAATGTCGTATTTTTTTTTCTTTAATTTATCAATAGCCTTTGCGCCATCTTCAGCGAGATCCACCGAATAGCCTGATTTTTCCAGCACGATCCTGGCCATCTTTTGGTTGACATCATTGTCTTCAGCAATAAGTATATGTAAATGCCTGCGATTCTCTTCCCTCAGCGAATGCCGGGTAACTAACTTTTTGACATGGCCTTTATTCTTTTTTTCTTCAAAAATAGCACACAGAGTATCCTTGAGCATCTTTTGTTTGATTGGTTTCAACAAATATCCCGAACAACCAATCTTGGTGAGCCTGGAAGCGTCACCCCGTTGTCCGATCGAAGTTAATACAATAATATCCAACTCCTTGCCAGCCGGGTCTGATTTAATTATTTTCGCTACCTGTTCCCCGTCTACTTCCGGCATCTGCATATCCAATAACACAATCCTGTATGGGTCTCCATTGTTATAAGCTGCCCGAATCATCTCCAACGCTTTCAAACCTGAAGATGCGGTATCAATCCGACAACCAAACCCTTCAACCATTTTGGAAATAATATACCGGTTCGTACTGCTGTCATCAACACCCAGGATGCGGACTCTGTTCAGTTCAACATCTGTATCAACGATCTTCTCATTGACATCACTGACCAACTGCTTCACAAATGGGACTGTAAACCAGAATAAACTGCCGACATTAACGATACTCTCTACGCCAATATGTCCCCCCATGGCCTCCGTCAATTGTTTACAAATTGTCAACCCTAAACCAGTTCCCCCATAACGCCTTGTTGTTGAACCATCGACCTGTAAAAATCTCTCAAAGATGGCGGCTTTTCGCTCCATTGGAATACCCTGACCGGTATCCTGGACCGAGAATCGTATCGTCGTGTGAGTACCTGTCTCAGAAATTGCTTCGGCTTTTACTACAATTTCACCCTTTTCAGTAAACTTCACTGCATTGCCGACCAGATTGATCAATATCTGCCGCAAGCGTCCCGGATCCCCTCGTACTCTAGTAAAAACGTCCGGTTGTATCAGGTAGGCAATTTCAAGCCCTTTTTCCTGGGCATTCTGCGCAAACATGTACACTGCGTCTTCGACGGTACTCATTAAATCAAAGTCGATCATCTCAAATTCAAGTTTCCTGGCTTCAATTTTCGAAAAATCCAGAATATCGTTCAACAGCGCCAGTAATGCATCGGCGCTTTGCATCGATAGATTCAAGTACTCCCGCTGTTCATCGTTTAACGGGGTCGCCAGGGCCAATTGAAGCATCCCAATAATCCCGTTCATTGGTGTACGGATCTCATGGCTCATATTTGCCAGAAATTCACTTTTTGCCCGGCTGGCCTCTTCAGCCATTTGCATCAACTGAGCACCTTTCAACCCACCGCCAACACCCTCCCTCAATCCAATCTGAAGGTTTAATTGTTCCTGCGAATCCCCCAGGCCAAAAATTGCGAAACCAAATGCATCACCCCGAAAATGAAGCGATTCCATCACCAAAGGATGATCCAGAGTATTTGACATCATCCGTCCGATAAATTCGACCGCCGTAGAAAACTCCTGCCCAGCCTCTCCCAGGTCGATTCGTTCATCGTTTTCATGCTTCAACCTTAGTTTGATTCTACTTTCAGGGTGCTTGAGGTTATCATACAAACAAACATAACATGTCGGAATATCTAATTCCAGTAAAGCGTTCGACAGGATGTCCAATATCAATCCGTCATTAAACGTTGTATTCAGATCCCGGGTAATCAACCGGAAAGCATTGTCTTCGACTTCACGACGCACGACCTGCACAGAAAGCTTTTGGCGCAATCGATCCGACATCATAATATGACCGGCGTTTATTAAGCGGTGCAGATCATGCTTTTCCTGTTGAAGGTTTTCCAGGAACGGACATAGCAGTTGTTGTATGTGAGCCAATAATAAATGCCAGTCCATCAGATGCCCGATCGACAAATTTGCGTGGGCAATCAAATCATCAAGCACATCCAGAAATAACCGGCTGCTTTTTGCATCAGCCCCCAAACACATCAACAAGGCTGATACAACTTTCTCCTGATTGTCAGTAACACTACTTGATAATTCTTGCGTTATTACCTTCAAGGAAGAAATAATAAAATCTTTTTGACTTATGAGTAATTCTGAAAACTCTTTTGGTTCTACCACCACAAAGGAGTCTCTCACCTCCAGCACCTTATCGATAATAGAACCTAAACAACCACACGACTGCCGGTAGACAGGCCTGGATGGTAAGGAAACAGAAACACGAGCATTATCCCCCCTAACCTGCTCCATCAACAACTCAACACAGCTGCGTGCCTGTTCATAGACAGGCTGCCTTATTGTGGTCAGGGATGGCGTCACCGTCGCGGCTTCAAAGGAATCGTCAAAACCTGTAACAACGATTCTTTGAGGAACATCAATATCGCGCTCACGAAGGGCATCTAGGAC
Source organism: Anaerolineales bacterium (assembly GCA_016927315.1). Lineage (GTDB taxonomy): Bacteria > Chloroflexota > Anaerolineae > Anaerolineales > Villigracilaceae > JAFGMV01. The sequence continues at coordinate 19,173 of JAFGMV010000121.1, read as the reverse complement.
GCCAAAGGCCATATTATCATTGGCGCAGACGATTGCATCAATATCCGAGTTTCGCTCATCGATCAGGATTCGAACAGCCTTCTGTCCACTCCCATACAAAAAGTTACCTGGGATTATTATTTCATCTTCTACAGGTAAATTGTGTTTGTGTAATATGTTTTTGTATGCCTGGAAACGCTCCCTGGCGTCAATATTTTGTTCAAGTCCAGAAACAAATGCAATTTTCCGGCGGCCATGAACCACAATTAAATGTTCAACAACAACTGATAACCCTTGAACATTATCAATATAAACATTTGGAGCACTGTTATTGATCTTGCCCAGAATCCTTACAGGGACTGGATAGAGTTGCTTAATAAAAGCATCAATTGCCCCTTCATCCAGGTAATTAAAGACCGAACTGGCAATAATTATTCCATCAACATTATTTTTGTTCACAAACTTATACAGCAAATTTGCACACTTGAAATCTACTCGCGGGATATTCAGCTCTGAGCCACATACTATTAACAAATTCGCCCCCTGCTCACGCGCAGCATCCGTAACCCCGGAGATAATTGCGGCCTGGTAATACGTCCGGTAAGTCTCGTTAATGAAAAGACAAATCCTTGAAACTGGACCTTTCATACTATCAACCTTTCACACCCAAACTCATTCAACCTGACACAAGCAAGCACTCTTCGTTCTAAAATCGGACCTGGGTGATAAATGGGACCAGCCCGTGCCGATATAATGAGTTTGTACAAGTTGTGCGCAAATCAATTATTTTCCAGTCCACCTCGGTATTTTTTTCTTTCGTTTACACAACACCCTTCATGCAACGACTTGAAGTTATAACATTATACATGGCCTGGCAAGTACTGTGGCATTTACTCAGCAGTAAAGAAAACCGACACAGAGAAAAAGCAAAGGGGGGGGAACAACGGGTAACTCCCAGCAAGTGGGCAGTGATGGCTTCAAGGGATGTCAGAAGGGCTCCATCTCAAGTTGTGTCAGGCTTCCAATAGCCAGAAAGTGAACTTCCTGAGTAAGCCGACACCCTGGGAAAAGCCTTACGAAACAGGCTGCCCTTTTCGATTAATTAAAAGATCAAGCAGGCAATCTGGAGCAGGTAGTAGAAAACTTTGCCAGCGGTCTCATTCTGACTGTAGGGGTTTTCTAGATTAAAGCCGCCGCTTTTCTGTATATTGAAACCTTCGTTTGCAACCTTCCAACGCAGCCTTCCTCCCTGGTTAGCCAGCGAATCGACATTGTGTGCAATAGGGATAAAGCTGGTCAGCCATTTGAAGAGAGTGGTGCAGGTCTCTCCAATCCAAAATATGCTCGAGTTGGTTCGTTCAAAATGGGGCATTGAAAACGGGTTACATTATCGACGTGATGTTACATTTTACGAAGGCAAACCCCGGATAACGCTCAAAACGATTGCTTGCTTGATGTCAATTATCAACAATTTGTTAATCGCCTTGTTGCACAAACAAGGCATCGCAAATCATGCTCAAGCCCGGCATAAGATTGATGCCAATCCGATTACTGCACTAGCGCTTACTTGTTGACTTAAAATAGCCCTGTGTACACCTTACGATTGTCTGTCAACCTACGATTGTCTTGACACACCCTCATGGCGGTGATAGACTCTAGTCCTGCCGCACCACGGCAAATTTCCTAAAGGAGGCGCTTTTCATGATCATTTATCATCAATGCTCTAAATATTTTGATCACAGCAGTGATATCGCTCCTGCGCGCAGTGCGCCTGCCTGGTGGTGTTAGGCACGATTGCCATTTACTTTCATTGTCCCCAACCACGGTGCAGCTGCCCAGCACCGTGGTTTTTTTTGGGTGCGTGTCATTGCGAATCACCCTGAAGGGGTGACGAAGCAATCTCATGGAATATAAAGCGAGGAGATTGCTCACCTGAAACGCACTGAATGCACACCGCCCCGCGAGCAGAGCGGCCCCGGGAAGTTACGTCGTTTCACGCCTTGCAAAGACATATACCTGTTGGAAAGTTTATGATGAATCCCTATGACCTGCGCAATACCCTGACCAAGAACCGGTTGACCGGTTTGTGGCGAATGATGACCGGATACCGGCTGCCCTACCTTGCTGCCACAGTCTCACTGGCGATCTCTGCCGGATCAAAAACAGCTACCTTCCTGCTGCTGCGTTTTTTTGTCGACGATGTTCTCGACAGGGGAACGCGGCTGACCGAAACGCTGATCGGCACCCTGGTCCTGATTGGGGTTGGGTTCGTCCTGCTGGCCGGACTGGAGGGCAGCTTTGCCTATCTCTCGGGTCGTCTGGCAGCCTACACCGCCGAAGGGATCGTCCGCCGGCTGCGGGACTTTTTGTTCGACCACATCCAGCGTTTAAGCTTCACCTATCATGGTAAAACACCTACCGGGGACCTGATCGAGCGCTGCACATCGGATGTGGATGCCCTGCGGCGATTCTTCAGCGAGCAGGCAATCGGCGTCGGCAGGATCATCATGCTGTTTGCCATCAACTGGACTGCCCTGATCAGGCTCCACACCAGCCTGGGACTGTGGTCCGTGGTCGTCATCCCCTTCGTCCTGCTGATCTCTATCTGGTTCTTCAAGCAGGTCACCCAACGCTACGAAGCCTATCAGGAACAGGAAGCAGTACTTTCCACCACCTTGCAGGAAAACCTGACCGGCGTGCGTGTCGTCAAGGCATTCGCCCGCCAAACCTATGAAAAGGACAAATTCGAAGGTGATAACTGGGAGAAGTTTAAACGCGGCCGCCGACTACTTGAGATGCACTCTCTATTCTGGCCGCTGTCAGACATCATCCTGGGCGGGCAGATGCTGGGCGGGTTCCTGTTTGCCGCCTGGCTGGCCATCCAGGGAGAGATCACCGTCGGCACCTATTTAGCCTATGTTGGGCTGGTGGTCTGGTTGATCTGGCCAATCCGCAACCTGGGGCGCCTGATCGTGCAAACTTCAACCGGGATGGTGTCCTTTGGCCGACTGGCAGAAATCATCCGGCAAGAACGCGAACCGCTTACTGAAGGTAAGGTGCGGCCCAAAGAATCTGTAAACGGGAAGATTACCTTCAAGAATGTATCCTTCCAATACGATGACAGTGAGACAGAGGTGCTGAAAGCTGTCAGTTTTGAAATCCAGCCCGGCGGAACCGTTGCCCTGCTGGGTTCTACGGGCTCTGGGAAAACCACCCTGGTCAACCTGCTGCCGCGTTTCTACCAGTATACCGGCGGTCATGTACTCCTGGACGGCATTGAACTAAGTGATTATCCACGGGAATACTTACGGAAACAAATCGGGATCGTCGAGCAGGAACCATTCCTGTTCAGCCGCTCGATCAGTGAAAACATCACCTATGGCGTGGGCCGCACGGTAACCCAGGAAGAAATCGAGGAGGCCGCCCGGGCAGCAGCGGTGCATCATGTCATCCAGAGCTTCCCGGACAGATACCAGACCCTGGTCGGGGAAAAAGGCGTAACCCTTTCGGGCGGGCAGAAACAGCGCGTGGCCATCGCCCGGACGCTGCTCAAAAACCCGCGCATCCTGATCCTGGACGATTCAACCTCCTCAGTCGACACCGAAACGGAAGCCGAGATCCGGTCTGCATTACAGCATTTGATGGAAAACCGCACCACCTTCATCATTGCCCACCGCATCCAATCGGTCATGAACGCAGATTTGATCCTGGTGCTCGACAAAGGAAAGGTCGTCCAGATGGGGCAGCATAAAAACCTGCTGGCACAGGACGGCATTTACAGGCAGATATTCGCTATTCAAACAACCATTGACGCCGAACTCGAGGAAGAGATCAGCACGACATCAAGGTAAATAAGAAAATGGGATGATGAATAAAAACAATCGAAGTATATTCCCAAATCGCCAAATCTGAACTCTTCACTCAACAATTGGAGTATCTATGTCCGAAGAACAAATCCGGTTCGAAGAAGAAGAATACACCAGTGATCTGACCTACCCGGTTTTCAAGCGCATCGCGCGGTTGATCCGTCCACACTGGACCTGGGCGCTGGGCTTCCTGCTTTCCATAGCCCTGGTCTCTGCGCTTGATGCGTACTTCACATATCTGAATGCCCAGATCGTCGACCAGGGCATTCAGATGGGCAGTTTCGATACGGTAAAACGGCTGGCGCTGATCTACGGCAGCTTCATCCTGGTACAGGCTGTCTTGGTGTTTATGTTCATTTACCTGGCCGGGGTTTTAGGAGAACGCATCCAATACGATCTACGAAAACTGCTCTTCAACCACCTGCAAGAACTCTCACTCTCCTATTACAGCCAGACCTCCGTCGGACGGATGATCGCCAGGGTCACCTCCGATACCGGTCGTGTCTCAGACCTGATCACCTGGGGGATCCTGGATGTGGTCTGGGCGGTCATGAACATCGGCACCTCCATGATATTCATGATTATCCTCAAGTGGCAGCTGGCCCTGATCGTATTTGCGATCATCCCGATCCTGATCGTGGTGGGGATCCAGTTCCGCAAACGTATCCTGGTGGAATTCCGCCGGTCACGCCGTGCCAATTCGCAAATCACCGGTGCATACAATGAAAACATCCAGGGGGTAAGGGTGGTTAAGGCGTTGGGCCGCGAAGACCAGAACCTGAGAGAGTTCCAGGACCTGACCGGCGAGATGTATTCTGCCTCTTACCGGGCTGCCTGGCTGTCTGCTTTGTTCCTGCCCACCGTTCAGATCATCTCGGCCATCGGCCTGGGAACGATCATCGGCTATGGGGGCATCCAGGCCGACCTGGGATTCATGACAATCGGCGGTATCCAGGCTTTCGTCTCTTACCTGACGTTCATGCTCTGGCCTGTGCAGGATATTGCCCGGGTCTATGCTGAAATGCAGCACGCTATCGCTTCAGCTGAGAGAATCTTCCAACTAGCGGATACAGAACCGGATGTCCGGGATCGGGCAGGCGCCTTCCCGGTCAGCACCCTGCTCGGTGAGATCGAATTCGAACAAGTCGACTTCTACTACGAAGACCGCAATCCGGTTCTGAGCAACTTCTCGCTGAAAGTCAAACCCGGCGAGACCATTGCCCTGGTTGGGCCAACCGGCGGCGGCAAGTCGACCATTGTCAACCTGCTATGCCGTTTCTACGAACCCCGCGCAGGCCAGATCCGCCTTAATGGCCAGGATTATACTAAATACACCCTACAGTCGATCCACTCTAGGATTGGGATCGTCCTTCAAACCCCGCACCTTTTCTCAGGGACCGTTCGCGAGAATATCCGTTACGGCCGGCTGGAGGCAAGCGATATGGACATTGAAGGGGCTTCCAGGATTGCCGGGGCGCACGACTTCATCACCACGCTTCCCAAAGGATACGACGAAAACGTAGGTGAAGGCGGCAATTTACTCTCCGTCGGGCAGAAACAATTGATCAGCCTGGCGCGGGCGGTCCTGGCCCGTCCCGAATTGTTCATCATGGATGAAGCGACCTCCAGTGTCGACACCCTGACCGAAGCCCTGATCCAGAAAGGCATGGAGGCCCTGATGGAAGGCCGCACCACCTTTGTGATCGCACACCGCCTGAGCACCATCAAACAGGCCGACCGCATCCTGGTCATCGAAGACGGACGCATCAAGGAAACGGGGACCCACACCGAACTGCTGCGCCAAAAAGGTCATTACTACCGCCTGTACACCCAACAGTTCAAGTTCGAACGGGAACTGCAGTTAGGCCTGTCGTCCGGTGCGCCGATCAAGGCTGCCATGAAAAAATAACCCGTTTACACAATCACACGAATCCATCCTGATCCAGAGGCTCTCCGCCGGGTATCCATGCCGCACAGGGTGTCTTTCCCTGAAGGAAAACGCCAATCAATAGCCAGGCCGGTCAAACTATTCTATAATTGAACCCATGGCAGGTAAAAACCATCAGCATTCTTCCGGGTTCGCTTCTTATCTGACAGCACTGCATCTTGCAGTGCTGTTAATTTTGAGATATTTTTTCCCGGAACGATCAATAGATACCACCGGTCCCTACGCCCTCTGGGAGACCTTCTTCTCGATCAACCTGACACTGGTCTTCATCCTGACAGCCACCCTGGCCGGCTGGAAGTTATTCAAACGCTTCCAGTACGGGACTCTGACCCGGCTTGAAATCCTGGTCTTCTCGAGTGTGACAGGATGCGGTCTCCTTTTCGCTGGCTATTTCCTGCTCGGAGTGGTTGGGCTGTTGAACTGGCCGGCAATGGCATTCCTGCTGCTTGCACTGGCAGCCTGGTCCGGGGTTGGCGCCGGTGGGTGGACCCTGTCTGACCTGGATTTGATGCGGACAGAGGCTGTCAAAAAATGGAAAAGATCGGAAACCTGGCAGAAGGGAATATTACTCAGCTTTGGTGGGCTGGGACTGCTGGCCGCCCTTCAAACCCTGACGCCCCCAATCGATTATGACAGCCTGATGTATCACCTGCAGGGGCCCAGACTCTTTCTCAAAGCCGGCTCGCTGGTCTTTATCCCTGAGATCTGGCAGGCAAACGGCCCCATGACAATCGAACTGCTGTACAGCCTGGGACTCAGCCTGGGCAGCACTGCTTTCCCGGGACTGCTGCACACATACTTCTGGTGTCTGTTCATTTCCGGGACATTCGCCCTGGCAAAAAGAGCCTTGTCCAGCCAGGCCGCCTGGCTCAGCCTGGTGATTATGCTGGGGATTCCGAACCTGGCATTGCTGGCCAGTTGGGCGTATGCCGATTTCTCCTGGGCTTTGTTCGAACTGCTCGCCATCCTGGCGCTTTTTCTATGGACGCGTGAAAATCGAAACACCTGGCTGGTACTCGCCGGCCTGATGAGCGGATTGGCGCTGGGCAGCAAATACCTGGCTTTCGGCAGCTTCTTCCTGCTGGCCGCTGGGATAAGTGTGTATCTCTGGAAGATGAACCGGAAGCAGCTGCTTCTGTCGCTGCTCATCTACAGCCTGTCAACCTTGCTGGCCGGTTTTCCCTGGTATCTCAAGAACCTGGTCTACACCGGTAACCCGATCTATCCCTTTGTCTTCGGGGGACCCGGGTATGACCCTGCCAGGCTGTCTCTGCAAATGGAATACCTGCGCAGTTTCGGCACTGGAGACCGGCTGGGCGACCTGCTTTCTATCCCGTTCAACATCTACCTGAAACCACAGCTTTTCAGCAGTTTTGTCCTTGAGATACCTGGACTGCTATTCCCCCTGGCCCTGTTCTATCCCCTATGGCGAAAACACCAGCGCCTGGACGGGTTGGCGCTCTACACACTGTGCTGGTGCCTGATATGGAGCCAGGGTTCGCAGCAGACCCGCTTCCTGCTGCCTGTATTCCCCTTGCTGTCCATCTTCACGGCCGGCAGTCTGAACTCAATCCCAAACAGCGCCTTTAAGCGGGTACTGGTGAGTACCGTCTTGAGCATCCTGGTCCTGGTATCCTTTGGCCTGAAAATCCAATTCCTGAGCGGGCAGGAACCACTCAAGACCTTCCTGGGCCAGGAAAGCAAAGAACAATACCTGGAGAGGAACCTGTACAGCTACCCTGCCACCCGGTATATCAACACCCAGCTGGGACCCGACCAACGTGTCCTGTTCATCCTGTGCGGCCAAAGCTACTACTGCAAGAACGACAACTGCCTCCCAGACAGCACCCAGGTCGACTGGCTGTGGCTGAGCGCCTCGCTGCCGGATCCCACCAGCCTGTCTGGGGAGCTGCGGAAGAACGGCGTCAATCATATCCTGTACAGTCACGGTGAAGTGGATTGGTTCCTGAAATATCACGATGAGAACATGCACTACCGGCTTGCCAGAGATTTTTTGCTGGAGCAATTTGTCCCGCAATGCACAGAACAGGTCTACTCGGATCTGTATATGGACATCTACAAGATCACCTGCCAGTAACCAGCAGGAACCCTGTTTTATAAAGATTTATAACATTTCCTATCAAATTCCCGCTCCAGGCTATGCGCAGACGCCTGTTTTTCCTGATTATTCCAGTATCTTTCCAGATTATCCGATCGTTCCAGAATAGATACTGCTTCCCTGAAATCCACCGGCGGGCGGATTTATTCCCCTGGCGAGTCGTTGCCGGCCCGCACCCGGTTGCCAGATCAAAAAAACAACCCTATAATTTTTTCATGAGCCAGAATTCTCCCAAATTTAATATACAGGTTTCTGTTTTCCCTGCGCTTTATCTCTCCGTCCTGATTTTGCTGCGCATCTTATTCCCCGAAAGAACCGACCTCCAGGCGGGACCCGGCGCTGTATGGGATGCTTTTTTCTCGATTAACCTCACCCTCCTGGTAGTGCTGACTGCCAGCCTTACTGGCTGGAAGATCATTGCCAGACTGGCGCCAGGCGCCCTCTCGCTGTTGGAAACAATGCTCTTCTCCACCGCCCTGGGGATAGCCATTATTTCACTTGTCTATTTCCTACTGGGAATACTGGGATTCTATAACCGGACTGCCATGTCCGTATCCCTGCTGCTGCTGTCTCTTTGGGCTGCCCCACGGAAACAAGACTTTAATGAACCGGTCATCAAAAACTTCTTCCAGACTTTGCGGAGCAGCTGGACAGACATCCAGCCCTGGAAGAAAATCCTGCTGCTGTGCTGGACGCTGCTGGCAGGGCTGGTCAGTATCCTAGCCCTGGCGCCTCCCATCGACTATGACAGCCTGATGTATCACCTGCAGGGACCGAGGATATTCCTGGAGGCAGGTTCGATAGTACTCATTCCAGAGATATGGCAGGCTAATGGTCCGCTGGCGGCAGAAATCATTTACGGCTTTGGACTGAGTTACGGAAGCACATCCTTTGCCGGACTGCTGCATGCCTGCTTCTGGATCATGTTAATCCTGGTAACATTCGCCATTGCCCGCAGGGTATCCACTCCAGAAGCTGCCTGGTTAAGTATGGCCATTGTGTTAGGCATTCCTGCACTGCCAATATTCGCCAGTTGGTCTTACAACGATTTTTTCTGGGCGGCCTATGAAATGTTCGCCGTCCTGGGAGTGCTTGTCTGGTTGAAAGAAAAACAAAATTCGTGGCTGGTACTTTCCGGAGCAATGAGCGGCCTGGCCATGGGCAGCAAATATATGGCATTGGGAAGTGTTTTCCTTTTGGTAGTGGCAGTCGCCTGGAACAATAAAAAGAAACCCTTCAGGTATTGGCTGACGGCCATTCTTTCCTATGGTTTCACGGCAGCATTGTTTGGAATGCCCTGGTACATCAAGAATCTCGTTCTCGCCGGAAACCCGGTCTATCCGTTTGCATTTGATGGACCCGGGTACGACAGTCTGCGGCAAAACCTGCACATTGGTTTTTTGCACAGCTTTGGCGCTGGTCAAAGCCTGATCGACACACTGCTGATTCCGGTTATGGTTTATGTCAAGCCAGAACGATTCAGCACTTCTTTCAACGAAGTACCCAGCATGATTTTCCCCCTGGCGCTTTTCTACCCTGCCTGGCGAAAACACAAACGACTGGATGGCCTGGCCCTCTATGCGCTTGCGCAAAGCCTGCTGTGGCTGATGGGATCTCACCAGACGCGTTTCCTGCGGCCGGTTTTTCCAATATTTGCAATCTTCGCCGCCCAGACACTGCTTGCCATCAGGTCCACTCGCATCAAACGCAACCTGATCATCTCCCTGGTCAGCAGCATGATTGTCGTTTCGATCATCCTGACCGGGCGTTACCTGTTTTATTACCGCCCTTTCAAAGCCGTTGTCGGACTGGAAAGCAAAGATCAATATCTGACAAAAGTCCTTCTAAATTATAAAGCAACCAAATTCATCAACAACCAGATACCCACAGATCAGAATATCCAATTCCTATGGCGCGGTCAAAGTTACTACTGCCTTCATGATAACTGCATCCCGGATTCGACCCAAATCGACTGGTTGTGGATGACAGCTTCCCGTCCGGACCCTTCTGTACTTGCCCGTGAATTGAAAGCAGACAACATCCACTATCTGCTGCACAGCCAGGCAGACCTCAGGTGGTTCTTGAAATACCATGACCCTCAAGGACTCCATCTGGAAGCTGAAAGGTACCTGTTAGACCAGTTCGCCCCTCAATGCGGCGAGTTGATCTATTCTGACAGAGATTATGACGTTTACAGGATAACCTGTCCATCATCCCCCTAAAATTTATACTCAATCTACATGATATGGGACATCGATCACCACCACCCCGGGTACATGCCTGAGCGCCCAGCGCAGCATAATCGCAGTCTGCACATGTAAGAAATTATTCCACCACCGCCGGGGAATAAATTCCGGAACAATCACCGTGACGATCTCGTCCGGTTTGGAATTTTTAACCTGTTCCTCGATATACATTACCAGCGGATGTATCAATTCGCGGTAAGGCGAGTCGATCACCACCAGCGGGACATCAGAGGCCCATTTTTTCCAACGCTCCTGCAATAACTCTGTTTGGGGGTCATCAAAGGATACAAACACTCCTGATATGGTATTCTTCCCAGACAAGGAACGAGCAAACCTTAAAGCCTTCAGTGTACCTTTATGGACCGTCGAAACCGGCATAATGATTCGGTGCTTTTTCAGGGATGGCTGAGCCTTGTAATCAGATAAGGTAAGTGCATCCGCCAAATCCAGGTAGTGCTGGTGGATTGTAAACAGAAAATACACCAGCAATGGGATCAACAATCCAACCAACCAGGCGCCATCAAAGAACTTCGTGACCAAAAAGATCATCATAACAACAGCGGTGCAAACTGCACCAAAGCCATTGACCACCATCTTCCAGCGCCAACCGGGATCATAGCGCAGGATTGAACCGCGCTCTTGAACTTCTTCACCCGCTGCAAGCCGGCCGATTTTGAACCAGCGGCGCGCCATCCCGGCCTGTGAAAGTGTAAAGGACAGGAACACACCGATTGCATATAAGGGGATCAAAGACGAGACGTTCGCATCAAATAGTATAATAATCAGGGCTGCAATTGCAGCCAGAGTAATAATACCTCTTGAATACACCAATCGGCTTCCCCGGTAAGCAAGCTGCCGGGGAAGATACCCATCAGACGCCTGCAGGGCGCTTAAGCGGGGAAAATCTGCAAAGGCTGTATTGGCGGCCATGACCAGGATCAATGCAGTCGAAGCGATCACACCCAGGTAAAGGAACCCGCGCGTCGAGTAGATCGTGCGGGCCAGTTGGGAGATAACCGTTTCGATCTCAGACGGTACTGCTCCGATCTTACCGGCCAGGAACGTGATCCCCAGAAACAAGACGCCTAGAATCCCAGTCATCCAGAGCAGGGTCTGTCCTGCATTTCGGCTGCGCGGTTCTTTGAAAGCTGTGATACCGTTCGAGATCGCCTCGACGCCGGTCAGGGCAGTCGTCCCGCTGGAAAAAGCATGCAGTAGCAAGAACAAGGTAATCGTCCCGGTCGCCTCAATTTCCAGGGGCGGGGGACTATTCAGCGTTCCCAACGAACCGGACACCACGCGCACTAGTCCCGTCACTACCATGCCGAAGACCATCAATAAGAAGAAATAGGTAGGGATCGCAAAGATAATCCCCGATTCTTTGACGCCGCGTAAATTGATCAACATGATCACCAGGACCATGCCTACAGCGAGGAGTACGCGATAATTGAACAGAAAAGGAAAAGCAGAGACAACCTGCGCCACTCCCGCGGAAACGGATACCGAGACCGTGAGGATATAATCCGTAAGCAGGGCAGCGCCAGCCACCTGGGCTGCCAGAGAGCCAAGGTTGTCACGCGAGACAATATAAGCCCCTCCACCGCCCGGGTAAGCATGGATGGTCTGCTCATAAGAACTGGTAACGATAATCAACAATCCTACGATAACAACGGCTATCGGAAAGGCATACCCAAAGGCTATACTGCCGGCGACAGCCAAAATGACCAATATCTCCTGGGTGGCATATGCCGTTGATGAGAGCGCATCGGAGGCAAATACAGCCAGGCCAACAGCCCTGCCGATCGCCTGGTGAGCCGCATCGGCCGTCGGCAGAGGACGCCCAATCAACCATGAATGCAAAAGAGGCGGCCTATGCCTGGCGGCTGGTTGGTGAATAATTTCTGGTTGTTTGGTTCTTGACATTACTGTTATTTCTCGTATTAAAGGAATCACACCCTCTCATCCGGAAGTGAGAAGCGGCGCAATTTTACAACCCCAGGTACAACCCAGGCAACAGAATATTACCATGGCTGGTTTTATCCGGATCAGTCCGTATTGAATTTTCAATACAACCACTCCCGGGCAGCAGCCTATTTCCGGAGACCGGTGTTGAGGTTTACTCACGACTGGCCGGATCGTTGTTCCTAACACCGACTGCCAAGAGTATCACCGGCAACATTTCATCCACCCACATGGCATACATCTTCCCCGCAGGGTGTAGTCCATCCCTGGCCAGCAGGCTTCGATCGCGGGCAGCCTGGCGCGAGATACCAGTAACATCGACATAACCCGCACCGGTCTGAGTAGCAGACTCCCTGTTGATATCATTGTAGGTATTTATCTCGGCCCCAATCCTGGCCACATTATAACCTGCAGCAAATGGAGTGACACTCCAATCCGGGATCGACAGCACAACCACCCGGGTCGGATCATCGCCCGCCAACCGGATTGCCCGCCCAAGAATTAAACCAAATTCTTCTCTGTACTGATCAATCCCATACATCCGAAACTGGTTATTAACTCCAATCAGCAGCACCACCAGGTCATATTCTCCCTGGAGGTTCGCGGCTTCCATCCCGGCCAGCAAATCTTCCGTGGCCCAGCCATTCTGTGCGATCACTTGCATGTCTGCCGTTTCAATGCCAGACTGATACAGCCGCTCGGATAATTGAAAAGGCCAGCTTTCGGGTGGCTCCACACCAGCGCCTGACGTATAAGAATCCCCCAAAGCCAACAGCCGAATGGAGTGCGTTGGCTGCCGCATCGTTTCTGTGGAAGTGTTCGTCGTACAGGCTGAAAGCAGCATTAAAAGGAAAAGGGGTAACTTTTTCACCATGCAGTTCACTGCGCCGAATTATAACCTCATAATAACCGCACTCAAAAAACCGATTCCAGGCATTCCGGGAATGAAAAGGACCCTCCAGAATCACTTTCTCGACCAGACCCTTTGTGGACCCATTTGCGAGAGGCGCTATTTCAAAACACCCAGTTCACGGGCGCGCAGGGCGGCCTGTGTACGGTCTGAAACCCCCAATTTGGCAAGCAGACTGCTGATGTAATTTTTGATCGTCCCCTCTGCCAGATGCAGCTGCCCGGCAATTTGTTTGTTGCTCAAACCCCTGGCTATTTGTTTCAACACCTCAATTTCACGTTCAGACAGCGGCTCTGGCAGTCCATCGTTAATCATGCGGGGAGCCGGCTCTAACCTGGCAAACTCAGCTACAACCTTGCGGGCAACGGACGGCTCTATCAAGGCGCCGCCGGCTGCCACCTTGCGGATCGCTTCCGCCAGATCGGATCCAGAAACGTCTTTGAGCAAATATCCCAAAGCGCCTGCCCGCAGCCCTTCAAAAATATACTGGTCATCATCAAAGGTTGTCAGAATAATAACCCGGGCATCCACATTTTGTTCAATCAGCCGGCGAGTTGCCTCAACGCCGTCCATACCCGGCATACGAATATCCATCAGGACGACATCGGGCTGGTGCTCCCGGAAAGCATCCAGTGCAGCCTGCCCATTATTGGCTTCAGCTACAACCACCATGTCCCCTTCCAATTCAAGCAGGGTGCGCAAGCCATCGCGCATCAGACGTTGATCGTCCACCAGGAGTATTCTAATTGGTTTCTTCACTGGTCAGTTCCAAAGAAAAAGGAAGTGATACTTCCAATAAAGTGCCTCCCTCAACCCGGGGTTCGATAAAAAAGGCGCCGGCTAATTGCGACACTCGCTCACACACGCCGCGCAAGCCGAAACCGGAGTCCTGATTTTCCAAGGCGATCCCCACTCCATCATCAATAATCCGGAGGACCAACTTGCCGGCTCCCAGGGCAAGGTCCACCTGGACAGTCTTTGCCTGGGCATGACGCTGGATATTGGTCAGGGCTTCCTGTACGACCCGGTAGAACGCCAACCGCTGCGCTTCCGGTAAAAAGATCTCTTTCCCGGGTATGTTTAGTCGGACATCCAGACCGGTAGCATCGCGAAAAGAGTCAACCAGCCTCATCAGGGAGGCTGGGAACGGTATATCCGTTTGTAATGGCTCTCGCAAAGTTGCCACTGTTCGCCGGAGCTCGCCCAATGCATCCCGAACCTGTTCTCGAACGGTCTCGATCATTTCAGCCGCACGCCCCGGATTATCGGGGATCAGTCTCTGCGCACCCTCTAGCTGAACGGCAGCCACTGTCAGGCGATGTCCAAGCGTGTCATGCATTTCTCGTGCCATACGGTTACGTTCTTCAGATACAGCCAACTCCTCAACCCTTGCGGCATATTCCTGCAACTGCCGGTGTGCAATCTGCAGTTCCCGATACAACTCCTGGCTTTCACAACGAGCCTCATCTGCAATTGCCAGGGAGTGAGCGAAGGCGCCAAAGAACCAATAGCCGGCTGCAAAAGGCAGGCTTTCGAGCAAGCTGGACGGGAAGTCGCCCCAAACCATAAAAATTACGACAGTGACGAGTGTAAACACCCCAATCCAGATGAACCCCACTCGCTGCGAAAAGAACAACATCACCAGGGAACTGAGCACAAAAAACATCATTGGTAATGAGCTCCACATTGGGAGAAAGACCAACGGGACGGCTACAAGGAAAGTCATGACCGCAATACACAAATGCAACAAGAACGGGGAGAACGACCTTTGGGTAATCGTCAGTGTATACAGCACTCCGAAAAGAATAAATGCGGTCCACCCAATGTAACTTTTGACGCCAGGTTCCAAATCCGGCACGATAAGGGCCGCCACGCTGATAATCGCTAAATAACCCGACAGGCTGGGCAGGTTTAATATCGAGCGAATGATTTCTCTCGGATTCATGTTTTGATTTTACCCTTTTTGTATAGAACAGGACAAGTGTGAATAACCCGGGGTAACTGCAATCAGGGAGATACCCCAAACAAGAAAGGTATGCCGCCTGCGCCGCGGCGGAATAATTACTCAAACCGGAAACGGCACAATGCAATAACGAAAAACACGGCCGCGAAGCCCACCAGGACTCCGGTTTCAGTCCATATTTCGGCAAAGCCCAATCCGCGAACGATTACATCCTGATACGCCGAAAGAGACCAGGCGTGTGGGGTCACCTTCGAAAGAGTCTGCATAAACTCAGGCATCACAAAGGTTGGAACCATCATTCCGCCAATCGCCGCCAGTGTCAGGGCAAGCAAGGTGGACAGGCTTCCGATTTGCTCAAGCGTCTTGCCAAACGAGGCCACCAGCAACCCGAGCGCGGTGGAGGCCGCTGCAGTTGCCAGTGTGATCACCAACAGGGCCAGCGGCGAGCTTCCCAGACTCATCCCAAAGACAAAATGCCCTATCGAAAACATCAACCCTACCTGGATCAAGTTAACAAGATAACAGGGGAGCAGTTTCCCAAGCAGCAAGGCGCCCTGTGACAATGGCGCAGCCAGCAGCCTCCTGAAGGTGCCTTCCTGCTTCTCCCTCAATAAGCTGGTGGCCAACACCTGGACAATAAAAAAAACGCCTAAGATTGTGTATCCTGGAACATTCTGCTCGACAGAATCGGGCAACTCGGCCAGTTGATAATTACTTGGGGCGACCTGTTCAAAACGAACACCCAGGCTCCCGGATCCGTCCAGGCCGCCGACCTTTTCCAGTCGGTCGACAAAAGCAGTTCCTAACTGGCTGACAATGTCTCCCTGGCCGGGCGGCGCCTCTTCAGCCAGGCTGGCAAACCCGGCCTCAATTTTTTGCGGCGCCTGTGCGTATGCGGCAACCCTTTGGATAAATCCCTGAACAGCCCCCTCGACTGGCGCCAGGAACTGCGGGCTTGCAGCCGGATCGGCGATGAAGGTTACTGTCGCTTGAGCACTTTCCGGATCGGTAGCCGCGGCAAGGATGCTTACTGAAAATTCTTGCGGGAAAACCAACGCCACCTGATATTCCCCGCTGCCAATCAATCGATCACCTTTCTCTAAAGTCAATTTCTGTCCATCGATCTCATCGATCAATACGATACCACCTAAGTCTCGGAGTTCATTGATCGCCTCGCCTGCTAAACCGCCATTGTCCTGGTTGATCACCAACATTTCAACCGGTTTGTCATCAGTACCGGTATCAAAGACACCCTGTAAGGCCACACTCATCACCAGAATAAACATCCCGGGCATTGCAAACAGCATCACCATACCGGCTCGATCTTTGAATAATATTTTCAAGTCTTTGATCGTTATTGCAAAAATTTGTCCTAACATGTTACGCTCCTTAGTTATCGCGCAGTGACTTTCCGGTCAGCTGCAGGAAGACAGCTTCCAGATTCGGCTCCATCACCTCCAGGGAAGTCACCCTGACATCCATCTGATTGATGATATCCAGCATACCGATCAGGGCTTTCTGCGGGTTATGTGTTTCCACAATCAGGCAATCATCCATAATCGTGATATCCCTTACTTCCGGATGCGCTCTTCCGTTATGAGCGACTGTTTTTCCCAAACCATTATGAAGCCCCAACCTTATCAATCCGCCGCCCAGGCTATTGATAAGGTTGCCGGGAGTATCCAGCGCAATCACCCTGCCCCGATCGATAATTGCAATGCGATCACACAAACGCTGTGCTTCTTCCATATAGTGAGTAGTGTAAATGATTGTCAACCCGGTGGAATTCAATGTCTGAATGTTCTCGAAAATCGCATTGCGGCTCTGCGGGTCTACCCCAACCGTTGGTTCGTCCAGGAATAATACATCCGGTTCATGCAGCAGCCCGGCAGCTATATTGATCCTGCGCTTCATCCCACCTGAGTACGAATCAATTGGTTCCTTTGCCCGATCTGCCAGGCCTACCATCTCAAGGACTATCTTCACCCGCTCTCTGAGCTTCCGGCCGCGTAACCCATAAATCCGGCCAAAGAAAAGGAGATTATCCCAGGCCGAAAGGGTTGGATATAAGGCCATTTCTTGAGGCACCAATCCAAGTCTTGGTTTGACATCCGAGGAATTCCATCGCTGTCCATTCATTGTGAAAGACACATTTCCTGAAGTTGGTTTGAATAAACCTGTCATCATAGCTATGGTCGTGGTCTTTCCTGCCCCATTCGGCCCCAGCAAGCCAAAAATCTCTCCCCGGACAATCTCATATGAAATACCATTGACTGCATTGTGACCACCAAACGATTTTCTCAAATCCTTAACTGCCAGAATTACTTCTGTCATTGCGACTCCTTTCCAAGCTTGCAGCATCATACAGCCGGGAAAGTCATATTGAACAGTGCCAGTGGTCATATCATGGTCATCAAGACAATGGAAGATAGTGGAGAAAATTTGATATCAGCCGGAATGGTATCGCCCAGATTTTTATATGCGCTGTGCAAAAAGAAAATGTGAAATCTGGTTTTCCAGCACGAAAGGCCGCATCATTAATGCCCCCAAACTCGACCGCCGCAATAGATACATTCCTGCGATACTATGATGGGCACGGCGCTATCATTGTGCCAATGAATGTGGAAGATACCCGAAATGGCGTTGCGGATTACGTGGCAGAAAAGTATGGCAATAAGGTTATGATTGAACTCAAATGGGGACAATGCGCCAGGGTCATCGGTGGAGAAATGCAAGTTAACAACCTTGAATAAGCACAATTCCTGAAAAAACACGCGGATGCTGCCGACCCCGATTCGAACCTGTCAGAAATGCAGGAAGCCTTCAGAGTGAGCACGATCACTTCATTTGTCCGTCACAGCCGACTCGGCTGTACCTCCCTGAAAACCGAAGAAGAAATCCGGAAAAGTTGGTGGACATCAAGGCAATCCCATTCCAGGTCTTGACGGCAAAAGTAAACAACCACCGCCTTGGCGGTGGCTTTGGCACGATACGCCTGGAAGGCGCGCACTTTGGTTGATTTCTATTCGAACATCCTTCCTTGCACAACTTCATTTCGCTTTTCTTGTTGCTCTTGCCACTGGACATACTTTCGTATCTTCTCTTCGCCCAGCCCTACTGTGCTGACACAGTAATCCCTTGCCCACAAGTGACGCCCCCAATATCGTCGCCCCAGACTTTCATATTGGGTGAAATATCATCGCTTTTTCTCCACAAAAACACGCCTGGTAATCGATGGGCCCAGGACTGCATTTTGTAACTGGCCCATCACAATCAACGTCATAATGCCATCATATGGAGAACGTTCAAGCACCTCAATCCTGGCCCCAGGAACAACCCCAACTTCTTCCAAATAAAGCAACAAACCTTCGTCTTCATCAGGAACCTCTCGGATATAAGCGCGTTCCCTTTTATCCAACTCACTTAGAGGTTTCTGGGAATGCTCAGGCATCTCAAGTTCCCGGGTTGGTATCGGCGATCCATGAGGGTCGAATTCCGGATCCCCTAAGACTTCGGCGACCCTTTTTTCAAATTCATCTGAAACAACGTGCTCGAGACGATGGGCTTCTTCGTGTACCTTGTCCCAGGAGAATCCCAAGGTTTCCTGCAAGAATCGCTCGATGAGACGGTGACGGCGGATTACCCTCAGGGCGATATCCCTCCCTTCGGGTGTCAGGGAAACACTATGATGCTTTCTATAATTTACGAGAGCCGGTTTGAAAGCAGACATCTTCTGAAGCATTCCGGTTACAGAGGCTGGTTTCACATCAAGCGCTTCTGCTATTTGCTTGGTAGAGACGCGCCCACTGGCTTCAAGAAGTTCAAAAATAATTTTCAAATAATCTTCAATCGCCCTGGAATACTTTTCTCTTTCTACTGGCATCAGTGCTCCAAATAAAAACTATCTTCACATCGAAACGAAAACACACAAATAAAATACAAGGTTTCGAAACTTAATACCAGGACAACCTTAATTATTTATTAGGTGAGCCTAATAAATAGTATCAAAGCAAATAGTGATTGTCAAGAATCATTCAACCAGGGATGTATGTCAATTAATAAGCGTTCAAGGCCGCCTTATTCAAGTAAATATCCGCCTGGGTATACCGATCCCTGAGCCGTCTGCAGCCATATTCTTCCATCCCGCCGCCAATCTCCCAACTCCCAGACTAAGTCCTTT
>JAFGMV010000120.1 GCA_016927315.1 Anaerolineales bacterium | reverse complement strand
GATTCCACCAGCATGGCAGCCAGCGAGATTGCCGTAACAGGCACGAGGTAAGCTGATAGGGGAGTTGAAAAAACACCTGCCCAGATATAGATCCCCAGCACAATCAAAGCAAGAAGGCTGCCCCCAACCAGGACACTGAGCGAACCTGCCAGGGTCTTTTCTTTGTTCCATTGGATGGGAACCGAAATAATTCTCCGTCCAATTACATCAGCAACGCCATCCCCTCCACACATGATCATCAGCGCTGTAATCCCGATAGGGGTTTCTTTCCAATAGACCAGGGTCAGTACGACAAAAGCAATTCCATAGAACAAGGGGCCACGCAGTATTTCTCGCCTATCCCCGGAACGTGACAAGGCCTGAACGGAAGCCTCGTCTTTAATGAGTCCCAGTCCAACCAGGGCAAACTGGATTGTGATCAGGAAGGGTACCAGTGCTGCCAGCCAGCGTGCTTCTGGTACGTCTTTGAATAGCAGCCAACATATCACATACACCGGTCCTGTTCCGATATGAATGAGCTTACGGCTTAACCGAGATTCAATCCAGCCCCGGTGGGCCACAAAATCCATCAGCCGCAGCCAGATCAGGGAAATTGCAAAGGTAAGAATTGTAGCGAGGATACTGTTCATGGAACGCTCCTGAAATAAAGATCACCTTGATTTTACAATAGATACGCCACTCACGTTTTTGTGGTGAATAGGTCAAAAGTGGCATAAGCAAGGTAAGGCTTGGTGTACCAGTACGTAGGTAAACGGTTACTGACAAAACTGTTAACAGTTGCTTGTAGCAATGTCTTTATAATGTTACTAGAAGTAAATTCGCTTATAAGTAGCATGAGAAAGGTTTATTTTTCAAGTAGTTCGCGGAGGAATTCCAATGAAATCACACAGTACCATTAACATGGTTCGATGGGTGTTAACTGGTTTTATATTAATGGCATTACTTTTCTCTGGGGTTGGAAGTGTCTCTTTGGTAAAGGCTAAAGCAGCTCTCCCTGCCGCAGTACTGGTAGGGATGCATGATGATACCAATGGCAATTGGGTTTATAACGGTTCCTGGAGTACGTATTCAGGATCTGGACCATACAATTATACACTTCATTATTCAGTATCCCCTGGAAACAGTGCACAAATTCAATTTACGGGTGGTCGATTTATTTTGTATTACACCGAATATTCCAACCGCGGCGTTGTGGATATTTATGTGGATGGTAAGAAAGAACATTCCCTCAACCAGTATGGTACATCCCTGGCTTGGCAAAGTTCCTGGACAAGTGATACATATGAATCAGGAACTCATACAGTGCAAATTGTTCACGTCAGTGGTTCTTTGGTAGATATTGATGCTATCCAGATTGTCGATCCAGATTCAATTGCACCAGCTGCTGTTATGGATTTGGCGGCAGCCATGGGTACCAGCACCGGTACAGTGGAGCTGAGTTGGACTGCGCCCGGCGATGATGGGTCTGACGGTACATCTACAAGCTACCATGTTCGTTATGGCGCTGCTGAAATTACGGATCAGACCGGCTGGGAGAATGCAACCGAGTTTGTCAACACACTGGAGCCCAGCGCTGCCGGTTCAGCAGAAAGCCTGACCGTCACCGGTCTGGTCCCGGGTCAGACCTATTATTTCTCTGTGCGCGCACAAGATGAAGAACCCAACCTGGGTGATTATTCAAACAGCCCGAGTGCTGCTGCAGCCAGTCCTACTCCGGTTGGTACGGGAACTTATGACGACAGGGATAACGATTGGCAATTTACCGGCACATGGAGTACATACAATTCTGACGGGCCATATAGCCGTACCCTGAAACTATCAGAGAAAGTTGGCAATAGCACACAGATCACTTTTAGCGGTCGGATGTTCATATTGACCTATACAAAGTATGTAAACCGTGGAACGGTGGATGTTTACGTGGATGGCGACAAGGTAGATACCATCAACCAGTATGGTTCATCCCTGGCCTGGCAAAGCAAATGGTCCAGCAGTACTTACCCAACCGGTATGCATACTGTCCAGTTTGTACATGCTGGTGGCTCGGTGGTGGATATTGATGCTATCCAGATTGTCGATCCAGATTCAACTGCACCGGCAGCTATTGATAATTTGGTGGCAGCCATGGGTACCAGCACCGGTACAGTGGAGCTGAGTTGGACTGCGCCTGGCGATGATGGGTCTGACGGGACATCTACAAGCTACCATGTCCGTTATGCCGCTGCTGAAATTACGGATCAGACCGGCTGGGAGAATGCAACCGAGTTTGTCAACACACTGGAGCCCAGCGCCGCCGGTTCAGCGGAAAACCTGACTGTCACCGGGTTAGTGCCGGGGCAGATCTATTACTTTGCAGTCCGGGCAGAGGACGAACAGACGAATCTGGGTGAACTGTCAAACAGTCCAAGTGCAGATGCCAAGAGTCCATCTCCAGTCAGTTCAGGTACTTACGATGACAGAAATGAGAACTGGACATACACTGGTACCTGGGGGACCTATGATGGGGCTGGTCCTTACAGCAGCACACTGACTTACTCCGAAACTCCAGGAGGCAGTGCTCAATTAACCTTTAGCGGTGTCAGTTTCACGCTCACCTTTACCGAGTATAAAAATCGTGGTGTTGTTGATATCTATGTAGATGGCGCCAGAGTATATACCCTGAATCAATACAGCAGTACGTTGGCCTGGCAGAGTACTTGGACCAGTGATACCTATCTTGATGGTGTGCATACAATCGACTTTGTTCATGTCAGTGGTTCAGTTGTGGATATTGATGCAATTGAGATTGTCGACCCGGATTCAACCGCGCCGACGGCAATTACAACCCTGGCAGCTGTGACAGGAACAAGTAGTGGTACGGTCGACCTGAGCTGGACTGCACCCGGTGATGATGGTACTGTCGGGACGGCCTCTAGTTATCAAGTGCGTTATGCTATTGGATCAGCGATTAATAGCTATTTGGACTGGAACAATGCGGCTGTTTATAATAACAATCTTGCTCCCAAGGCGGCAGGATCTCCAGAAAACCTGGAAGTAACTGGATTGGTAGCCGGTACTACTTACTATTTTTCGGTCCGAGCTGTGGATGATATCGGTAATATGGGAGGTTTATCCAACAGTCCTTCGGCGTCGGCTCAGGTCTTGCTTAATGATGACTTTGCAACCCCGACTGTCATTTCATCTATTCCTTACCAGGTAATCCTTGACGTTGGCTTGGCTACTTCTGAAGCTACTGATCCTGCGATAACTGCCTGTAATTCTGATGAAGGCTTGAAAACAGTCTGGTTCTCTTACACTCCCACAGCTTCGGGTATGCTTGATCTCGATACCTTTGGCAGCGGTTATGACACAATCATGGCAGTGTGGACTGGTACTGCGGGAAACCTTACTCATATTGCCTGTAACGATAATACTGATGGCACAATTAATTCACACGTAATGGTTTATGTGCAGACAGGTACCACCTATTACATTGAGGTTGCCCTATGGGTTAGGGCGCCGGCGCCTTCATTTGAAAACACATTGATATTCAATGCTGACTTCACACAAATGTCCTTGTTGCCTGTAGGTGTTCATGATGATGGCGATCCTAATATTACCTACACCGGTACCTGGGGAACTTATGCTGGTAGTGGTCCCTTCAATAATACACTGCATCTCTCTGAGGTAATGGGGCGTGAACTTCAGTTTAGCTTTATTGGACGGTTATTTACCCTGACTTATACTGGTTATGCCAATCGCGGCGTTGTGGATATTTATGTAGATGGAAACAAGGTGTATACGCTCAACCAGTATAATAAAGCGCTTGTCTGGCAGAAAACCTGGACGAGCGATGTGTATGACTATGGTGGGCATATTGTGAAGATTGTTCACGTGAGCGGTGCTGTAGCTGATGTTGATGCAATTTCTATCGTCGAACCAGATGTGACCGCTCCCCACGGAATAACAAACTTATCGGCCACTACAGGCACAAGCAATGGGGCTGTTAACCTGAGTTGGACTGCTTCCGGAGATGATGGGTCCACTGGAACAGCCAGCGCCTACCAGGTGCGGTTTGCTCTCACAGAAATTACAACTGAGAGTGATTGGAACAATGCCGACGAGTTTGTCAATACTTTGGTGCCCAAAATTGTGGGTTCAGCTGAAACCCTGACTGTTACCGGTTTAGTTCCCGGGCAGACATATTACTTTGCAGTTCGGGCGGAAGATGAACAAACCAACCTGGGCAGTATCTCCAACAGCCCCAGCGCTGCTTCCAAGAGTCCGGCCCCAATTCTTCCGGGTCTTTATGATGATACTGTTGACGATTGGGATTACACCGGCAGCTGGAGTACCTATAATGCATCTGGGCCATACAAAAGCACCTTGCATATTTCTGAAGTAGCCGGGAACAGCGCCCAGATCACCTTCGATGGGCAGATGTTTATCCTGACTTATACCAAGTATGCCAATCGCGGTATGTTGGATGTCTACGTGGATGGTACGAAGGTAGACACCATCAACCAGTATGGTTCGTCGCTAGCCTGGCAGAGCACCTGGACCAGCGCAGCCTATCCGGCTGGTGTGCACACGGTTAATTTTGTACATCTCAGTGGTTCGGTGGTCGATATCGACGCTATCCAGATTGTCGATCCTGACTCAACAGCGCCTGCGGCCATCACAAACCTGGCGGCAGTTACCGGGACAACCGTTGGCTCGGTTGACCTGAGCTGGACAGCGCCCGGAGATGATGGGACTGACGGAACTGCCAGCAGTTATCAGGTACGGTTTGCGGTTGCAGTGATTACCAACCAGACAGATTGGGATAATGCGACAGCGGTAACAAGCGGTGTGCCCACACCACTGGTGGCAGGTTCTTCTCAAAGCATGACAGTATCTGGGCTTGAATTTGGGGAAACTTATTACTTTGCTGTCCGTGCCCGGGATGAGATGAATAACCAGGCTGATCTATCCAACAGCCCCAGTGCAGATGCGAAATGCCCTACTCCGGTGGGAGCAGGTACCTATGATGATGCCGATGCAAACTGGATATACGATGGTACCTGGGGAACATACTCTGGAAGTGGTCCAGCCGACAATTCCTTGCACTATTCTGAGCTTGTAGGCGGGAGTGCAATGTTGGCCTTCCATGGTACCCAGTTCATTCTGACCTATACCGGGTATATAAATCGTGGTGTTGTGGAAATATATGTGGACGGTGATTGGGTATATACACTTGACCAATACTCTACTGCGCTTAACTGGCAGAGCACCTGGGCAAGCGATACCTTTGATTTGGGAGATCATACGGTTGAGATCGTTCATGTCAATGGGGCGCTCGTTGATGTTGATGCAATTCAGATAATTGAATAATCAATCTACCGGAAAGTACGGCACATTAATTGCAGGAGTTGTTTGAAAATTCAACTCCTGCAATTTTATGTATCCAGAAAGGATGTTGACAAGCAGCTTGTCGAAGAGGCAAGACATGATAAATATCTGACATGAGCAGAAAAGTCAAGAGTGCCAACTGCAGCCATTTTCCTTGTCAGCCTCCAGTACCGATAAAAAGTCGCCCACCCGGGCTGAATATGTGGGCGACTCATGCTGCGCAGGTGGGCGATATATGCTACCTGGATGGGCGACGAATGGTGCTTAGGCGGGTGACTTTTTCTGAATAAGTGGCGATAAAGGATGCGTTTACTGCACTACTTTTTCTGCAGGGCCTATTCCACATGGATAGGATCAGAATGAGGGCGGCGCTTGGTCCTGTATCGCCCACGGCGGCCCTTCGTTTCACCCAGGACAGACCAGCAATTTCAAGTATAGAACTGGAAAAGGGACAAACGAGTGGGAAAAGGCAAACGACAAAATCAGAAAGTAACGTGGTAACAGGATCTGATGAATTTCAGGGGTCAAAAAAAACGGTTACTTGGAAAAAAATGACGACAGTTGATCTTTCCCACCGATTGTTGGATTGAACACATAAGTGAATGTGGATTGGCTTAACTGGTATCCAGCCTCAGACCCTGGCATATAAAGGAGAAAAGTTCCCCCAAGAATTGAAGACCCTGTATTCCAAAAAGGTTTCAACATGTTGAAAGAACTTACAGCGTTTGCGTAAGGTATGTCGCAGCAAACGATACTGCTCATCGACCAAGTGCATGACAGTGTGGAACAATATAACCAGCAAGAGGGAAGTCAGGCTTTGTGCGCCATGTCCAGAGTTGTGTTCAAGGTGATAGCCTTTGGTTTGGAGAATGTTGTTGTTCTCATTTTCAACTTTCCAATGGGCGCGACCGTCGCGCACAATGGATTGAACCGTTGTTTCCAATGCCTCAAAATCGGTGATGAAAGCATTCTTGTACAGAAACTCACCGATCTCTTCATGGGTGATAACAAGTTCTACCCAATTGACCAGCATTGCATCGCTGCGAGAGGGTAAACGCAATTGATCGGCAAAGTAGTCGGTATGCACTTCTCCATGTTTACCATTCCAACCCGCTTTTAAAATTTGCGTAACAGCCCCTGGGCTTTCAAAAGAGCCACGCTTTCATACAGGATTATAAATGAGCCGGGTTTACACATTTTACAAGCT
Organism: Anaerolineales bacterium; assembly: GCA_016927315.1. Taxonomy (GTDB): domain Bacteria; phylum Chloroflexota; class Anaerolineae; order Anaerolineales; family Villigracilaceae; genus JAFGMV01. Next base: position 25,375 of record JAFGMV010000120.1, on the reverse strand, counting down.
TTTCTGCTTTACCATGCTTAACTGAGGTGGTACCTGGCTATTCGGTGTTGTGTTTTTCCTTGACATATCAATGCTTCTATGTGAGAATTCAGAAAATGAATTCTGGACAAGTATGAAGACTCAAGAATATGAATTACTAAGTGAAATAGAGCAGGACCCTCTGGTAACCCAGGCCAGTTTATCTGTGCGACTGGGAATGGCTGTGGGCAGCGTGAATTGGTATATCAAACGTCTGGTCAGTCGTGGGTACGTCAAGGTTTCTCGTCTTGACCGCACCCGGTTAAGATACGATTTAACCCCGGAAGGGATGTCTGTCCTTACGCAAAGGGCTTTGCAATATATGAAAAGCTCCCTTAATGTGTATGTTGAGTTACGCAAAAAGTCAAAAGTAATTGTCGCTGATCTGAAGGAGAAGGGAATTTCTCAGGTCTATATTGATGGCAATGATGAGATGATGGATATCCTTCGGCTTACTTGTATAGAAGCCGAGATCAAAATTGACAAAGAGCCAGGTGAAGTTGTCCTGGCAAAAGAAGGCCAGGAATTTATATTAGTTGAATAGAGGAATAACAGATGGCGAATCGTATTCATAGTACGGCCGATGTGTCTGATAAAGTAGAAATAGGGGCAGGGACAAGTATCTGGCACCAGGCACAGGTGCGGGAGGGAGCAGTTATAGGGGAGAACTGCATCATTGGAAAGGGTGTTTATGTTGATTCAGGTGTCCGGATTGGGAACAATGTAAAGATCCAGAATTATGTTTCTGTGTATCATGGGGTTACGATTGAAGATGGCGTTTTTGTCGGCCCACATGTTTGTTTTACGAATGATTTGCATCCCAGGGCTGTCAATCCCAATGGGACCTTGAAGGCTGCTGATGATTGGGTTTTAGAAAAGACCCTGATCCGGCGCGGTGCTGCCTTAGGGGCAAATTCCACAATTGTTTGTGGCAAAATAGTCGGCGAATGGGCAATGGTTGGTTCCGGCAGCGTTGTAACCCGGGATATTCCAGCTCATGGTCTTGTATTTGGTAATCCAGCTTGTTTGCGAGGTTTTGTTTGTGCTTGCGGCGAAAAACTGGAGAAAGTAGGAATAATGAAAGGCAGTGTCCAGGCTGTATGTCCTCAATGCCAAACTCAAATTGAAATTTCCATTAATGATTGGGAGAAAATCATATGATCTCTATGGCGAAACCACAAATTGGGGAAGAAGAAAAAAAGGCAGTATTGGAAGTCCTTGATTCAGGAATTATTGCTCAGGGGCCGCGTGTAAAGGCTTTTGAAGAAGCCTTTGCGGAAATGTGCGGTACCAGGTTCGCGATTGCAACCACCTCGGGAACAACCGCATTGAATGTTGCCTTATTGGCCAATGGCATTGGCCCCGGTGATGAAGTGATTACCTCTGCATTCACATTCATTGCCTCTGCAAATAGTATCCTGTATACCGGTGCAAAACCGGTCTTTGTTGATATTGATGCGAGAACCTATAATTTAGATCCCCAAAAAATAAAAGCTGCGATTACACCGCGTACAAAAGCAATTATGCCGGTCCATCTTTACGGTCTGATGTGTGATATGGACCCGATTATGGCGATTGCCAAAGAGCATGATCTGGTGGTAATTGAAGATGCCTGCCAGAGTCATGGTGCTGAGTACAAAGGGGCTAAGGCCGGCACATTTGGAATGGGTGCTTTTTCCCTTTACCCGACAAAGAACATAACATCGGGAGAAGGAGGCATGATTACCACCGATGATCCGGTGGTTGACGAAAAATGCCGGGTTATCCGGCAGCATGGTATGCGCCGTCGGTATTACCATGACGAGCTTGGATACAATTTCCGGATGACGGATGTGCATGCAGCGATCGGACTTGAGCAGCTTAAGAAACTTGGGAAGTTCAACCAGGTACGACGGTCGAATGCCGCTTTCTTAAGTAAAAACCTGAAAGGTGTTGTCTCTCCACTTGAACCGGAAGGGAACGTTCATGTTTACCACCAATATACGGTTCGAGTTCCTGACGGTCGCCGGGAGGAATTGAAATCTTTCTTGCAGGAACAGGGTATTGGGTCAGAAGTCTATTATCCTGTCCCAATTCACCAGCAAAGTTTTTATGTAGCGGACTATGGATATGATGTTCAACTGCCTGAGACTGAACAGGCAGCCCAGGAAGTCTTATCACTGCCGGTTCACCCTGGCCTGACTCAAGATGACCTGGACAGGATCGTTGCAACAGTTAATGAATGGGCTGAATAGGATGTGAATATGAAGGTTGCAGTAATTGGTGTAGGATCAATGGGCAAGAACCATGCCCGGGTTTACAGCGAACTACCGGATGTAGAGCTTGCTGCTGTTGTCGATGAAGATCTGTCGATCGCTGAAGACTTATCGAATAAATTCGGGACTCGAGCATATACCGATTATCGGAAAATGCTGGAAATCGAGAAACCGGAGGTCGTCTCGATTGTAGTCCCGACAGCCTTGCATGAAAAAGTCGGAATGCAAATTTTGGAGGCAGGCGTCCATGTCCTGATGGAAAAACCTATTGCAGCAGCCCTTGAAGAGGGGCAGCGGCTGATCGAAAAGGCCAGAACAGTCAAGCGAAAGTTGATGGTAGGCCATATCGTACGATTTAATCCAGCGATCCAGGCCCTGAAGCAAAAACTTGTTAATGGAGATTTGGGGAGAATTTATCAGGTTTTCTGCCGCCGGGCTGGTCCATTTCCTGCCCGTATTCGGGATGTTGGCGTTGTCATCGACCTGGCTCCTCATGATGTAGATGTGATGCGTTTCCTGACCGGTTCGGACCCAATACGGGTGTTTGCCGAAACAGAACAGCGCATCCACACCAACCATGAAGATTTACTGTGGGGGATGCTGCGCTTTCCGGATGGAGTGGTCGGCAGCCTTGAGATTAACTGGCTCACTCCCACAAAGGTACGGGAAGTTTTGGTGCTTGGTGAACGAGGTTTATTCCGGGTTGATGATCTGACACAAGATTTATATTTTTATGAAAATGCACAGGCAAAGGATCATTCCTGGTCTGCTCTGGCTACATTGAAGGGTGTCAGTGAAGGGAGTATGACGCGCTTTGCTTTACAAAGGTATGAGCCGTTGAAAGCGGAATTGCAGGCTTTTATCAAGGCTGTTCAAGATGATCTTCCAGTCCCTGTGAGTGGGGAAGACGGACTGGCCGCGCTGAAACTTTCTCTGGCACTGGTCGAATCTGGAAAATCAAACCAAGTGATAAGTGTCTGATGAATATTTCTGATCTCAGAAGAAAAATTGAAAATAAAGAAGCACGCCTGGCTGTCATTGGGCTGGGTTATGTCGGTTTACCTGTTGCTGCTTTATTTGCAGAATCCGGTTTTGATGTATTAGGTATCGAAATCCGTCAAGAGCGTGTGGAGAAAATTAATGCAGGTAAGTGTCCAATCGAAGGAGTAGAACCGGGCCTTTCTGACTTGTTGAAAAAAGTGGTTACTGAGAAGAAACTTATTGCTACTGCTGATTATCTTCAACTAAACGATCGTGATGTGGTTTTGATTGACGTGGAAACGCCGGTTGATGAAAACAATATTCCGCAGTACAAAGCGTTACGTGCCTCCCTCAAGAGTCTTTTCCCGGTGTTAAAGCAAGGGGCTCTGGTGATTGTTGAATCAACTATCGCTCCAAGGACAATGGCTGATATCGTCTTGCCTTTACTAGAGCAGCAGGGTAAAGAGAAGAAGGCCCTCAATGATGATTTTTATCTGGGCAATTGTCCTGAGCGGGTAATGCCTGGAAAATTGTTGCAGAATCTTCGTACAGTAAGTCGTGTTGTTGGAGGAATGTCTCCAGAGACGGCCGACACTATGGTAGCGTTGTATCAGCATATTGTTGGAGCTGACCTCGATCCCACCGATTGCATAACGGCTGAACTGGTAAAAACCACTGAAAATGCCTATCGGGATGTTCAGATTGCTTTTGCCAATGAAGTGGCATTAATCTGTGAAGCAGTTGGGGGGGATGTCTGGAAAGTACGTGAATTGGTAAATAAGAGTCCGGGAAGACAGATGCATCTACCGGGGGCTGGGGTTGGCGGACATTGTATCCCGAAGGATCCCTGGCTGCTGGCATATGGCACCAGAGATTCAGAACTTTCTTTACAGTTAATCCCGGCAGCTAGAAGGATAAACAATTCAATGCCGCTGCATATGACCAGGATGCTCGAAGTTGCGTTGGCTCAAAAAGGTAAAAGTCTAAAGAAAACCCGTATTACAGTACTTGGGTATGCTTATCTGGAAGATAGCGATGATACTCGTAACAGCCCCAGTAAACTACTTATCGACCACCTGCAGCAGATGGGAGCCAAAGTAATGGTCCACGATCCATTTGTGAAAGAATACCAGGGTAACTTGCTGGATGTTGCCAGGCAAAGTGATGCATTGGTTGCAATGGTAAAACATCAGGCGTATCAAAAAGCGGATTTGAAAAAAATATCAGCGGTGATGAGTGATCCAGTCTTGATTGATGGGCGTCGTATCTTTTCCTCTGAAGATGCCCGGATTGCTGGATTTTCCTACTTTTCTTTGGGAATAAGCCCTGAACAAAGCAGTGGAAAGAGCTGAGAGAGAATATCATGAATTTAAAAGGGAAAAATGTTTTGGTAACCGGTGGTGCCGGGTTTATAGGCAGCCATCTGGTTGACAGGCTCATAACGGAAGAACCGGAAAAATTAGTTGTGGTGGACAGTTTTTTTCTGGGTACAGAGAAGAATCTTTCTGAGGCTTATAAAGCTTTCCCTGCATTGAAGTTATATCGTATGGATGCTTCAAATCTGGCTTCCATGATTCAGTTGGTTGAGAATGAAAAAATTGAAGTTGTCTTCGATCTGGCGGTTATTCCGTTACCGACCTCACTGGATTTTCCCACCTGGACAATTGAAACCAATGTGGGGATTGCTGCCACCTTTTGTGAACTGGCACGCAGGGGGTTTATCCAGACCCTGATCCATTGTTCCTCTTCAGAAGCCTATGGTTCGGCTGTTCACGTACCGATGGATGAGAACCATCCTCTTGTCCCCTGTACACCATATGCCGCCAGTAAAGCCGCCTGTGATCACATTGTCCTGTCTTATCGGGAGACCTATCACATCGATGCTGTCATTATCCGGCCTTTCAATAACTTTGGGCCAAGGCAAAACCTGGGTAGTTATGCAGGCGTTATTCCAATCGTTGTGCGGAAGATTGTAAACAGCGAACCGATCGAGATATTCGGTGATGGTGAACAAACACGCGATTTTATATTCGTCAGGGATACGGTTGAAGCAATGGTCCGTATTTATGAGGAAGAGGAGACCAGGGGACAGGTAATTAACATTGCATCTGGTCAGGAGACTTCAGTAAATTTACTGGTCAGGGAGATCACCCAGGTGATGTCAGCCCCCGACCATCCACTCATTTATTCAGCCCCTCGACCGGGTGATGTTCGACGCCATTGCGGTGATGTCCAAAAAATGAAAGAGTTGATTGGATTTGAACCACAGGCGGTTTCCAGGGAAAATCTGGCAGAAACCGTTGAATGGTATAAAAAGGAGCTCCTTTGATGATGAGATTGAATATTCCTTATTTGGATGACAAGGAACTGACCGAAATTTCAAAAGTCCTTGAAACAGGCTTTCTTACCCAAGGCCCAAAGACGGCACAATTTGAACAAATTGTTGCTGATTATATTGGCTGTAAGTATGCTTTTGCAATGAGTTCCTGTACTACAGCTCTGCACCTGGCCTTGGTTGTTCTGGGTGTGCAGTCAGGGGATGAAGTTTTGGTAGCCGACTTTACTTTCCCGGCTACCGCGAATGTGGTTGTTCAGTTGGGTGCGGTTCCTGTTTTGGTTGATATTAACCTAAAAACATTTACGATGGATCCGGTTGACCTTGAAAGGAAGATAACCGACCGTACCAGGGTCATTATCCCGGTGGATGCATTTGGGTGTGCTGCCGATTATGATTCAATTAATAAAATTGCTGCTGCAAATAACTTGCCAGTTGTCGAAGATGCAGCAACTGCAATTGGAACAAAGTACTACGATCGGTTTTGTGGCAACCTGACTACACTTGGGTGCTTTAGTTTTCACCCCCGAAAGGTAATCACTACGGGGGAAGGGGGCATGATCACGACAAATGATGACCATCTGGCGGAAAGGGTTAAGCTGCTGCGCAGTCATGGTGGGGTTCGTACCGGGAGTTGGTACCAATATGAAGAAGCAGGTTTTAATTATCGGCTGAGTGATGTATTGAGTGCTATCGGGGTTGTGCAAATGGGAAAGCTGCCCTATATTGTCGGGCGCAAACGCGAAATGGCCCGGATGCTATCCGATAAATTGGCTGGACTGGACGGAGTTCGGGTGCCTGTCAATCCAGAATGGGATGGACATATCTTCCAATCGTATGTCATATTACTCGACCAGAAATACAATCGTGACATGGTTGTGGCTGAGATGAGAGAGTTGGGTATCGAAACCACCCTTGGAACATATGCCTTACACGACCAGCCTTTTTATCAGCGTCACTATGAATATAAAAGTGGACAGCTACCAAAATCTCATCAAGCCTTTTCACAAACGGTAACGCTTCCCATGTATCCACAAATGACGGATGATGACTTGGACCAGATTGCTGATACGTTACAGAGGGTACTCTCGTTGCCTGATATCTTGAACGGATAAGGTGTCTGGTTGTGACCAAGAAACATATCCTTATTACTGGAGCGATGGGTTTTATTGGGGAACACCTCTTTCGATTTCTCCATTCCCGTCCAGGGTATTTAGTATCCGGGATTTCAAAGCCGGGAGGCTTGATTGCGGAAAAGGTAGTCACTGAAGTTGATTTAATGTCTCCAGATGAAATTGCTGCCTGGAAGAGAGGTAGGCCAGACATAGATACGATTGTCCACCTGGCAGCTCAAATACCGGAACAGTTTTCAGCGATACAGACCGATGACATTTTTTTCAGTAACTTGCTGATCACCAGGAATATGTTGTCTCTGGCTGTCTCAGAGAAAGCCAGGTTTGTTTATCTTTCAAGCAGTTCTATATATGGCCTCAATGAGCAAAACCAAAAGCTTCAAGAGGACGCTCCTTTTCGGGCAGATAACTATTATACATTGTCGAAATATGTTGGCGAGATGTTGTGCCAGAGGCTTCATCAAGATCATGGTTTGGATTTTATCTCCTTACGTCTGACTTCCCCTTATGGGCCAGGTCAAAAACTCCGGACGGTTATTCGTATGTTTTTGGAAGCTGCGATGAGATCGGAAGACCTGCAGATATTTGGGTCAGGCCAGCGAACACAGGATTTTATCTATATTGATGATGTCATCCAGGCGATTTGGCTAGCGATTCAAGCGAAAGCTACCGGAATATTCAATATAGCCAGCGGAGCTTCTGTTAGTATGCTGGAATTGGCTGAAACGGTAATTAAAGCCGTTCCAAACACCAGATCCCGGATTATCAGTGGTAAACAACCCGATTTACAGGAGACCTACCGGGGTTCCTTTTCGATTGAAAAGGCCAGGCAGGGATTCAATTTTTCCCCAACGGTAACACTGGTGGAAGGTCTCCATAAATATATGGAAACATTAAAATAAAAGCTCCTAACTAACATGCGTTTTGGTCTCTTGTCTGATATTCATGGAAATTATCCTGCTTTGCAGGCTGCCATGAAAGAACTGCAAAAACACAATATAGAGCAGTTACTGGTAGCTGGCGATATTATTGGATACTATCCATACGTGAATGAAGTGATCAATTTACTTCGTCAGTATGACTGTCTGGCGATTAAAGGTAATCATGAGAATTATTTTTTGGATACCCTCAAAACTCCAGATGAGAAGCCGAAACTTTACTGGTTGGATCATGTCGAAAGCACTATCAGCGAGATAAGCCGGGAGTGGTTGTTTAGCCTGAACAGTGAAGAGAATTTTATGATTGATGGGTCAAGAATTGGACTTTACCATGGCAGTCCGTGGGATGTGAATGAATATGTCTATCCCGATTTTCAATCTTTCGATCGGTTTGCAGAACTGGAAGAAGACATATTTATCATTGGGCACACCCATATTCCTTTGGTCAAACAAATTGGCCGTAAAATGATCATCAATCCTGGTTCTTGCGGGCAGCCTCGTGATTATTTACCGGGAGCCTGTTTTGGAATTCTTGATACTGAAAGTGCACGAACTACGTTATATCGAGCTGAGTACGATATCTTAACATTGTTGGATGAATTACGTACATCCGGATACCCACAGCCATTATTGGATATATTGGTTAGAAGAAAATAACGGAGAAACTGATGAAAGACAAACTCGAGAAAGATGTGATCAAAGCAAATATTGCATATCATACGGCACTGGCAGATAGTTATGATAAGGACCAGCCGCACTTTATGTCTGAAAATGTAGCCCGCGTAGATGCTATCCTGGCAGAGTTGGCCCGGAAAACGGGCGGTGGAAGTTTGTTGGATCTTGGCTGTGGTACCGGGTTCATAGTCGATATTGCGAAAAAGTACTTTGACCGGATTGTTGGTGTTGATATTACTCCCGCAATGTTGAGCCATGTGGAAGTAGAGAAGGGAAAGATCGAAGTGTATGAAGCCGATACCAGCGATCTGTCCTTTCTGGAAGAGGAAAGTTTCGATGTGTGTACTGCATATAGCTTCTTACATCACTTGCTGGATTTCGAACCGACGCTGCACCAGGCGTATCGCTGTCTCAAACCGGGTGGGAAGTTCTACGCCGATCAAGACCCCAACTGTCATTACTGGCAATTGATTACAGGAATCGAAATGCAAGATTCCCTGGCAGACATATTGAAAAGAGAAATCAGGTATGTTGTTGATTCTCTGGAAGAAGCAGTTGCAGAAACAGGTTTGACTATTGAAGAAGCAGCTCTGGCTGAATACCATGATGTCTCCAAGGGGGGCATTGACGGAGAGGAAATGGTTGGTTTGCTAAAAAACATCGGTTTTGGTAGCGCAACTTGTCGTTATGAGTGGTTCCTTGGTCAGGGTTATGTTATACATCAGCATTCTCCTGAAATGGCTGCCGCGATGGAAGCCTATCTCAGGGAGATATTACCGGCCAGTCGACATTTGTTTAAGTACCAGGCACTGTTTGCAGAGAAATAATATGTCAGAACGTATTTCGGTTTTGGTAACAGGTGTTGGCGGGGGAGGCAATGGCCACGAGATGGTTAAAACCTTACGATTGGCGGACCGCTACAAATTGGTCGGTGTGGATATGACTTCCAACAGTTTGGGACTTTACGACGTAGATGAGTCTTATCTTGTACCACCGGCCACATCTCCCGAATATGTTGATGTCCTTCTGAATCTGTGTGCAAAGAAGGATCTCAAAATTTTAATTCCCGGTTCCGAGCCGGAACTGAATATTCTATCAAAAAACAGGGATGTGTTTTTACAAGTTGGAGTAACCCTGTTAATCAACACTGATGAAGTTATTGAACGTGGCCTGGACAAATGGAAAACAATATCCCATTTGAAGGAAAATGGCTTTCACGTACCAGTCACCATCCTGGTACATGCAGTGGAGGATATCCCTCTGGATTTTCCCCTTCCAGCTGTTGTGAAACCAGCCATAGGAGGTGGGGGATCGAATAATACTTTCCTGGTGCAGGATAGGGCAGAGTTGAATTTTGCCTGTTCTTCGCTGGTGATTCAGGGGAAGGTTGTTCTGCTGCAGGAATATATCGGTACTCCTGATGATGAATATACAGTCGGGGTGCTTCATTCAATGCAGGGAGACTTGCTGGGTTCGATTGCCATGCGCCGTTATATCCTCAGCGGGTTATCCAATCGTATCAAAATGCGTAATCGTACCGATAAGATGGATTTATCTCCGATTTTAGCGATATCTTCCGGGATTTCCCAGGGAGAAATCAATGATTTTCCAGATATACGTTCGATTTGCGAGGCGATTGCCGCTACTTTTAATTCTATGGGACCGCTCAATATCCAGGGACGTTTTGTTAATGATCAATGGTACACTTTTGAAATTAATCCACGTTTTTCCGGAACATCGTATATGCGCGCATTAATGGGATTCAATGAACCCGATATGCTGATACGCCTTCATATCCTGAACGATTCGCTTTCTCTCCCCGTTAAGTATAAGTTTGGTACGGTTGTGCGAGGATTGAGAGAACAGGTTATTCTGAATGAGTTTCCAGAATGGTTTGTTACAGATGCCGGCTAATTGAAATTGGACCTTTGTTGATCAGATAGCACAGGTCGTACAGGTGAGTATTATGATCGTTATTGTCGATTATGGGATGGGAAACCTTGGGTCCATCCTGAATATGCTGAAGAAGATTGGGGTGACAGGGGCGAAAATATCATCATCCCCGGATGAAGTTGAACAGGCAGACAAACTGATCTTGCCTGGCGTCGGGGCTTTTGATACAGGGATGAAACGCCTGGCGGAAACCGGACTGCTTGAGGTCCTGAATGAGAAAGTCCTGAAATCAAAAACCCCTACGCTGGGAGTGTGCCTGGGAATGCAGCTAATCACAAAGTCCAGTGAAGAAGGACAACTGCCAGGCTTGGGCTGGATCGATGCAAGAACTATTCGCTTCCAGTTCGATCCGCGTCAGACCGGATTGAAAATACCACATATGGGTTGGAATTTCATCGAATTCCAGCGAGAAGGAGCCCTGCTGATGGATATGTATCCGGGGTCCCGTTTTTACTTTGTGCATTCATATCATGTTGTTTGCGGAAACGCTGCTGATGTACTGGCAACAACCAATTACGGTTATGATTTTGTATCTATTGTGCAGCACGAGAATATTATGGGGGTCCAGTTTCACCCTGAGAAAAGTCACAAGTTTGGGATGAGAATTTATAAAAATTTTGTGGAGAATACTTGATGTTATTGACTAGAGTAATGCCTTGCTTGCTGCTTAAGGACGGCGGTCTGGTAAAGACAGTAAAGTTTAAAAATCCAGGGTATATTGGCGATCCCATTAACGCTATTCGTATTTACAACGAAAAGGAGGTCGATGAACTGATCTTCCTTGATATTTCTGCTACCCTGGAAAATAGAAAACCGCTGTTTAAAGTACTCACGGAAATTGCCAGTGAGTGTTTTATGCCTGTCACTTACGGCGGCGGTATCCGTGACCTGGAAGTCATTCGAGAAATTCTGAATCTGGGGATCGAAAAAGTTGCTATCAACAGCTATGCTTTTGAAAATCCTCAATTTGTCAAAGCCGCTGCTGAAAGGTTTGGCAGTTCAACGATCGTAGTTTCAATCGATGCTCGTAGAAACATTTTTGGTAAATATATTGTCTATGTAAATGGGGGTCGTAAATCAACGGGATTGGATCCGGTTGATTTTGCGTGTCACATGGAAGAAATGGGGGTGGGTGAAATTCTTTTGACCTCCATCGATCGGGATGGTACCCAGGAGGGTTATGATGTTGAGCTGGTCAAGCGTGTTACCAGCGAAGTTGGTGTGCCAGTTGTAGCTTGTGGGGGAGCGGGTAAACCTGAAGATTTCCAGACGGTTGTCAGAGAAGGAGGCGCCTCTGCCTGTGCCGCTGGCAGTATGGTGGTTTATTTCGGGCGCAACCGTGCTGTATTGATTAATTTTCCATCCCGGAAAGAGCTGGACGTTATTTTCTCCAGCAAATGATCCCAGGAGTTGTGGTATGAAACGATGTTCTCGCTGTTTATATGATGAAACAGTTCCGGCAATTGTTTTTGATGAAGAGGGTGTATGTAATTATTGTTCTATCCATGATCAGCTGAATGAAGAATACCCAACAGGAGAGGAAGGGCGTAAGCATCTTGAGCAAATTTCCGAAAAGATCAAAAGGGAGGGTCGTGGTAAGCAATATGACGTCATAGTTGGTGTTAGCGGCGGATGTGACTCTACTTACATGTTGTATCTTGCTAAGGAATTGGGTCTGCGTCCATTGGCAGTTCACTTTGACAACACCTGGGATTCAACCGTTGCAGTTGAGAATATCCAGACTGCCTTGAAAAGCCTGGACGTAGATCTTCATACGTATGTAGTAGACAACCGGGAATATGATGATATTTATCGGTCTTTCCTGAAAGCAGGGGTCCTGGATATCGATTCTCCAACAGATATTGGCCTTGCAGCAGTACTCAATATGGCAGCAGAGAAGTATAGGATCCGGTATATTTTTGAAGGACACTCATTTCGAACTGAAGGGATAGCCCCTTTAGGTTGGATATACATGGATGGTCGCTATGTGAAGAGTGTACAAAAGAAGTTCGGTACAATACCGCTTAGAACATACCCGAATATGTTGATGTTCGATTTTATTAAGTGGACAACTGTGCTGCAGATCCAGAAGATCAGACCTCTCTATTATATTGATTACGTGAAGAAGGATGCCATGAAGCTCCTGTCATCGGAATTGGGCTGGGAATGGTATGGGGGGCATCATCTTGAAAACAGATTTACGGCTTTTTGGCATACCTATTATGCTCCCAAGCGATATGGGATTGATTCGCGATTACTGGGCTATGCCGCCCTGGTGCGGTCTGGCCAGATAACCCGGGAAGAAGGTCTGGAATTGATCAGCAAACCCCAACCCTACGATGCAGATTTGATCGAAATGCTGAAAAAACGTCTGGGATTCTCAGACAAAGAATTCGATGAACTGATGACCCAAGACAAGAAAACCTACCGTGATTACAAGACCTACAAGAAAAATTTTGAGCGCATGCGGCCTTTCTGGTGGTTGATGTATAAGCTCAATCGTGTTCCCAAGAGTTTTTACCTGAAATTCTGTTTTCCTGATCCGCTACCATCTCCTTCGAAATAGAAACTCAGAAGATGCGAATTTTTATCGGGCTGCATGAGGTCAGCAATATGATGTATACATACGCCCAGGGCTTCCAGGCTCTGGGTCATGAGACCTATTCAGCCATTCGGTATAAGAACAAATATTATCCCGACTCAGAATACGATAGTGTCCTGTTCCAGCATGGGAAGCGGGATGTCACCATCCTGCTGCGCTGGTCCAGAATGGTTCTGGAAGCGGTAACCGGTTGTGATCTGTTTGTCTTCGCCTATGCTTCCATACTCCCGGGTTTCATCGATTTGCCACTGCTGAAGAGGATGGGGAAGAAGATCATTTTTACCTTTCTCGGTAGTGAAGTGCGTTCGATTGATGCTTTTGAGAAGGAAATGCAGCTTTTGGGGGTTGTGAATGAATATCAGCCGTTTATCGATGGAATACGAGCTCAGGGAGAAGAGAAGATCAGCCGTAAGTTGAGACGGATTTGCAGTGCCGAGAAGTACGCCGATCTAATCCTTTCGCAGCCAGGATTTGCGCAACTGCAGAAGCGTCCTTACATGCGTGTGAGTGTTCCGTTGAATTTAAGCCGGTATGTTTTTGAGGTCCCTGGCAGGGAAATACCGCTGATTCTGCATGCTCCCTCCAGTCCCCTTACCAAGGGAACACCAAAGATCATGGAAGCGATCCGGCAGCTGCAGGCTGAAGACCTTCGATTCGAATTCCAGTTGATCGAAAACCTCCCGAATGCGGATCTGCGGGCCCTGCTGACCAAAGCAGATATCCTCATTGATGAACTATATGCCGATTCGGTCGGTGTGCTTTCTGCAGAGGGGATGGCGACCGGGAACGCCGTCCTGACGCATTATCCGGAGGAATATGCAAAAGTTCCGGCTGGTTGCCCGGCGGTTAACATCACCACAGATAACCTGGTCAATCGATTGAGGGAAGTAATTGTTAATCAGGGGCTTCGGCGTGAATTGGCGGAAAGGGGCAGGAGTTATGTTGAGAAAAATAATGATCATATACAGACCGCCCGTAATATGCTTGATTGGGTGAATGCTGTTGATACGTTAACCTATGATTTTCAGCCGGTCATTTATAACCAGTTGATGGAATTTCCGGAATTTCATTATCTGGCTAAAGGTCAATAGTCAGGAGAGGAAACATTATGCCTGGTTTACATACAGTCGTGCTTGATCCAGGAAAAGATACTCTACAGATCAATTTCGAGGGGACTCTGGTAGAAGATACTTTTTCACTGGATACAGTGGTAGATACTCCCAAGTGCAGGATCGCAATTTCCCATTATTGTGGTTACCCATATTCGGTCTGGAAGGATGGGAATACAGTCATTGTCCTGGACGGGATGATTTACAATTTTACCGATGAACAAATCCATACGTTGTTGGCGGATATTGCTGTCGTGTTTACTGGCAGTAGAGATTACCGGAAGGCAGTCAAAGCCTTTGTCGATCAGGCTGACGGCGATTACGTGATTGAGATCTGGGATAAAGTCAATTGCAGGCTGCTGGTCTTCAACGACCATCTAGGGAGATTGTCTTTCTATTATTATGTCAAACAGGGAATCGGGATCTTCAGCCGTGAGTTGAAGGTGCTCCTGGAGCATATGCCCCAGATCAAGCTGGATAAATCCGGACTGGTTGATTATCTGACACTGCGCTACAACCTGGGTCCCAGGATGGTCTTCCAGGATGTTTACCGTCTCCAGGCCTCAGAAATGTTGGTGCTGGAGGCTGGTGCAGGTGGGATGAACCTGGAGGTCGCCAATTCGACTGAATTCAACCTTGATCTTGACAGTCTATTTGCTTCCCGTGAGGAGAGTCTGGAATACTTGAAGGATGCATTCCTGGCAGGCACTGAAAACAGGGTCAGGACCTTATCTGGCAAAGAGTATCATCTCGTTTCTGATTTGAGTGGGGGGTATGATACACGCGCTGTCTTGGGGGGGCTCAGTAAATATGCCCCGGATGTTATTTATATGACAGTCAAAAGTAATACGCTGGATGAAAGCCAGGCTTCTGAAGCAATATTCAAGACAATGGGGTCCCCAGGCAAGCTGTTTATCGCAGAAAATACATTCGTCTTACATTCTCTCGAACAACTTACCGACCTGGTGTACCGCACCGATGGTATGGTTAATTATCAAACAACCAGTATTTGCTATCAGGATTCCTGGAATTTCAAGCAAGAGGCCCCGGTTCCCTCAGCACGATTCCTGGGCCTGGGAGGGGAGTTTATCAGGCATCCCTTGAAAATCTATGCCTACTCTCCTTATTCTGGCTTTCGTAATGGGCTTTACATTTCTATGCCCATCGCCACGGCCTGCAAGATGATCAGAGCAGATAAAAATGAATACCTGGAAAATCTCAAAACTTATCTCGACTCTTATCCTGAAAGGACGAAACAGGGGAAGCTCAGGAGGTTGTACTATGAGTACTACCGCCAGTTTGTTGCGGGCAGTGCAGAAGATCGCGAAAGGCTTCATTTCTGGACCGTGGCTCCATTATGGGGGCTGGAATTTACCAGGGCTATATTTACCAGGCTGCCTCTTTATTGGACCGGCTATAAGTACTGCATTCAGTTTTTAGAGAAGTTGGATCCCCGCCTGTTAAAGGCGCCAATACATGGAAGTGATATCCAATTGGATTCAAAAGAGAATATCAACAGGTATGAATCACGCTACAGGTTTGGTTTGCTCAGGACCAATCTTAAGGCTGCTTTGCCTGCTCCCCTGCTTTTCTATCGATCGTTAAGGACACTGGGCAGGAAATTGTGCAGCCAGAAGAACACCTTCCAGAAATATTTTAGCGCAGCATATTATTCTTATGATTTCGCACAGGATGTCTTTGATTACGCAAGTATTGAGGAAGACATGGTTGCTCGCCGAGATGTTCGTCTGGAACAACAGGTGGGTACGATGTTGATGTACCTGCACGAGATCCGAAAACGATATGGAGAGAAATTGGTGCTTTAGGGTTCGCCTTGCCAGAAGAAAACTCCATATTTTCGAACTGGAAAAAGAAATTTAATGTTTAAACGCTTCATCAAGGATAGTGCCATCTATGGGGTTGCTTTAATGCTGGCTCGCGGCGTCAGTATTTTGCTGCTGCCGTTGTACACCCACGTCCTGGCTCCTGCGGATTATGGAATTGTCGATTTATTGACTCCGGTTATTAATTTTATGGGCATTCTCCTTCCCCTTGAGATTGCCCAGGCCTTGTATCGCATCTTTCCAGATGCGGAAAGTGAAGAAGAAAAAACAGCCTTTGCATCCTCTGCAATGTGGTTTGTGGTTGCGGTGCATATCATCTTCATCGGCGTGATGCTGCCATTTGCTTCCCACCTGGCGGTATTACTGTTGAGAGATTCTTCTCTGGGGATTTATATCATCCTTGGACTGGCAACACTGCTGGCAATTGGTCCCTATAACCTGACGGTTCTTCTGCTGCGCTGCCAGTTCCAGGCAGTCGCATTCAGCATTACCAACCTGGTATTCACACTTGCCTCGATTGGCTTTTCGATCTTGTTCGTCTTGATCCTGCGCATGGGGATTATCGGTGTGCTGATCGGGAACGCATTAGGATATTTTGTCGGACTGGCTCTTGCTTTTTTCTTTGCCCGACAAAATTACAGATTGGTTTTTTCACCTGCGAAATTGAAAGAAATGCTGCGATTTTCTGTTCCCCTGGTGCCTTCCAGCGCGGGATATTTCATCATGCTATACTTCAGCCGACCGGCAATTGCCCTTTTGCGCGGCCTGGCTGATGTCGGTTTGTTCGGAATCGCTGCACGTCTGGTGTCGCCCATACCTCTGGCGGTCAATGCTTTTTCCGGCTCTCTGACGCCATTGATCTACAGCCGGTACCGCGAAGAAAGCACACCGGCTGAGATTGCCAGAATCTTTCGCGTCTTCTTTGCCGGGTGTATGGTCCTGCTATTGGGAACGTCGCTATTCTCACTGGAACTGCTGCATATTTTTACGGCGCCGGATTACTATGCAGCTGCGAACTTGATTCCGATGATGGCAGTTTCTGCCATCATCTCCGGCCTGTATTTATTTACACCCGGGCTGGCTATTGCAAAGAAAACCGGGATCATCGCAGTCCTCTATATTCTTTCGGGTGTGCTCAATATTGGCTTGAATTATTTGCTGATTCCTTTTTTGGGTGTCGTTGGCGCCGCACTGGCAACTTTGCTGTCGGTTTTTATTAACTTTGTGCTGTCCATGTATTTCAGCCAGAAATATTACCCGGTCCCCCATCAGTGGATGCGGTTTGTGTCCGGCTTCGTGGTTACAATCTGTGCTATCGGACCAGGTCTATTGTTCAAAGAAATTACAATCTGGTCTATCGGCATAAAGACCATATTAGTGCTGGCAGCATTACCAGGTTATTACCTGCTCGGGTTGGTTCGAAAAGATGAACTGGTGTCAGGGTACAGATTGCTCAGAAGTTATCTGGCCAAAATTATTGACAACTTGAAATCAATTACGAGACTGTAGAATACCTTCTGGTGAGTATTTTTTGAGGTCGAAACACATGAAGAAAATCCTGATTATGGCTTATTCCGACCTGTCCAGCGATCCACGGCCAAACCGCATGATCAATTGGCTGAAAGATGGCTACCAGCTGACTCTGGTCGGTCTGGACGCAAAGACAGAGCCGGGGATGCGCTTCGTGCCCTTGAAGAGCAGCGCCGTTTCACTGATCGAGAGGCTGCTGCTGCTGCTGAATTTGATATTCAAACGCTTCGAAACAGCGACCTGGTCGAAGGCCATGCAGGCTGTTGCAGATATTCTGGCCGGTGAGCAGTTTGATCTGGTCATCTCTCATGATTTGGTCCTGCTGCCGCTGGCATTTAGCCTAAAAGGCTCCGGGAGAGTTCTTTTCGATGCACGTGAGTATTATCCCAGGCAGTTTGAAGATCAATCCAAGTGGAGAGTGATCTATCGTTCGATGTATACCTACCTGTGTGATCGCTATTTGAGTGAAATCGATCTGGTAATCACTATTTCTAACAGTTTTGTGGATGTTTACAAATCAACCTACGGAATAGACAGTGAAGCGATTATGAGCTGGCCGGTTTTTGTTGATATCGCACCAACTCCGGTTTCAGAAAATCAAATTCGGATCATTCATCATGGGATCGTGACCCCCTCCCGGCATATTGAGAACATGATTTATTTGATGGATGCAATTGGCCCGGGATATACATTAGACCTGATGCTGGTTGGAGATAGGGGCAGCAAGGTTTTCAGGGAGCTGATCAACCTGGCGGAAGTGCGGGAGAATGTAAACATTATTCCCCCGGTACCATTTCACGAGATTGTCGAAATTACCAATCAGTATGATATTGGCTTGTTTTTATGTGCGCCTTCCAATTTCAATTTGCAGTACGCCCTTCCAAACAAATTCTTCGAGTTCATTCAGGCTCGCCTGGTTGTGGCGATTGGGCCGAATATCGAAATGAAAAGAATGGTAGAGAAATATGACTGCGGTGTTGTTTCAGATGATTTTGACCCGCAAAACCTTGCAAAGAAGATCAGCAGGTTATCGCGGGAACAGATCATGCATTTTAAACAACAATCCCATCGGGCTGCACGATTGCTGAATGCTGAGAAGAACCGGGAACGGGTGCAGGAGATCGTGCAGGTGTTGACCGGGTGAACGGGATGTGTTCCGCTCAAGTAACACCAGCCAGAGAGGTGATCTTGTAATAATTAATTGGTTCGATCTACTGTTCAGGCCAGCGAAACGTTCCAGAGGGTATTCGATGATAAAATCAGCAGGCATACTTTGGAGGTATAGACGAATGAGTAGTTTATTGGATACGTATCGAAAAAGACTTATTAAACGTATGCTGCACACGGGGCTGCTTTCCAGCCAGCCAACCGTATTGAGTATATTTACGACCAACCGCTGCAATTTCTCCTGTTTTTACTGCAGCCGCAACATCCTGGATGAGTCCCCGGATGCGGAATACCGCTATGATGACAAAAGCGAATTTCACATGGAAGAACTGGAGAAGATTCTGGACAAATATCCGGCCATCCGCAAGGTCTCTTTCGTTGGGATAGGTGAACCATTCCTGATCAAGGACC
Organism: Anaerolineales bacterium; assembly: GCA_016927315.1. Lineage (GTDB taxonomy): Bacteria > Chloroflexota > Anaerolineae > Anaerolineales > Villigracilaceae > JAFGMV01. The sequence goes on along the minus strand of JAFGMV010000120.1, from coordinate 6,424 downwards.
TGATCCCGATGGCCATGCTGGCGCATGAAACCGGGAGACGAACCACGGTGATTAGTAATGGCAGCCTGATCCACCGCCAGTGGGGGAACATCGGTCCCAATTTTGATGATATTTCCATCAGTCTGCACGGCTTGAATGCCGTTGAACTGCAAAACATCGCCAAAGTCAAAGAGAATATCTTCAATCAGTTTGTGGAGAATATTCGCTACCTGGTTAATGTTGAGGCCAAAGAATTCCCGAACCTGAATGTGCATGCTTCGGTGGTATTCCTGAAGCAGAACCTGGAGCGCGTCAGCCTGGCTGCTAAATTCTGCATGGAAAATGGGATTCCCGTCCTCGACCTGCATAACTACCTGTCCCTGGGACCCGATGCAAGGCATAACGTTGTTTTCGAAGATGAGCATGAATATATCGATTTCACTGAAAAGTTGATCGAGGAATGCAAAGGGCGCCTGAAGATCAATCCCCCTGTCTGGATCAAGCGGGATGAGACCGAGATGGAATGGGGCTGTATCTCGTTCTACCATTACCTCAGGGTCGATGGCCTGGGTCAGGTTAGCGGCTGTGGGCGCATTATGCCGCCAGAAGCAGAGAACGGGAATTTCGGCTCCGAAGAAGATGTCTTCCAGAATGAGTACTTCAAATCGATGCGGGCAAGCTTTCGTACAGGCAAGGGGATCCCGGCCTGCTGCCGCTACTGTCCCGATGCCCAGTAATTCACCAGGGATGGAATTATTGCCTTCTCACGGATTGTGGAGCAAAGATGAGCCGCGAATATAGGATGTGCACTCGCTGTATTATGGATACAACAGACCCTGATATCGATTTCGATCATCAGGGAGTTTGCAATCACTGTCACAAGTACGACCGTATGGTCAGTGAGTATGTTATCGAGGGTGAAGCCGGGCTGGCCTATCTTCAGAAGCTGGCGCAAAAGATCAAGACTGATGGCAAAGGAAAACGCTATGACTGTATGATCGGGGTCAGCGGCGGGGTTGACAGTACCTATGTCGCTTACAAAACCCGGGAACTGGGGCTCAGACCCCTGGCTGTCCATCTGGATAATGGCTGGGATTCGGAACTGGCTGTCAAGAATATCGAACAGACCCTCAAAATATTGGATATTGATCTGTACACTTATGTGCTCGATTGGGGGGAGTTCCGCGACCTGCAGGTTTCGTTTTTGAAAGCCTCTACGCCGGATTCCGAAATACCGACAGACCATGCAATTGCAGCCATCCTTGGGAAAATGGCAGAAAAGGTGGGCGTTCGCTATATCATCCTGGGAACCAACGTGCGCACAGAATCCCATCTGCCCCAAGCCTGGTCACAGGGGCACCATGACTGGAAGTATATTCGCAGTGTGCAGGCTATGTTTGGGAACGCAAAATTGAAGAATTTCCCATTCCAGCCATTTTTTACATACCTGCGGCGTTCGCTCTTTCAGAAACGGGTCGAAATATTGAATTATCTTGATTACGACAAGGAAGCGGCCATGAAAGTCCTCCAGGACGAACTGCGTTGGCAGTATTACGGCGGGAAGCATTTCGAATCTATCTATACGCGCTTCTATCAGGGATATCTTCTTCCGGTTAAATTTGGCTTTGATAAACGCCGGGTGCACCTGTCCAGCCTGATTTGTTCGGGGCAAATCTCGCGTGACAACGCTCTGGAAGAGATTTCCAAACCAACGTATCCGCCAACCATGCAGGAAGAGGATCGTGAATACGTGGTCAAGAAACTCAAGCTTTCGGACGAAGAATTCCAGGCCATCCTGGATTCGCCGCCAAAATCTTATTGGGATTACCCCTCGAATGGGCGGTTGCTGCGGCAGCCCATCATCAGTAATCTGTACCAGGCTGGCAGAAATTTCTATCGGACGTTGATGGGCGCCAAGGCAGAGTGAATGTATATCGGGGAGCAGCGCCTCTAATGAGCAATCAGGCCGGCTTTTAATGCGCATTGCATATGTAACACTTCACCTTGAAAAAAAAATCATTGAAGGCGGGGTTGGGAAGAAGATCAAATCCCAGATCTCGAACTGGCGGAAGGCCGGGCACCAGGTACGTTTGTTTTCCCTGACTCCTGAGAAGGTATCTCTGCTGGAGGCGGAAGAATTCCTGTTCCAGCCCTCGGTCAGGTTTTTCGGCGGCAGCCTCCTTTCCCGTGAGGTCAACCGTTCGAAAATGTTGGCCCGGTTGATCCTGGCCGTGCGTGAATACAGGCCCGATATCATCTATTTGCGGTACGGTCTCTTCGCCTATCCCTTGCAGCGCTTGTTTCGGGTTGCCCCGGTCGTTGTGGAAGTCAATACCAATGACCGCTTCGAATATCGCTACCGGGGGGCATTCTATTACTGGCTGAATTGTATGACCCGGCGGATCACCCTCGGCCTGGCGGCTGGCTGGGTTTCCATCAGCCACGAGATTGCCCAATTGAAGTGCAATGCTTTTTATTCGAAACCGGTCGAGGTAATTGCCAATGGGATCGAATTGGAGAATTACCCGCTGTTGGACCCGCCGGGCAACCATACCCCGGTCATTGCAATTGTAGGTACACCGGGGTTGAACTGGCATGGGGTCGATAAGCTGGTTGGGCTGGCAGAGCAATTCCCAGACCTGAAGGCAGCCATTGTGGGGTACCGATCACAGGATTACAAGAGTTCGGCGCCCCCAAATGTAAGCTTCCATGGCTTCCTGGATCAGGCAGGGATCATGGAAGTTCTCTCCCGGGCGGATATTGCCTGCGGGACACTGGCGCTGCACCGCAAGAATATGCAGGAAGCCTCTCCTTTGAAGGTCAGGGAGGCGCTGGCCTATGGCTTGCCCGTGATCCTGGCGTATAAAGATACGGATCTATCCGGGCTCAGCAGTGACTTGCTGCTGCGCCTGCCGAACACCGATGGGAATGTCAGCGAGCACGCCCGTGAGATTCACGATTTCGCCTATCAGGCCAGGGGGAAACGGATACAGCGTGAACTGCTGTTCCCACTGATCGACGAGCGGCAGAAAGAAGAAAGACGCCTGTCCTTTTTCCAACGCATCATCGCACAGCAGGTGGAATAAGATGGCCCCACGAATGGAACAATCCCGTACGTATAAAATCCTGCTGCTGGGAACCCAGATGACGGTTGGGGGAGCCCAGCGGGTCTTGCTCGACCAGGCGGCCTGGTTTCACCGCCAGGGGCACCAGGTTGTTGCGGCTTTTTTTTATGACAAGGATCATCTGCATGACAGCTGGCAGGCCGTTTCCGACTTCCCGATAGTCAACCTGCAGGCTTTTGTTGCCAGAGAGGGCAAACTCTCCCAGGCCAGGAGCCTCCTCAAGGGCATGACGCGCTTGTGGACGCTCATGAAGGAACATCGTTTTGATGTCATCGAAACCTTTACCCACGACAGCAATATGCTGGCGATCCCGCTGGCCTGGCTGGCCCGGGTTCCCGTGCGGCTGCCAACCCACCATGGGCATATCGAAGGAAGCCCGAAGTGGCGGGAAACCCTTCACGCCAGGATGGTAAACAGCAGACTGGCCAGCGCCCTGGTATGTGTGTCTGAAGGTTCACGCCGCAACGCCCTGGAGGAAGGGGTGAAGGCGGATAAGATCAGGGTCATTCCAAACGGGATCGGACTCTCGACCCCAAATCCGGAAAAAGTATCCCGGCTTAGGGAAGAATTTGGATTAGCGAACAGGAAGTTGCTGCTCACGGTTGGACGTCTGGTCCACCAAAAAGCCCAGGAAGTGTTGATTGAAGCCATGCCAGCCATACTTGCCGGGCATGCAGACCTGTTGTTGGTAATTGCCGGGGAAGGTCATAAGCGGCAGAAGTTTGAAGCCCTGGTGACTCAGTTTGATCTGGGTGAGCAGATTAAACTCCCCGGGAACCGCGATGATATTACCGAATTACTGGCCCTGACGGATATTTTTGTGCTGCCTTCCCGGTGGGAAGGTCTTCCAATGGCTTTATTGGAGGCGATGGGTTCCGGATTACCGGTTGTGGCAACAGCCGTTGAAGGAACACGGGATGTAATCACGGATGGTGAACAGGGCATCCTGATCCCACCGGAAGACAGGGAATTACTGGCTCAGGCGATCATTCATTTGCTGAAAGACGAAACTCTCAGGCAGGAACTGGGCGAATCTGCCAGGCAGCTGGTCCAGGAACGATATACAACCGACAGGATGTGCGCACAGTACCTGCAGGTAATGATGTTATACTTGCAGGACGAATACATTTTCCAAAAAAGGTAAGTAAATGAAGCAAAACTTTCTAGGGCGTATGATCCTGATATTGCTCTGGTCATTGATTCTGGTGATGGCCAACCTGGAGTTATATCCGGTCGCCTGGGGTACCGGTAACTGGCTTGGAGAGTATTCTCTTAAGTGGGCAGCCATCAGCCTGTTTTTTGGGGTTTTCAGCATTTTCTTGCTGTTGTTCGTCTGCCTGGTTCTCTGGTTTCCACAAAAAGCAGCTGGTTTTTTTATTCAAGCCCGGGGTTATCGCAGCAAGCTGGGATGGTTCCGATATATCTTTGCTGTCATCCTGCTTGTTTTTCCAGGCTGGTTTTTGATGTGCACTTCCTGGGGGATTGTATTCCGGGGGGTCTTTTTCAGACTGTTGATTGGTATTTTGACGGCGGGTTTTGTTGCAGTGTTCCTTTCAATTGAGGAGAAGCATTTGATAAGCTGGGGAGGCGGCTTTTCGGCTTTACTCTTGCTCAGCAGTGTACTTTGTATTTCTCTGCCGTTGATGCAGGTAACCGATTATCCGTTCTCATTGGGGTGGTCAGAGGGAAACCGCTTGTGGGATTATTCGATCCTTTTTGGGCGTGATCTGTATGATTATCCCGCTGATGGATATATCCCGGTTTACCTTGACTTTGGGCGAAAGTTGACAGGTGGTTTACCTTTCTTGCTGCCCAAGGTTAACATATTTTTTGAGCGCCTGTGGGTTGCCTCGCTATCCTTTGTCCCTTACCTGGCGCTTGGCCTGGCTGCATTCCGGTACTTCAGAGACAATAAAGTGATGTGGATCCTGGCCAGTCTGTTTGCGTATATTTTTGTATATCAGGGGCCGATCCACGCCCCGTTACTCGTTTGCGCGATCCTGGTTGCCGTCGCCTGGCGTCAGTCTTTATGGATTGCTTTGCCCCTGGTCGGGCTGGCCGGATATTTTGCTCAGATGAGCCGCTTTACCTGGTTGTTTGCTCCTGCGATGTGGATTGTCATGCTGGAGATGGGTGGAGCATCTTTGGAAGATGGAAAGCTGAAGTTAAGCGTTTGGCTTCGTGCTTTTGTCCTGGGGCTGAGTGGTTTGCTGGGAGGATTTATCCTGCCAACTTTTGGGCCTGCCCTGTGGACGAACATAAACGGCTTTGTTCAAGGTTTAGGAGAATCGGGAGCTGGAAGTGAAACTGCTGCGAGCGCTGTATTCGGCACGGGCGTAACCACTACACTCATCCAAAATGCGGTCACTGGCCAACCATTGTTGTGGTATCGCCTGCTCCCGAACGCGACCTATGGCATCGGGATCCTGATCGCCCTGTTCCTGGCTGTCGCCCCCCTGGCGGCTTTGCTGGTTTATCTTTCCCTTACCGGAATATGGAAATTGAATATCTGGCAGAAGCTGGCGGTCATCCTGCCGCTGCTGGCTTTCCTGGTAGTTGGCCTGGTCGCCAGTACCAAGATCGGCGGCGGCGGCGATCTTCACAACCTGGATATGTTTATCATCGGATTAATGTTCGTGGCTGCACTGGCCTGGAAGGATGGGGGAGGGATGTGGTTTCGGAATGTGGGGCAAGCCCCCAGATGGCTGCAAGTTACAATCATTCTGATGCTGGTTATCCCGGCATATTACCCTCTCCGAGCCATTAAACCGATCTCTTTTGCGAAAGATCTCACCTGGGTGATGACATTGACCGATACCCTGCCCACGGATCCTCCCATGGAGACAATCCCTGCCGGGCAGGAAGTTGAAGAATACCTGCACATCATTCAGAACAAGGTTTCCGTGGCCGCTTCACAAGGGGAGATACTTTTCATCGACCAGCGTCAGATGCTGACCTTTGGCTACATTGATGTGCCGCTGGTTCCTGAATACGAGAAAAAGGTGTTGATCGATAAAGCGATGGGGAATGATGCTGCCTATTTCGAGCCTTTTTATCGTGACATTGCTGCTCAGCGATTTTCGATGATTGTGACCAGTCCTTTGCGGGCGCCCAGGCAGGATCGTTCTGATCATTTTGGGGAAGAGAACAATGCCTGGGTAAAGTGGGTTACAGAACCGGTGCTGTGCTATTATGAACAGGATAAGTTCTTCAAGAGCATTGGTGTACAGCTCCTGACCCCCAAGAACGAAATAGGTGTTTGTGATCTGCCTGTAACCCTGGAGTAAGAAAAGTGGTATAGAATTCAATCGTCGAGTATC
>JAFGMV010000003.1 GCA_016927315.1 Anaerolineales bacterium | reverse complement strand
GCAACCCGATGGATATAAGGGGCCAGATACTTGAGAGCCGCCCTGCCATCTCCCACTGCTTTGCAATGCACGACCCAATCTTGCCGCCCATCCGCAGTGTATCCCGCGGCTGCTTGACGTTACAAGGCTCAATCCTCTGCCCGGCGGATTAAATCGAGCCGCCGGCGGATTAAATCGAGCGGCGGGTGGATTTAATTGAGCCGCCAGTGGATTGGAGACTGCTCAAAGGAGCAATTCTTCTCTTCCTTACGCAGCGTTTTCAGGATTTTGACAGTATCTACACCGAATCAACCTGGCTGCGCAAAGGGATTCGATCAGGCATTCTACCGGGCAGATTAACCTGCAGGATATGGCCCCGAGGATGCCCTCGCCGCGAGAAGATCGACAACATGCTAGTGCACCCCAGAACCAGGCATCCCGGCCTGTTGTAGTGGGATTTCGTCGTTTGTCTGGTGAATTATTCCCCGGGCGTTCTTCTGCGCGTCTTTCCAGAACAGTGATATGTCCATCTGTGCAGGTTTGCGCTCACAGCCCGGCATTTCCTTGCCGGCAGGCGAACGAATTCCAGCATCGACATGGACACATGGGCAGGCCGGATCTTATCGGGAAACCGGTTCGCTTCCCGGTTGTATCCTGTCCTGAGCCGGTCTTCATCCTTTTGGCTCCCTCCATCCAGCCGGCTTTTCTCTTTCCACGACAGCGTTTCTTCTTCTTCGTAGAATTATTTCCGGGAGGGGCTGTGGTTTCCAGGGATGCTTGACTTTCGATCTTGAATTCGGTATAGTTAATCTACCGAACGGTCGGTAGGGAATGATGATGACAAGAGATCAGATCCTGGACGCCGCAGCCCAAATCTTCAGGGAGAAAGGCTTCCACGCCGCCTCTATGCAGGATATCGCCGCGGCGGTTAACTTGCAAAAGGCCAGTCTTTATCACCACGTCTCCGGCAAGCAGGAGATCCTGCTTGCGCTCCTTGATCGTGCGCTGGATGTCCTCTATGAACAGGTTTCGCCGGTGGTTCTGCTGCCGGCGCCCGCAGCCGAGAAGCTCAGGCAGATGATCGCTGTCTACCTGCAGTCGGTCACCGGGCATGCCGACCTGATCTCGGTATTATTGATGGAGCACCGTTCCCTCGACCCCGATTTACGTGAGCGTCACGTCCCCAACCGGGACCGCTTTGAAACCCTCTGGCGCCAGGTATTAAATGAAGGCGTCCAGAGTGGTGAGTTCATTTGTGACGAAGTCAATCTGGCTGTGCGCGGCATCCTGGGTATCCTGAACTGGACCATTACCTGGTACCGGCCTGATGGGAATATGTCGGTGGAGCAAATCGCAGACCAGTACGCAGCCTTGCTCTTGAATGGGTTGACATCAAATGGCTAGAGAAAAGAGCGGGTTGTATGCCTCAGGGGTACTCGTTTCAACAATTTGAGACCTCGAAGGGGGCCAGGGTCTTTCGCCTGCCGCTGCAGGCCTTTCCGGATTTCTGGGTGTATGCATATCTGGTTCAGTGGGAGGCTGCGCTGGTCTTGATCGATGCTGGTTCTGGCAGCGACCGTTCGAACGCTGACCTGGAGGCCGGCTTTGATCAGGCTTCCCGGTCAGCCGGGGTCCCGTTCAGGATTCCCGATCTGACCCATATCCTGGTTACCCACGGGCATATCGATCACTTTGGCGGGATCAACTGGCTTCGTTCCAAGACCGGGGCGCAAATCGGTGTTCACGAATTGGACTACCAGACCCTGGCGCATCATGAAGAACGCCTGGCGCTGGGTTGCCGCCGCCTGGAACTCTTTTTGGAAACCGCGGGAGTTCCGGCTGTGCGCCGCACTCAACTACTTGAAATGTACCGCTTTACCAGGTTGCTCTATCGTTCTGTACCGGTTGATTTTACATACGAAGCCGTGGGGATGCACCTGGGTGACTTTGAGATGCTGCACCTGCCGGGACACTGCCCCGGAGCAGTAGCCATCCGCCTGCATGATCTTGTCTTCGGTGGGGACCATCTGCTCGAAAAGGTGGTGCCGCATCAATCTCCCGAGGAGCTGGCCCCGTTTACCGGTCTGCATCATTACCTGGCGGCGCTCTCGGAGTTTACCTCCTGGGCGGCTGGCTCCAGGTTGGTCCTGGCCGGGCACGACGCCCCGATCAAGGATCCGGCCGCAAGGAGTGCTGCCGTTCGGGAACATTTGTCAATGCGCCTGAGGCAGGTGCTGGACTTGCTGGCTGAGCCGGGGACGATCTTTGAGCTCACTCAAAAGATCTACGGGGAATTGGAAGGCTATAACGCCCTGCTGGTGATCGAGAAAACAGGTGCTTATGTTGAGTATCTGTATTTGAACGGATGGCTGGGGATCGAAAACGCTGGTGATTTGGAGCGCAGCCGCCGGGCAGGGGGGATCCGCTGCCGGCGTCTGCGAGATGTGTCTGTGTTGGAATTGAACCCAAAGGAGCGTGGCTATGTATTCGTTTGAACCGTCTGATGAACAAAAAATGTTGGTTGAAGCGGTCAGCCGCTATGCCGCCGGTGACCTGCGTCCGGCGGCGCACGATGCAGAGGAGCAGGGCCAACTGCCGCCCAAACTGGTTTCCAAGGGCTGGGAGATGGGGCTCCTGCAGGCCTCTATCCCGGAGACCTGGGGCGGCTTTGGCGACCGTTCGGCCGTAACCGGTGTGCTGGCCGCCGAAGAAATGGCTCACGGCGACCTGGCAGGTACCCTGGCCGTCATGGCGCCCGGGTTATTCGTCATTCCAATCCTGCTGGCGGGCGCCGAAGAGCAGAAGGAAAAATATATTCCGCCCGTAATACAGGCCGGTTGGCGGCCGTATACGGCGGCTTTGATCGAGCCCAGTTTCGATTTTGACCCCAATGACCTGAAAACCGTCGCTGAAGCGAAAGGGATTGACTTTATCCTGACCGGGGCGAAGACCTGCGTCCCCTTTGCGGCCGATGCGGAAGGGATGGTCATCTACGCGAAGCTGGCTGGCCAGACCCGGGGCTTTATCGTCCCGAAGGGGGCGGCCGGGCTGGCGGTCGGGGAAGCGCGGGAGAAATGGATGGGCCTTAACGCCTTGCCTTTCTACAGCCTGACGCTGGATGGCGTCAAAGTTCCCAAAGAAGACCTGTTGCCGGGTGAGTTCGCGCCGGTACTGGACTCGAAACGGGTCGCCCTGGCTGCCATGGCGGTCGGCGTTGCCAGAGCGGCCTTTGAATATGCCCGGGATTATGCCCGGGAGCGCGAGGTCTTTGGCGTAAAAGTAGCCCAGAAGCAGGCCATTGCTTTCATGCTGGCCGAGATGGTCACCGAGATCGAAGCCGCTCGGGTGACAACCTGGCGGGCCGCCTGGATGATCGACCAGGGCAAGCAAGAGGCCGGGCGTGAAGCTTACCTGGCGCTGACTGGAGCGGTTGATATGGTCATGATGGTCACCGACCGGGCGGTGCAGATCTTGGGCGGCTATGGTTATATCCGCGAATATCCGGTTGAACTGTGGATGCGCAACGGGCGCGGGTTTTCAGCTTTTACCGGACTGGCGATCGTTTAGTGGAGGTGTGTGATGATTGATTTTGAAATGCCCGAAAAAATCCAACAGATTTGCACGGTGATCGAAACCGTAGCGGTTAATATGATGCGTCCCGTAGCCCGGGAGTTCGATGAGAACGAACACGAGATTCCCTGGGATTACATTAACTTTATGCATACTGCCACGCGCGCCATGGGCGGAGGGGGGTCAACCATGGCCCCCGGTGAAAAGAAGACCGGCCCCGGCATTGGGTACCAGCGCCTGGCGGCCATGATCGAGATGCTTTCCTGGGGAGATGCAGGCATGTACCTGGTGACTCCCGGCGGTATGCTGGGCTCTGCGGCTGTCCAGGCGGCCGGTACCCCCGAACAAAAAGAGCGTTTCCTGGCGCGCTTCAATGGTGAGAAACCTGTCTTCGATGCCATGTGCATGACCGAGCCCCAGGCTGGTTCCGATACTTCTGCTATACGCACGACTGCCGTCCTGGATGAAAAGACCAAAGAATGGGTGCTGAACGGGGAAAAGATATTTGTAACCGCCGGGAAAAAAGCCCTGATCGATTCGGAAGGGTTTGTTGTGATTTGGGCGACCATCGATCCGAAAGCCGGCCGGGCCGGGATGCGTTCGTTCGTCGTCGAAGCGGGTACACCGGGCTGTAAGGTCGTTAAACAGGAGCACAAACTGGGGATCCGGGTCAGCGATACGGTCTCGATCTCTCTGGAAAACTGCCGGGTACCCTTTGAAAATATCCTCGGCAGTCCTGAGGTGGAGCAGAAGACCACCAAAGGTTTTAAGGGCGCCATGGCGACCTTTGATGCCACCCGTCCGCTGGTGGCGGCTCAGGCGATTGGTCTGGCGCGGGCGACCCTGGAATTGCTGCGGGAGATGCTGACGGAGAAGGGCGTGGAGATCCGGTACGGCCTGCCGCGCCAGAAGATGACTTCCATCGAACGTGATTTCATCGACATGGAATATATGCTGCGTTCGGCCTGGTTGATGGTCATCAAAGCCACCTGGATGGCAGACAACGGCAAGCCCAATGCACTCGAAGCTTCGATGAGCAAGGTGCGGGCCGGTGATGTGGTCGTCAAGATCACCCAGAAAGCCGTAGAGATGATGGGGCCGCTTGGTTACAGCCGGGAATATTTACTGGAGAAATGGTTCCGGGATGCCAAGATATCCGATATCTACGAAGGCACCGGTCAGATCAACCGGCTGGTGGTTGCCCGTCAGATCCTGGGGTACAGGAGCGGTGAGTTGAGGTGATGGAGACCGGCTGTTTATCGCCAAGGAGGTAAGATGAAATATCGTGTTCATAAAGCTGTCGTAATCGGTTCGGGAACAATGGGGGCCGCACTTGCGGCTCACCTGGCGAACGCCGGTGTGCCGGTTACGCTGCTGGACATTGTTCCAAAGGATGCGCCTGAGGCAGAGGGCGATGCTCGCGATAAGCTCGCTCGCGATGGCCTGGAGCGAGCCGAAAAGTCGCGGCCGGCTTCTTTCTTCTCGGAGGAGCGTCCGGTCCTGGTCCGGATCGGTAACCTTGAAGACGATTTCGAGCAAGTGATTGGCCAGGCGGATTGGATCATCGAAGCCATCATAGAGAACCTGCAGATCAAGCAGGACCTGATGAAGCGTATCGACCCTGTCCGTAAGCCGGCGGCGATCGTCAGCACCAATACGTCCGGGATTCCGGTCAACGACATTGCCGCGGGGTGCTCGCAGGAATTCAAACAGCACTTTCTGGGCGCCCACTTCTTCAATCCGCCGCGTTACCTGAAGCTGCTGGAAGTGATCCCAACCACAGAGACGCTGCCCGAGGTGGTGAAATTCATTTCGTGGTTCGGTGAGTACCGCCTGGGGAAGGGGGTTGTGCTCTGCAAGGACACCCCCAACTTCATCGGCAACCGGGTTGCGTTTGGGACCGGCGCCTTTGCGCTCGATTTCATCGTGAACAATGGTTATACGGTAGAGGAAGTCGATGCTGTCACCGGGAAATTGATCGGCCGGCCCAAGACGGCCACATTCAGGCTGATCGATCTGGTTGGGATCGATGTTTGGGACCACGTTGGTCGGAACCTGATCGAAGCCATTCCGCACGACAGCTATGCTATGCCTTACCTGAGATCGGAAAAACCGAACGCACTGATCTCGAAGATGATCGAAAAGAACTGGCTGGGCAATAAAGCCGGTGTTGGTTTCTATAAAGCGGTGCGTGTAGACGATGGCAAGAAAGAATTCTGGCCGCTCGACCTGGAGAAGCTCGAACATGTCCCGCCGGTGAAACCACGCTTCGATTCGATTGGCAAGGCCAGGGACGTCGAAGAACTCGGCGAACGCCTGAGGGTTTTCCTGGGAGAGACGGATAAGGCTGCCAAACTTGTCCAGGCGCTGACATACCAGGGGCTGCAGTACGCTTCTGCACTGCTGCCCGAGGTGGCCGACACCGGAAAACCGATTGACGATGCCATCCGCTGGGGCTTTGGCCATCAGGCAGGCCCTTTCGAGACCTGGGATATGCTGGGTGTCGCCGAAACGACCCAGGCCATGAAAACAGCCGGGTTCGAACCCGCCCATTGGGTAAGCGGTATGCTGGCTTCAGGCATCACGACCTTTTACCAGTATGATGGCAGCAGCCAGGTTGGCGTCTTTGATGTCGGCCAGAAGAAGTATGTTCCCATCGAGAGGCCGGCGGGCCTGGTGTTGTTGAAGGAACTGCGTCAGGCGAAAAAGGTGATCAGTGAAAACGCCGGGGCGGCGCTGTTCGATACCGGGGACGGGGTGGCGCTGCTAGAATTCCATACGAAGATGAATACCCTGGATGACGATATTCTCACCATGGCGCAGGAGGCGCTTGAGCGGGTCGATACGGACTTTGATGGTTTGGTGGTTGGCTGCGAAGCCGAGAACTTCAGCGCCGGTGCAAACCTGTTTATGGTGGTGGTGGCCGCCCAGCAGGGCATGTGGGATACCCTCGACGAGGTGATCCGCAAGCTGCAGGGCTTGAATATGCGGATGCGTTATTTTCCCAAACCGATCGTGATGGCGCCGGCTGGCCTGGCGCTTGGCGGCGGCTGTGAGGTTGCCATGCACGGCAGCCGGGTCGTAGCGGCTGCTGAAACATACATTGGGCTGGTTGAAATGGGCGCCGGGGTCATTCCGGCTGGCGCCGGGACGAAGGAGTATGTCCGGCGGATCATCACTCCACCTATGCGCATACCAGACGCCAACGTGCTGCCGTTCTTACAGAAAGCCTTCCTGCAAATAGGGCAGGCCAAAGTGGCGACCAGCGCCGAAGAAGCGCGGCAGATGGGAATTTTCGGTCTTGAAGATCGTATCGTCATGAATCGGGACCACTTGCTCACGGAAGCCAGGCTGGAGGTCCTTCATATGGTCGCCGGCGGGTATTCTCCTCCGCTGCCGCTGCCGCTGTATGCTGCCGGGCGGGATATGCTTGGGGCCGCAAAGGTCAGCGCCTGGATGTTCCAGAAGGGAGGCTATATGACGGAATATGACCTCCATATTGCTGGAAAACTGGCGCACATCCTCACCGGCGGCAATCTCAGTAAACCGCAGTGGGTCAGTGAACAGTATTTTCTCGACCTGGAGCGGGAAGCCTTTCTGTCGTTGTGTGGGGAAGAAAAGACACAGCAGCGTATGTGGGCGATCCTCCAGACTGGTAAGCCGCTGCGGAATTAGGAGGTCATGATTATGACACGTGAAGCTGTAATCGTAAGTGCTGTGCGTACACCCATCGGCAGGGCCAGGCGCGGCAGTCTGGCGACTGTACGCCCTGATGACCTGGCGGCTGTTGTTGTCCGGGAGCTTCTCCGGCGCACACCGGAGCTTGCACCGGAGAACATCGATGATCTGGTCCTGGGCTGCGCCTTTCCGGAAGGGGAACAGGGGATGAATATCGCCCGTATGGTTGTTTTTCGGGCTGGCCTGCCGGTTTCGGTCACCGGTGAAACGATCAACCGTTACTGCTCTTCTGGTGTGCAAAGCATCGCCCACGCGGCATATGCCATCATGGCTGGGGATATGGATGTTGTGATTGCGGGTGGAACCGAGTCGATGAGCATGGTGCCGATGACAGGGTACAAGTTTTCACCCAATCCGTATTTGGCTGAGGAAGAGCCGCAAATCTATACGAATATGGGATTGACGGCTGAGAACGTAGCCGAACGGTACAAGATCAGCCGGGAAGACCAGGATGCATTTGCCCTGGGTTCCCACCAACGCGCAGTGCAAGCGGTTGATAGTGGGGTCTTCGACCCGGAACTCGTCCCTGTCAGTGTATCCCTCAACGAACTTGATCCAGATGGAAAGCCAGCCGCCAGGGAATATGTGGTCTCCCGCGATGAAGGACCACGGGCCGACACCAGCCTCGAGGTGCTGGCGAAATTGAAGCCGGCATTTATGGAAGGGGGCACGGTGACGGCAGGCAACTCCTCGCAAATGTCCGATGGCGCCGCGGGTGTGATCGTTATGTCGGCCGAAAAGGCGAAAAGCCTCAAGCTGAAGCCGTTGGCCAGGTTTGTCTCGTTTGCGGTTGGCGGTGTCGAACCGGATTATATGGGCGTCGGTCCGGTGGTGGCTGTCCCGAAGGCGTTGAAGCTGGCCGGGCGATCGCTGCCTGAGATCGACTTGATCGAATTGAATGAGGCCTTTGCCTCTCAATCGTTGGCGGTTATCCGGGAATTGGCTCTCAACCAGGAGGTCCTCAATGTGAATGGAGGCGCCATCGCGCTTGGGCACCCGCTTGGTTGTACTGGCGCAAAACTGACGGTCCAACTGCTGGGCGAAATGGAGAGGCGTAAATCGAAATATGGAATGGTAACAATGTGTATTGGCGGTGGTATGGGAGCTGCTGCTGTTTTCGAGAACTTGTTGTAATATTAACCTGTCGAACGGGTAATTAAAAAAGGAGGATCAAATGCCATTAACTGTTGCAGACCTGATGTCGAAAATGCCAGGTGCTTTCTTACCCGAAAAAGCTCCGGGCCTGGAAGCAGTACTTCAGTTTGAGTTTAGCGGGGAGGAGGCTGGCGCCTGGTACGCGACGATTAAAGACGGGAAGTGTACTGTTGAACAGGGCAAACATTCCAATCCCAAAATGACACTAAGCGCTGATTCGAGCGACTATGTCAAGATCTTTACCGGAGAACTGGATGGGATGAAAGCATTTATGCAGGGGAAGATCAAGCTTGCCGGGGATTTGAATCTGGCAATGAAGTTGATGGAAATGTTCAAAATCCGGTAGACCTCCTGGTTGATGACTAAAGAAATGAACACATTCACCTTGATCTATCCTGGAATGATTGCACCCCGTTACGGGCTGGAAGCTTTGATCCGGGCTGTGCCCCGTATGGCAGGACGCATATCCAGCCTGAAGCTGGTTAACAAGGGGGCATACAACCGGTTGCCGTTGATCCGTTCGGGATATTCTCCGGCCAGAACCAGGACGGTATCTCCGGGAGGGGCTTGGCTTGCGGCTTTCTGGATGCTCTTCAGCGGGGCAGACTGGCTGCCCGGGTTGTGCTTGTTCCCGGTCTGCCCGTCGACATAGATCAGATGGTTGGTCCGGTCTGCTGTCCCGGCAGGGGCTGTGTCCGCGCTTTCCGGGAAGGGGTTGGGTGCGGAGGCAATGGCGGTCAGGATGACCGGGTCTTGTGTTGGCGGGTCAGCCGGTTCTCCCTGGCAGCCGGCCGTTAGGAGCAGGATCAGGAGCAGGGCAAAGCTGACAAAAAAGCGATATCGGTGAATCGCATTTCATGTCTCCCATGGGCGCGAGGACACCAGTTAGGCGGGGCCGCCAGGGAAATTCTTGCTATCCCCGATGGCCGCCGGCAGCCATGTGATGGAACGGATCAGGTTTTCTCTGCGGCTGCGGCTTCCAGGATATCAAAGCCCAGTTCGACCAGGTTATCCAGGTGGGTCGTCTCGACCAGGGCGCCGGTTTCCAACAAGCGTGCATTCCGCAGCAGGCTGCGCCGCAGGCCGCTGGCCCGGTGCGCCCAGACAGAATCGGCCCGGATGTGTTACAGCCGTTCGACCAGCAGTCGGATCAGTGCAGCCTGGGAAATCATCATAGAGGCTCAAGCGGGATACCCGGCCGAGAGGCGCCGGGTCGGGGAGAGCAAGCGAGTGCAATTAATTATACAGAATATTCCCCAAAAGCAGGGGAACCCTAATGGGGCCTGGGAATTCTGTAATGAAAACCTAGTACTAAAGTAGGGTTTTCCCTAATTGCTTTTTTTGTTGATTATTGGTTATAATGCTGTTACATGATCTATTTCATGTGAGTCCCCCCCTCTCCAAGTCCCCTGTTTGGGGACTTGGTCATTTAATGGCTGAGTGGGACGCCGATGAGGGAGGGGATAGCCCTCATTGCCATTCTTCCCATTGGTTCGTAAAATTGGATCAGAAACAAGATGGATTGGCCTCGAAACAGGCGAACGCCGGGCGCTGCGGAAAAGCACAGGCTGTACGACCCGGGAGTCTTTTTCTTGTTTCTTTCTCTCCCACACAACCATCCCCCTTCCGGTCTCGGGAAGGGGGATGGTTTAACCGGCAGGCTGCCTGCGGGTTGGGTATAATTGTTCCATGGCTCAAAAAGGAAACCGGACCGTGTGGTCTTCAAGTGAAGGAGACCTTCGTAAAAAGGACAGCCGGCAGTCCCGGCGGGTGATCTCACTGCCTCCCGGGAAACAGACTGCCTACCTGCACCGCGACTCGAAAGGACGCGGCGGCAAAGTGGTGACTGTTATCCGGCGGCTGGTGCTTTCAGAACAGGACATGATAGCCCTGGCCAGGCAGCTCAAGCAGGCCTGCGGGACCGGGGGGGCAGTCAAGGAGGGTGCGATCGAGATCCAGGGCGAACAGCGCGAGAAGATAGCCGCCGTACTGGAAAGCCTGGGGTATAAGGTCAAGATCGCCGGCGGGTAGCGCCTGCTGAGAAGCCGATAACATGGGGGATGCCGATGTTTCGAAAAATTCCTTTTCCCGAGAGTGATAAAAAAAGTCCCTCACATCCGATGTGAGGGGCTCCTGGTTTGAAATTCCGCCAGGACTTCAGAGTGCAATGACGTCCTGCGCCTGGGGACCTTTGGGGCCGTCACCGATGGTGAATTCGACCTGCTGGCCCTCTTCCAGAGTGCGGTAACCATCCCCGCTGATGGCGCTGAAATGTACAAAAACGTCGGGGCCATCGGCTTGTTCAATGAAGCCAAAACCCTTGGTGTTGTTGAACCATTTTATAGTGCCCTGTACACGGTCAGACATGATTTGGAACTCCTTTCATAAGATTGGTGCTGGTACTGAGAAGGGTCCTTATCAAAATTTCTTTTTCCAGGACTTCTGTAACAGTCAGGATAAGTTTAACATAAAACCACTGATTTTGGGAATAGGTTAATATCTGGTGGTAATCTCAAGAGTAATCGCATATGGATTATTTACAGTCAAAAAAAAGAGTGAACTGTCATTGCGAAGGCGTTAGCCCGAAGCAATCGCGCGTTAAATGGGCAAAATCCTGAAATCAGGAGATTGCTTCGTTCGCTGAAGAACGCTCACTCGCAATGACATCTACTGTATGTTCAATTTGCCGTGAGGGGCTTGTTTTTCCTGTGGTAAAGTCTTCCAAAGCCGTCCATCCTGTACCAGGTACCTTCCCCTCACCGCGAGCATGGCGTCTTTTGTTG
>JAFGMV010000002.1 GCA_016927315.1 Anaerolineales bacterium | reverse complement strand
CAATCTCACCTGGTTCAACGAACTTGGAAGTTTCATCGAATTCGTAATTCCCGCCTTTCAATGATTCTCCGGTAACATGCACCAGTGCAAAGCCATCATCCCAGGTGCAGGTACCGGTATTCTGAATGCTCCAGGTCTTCTCAAAGTCGGTGCCTCCCTCGAATTCTGAACCGTCCAGGTAAGTCACGTCCGCAACAAAAGCAGAATCGTCGCAGCGCGGGCCTTGAGGGGTGACATTCAACACCAGCGGGGTAGCTGTCGGGAAGACCGCCGCCCCCGGTGTAAGCGGCGCCAGGGTTGGGGGAACCAGGGCAGGATCGGCTGTAGCGCCAAAAGGTGTGGCCAGGGCTGCAAAGGTCGGGATCAGGGTCATCGTTGGGGCCGCCGTGGGCGGCAGCGGAGTGGGCGAAAAAGATATTGCTGTTTCTGTCATATTTGCAGAAACCGTTTGCAGGGCAAATGCCTGCACTGCAGCCATATCGAGTGTTGGTTCGGCATCTGCCGGCTGCTGTCCGATGGTACAGGCTGACAGCAGGACCAACAACAGGATCAGGCTGATATGCCAAAACTTGACTATCCTTCTCATATTCTTTGTGCCTCCACTATTCAATTATAACGTACATAAAATATCTCAACAAACAGTTCCCGGTTGGGCAGCCCCACAGACAAGGAACAGCGCTGGACAGCCCGGTCTCCCTTCCCGGAACCGGGCGCCGCCTGCCATTCTTGTCCGTCAACCATTTCAACGTTGAAGTTATCAATACACAGAGTGATGTGGGGGGCAGCCCCCCACATCCGGATCGCTTCGGCAAGTTACCGAGTTATCATTCTCACTCCCCGTTTATTGGCAGTCAAAAGTAAACTTCAACTCCCCGAAAGATTGTGGAACCGGCTTATCAATGTGGAACTGTACGTAGCGTTCTTTGGTGGTTACGCCCCTCCTGAAAAGCCATTCGATCGATACGGTCTGTGAGCCGGCTTCATCGAAAACAAGTTTTGGTCCGCCCTCATAGGTTCCGTCACTCTTGGACCAGTGATACTTGATCTCCACCGGGCCGCTGACCGTGACGGTCGCATAGAAATAGTAACGGGTATTGATGGTATCACAACCAAAGGGAGGGTCACGAACAATATCGTACGTGACCGAAGTAACCCCGTAGCCGGGTTCGTCTTCACTGGAGACAACGATCTGGGCCCAGAGCGACTCGTCATACTGCCCGACCCCGAAAAAGGCGCCCTGCGGCGACTGGATGCGCCAAAAGCCCTGGTACTGTCCATCTTCTTCAGGGGCATACAGCAGGATCGAGACATCGACTGTATCCTCCGGCGCGGCATACCCCGGGAAGTCGTACACATAGGCGCTGCCCATCATATCCCCATCCCAGTAGACCAGCTTATAGCTGGAATCCCAGGTACAGGTACCGGTGTTCTTGAGCGTCCAGGTCTTGAAGAACTGCTGACCCGGGCTCATGATCTGTCCATCCGGAATGGTTTCACTGACCAGGCTGGCCGAGAGATCGCAAAGCTGGCCTCCCGTTGAGGGGGTCTTGGTGGCTGTCGGGCCTGCAGGTGTGGCGGCAGCATCCCCCGCTGCACTTTCGGGCGTGGGGGTGAAGCCCGCCAGGAGCGCTTGCTGGGTATAGCGCGCCTCAACCGTCTGGACGGCCGCGGTGGCGATTGCGGAAGCGTCTGGCGCCTCTCCCGGGCGGCAGGCTCCCAACGCCACCGCCAGGATCATTAACATAGAAGTTGTTCTTTGAACTCGTTTATTCATTTTCAGTTCCTTATCAAGCGAGTCAATCGATTCGCAAGACCCTTATTATAACGTCCCCGACCTGAATCTGACATGATTATTCAATAGATGACCAGACATCTTCGCCCGGCCTGTCTCCGCAAGGCGGGATGCTCCTCTGCCAGGGCTGCCTGCGGAAGGTCATCCTTAATAAACAAGCAGGACCACCATGGGATGATCCTGCCTGTTTCTACATGAAAAGTAAATTTACTTACGGATCACAAGCTTCATCAAATTCTAAGTGTCCAAAGTCCTGGTGATTGGGATCATCGATATAGATCCCAACCCAGGTATCCGTACCCTTCCAGGTATTGCCACGCTGCCACTCATACTCTACATTTTTTGTGCCTGCCGAATTGAATGTAATGGTTTCTAAACTTCCACCATTTGGGGAATCCATACGTTTCCATTTGAATGTAACATCCCCTGGTCCATTTGTTGTAATACTGGCTATGACTTTCGGACAATTTGTATACGTACCATCCCAAGTCGTTAAAGTATAGTTCACACTGGTCACTGCAAAAGCGGCTGTTTCGACCTTGATCTCGACCCAGACCGTAGCAAAATATACCCCGGCGGCATTGCGCAGCTTCCAGGTGCCCTTATAGGTGCCAGAAGATGCGGGCGCTTTCAGGCTGACCGGGACGTCGATCTCCTGTCCCGGGTTGACGTTGCCGGTCAGCGACACCGCTGCCGGGCCGCCCATGGCATCGCCGCTGACGAAGACCATCTGGTAGCTGGACGTCCATGAGCAGGTGCCGGTGTTCTTCAACCGCCAGGTCTTGGTGAAGCTCTCGTCCGGGGACAGCTTGGAACCGTCTGGGTACGTCTCACTGCTCAAGGAAGCCTTGTCGCAGTTCTGTGTTGCCGTCGGCTGGGGGGCCACAGAAGTAAAGGTCGGCGGCAGGGTCGGCGGGACAATGCCGGTGCTGGTCGGCGCTGTACCGGGAGAGGTCGCGGTCGCAACGGGAGCAAAGGCTGTCAACTGGGCTTCCACCGTCTGTGCGGCTGCGGTCGCCAGCGTATTCGGATCACTGGGCGCTGTAGATGGCAGGTTACAGCTGGAAAGGACAACGATCAACGCCAATGTAACCATAAGAAAACGTGATAGTTTTATCATTCTCCTTCTTCCTCCTTTTTTTGCGTTCCCTAATTTTACTTCAAACCTCAGGAAAACAGCACCCGCTTTATTCCCTGTTTTACCATTGTCGAGCAGGCCGGCCGGCTGCTTTATCACCATCGGAATAAAAAAAACAGCGAGACAGGGAACCGTCTGCCTCGCTGGCATAATCCTCATACAGGCTTATGCATTCCCAGGATGTAAACCGGCCATCCACAGACCGAGTTTCTCACGGGTGGCCTGACCGGCATCCACAACCGTAACAATCTCACCACGATACATCACGGCGATACGGTCCGACAGCGCCATAATTTCATCCAGTTCGGCTGAGACCAGCAGGACGGCCACCCCCAGGTCGCGCATGGAAATGATCTCATTGTGGATATATTCGATCGAACCCACATCCAGGCCACGGGTTGGCTGGTTGGCGACCAGCAGACTGATCGGCCGGCTGAGTTCACGCGCCACAATCACTTTCTGTTGGTTACCGCCCGAGAGCGTCCCCGCTGTAACATACTGGCTGGGGGACCGCACATCGAACCGTTCGATCAGTTCGACCGCATTCCGGTCCACCGCCCTGTCGTTGCGCTGCAGGTTGGAGGCAAAGGGTTTTTGATAATAGGTACACAACACCAGGTTATCGGCCAGGCTGTAAGGCAAGACCAGTCCGTGTTTATGCCTGTCCTCGGGGATATGCGCCAGGCCGTGCTCAGTCCCGAAACGAGGGTTCTCAAACGGGAGCTTCTGCCCATCCAGTTGTACCTCTCCCCGCGCGGCCCTTAACCCGGTCAGGGCTTCAACCAGTTCGGTTTGTCCATTTCCCTGGACGCCGGCGATACCCAGCACCTCCCCGCTGCGCACCTGCAAAGAGACATCCTTGACAGAGGCGATACTCCGCTCGTCTTCGACGGTCAGGCCGGCGATCTCAAGGACAACATTTCTGGGTTTGGCTGCTCCCTTCTCAACCTGCAGGATGACATCGCGCCCAACCATCATGGAAGCCAGGTCACTCTGGGTTGATTCCTTTGGAGTGGTATGTCCAACAACCCTGCCGCGCCGCATGACCGTGATCCGGTCGGCAACATTCAAGACTTCTTTCAGCTTGTGAGTAATGAAGATAATGGAGACCCCTTTGTCGGTCAGTTGGTGCATCACCTGGAAGAGATCCTCTGCTTCCTGCGGCGTCAGGACCGCAGTCGGTTCATCCAGAACCAGTACCCGGGCTTTGCGGTACAGCGCTTTCAGGATCTCAACCCGCTGCTGCACCCCAACCGGTATGTCTTCGACCAGCGCATCGGGGTCGACATCCAGGCCATGCGCTTCTGACAGTTCGATAATCTCACGCCGGGCGCGGTTCAAATCCAGGCTTGGACCGCTGGTGACTTCCGAGCCCAGGATCATGTTTTCAGTTACGGTGAAGACCGGCACCAGCATAAAGTGCTGGTGGACCATCCCGATTCCATAATTGATGGCATCGTGGGGTCCTTTGATTTCCACTTTCTTCCCATTGATCAGGAATTCCCCTTCATCCGGGGAATACAACCCGTACACGATGTTCATCAGGGTGGTCTTACCAGCGCCGTTCTCTCCCAACAAGGCATGGATTTCTCCCCTGCGGAGGTCAAAATTCACGTCATCATTGGCTAGTACGCCGGGGAAGCGCTTGGTCACATGACGGATTTCCAGTGCCAGGGTTTCATTCTCAGCCATGATCTACTCCTTCTCGTACGGCTCGCCATCCGCCGCCGGGATATGTGTGCGGCCCACGAAACCGGCCAGGACGATAATGGTCAGCAGGTACGGCAGCATACCGATAAACTGGTGCGGGATATTGAATGTCCCAAAGAACTGCAGCTGGGTCTGGATGGCAGACGCCAATCCGAACAGCAGGGCAGCGCCCCAGGCCCCCAGCGGAGTATAGCGCCCAAAGATCATCACTGCCAGGGCTACAAAGCCGCGCCCGTTGGTCATCGCCCGTTCAAAGGAACCGACCGCTTCCAGGGTCAGGAAAGCGCCAGCCAGCCCGGCAATCGCCCCACCGATGATCACGTTGGCATAACGCATCAGGTAGACATTGACGCCCAGGGTATCAGCCGCCCGCGGGTGCTCGCCGACTGCCCGGGTACGCAGTCCCCACCTGGTATGGAAAAGAACGTAATGCACAACCAGTACCAGCACAATGGCTGTATAGGTAATCGGCGGGTTATTGAACAGGACCGGTCCGATCAGGGGAATTTCTGCCAGGGACCCGAGTGCGATTGGCTGCAGCTTCCCTTGCGTCACCAACCCGGCCTGGTAGAAATAACCCGTCAGGCCCAAGGCCAGGATATTGATGACCGTCCCCCCAATGATCTGGTCCATCCTCAAGGATACCGACATGAAAGCCAGAAACAAACCCAGCAGAGCTCCGGTCATGGCTGCGGCAAAGACGGCGATCAGCAGGTTCCCGGTCCACACGTTGAATAGGAAACCGATGAAAGCAGAGAGCAGCATTTGGCCTTCGATACCGATATTGATCACCCCGGCTCGCTCGCCCATCAGGCCGCACAGGGCGCCCAACACCAGGGGGGTCGCCTGGCGGACAGTCGAGGCCAGAACCGCCACGGTTACTTTATCGTTGACGATATATCCCCAGATAATGGTTACCAAGACTACCAGCCCAATACCCAGGTTTACTCCCCAACGCTTCAGGAACCTCAGGAAAGCAGAACTTCCAATAATTGACGATTGCATAGCGATAACCTCCTACTTCCCCTGGGCCCAACCGCTCAGGATCACCTTCTCTTCGGATGCACTGCGAATGCGGAAGATCCAGCGCACGATCATATCGGCCGCAACGAAGAACAGCATCAAGGCCTGGATCACATCCGTGATCTCCTTGGCGACACCGGCAGAGAACTGCATCTGGCTGGCGCCGGCTTTCATGGCGCCGACCAGCAGCGCCGCCGGGATGACGCCAAGCGGGTGTGTCTTCCCCAGCAGGGCGATCGTAATACCGTCAAACCCCAGGCCGGTATTGAACCCGGGCTGGTAGCGACCGACCACTCCCTGGGTTTCGATTGCGCCGCCCATGCCGGCCAGGAAACCGCTCAGTACCATGGTCAGGATGACCGTAAAGGCAACGCGCATCCCCGCATACCTGGCTGCACTCGGGTTAAGACCCACCGTACGGATCTCAAACCCAATGGTGGTGCGCCAGAGCAGCCACCATACGCCAACAGCGATCAGAATCGCCAAGACAAAACCGATGGGGATACTTTGAATGGAAGGGATCTTGGCGCTATCCAGAATGGCAGGCGTACGGGCGACAATATTCCCCGGGGAAGTATCCTTAAGGGGTCCATCGGCAAAGTAATCCGTGATGTTAATTGCAATGTAGTTCAGCATGATGGTGGTGATGACTTCATGCGCCCCGGTATAAGTCTTCAAGGCGCCGGGAATAGCGGCATACAGGGCGCCGGCAGCCGCACCTCCAAACAAGGCCAGCGGAATGTGTATATATGGCGGCAGTCCTTTGACCGCAAAGCCGATGAAAGCTGAGGCCAGCGCTCCAAACAAAAGCTGTCCCTGGGCGCCAATATTGAACAACCCGGCTTTAAAGGCAAAAGCCACTGCTAACCCGCTGAATATAAGGGGAGTGGCTTTTTCCAGGGTCCGGCCGAGGTTCTTGGATGAACCAAAAGCCCCTTTGAACAAAGCAGAGTACGCATCCACCGGTGATGCCCCTGAGATCTGCAGGATGATGGCGCCAATCAAGAGCGCCAGCAGCACCGCCAGCAGCGGTACTCCCAGTGACTGCCATAACCCGGCCAACCAGGCCAGGATTCGACGAACGATCAGATGAGAACTTTTCTTATCTTCCATCCGTTTTCTACTTTCTGAATCCTTTGTGTTGATTCATTTGCATATTTGATGGTCTCTTTCCTAATTATAGCCAAGGACTGAACTTGGGGGTAGTGAGATAGCCCTGGGCCTGCTCACCACTCCCAAATTCGGCACCCGGTGTCGTTCGTTAATCCAGTCGGGATAATATAAAGGGTGCGGCAAAAGTACTGCCGCACCCTTTATTCTAACTCAATAGAAATTACCCTCCGTAACCGGTCTTAATGGAACCGTCTTTCAAACCCTCGGCGATTTCTTCGATCTTGGCTTTGATTTCGTCACTGATAACGCTATCAAAGTCGTGATAGGGAGCTAAGGCTGCTGCACCAATATGATTGCCGGGCACAAAAGCGCCATCGTTGGCTTCATTAATTTTCTGAGAAACTGCGGGGGTGATCAGTTTCATGGCGCTGGAGACCAGGCAGGGATGTGCTTCAGGAACAGATAGCCATTGGTCTGAGTCTACACCAATGCAGTATACACCTTCATTACCGGCAGCCTCGATCAAGGCGCCATTACCGGTCTTACCACCGGCGCCAAAGACCACGTCTGCACCCTGGTCAATGGCCTGCTTGGTAGTGGTAGCGCCCCATTCGGGATCGGTGAAGGCGACATCCAGACCACCGGGATGGTAGGTCGCGATCAGGTTGATATCAGGGTTGATGTACTTAGCGCCGGCTTCATACCCTTCTTTGAAGGCTACAACCGGGGGAACCAGGTCGGTACCCAATACAGCGGCAATGGTACCAGACTCACTAAGCTGGGCAGCCAGAGCACCGGCCAGGAAGCCAGAGTGATCTTCATTGAAGATAACACCAGAGACATTGTCAATGGTTTCTGCCTGGAACTGATCTACTGCAATAAAGTAAATTTCCGGATAGTTAGCGGCTTCTTCTGCAGTTGCCTGTCCCATGGCGTAACCAACGGTTACGATCGCATCATAACCCTGCTCGGCGAACAACTGGATGTTTGCAGCATAGTCCTTGGCATCCTTGGTCTCAATGTACTGGACCTCATCAGCGATACCGCTGTCCTGGGCTGCCAATACGCCTTCCCAGGCTGACTGGTTGAAGGACTTGTCGTCAACTTCACCAACATCCGTTACCAGACCCACACAGAAATAATCCGGGCTGGTGCAGTCAATTTCCATCGGCGCTTCTGTTGGCGCTTCCGTGGGAGCTTCTGTCGCTTCAGGGGCCTCGGTTGCGGCAGGAACGGGAGCTTCCGTGGCTGCTGGCCCGCAGGCTGTCAGGACCATGGAAGCAACTAGCAGTGCAGCAAGTACGAAATACAACTTCTTCATTTGGTTCTTCTCCTCTATTGTGGTAATTGGGTTTCGTGTCTCGTGACACAGTGAATGATTATACACATTGATGTGTTAACTTTGGGGTAATGATCAAATTCAATGTTATTGATACTCGTCACCTCCTTTCAATACAATTTGTCTGACAACATCTGCTGTCAGTATACAATGTTTTGCCTTCCTGTTCAAGATTTTTCGGTGAATTTTAAGAAAAGGTTAATCGCTCAATTCAACATCCTGTTCAACTTGATCGTCCCCAGTTTCCTGTGCGCCTTCCTTTTCATCAGCTTCCTGATCGGAAGTGTCTTCCGGCTCTTCTTCTCCTATTTCCTGAATTGAGACACCGGTTTGTATCTCGCCTTCCTGCAGCCTTGTACGCACATCAACCAGCCTGTACCTGATTCCCTCAGAAATCCGTTCTTCCTGTTGGTGAAAAGGAGCGTATGTTACCATCCCCGGGAACTGCTGGCCAGGCAATTCTCCCGCAAAAACCCATGTGGCAATAACCTGGGACAGGATTGGGGCTGGATCTTTGATCACACTGGAGAGCACAAAAGGTTGTACTTCCGGCAAGACAGCATACAGGTCTTGATCAGCACCGATCAGCAATACTTCACGCTCTGCTGCGGCCAGCAGGGCTGCGACCGCAGTGCTCCCACCAACTGCGAAGAGTACGTCTGCACCCTGATCAATCAACTTCAACGCAATTTCCCTTCCCCAACCGGGATCATTGAAGAATAACTCCCGACTGCCCCCTGAACGGTAAAGTACCTCCACCTGGATATCCGGGTCAGCAAAAGCCGCGCCATTGTAAAACCCTTCGCAGTATAAGAAAACTTCCTCAACACTCTCCGACTCACAGACAGCCCCAACCACTCCGGATTCCGACACGGAAGCGGCCAGGGCCCCGGCCATAAAACCGGCTTGATCAACAGGGAAATTAATCGCAACAAGGTTCTCCTGTTTCTCGGTATATTCCTGGTCCACCCCCACAAACAGCAGGTCCCGGTTTTTCCGGGCAGCAGCTTGAGTTGGTTCTGTGGCGCTGTAACCGACAGTCACAATAATATCGTAACCATCCCCGCTAAAATGTGCGATATTGAACGGATAATCCCGGCTGTCAATCGTTTCAACTAACTCGACCCGGTCCACCCAACCTTCAGACTTTGCAACCTGGATCTCCTTCCAGACCAGGTTGTTCAATCCCTGCTCTACACCCCCTCCAAATTCTGTCACCAGACCGACGCAGACGATATCCGCGCGGGCACAATCTGCAGGCTGCCACAAAGAACACCCCGTGGACAATAACAGGAGACAAAGGATCAGAAAGATGCGAAGCTTCACGCCAGGATCAGCTCGACTGCATCACCAATACTGAAAGAACCATCGGCAATGATCTTTGCCCGCAGGCCGCCACGGTGGATAAGTCCTTCCCGGTCACTGCCTGCGTCTGAGAGACAGATTCCAGTGGTTTCCCGCCTTCCAATGCGATTTGGATAGCCCCGACTTCACCAGGTTTCATGTTAGCCTGTGTCTGATTCCGGAACGGCTTCCCCCCGCCTGACACCGAACATCAAAATCAGAGCCACGATCATAAACAGTGGAGAAAGCAACATAACAGTATTGTAATTTTCACCTGTAAACTGGATTACCAATCCATTGACATTCGGGCCCGCAATGGCCGCCAGGGTCGAGAAGAGATAATACAGCCCGGTATAAGTGCCCAGGCATGCAAATGTGGTCATATCTACCACCATGGGCAGCGAATTGATGTTGATCAAGGCCCAAGCGATTCCGGAAACCATCAAAAAAACACTGATAACAGGGATCGTGCCCAGAACGGGGACTGATGTCAATATTGTGGTCAGTGTGACGGGCGGCAGGAAATAAATACAACCGATCATACCCCCAAGCAGGATAATGCCCGACATGATCGTCAGACGACGTCCGATCTTACCCCCGATCACGCCGGAAACCAGTGCAAATAACACAAAGAAGAGGGATAAGTGCCCCAGCAGGCGACTGCCATCCGCTTCATTCAAGCCCAAATAGTTTTTTGCATACAAAGTGAAGAAGGCCTCAATCGCGTTATATCCCAAAAACCAGAAGAAAATTGCCAGGAACAGGCGAATAGTGCTTTTATCTTTATCCTTCAACACCTCAACCAAACTCTCAAACATCCCTGGCTGTTTTTCCACTACTTTGTATTCTTTGGGTTCCCGAATGAAGATCAACACCAACGCAGAAGCCAGGATCACCAGTGCAGAACCCATCCAGAAAGGGAAATTCGGGTTCAGTCTATAAAGTGCAGCACCGCCCAAAAACGAGATAATGGCGCCCACCCCACCCATAAAGTTTATGATCCCATTGGCCTGTGAACGGTACCTGGATGGTGTGATATCCGGCATCAAGGCAACCACCGGTGTCCGCCAGAGGGCCATGCTGAGCAGCAGGGTACTGGTGCAGGCAACGAAAAGCGGCAACACAGAAGCCAGGGGAATAATCCCGAAAGCCAGCGCACCGATGGGAGCGCCGATCAGAATAAATGGCATACGCCTGCCGATCGGCGTGTGCAGCCTGTCAGACCAGGCGCCCACCGGGGGTTGGATAAACAGTGCAGCAATGTTATCCAGCGTCATGAAAAAACCTATCCAACCCGGCGCAAGCAAGAATTTCTCAGCCAGGAAAATCGGAACAAAGGCATTGTAAACACCCCAAATGACACTGACGCCAAAAAAGCCAAAGCCTAACAGGAATATCTTTCCGTACTTAAATTTCATCATGATCTCCCAAGTTTTTTCTGATATTTCCCAGGAATTCTTTATCCTTCTCGCTCAGATCGGCTTTTTCGAGCAAATCCGGGCGCCGCTGCAGTGTCCGCAGCAGGGATTGTTCACGGCGCCAGCGGCTAACCCTGGCATGATCTCCGGACAGCAGTATTTCAGGCACGCCCCAACCGCGGAACTCCGGGGGACGCGTGTAGTGCGGGTATTCAAGCAGGCCGGTAGCGTGTGAATCGTCTGTAGCCCCCTTCGGGTCGCCGAGGACTCCCGGGATCAGGCGGGAAAGCGCATCCACCAGGATCAGGGCTGGCAGTTCACCACCGGTCAAAACATAGTCTCCGATGGATATCTCATCTGTGACCAGGTGCTGCCGGACGCGTTCATCCAGGCCTTCGTAGCGCCCGCAAATCAATGCCAGTTGCTGGTGGCTGGATAGTTCCCGGGCAATAACCTGGTTAAACACCCTTCCCTGGGGTGTCAACAATAGTACCGGACAGGCCAGGGGTGTTCCCAAAACAGCTTCGACGGCTTCGAACAACGGTTCCGGCTTCATGATCATACCACCGCCGCCGCCGTAAGGCGTATCATCAGTAATATGGTGCCTGTCATGCGTCCAATCACGGATATCATGGACCTGCACATTCACCAGGTCTCGTTCGCTGGCCCGTTTCAGGATACTGCTCTCCAGATAAGGGGAAAATATTTCAGGCAGCAGGGTGAAGATATCGAACTTCATAGTCCCATTCTAGCCGCGACCGCATAACCTGACAAGACGACAATGACCCGGTGGAGTAAAGCTGCCCATACTTGCCGACAACCTCCCGGATCGAGATAAAAATTCGCCCGCATCCTGACGGTATCCTGTATTAATCCTGAACTTCCTGGAACCATATCCTCACCAGGGGACCGAATATGGATTACTCTCCCGTTATTCAGATTGCCCATACCAGGTACCGCAGCACCGATCAGGGTCTATCGCTACCGAAAATATGCCTGTGGTGCAATCTCCATGCATCAGGAAAACCGTAAGCTTAATGCAACATAAATACCGACCTGCTTGACTTGACGCTCTTCTAACGCCAATGGTAATATCACCGCATGTATCTACGAGGAAGTAAATGGAGCATGAACCGCAGGCGCAGGCGGATCAACTGGTTCCGCATCAGCATTTTCCTGCTGTTGATTGCTATGGTCGTGTATGTCAACCTGGTTGTGCTCCCGGGGATTGAACCTATTGGCGTACCTACACCGACCGCTACTCGCTCGCCAGAATCATTTGTCACCGAGGCCGAAACGCTGTTCGAACAGGGGAAGCTCTTTCAATCCATTGAAGCCTACCAAGATGCCATTAAGTCAAACCCAAGTGATCCCACCACCCATATCGCTCTGGCCAGGGTACAGGTGTATGCACAGCAGCATGAGGATGCCCAAACCAGTGCTGAGAATGCCCTCCTGTTGAATCCAAATAACTCAATGGCACATGCCGTACGGGCCTGGGCGCTTGATTTCCAGGGAGATTATCTGGCTGCAGAATCTGCCATCAAACGTTCACTCGAAATTGATCCCAATAATGGGATGGCGCATGCTCTGTATGCCGAAATATTGATCGACGCGTACCTGACCGGCAGTGGTGTATTCGAGAATGTTGAAAAAGCTATTGAAGAATCCCGGGTTGCGATGGACCTTTCTCCCAATACCCTGGAAACCCACCGTGCCCGCGGTTATGTACTGGAAGCTACACAGAATTACGAGGAAGCCATCCGGGAATATGAATCGGCAATCAGTATCAATGCCAATATTCCTGACCTGCATCTCTCCTTGGGCTTGAACTACAGGGCTCTGGGCGTTTATGATAAAGCCATTGAGGAATTCACGCGGGCTAACGCCCTCAATCCCGGGGACCCAAACCCGGACCTGTATATTTCACGAACCTATGCAACCATTGGTGAATACGCCAAGGCAGCCCAGTATGCCGAAACAGCACTTAAAGACAACCCCGCTGATGCCAGCCTGCATGGCAACCTGGGCGTTATGTACTACCGCAATTTCCAGTGGCCCGAGGCCCGCGACGAACTGTCACTGGTTGCCAATGGCGGGGAAACAGAAGATGGTGTAGTTGTCGAACCCTTGCCGATCTCAAACAATACCCGCATTACAGAGTATTATTTCACCTATGCTTTGGTACTTGCCCGATTGAATGATTGCGGCGAAGCGTTGAAAATCGCCCAGCAAATACAGGCGGCTGTCCCGGCGGATGAAATCGCTGTGATCAATGCCAATGAGGCTATCAACATCTGTCAGCAGAATCTGGATCCTTCTCCGACAGCAACACCGGAAGAGACAGAAGAACCGACCGAAGCACCCCTTACCCCCACACCTGAATCATGAACGTATCCCGCCGACGAGATTTGTTCAGCCGCAAATCCGGACCCAACCTTTACCGAGTCTTTTTCCTGATTATTATGATCCTGGGAGTCGTGTGGATTATTCGCCAGTTCGACCAAGGTAATTTCAAACCGCTGTTTTTACCGACTCCCACACCGACACGTACTACCTCGTCTTATGCAATGGAGGGAGAAGCTCATTTCATTGCCGGGAAACTGGATGCGGCTATCACTGCTTATGAAGAAGCCACCCAGGTAGACCCCAATAACGCTCAAATCTGGGCTGAACTGGCCCGTGTTCAAACGTACTCATCGGCGCTCCTGACAACCGATGTCCAGCAGCGTACCCGCCTGGAAGAAGCCTTGAATTCTATTAATCAGGCTGTTGAACTCGATCCAGACAATAGTACCGTTCACGCCGTTCGCGCCTTCGTACTGGACTGGAACGCAAACCCCGCCCTGGTCGGTACCGACCAGGCTGAAGACTACCTGACCGAAGCCGAACAGGAGGCCGTTCGAGCCCTACAACAGGACAACACCAATACGCTGGCGCTGGTGTTTTATGCTGAAATCTTGGTAGACCAACAAAAATGGACACAGGCTGAACAATACATCAACCAGGCGCTGGAACGTGATCCCAGTTTGATGGACGTTCATCGCGTTCATGCATACGTACTGGAATCCCTGGGTCAGTACAATGCTGCCATCCAGGCCTATGACCAGGCTGTTATAATTGCACCCAACCTGACCTTCCTTTACCTGCGTGCAGGAGCCAATTATCGCCGCCTAGCATTTGAAAACCCCAATGAGACCATCCAGATTCAGTTATATGAACAGTCCCTGGAATATTTTGCTAAAGCAGCCAAGATCAATGAACAACTGCAGATCCAGGATCCTATCCCGTATCTGTCGATCTCAAAAACCTATTCCCAGATGGGTGAGTACTTCATTGCCGCTCGCAATGTCGAAAAAGCCCTTGAGTTCGACCCGACCAATGCAGATACGTATGGACAGCTTGGTATTGTTTACTTCAAATCACGCAATTACGAGGGCTCGATCCCGGCCTTGAAATGCGCCGTCCGGGGCTGCGATCCGGACGGGTCATGTGAAGCCCGCGGCGGCTGCAATCCAAACGAGCGCGGCGCCGATGTGGTCGGCCTGGAGCTTTCGCCCAATACTGTGGTTTATTATTATACGTACGGTTCAGTACTGGCCGCTCTCAGCCGTCCTCAGCAGAATTACTGCCCAGAAGCAATTGAAATCTTGAACGAAGTAAAAGCCAGTTATGGGAGCGACCCGGACATTGCAGGAATTGTCCAGGCAGGAGAAGCGATCTGCGAATCACTGGGGGAATAATGTCAGAATTTTGTTAGAAGTCATGTTTTCCTCTTGACGAGCACTCTAAAGGTAAGTATGATACAGATATCATTAGCACTCTTTGTTTCTGAGTGCTAATTTAATGGAGCTAATAAAACTTATATCTTTTTCAGGAGGAACACATGACACTTTCTCTCAAACCCCTTGGCGATCGACTGGTAGTCGAACCACAGGAACAAGAAGAAGTGACCGCCGGCGGAATTGTACTCCCCGAGACGGCCAAAGAAAAACCCCAACAAGGCACCGTGCTGGCCATAGGGCCTGGGACACGCGATGATAGTGGCAACCGGATTGCCATGGATGTCAAGGTTGGCGACAAAGTATTATATGCCAAATATGGTGGCACAGAATTCAAACAGGATGGCAAGAAACTGCTTATTCTGCGTGAGAGCGACATCCTGGCCATTATTGAAGGTTAATCTAATCTCACCCGGAGGAATATAAAAATGGCAGCTAAACAACTTGTATTTTCAGAAGACGCCCGTCGGCGTCTCAAAGCAGGTATCGATGTGGTCGCGACTGCTGTGGCTACCACACTGGGTCCCAAAGGCCGCAACGTAGCCCTGGACCGTAAATTTGGCTCCCCCACCATCACCCATGATGGCGTGACTGTCGCCAAAGAAATTGAACTGGAAGATCCCTTTGAAAACATGGGTGCGCAGCTCCTGAAAGAAGCCGCCACCAAAACCAATGACATCGCCGGGGATGGCACCACCACCTCAACCGTGCTGGCTCACGCCATTGTGACCGAAGGCCTCAAGAGTCTGGCCGCCGGCTCCAACGCCATGATGCTCAAACGTGGCATTGAAGCCGCAGCCAAGGCTGTCGCCGAAAAGATCACCAAGCAGGCTATTGAATTAACCAGCAAGGAAGAAATTGCCAACGTAGCATCTATCTCTGCCCAGGATCGTGAAATCGGTGAACTGATCGCCGATGTAATGGACAAGGTCGGTAAAGACGGCGTAATCACTGTTGAAGAATCCAAGGGTTTGCAGTTCGAGACCGAGTATGTCGAGGGAATGCAGTTTGATCGCGGTTACATCTCCCCTTACTTCATCACCGATACAGAACACATGGAAGCCAACATTGAGGAACCCTTCATCCTGATCCACGAGAAGAAGATCTCCGCCGCCCAAGATATCGTCCCTGTGCTCGAGAAAATGGTCCAGATTGGCAAGCGTGAACTGGTCATCATCGCCGAAGATGTCGATGGCGAAGCCCTGGCCACCCTCGTACTGAACAAACTGCGCGGTATGCTCAATGTCCTGGCCATTAAAGCCCCGGGATTTGGCGACCGCCGCAAAGCCATGCTGGCCGACATCGCCATCCTGACCGGTGGACAGGTGATCTCTGAAGAGACCGGACGCAAGCTCGAAACCACAACCATTGAAGACCTGGGTAAGGCCGAAAAAGTCGTTTGCGATAAAGAAAATACCACCATCGTAGGCGGCAAGGGCGACAGCGCAGCCATCAAGATGCGCATCGACCAGATCCGGGTTGAGATCGAAAAGAGCACCAGCGATTACGATCGTGAAAAGCTTCAGGAACGCCTGGCCAAACTGTCCGGCGGCGTCGCCGTCATCCGTGTCGGCGCTGCAACCGAGACCGAACTGAAAGAAAAGAAGCATCGCGTTGAAGATGCCCTGTCGGCCACCCGTGCGGCTGTCGAAGAAGGCATCGTCCCCGGCGGTGGTGTAGCCTTGATCAACGCCATGACCGCACTCGACAAGCTGAAGGGCCAAAACGAAGATGAAACCATTGGTATCAATACGGTTCGCAAAGCCATGGTAGTACCAATGCACAAAATTTCGGAAAATGCCGGTAAAGAAGGTTCCGTTATCATCGAGAATGTCCGTCGTAAGCAGGCAGAAACCAAAGACAGCTCTCTCGGCTATAACGTCCTCAAAGATGAGTACGTCAATATGGTTGAAGACGGTGTTATCGATCCTGCCAAGGTTACCCGCGGCGCTCTTGAAAATGCTGCTTCAATCGCAGCAATGATCCTGACGACCGAAGCCCTGATTACCGATATCCCCGAAGATAAACCGTCGGCTCCCGCAATGCCTGACCCAGGCATGGGCGGTATGTACTAGCCTCCAACCCAAGCTTTCTAGAGCCCCGTTTTATGAAAAACGGGGCTCTGCTTTATCTGGTGGATGCTTATTTCCTGACAATCTTCTTCAAAGCAAAAACCTGTAACAATGGACCTCCTGCAAAAGGATCTGCAGGGCGGGTTGAAAACCAGCCAGGTACCCAAAGTCGTCGGCCTGCACCGCTGCATGTGCACCAGCACAGGCAAGCCCGACTTGCCCGGCAATTATTTAACTTACACAAGAAGTCTACTATTCGAACTGCAGTCGGGAAATATTTGTATTCTCCGGTATAATCTTGGCGATGCTTACCAAATATTCTTTTTCAATGGCAGTAGTCCTGGCCCTGACCATCAGCCTGTCGGCCTGTGGTTCCCTCTTCGGAACTCAGCCTACCCCGACTCCGATTGTGCCCACGGCCACGCCTGCCCCCCCGACAGCTACTCCAGAACCTTCCGTGGCAGTGGTGAATGGGGAATTTATCACCCTGGTGACCTTCAACGCTGAACTGGGCCGTTACCAAACAGCCGTGGTCCAGGGAGGCCAAACCATCACACTGGAGCAAGCCAGCCAGGCTGTGCTGGATGACCTCATCAATACCACCCTGCTGGCACAGGGCGCCGAAGCTCAGGGATTTCAGGTGACAGATGAAGAACTCCAGGCCCGCATGGATGCCCTGTCCAACGAGATCGGCGGCCCCGTCGCCCTGGCCGATTGGCAGAATCAACACGGGTACACTGAAGCAGACTTCCGCTCAGCACTGAAACGCTCGCTCTCCGCAGCCTGGATGCGGGACCAAATCATCGAAGCCGTACCCATTACTGCAGAGCAGGTTCACGCCCAGCAGATTTTGCTCTATAATGAAGAAGATGCCCTTCTGGTGAAAGAACAGTTGAACAGTGGAACCCCATTCGAAACCCTGGCCGCACAATATACCCCCGACACAAAAGGTGAACTTGGCTGGTTCCCACGCGGCTACCTGTTAGAAACCGCAGTAGAAGATGCCGCGTTTTCCCTGGAAGCTGGCGGAATCAGCGATGTAATCAGGACTGATATTGGTTACCACATTATTAAAGTTGTTGAACGAGATCCAGCGCATACACTGACGCCAGATGCTTATCTGAGCATGCAGGAAAAGACTCTGGCCGACTGGTTGCTGCAACAACGCGAGAATAGTACAATTTCACTGGCACCCTAAGCAGGAGATGGAGCGCACAGAATGGACAGCTTTGATTTCGACGGTCCTTCCGTAGAAGAACGAAAATCCGGCCAGGGCATATGGGATATTATGTCTATCGCAGTTCTTATAATTACCGTTTGTATAGGCGGTTATTTCCTGTTGATATTCATTAACCCGGCTACGACACTCAATCCTTTCCCCCCCAAACCAACAGGTCCATTCATTCCCACTGCCACTATTACGCCTATCCAACTGGAGCCGACCTGGACGCCCACACCCACCATACAGCTGACGCCCAGCAACACGCCCAGGCCAACCTTCACGGCGATATTCACAGAGACCCCGTTCTCACTGATCCCTGAAACCGAGACGCCCACGCCGACGGCGACGCCCAAAGCGCCCTTCACCGCGTCAGTCAATGCCGTCTCCAGTACAATCGTTCACCCTGAGCATGGATGCAACTGGCTGGGCATCGGCGGGACGGTCGAAGACCAGAACAACAGCCCGCTGATCAGCTTCACGATCAGGCTCAGCGGCCATTTGAATGGGAAGAACTACGACAACCCCCCCACACTGACCATCAGCGGCGTAAGCCCGGAGTATGGCCAATCCGGCTTCGAGTTCTACCTGGGCGATACACCGACTGCTTCGCAAGATGAGTTATATCTCCTGCTGCTCGACCAGGCCGGGCTGCCGATCTCAGAAAAGATCTACATCGATACCTTCACCGATTGCGCCAAGAACCTGATCCTGGTACGTTTCAAGAAGGTCAAATAGGCCCCCAAAAGACCAAGCGGCTGCTCCTTTGAGCAGCCGCTTTTTTATTTCTAAATTGGAGCAAAAGTTACCCAGGGAGTTAAACCTCCGCCAGCCACTTCTCGTATTTCGGATACTTCCCGCGTACAATTTCATCGAACATCTGGCGTAGTTTGCCCGTGATCGGCCCCATCTCCCCGGCGCCGATCTCACGGTGGTCAACTTTGGTAACCGCGGTCACCTGGGCCGCCGTCCCGGTCATAAAGAACTCGTCACAGATAAAGACCTCGGTGCGGTCGATCGAACGTTCCACCACCTCGATGCCCAACTCGTTCCTGGCCAGTTCGATGATCGACTTACGGGTGATCCCCTCCAGGATGTTGTCCGTTACGGGCGGGGTAATCAGGACATCCTCGCGCACCATGAAAACATTCATGGCACTGCCCTCGGAAACATGCCCGCTCTGATCCAGGACCAGGGCTTCATCGAAGCCGGCCCGGACCGCATCGGTCTTGATCAGGGCCGAATTGGCATACGCCCCGCTGACCTTGCCGCGCGCCGGGATGGTATTGTCATCGATGCGCCGCCACGAAGAAAAGGTGACGTGCGCACCGGTATCATTGGATACATAGCGGCCGAACGGAATGGAGAAGATCGTCAGTTCGTCCGGAACCCCCTGCAGCCGTACTCCAACGCCCTCCTCGGCCTTGTATGCCAATGGGCGGATGTAGACATCCTCCTGGTAACCGTCAACCCGCAGCAGATCGATGGTCAGCTGGATCAGGTTTTCCTCATCCTGCTCCAGATTCATGCACATCATGCGCGACGAACGCAGGAAGCGCTGGTAATGATCAAAGGGGCGAAAGATGAAAAGCTTGGCCTTATTTTCATTCCAGTATCCGCGCAGGCCGCCAAATACAGCGGTCCCGTAATGCAGGGCATTGGTCGCCACACCGACTTTGGCTTCTGAATAGGGGACGATCTTTCCCCGAAAATACGCATTCTTTGGAAGAGCCATGCACTGCCTCCTTTGGGTAATCAGTCTCTTTGCAAAGTTATTATAATCCGAAACCCCGCGAATGAACTTCTCCTTTTCTCTGTTAAGAACTGTATAGAATACCTTGACAAATGCCTGTTCTCTGCTAGAATCAATTCGATGATCATCGAAATAATTCAACGGAAGTGCCACTATGAAAGAACAACTTATCGACTTTGTTAAAGCCATGTCAGATGCAGACAGGCTGCGTATTCTTGGAGTCCTGGCCCGCCGCAGCGCCTCCCGTTCAGAGATCGCAGCGCGGCTGCACATGCCGGAAAGCAATATCAACGACCACCTGGCTTTTCTGGCCCAGGTGGGTGTCATCGACCTGAAGGAAGACCAATATCTGCTCAACACCACCAACATGAACGACCTGGCGCGCAGCCAACTCAGCAAGGATCGCGAAGTGTATGTTCCTGCGCCTGAGCTGGACGAACCTTCTCGTAAAGTGCTGGTCTCCTGCCTCAACCCGGACGGGACGATCAAGCAGCTGCCTTCCCAGGCCAAGAAACTCAAGATCATTCTGAACTACATAATCAACGCCATCTCGCCAGGTGTGTTCCTCACTGAAAAGGAAATCAACACCATCATCCGGCATTTCCATGCGGACGTGTCCGGGCTGCGGCGAGACCTGGTTGACGCCCGCCTGCTCGAGCGCGAACGCGACGGCTCGCGCTACTGGCGCAGCCAGGGACAGCAGGAATGAGCGCAGAACTGGTCGCCTTCTTCAAAGCCCTGGCCGATTCCAACCGGCTCAAGATCGTAGGGCTGCTGGCCCAGCAGACCTACTCTGTCGAGCAGCTAGCCGCCCTCCTGAATCTGCGCCCTTCAACCGTCTCCCACCATCTGGCGCGCCTTTCAGAAGTTGGGCTGGTCAGCGCCCGGGCAGACAGTTATTACAACGTTTATCAGCTGGAAGAGGCCGCTCTCCGCAAAACCAACCTGCTGTTTTCACAGGAGGATCTGGCCAGCATGATCAATGATGTCGACCTGGATGCTTACGACCGCCAGGTGGTAGGGAACTTCACCAACCCCGACGGTACCCTGAAAAGCCTGCCGGCCCAGCGCAAGAAGCTGGAGGCTGTCCTGCACTATGTGATTACGGCCTTCAAACCAGGGAAGCATTACAACGAAGAGCAGGTCAACAAAATCCTGGTCCGCTATTACGACGACACCGCCAGCCTGCGGCGGGAACTGGTGGGCTTCAAACTGCTGCAGCGGGACAGCCGCGGCGGGGAGTACTGGCGCGCAGCAGAGGTTGACAACCTCGGGGATATTGAGTAGATTTGTCGAGGCCTGAATTTCTATCTGCCAGGATCGCATCTGGCCACACTGGACCGCGGCTCTCACGAGCCGCGCACTCATAAGAAGAACAAAAAAACTGGCCAGGTTGCAAGCACACGGCTCCTGGCACAAAACGTTAAGAAACGGACCAGTCAGGCTTGCCCTCCCCAAAAACATAAGGCAGAAAACGCGCACTAAGTGGGCGACTAATTTTGAATTAGTCGCCCACCTGCGCCGAATTAGTCGCCCGCTGACGGTGCGTGAGTGGGCGAATTCTGTATCCTACATGGGCGACTTATGCACCCTGCATGGGCGACTTTTTCCTCATTACTAAGGCGGATACCTGTACTTCAAGATGATCCTGGTTTCACTTCCAGCGCCTTCTGCAGTAGATCCGTTACACTCAGTACATTTACCCAATAATTCAAATAATCCAAATCAAGCCGCTCCCCTTGCACCTTGATAACCCCCAACACATCAGACCCTGACGTTCAGAAATCTCATTCCCCAGCCGGCGCCATTCCAATTTTCCCAGGACGAAATTCTCTGCGCCGGCGAATCGAGCCGTTGTTTCCAATGCATCAGACAGTTCCTGCCGCACAGCACGCTCAAACTGCATCCTGGCCAATACTCCACCGATCAGGTATAGCAAGAAGGGTCTTCAAAAACTCGAACGACCTTAAGGGTAACAGCCAGCGGTGCAGGCAGCACAATGGTAATTACCTCCCGTACAGCGTTTTGGCCTGGTTCTCTCCCAAAACAATGCTGGCCTGCTGGCAGCGGTCAGCATCCGGAAAGCGATATCGAAGCCCCTGGTGGCTACCTGCCTTGCAGCTGCAGTTCTTCGGCCTTTGGGTGTGTATCAGACAATACCACTGCCATAAATTCAGTGTAGCAATGATACAAAGCTCTTTATTGAGAAAATCCTTTATTCTCACCCTGACCGTACCAGTGGTGAGTCACCTTGATGCCGTTTATCGTGAATTCAACCTGAAGGCCTTCACATTCCCCAGCAGCCGCTCCAGGGCGCTTGATTCCAGCGGCATGACCCGGCTGTTGACGAAAAAGTCAAAATCGAAGCCGGTCTCATCACCGGCCTGTTTGCCCGGGATGGGCATCAGGCGCGCCGTCAGGGGCTTGTCCAGGCGCACGGCCATGACCGCCAGGTCCAGCAGCAGGGCAGACAGCTGGTCTGCAGTCACATCGCCCGGCAGCGGGACCGTGTCCAGCCCGGTACCGCACACACAGGAATACAGCAGCAGGTCCTTAACCGTCAGGGTCCCTTCGGACGCCCGGGCCGCCAGGACCGCATCTTCCAGCACTGGCAGCATCACCCCGCTGAAGCCCAGGCGCGGGAAGTCTGCCCGCTCGATGGCCTCGGTCAGGATAGCTGTAGCAGCCAGTGATCCATGTTTACCCACCGCCGGGACGCCCATCTTCTCGAAGGCCATCCCGATCGATTGTTCACCCCGCGGGAAGGGTGCCAGGGAAAAATCGATCCCCAGGAACTTGACCCCGTGCTCACGTTCCAGAAGAACCGAAAGCCTGCTGATCGCCTGGCTGTGACGCTCGATCGACTCAACCAGGGTCTGGCGTCCCTGTTCGAGCGTCTCCGCTTCGCCAAAAGCCTGTACCGCCAGGTCGGCGGCTTCGATCGCCAGGGCAAACGCCGGAGACTCCCCAGCCCGGTAATAGGAGGCCGGGAAATACGGTGTACCAGCCGGGACGTTCGCCAGGGCGGTGAAGCGCAGGTTGGCAAAGCCGTCCGGGCTCAAGGGTGCAGACCGCACGATCACATCGGCACAGGCCCGCACGGCCTGCATGGAAATATTGTTCTCGATATCCGCCATCAGTCCAGAGACAAAGACATTCTCGGTGGCCGCCAGGATCTCTGGGATGATCTCGCAGCTTCCTGCCACATCGGGCAGAGCCGGACCAAGTGAAACATAAGAAACATCGATATTCCTGAGCATTTCTTCCAGGGACTGCGCCAGGACAGGCGCTTCCCGGATGCGCCCGGCCAGGTTGTGCGAGAAAGGCGCGGTTGCAACGCGGGTGGTCTGCACCTCATACTGGTTCTCCGCGTACACCCGGCGGGCTGCTGCCAGGAACTCACCGGTGGCTGCGATCTCCTGCGCATCCGGCGGCCAGTCCAGGTCTAAAAAACAAGTGATTGAGCGAATCTTCATTGCTGCTGCCTTACCACTTCGAACATCAGGATTGCGCCAGCCACACTGGCGTTCAATGACTCTGTCTGCCCCTGCATGGGGATACAGATGGCCTGGTCGGCCAGGTCGCGCGCCGGCTGGCTGGCCCCGGCCGCCTCCCCGCCGACGATCAACCCCAGCGGGAGTCGCAGGTCGCACTCCCAGCAGGACTGCCCTTCCATATCCGCCAGGTAGAGCCGCGTCCTCCGGCAGTACGCCCGAATCTGCTCCCACGACAGGGAATGGACCGGCAGGCGGAAATGGGCGCCCATCCCCGACCTGACCACCTTGGGGGCAAACGGGTCAGTGGTCTCGGGAGGCGCCAGTACGGCCTGCACCCCGGCCGCGGCCGCACTCCTCAGCAGGGCGCCCAGGTTGCCAGGGTCCCGGATCTGGTCGGGGATCAGGACGAAAGCCGGCTGTTTTGGAAGCGGCAGCATTTCCAGTTCAAGGACCGCCGCCAGGCCCTGTGATGTTTCGGTATCACTGATCGCTTGCAGCAGGGAGCGTTCAACTTCCTCCACGCTCCCGCCTTTGGATTCCAGCCTTTCGATCAATTTGCGCCCGTGTTCATTGACAGCATCCGAATACAACAGGAAACGGAACGGCCAGTCCGCGTCCAGCGCATCTGCCACCAGGCGCACCCCCTCGGCCAGGAAAGCGCCAGATTTCTGCCTGCCCTTCGGGCGCCCCTGCAGGGAACGCACCAGCTTTAGTTTGGCATTCTGGGAGGAAACAATCATCTACAGCCGCTCTTTCCAGGCTTCCAGGAAAGTCTCCACTGCCGGCCGGTCATACAGCACCAGCCGCACCTGTCGTACACCGGACGAAGGATTGGCGACAAAATGGTCTTCGATCGCCAGGAAAATGACCCCTGCCGCACGTTCTTTCGGGAAACCGAATATCCCGGTTGAGATAGCTGGCAGGCTGATGCTGACCAGGTCGAGTTCTTCAGCCAGCCATAGGGTCCCATCGACGGCAGCAGCCAGCTTGGCGTCTTCGTCGCCTTCCCCCCACATCGGACCAACCGCGTGAATAACATACCTGGCCGGAAGCTCGCCGGCTGAAGTCCAGGCTGGTGAGGCATGGGGAACCGGCCCGTGTACTGCTACCCACTCATTCGATTCTCGCTGAATGGCAGGACCTCCGCGCCGGGAAATGATCCCCGCCACCCCGCCGCCGTGCTGCAGGTGGGCATTGGCCGCGTTGACAATTGCATCCACTTTCTCCTCGGTCAGGTCTCCCTGCACGATCTGAAAGACCTGCCCGGATGGATATTGATAGTCAATCAGAATCTCGTTCATGAGATTATTGTATCCGATAAATACAAGCGCGGCGACCGGTCGGTTGCCACGACAACACATTATTAAATACACAAGGGCAGGTTGAACAACCTGCCCTTGTAAATGGGTATAGTAGATCGTCTTTATTGCATGGCTTTGGCGACCACGGCGGCAAAAGCCTGCGGTTCGCGCACAGCCAGGTCAGCCAATATTTTACGATTGAGTGCAATGTTGGCTTTCTTCAGGCCATGGATCAGGCGGCTGTAAGTGGTGCCGTTCATCCGGGCCGCGGCGTTAATGCGTGCAATCCACAGCTTGCGCAGGTCTCGCTTGCGAACACGGCGGTCACGGAAGGCATACCAGAGCGCCTTCAACATGGATTCATTTGCGCGGCGGAAGAGTTTGCTCTTGGTACCGCGTTGGCCTTTGGCCATCTTCAAGATTTTCTTATGTCGTCTGTAGCCCTGCGGGCCACCTTTTACTCTTGCCATTTTCTAACTCCTGCGGACCCCTGGGCGTCGGCGGTGGAACTCCACTTCACCAGTTGTGTACACCCAACAGCCACAATAAAAATATCGGACACGACAACAGGAATAAAGAGACGCAGGCGATGTCTCTATTCTTCCATATTCGGCGCCAGGCGCTTGACACGCTTGATGATGCCGGAGCCTTTGACTTCGACCACCTCATCCAGCAAGTACTTGGTGCGCTTGGAGGTATTGCGGCGCAGATGGCCTTTACCGCCTTTGGTACGCATAAGCTTGCCAGATCCGGTCAGGCGGAACCTCTTGGAGGTTGCCTTATGGGTCTTCAGCTTTACTTTGCCTGCTTTTGGTTTACGGGGCACAGTTACTTACTCCTTTCAAAAAATAAACCGCGGGCCTGGTCGATCTCCCGCGGATTTTACCTTGTTAGAGATCGTTATTCTGCCTCTGCTTCAACTTCCTCTTCGACCATTTCGTTCACGTCTTCGGTCTCGACTTCAGCATCGGCGTCGGCTTGCTCAGATTTTTTTCCTTTTTTCTTTGGTTTGCCAGGAGCCAGCATAACGAACATGGTGCGGCCTTCCATCGAAGGGGTCTGTTCGATGACACTTACATCGGACAGTTCCTGCACAATCTCTTTCAGATCTTCGAGAGCGATTTCGGGGTAGTCCATCTCACGCCCACGGAAGCGGATCGTCACCCGGACCTTCATGCCCTTTTCCAGCCAACGACGGGCATCCCTTACTTTGAAAGAACGATGGTGCTCACCTGTCTTGGGGCGCAGGCGGATTTCCTTTAGCTCAATCTTGGCCTGCTGTTTTTTGGCTTCCCGTTCTTTCTTGGCCCGTTCGTAGATAAATTTACCAAAATCCATGACACGGCAAACGGGAGGACTGGAATTAGGTGCAACTTCCACCAGATCAAGTTCCGCTTCCCGGGCGATTTCAAGCGCTTTCTGGATCGAAACGACCCCAACGTTATCGCCCGTCGGCCCGATTAAACGAACTTCAGGAACTCGAATTGTTTCATTTACTCGAAAATCTCCGGTACTTATAGTGTTCTCCTCAAAAATATCTGTAAACAAAGAAATAACGGCACAAGCCGCCTTTTTGTGGGTCTGATGATACCATAGGCGCGCTTGAATCGTCAACAGCGCATAACCGGAAAGTACAACTTTCCGGCTTTTCTCCAACCCAGATTCGCAAAAATCGCGGCTTACAATGTCCCGGAACGAGTTTTAACCTTTTCTGCCACTCGCACGATAAAGTCACTTACCTGCAGGTCATTCTGTTGGGAACCGTCGCGGACACGCAGGGAGACCGTACCGGACTCCATCTCGTTGTTCCCGACCACCAGCATATAGGGCACTTTGAACAACTGGGCATTGCGGATCTTGGCGT
Organism: Anaerolineales bacterium; assembly: GCA_016927315.1. Lineage (GTDB taxonomy): Bacteria > Chloroflexota > Anaerolineae > Anaerolineales > Villigracilaceae > JAFGMV01. Next base: position 21,551 of record JAFGMV010000002.1, on the reverse strand, counting down.
TCATCCGTTCAGATCCCATATCAGCCCGGCCGCGAATGCCGGCCTCCTTCAGCTGGGCTTCCAGCTTGAGTGCATATTCATTCTGCTCATCGGTGATCGGGATCACACGCACCTGTTCCGGACTCAGCCAGACCGGGAAAGACCCGGCATAATGCTCGAGCAGGAAGCCGATCATGCGCTCGTGGGTGCTGAGCGGCGCCCGGTGGATGCACAGCGGGGTTTCGTCTTCGCCGTTCTTGTTGACAAAGCTCAGGTTGAAACGTTCGGGAACAGCAAAATCGACCTGGTTGGTGGCCAGGGTGAATTCTCGTCCAACAGCCGACCAGATCTGGACATCAATCTTGGGCCCGTAGAAAGCGGCCTCGTTCTGCGCTTCCACAAAGGGCACATTGCCGTTGGTCATCGCACGACGGACCATATCTTCCGTCTTGAGCCACAAACGTTCATTATCGACATACTTCTTTCCCAGGCCATCCTTACCGTACAGGCTCAGGCGCATGACATATTTTTCGATCTCGAACAAATCAAAGTACTTCTTATACAGGTCGATCACACCCATAAATTCATCTTCGAACTGCTCTTCCGAGCAGTAGATATGGGCATCGTTCATCTGCATGGAACGCACCCGCATCAGGCCGAACAGTTCACCGGATTTCTCATAACGATAGCAGGTCCCATATTCAGCCAGCCGGATGGGCAGATCGCGGTAAGAATGCGGCCGGGCATCGAAGATCTTGTGATGCATCGGGCAGTTCATCGGTTTGACGTAATACTTCACACCTTCCAGTTCCATGGGCGGGTACATGCTCTCGGCGTAATACGGCAGGTGCCCGGAACGAATGAACAAGTCTTCCTTGGTGACATGCGGGGTCAACACCTGCTGGTAGCCGGCCTCTGTTTCCAGTTCCCTGGCCAGCACTTCCAGTTCATTGGCAATAATGGCGCCGTTCGGCAGCCACAAAGGCAGGCCGGGACCAACTTCATCATCGAATACAAAGATATCCAGGTCTTTCCCCAGTTTGCGATGATCGCGCTTTTTGGCTTCTTCGAGCATCCTGAGATACTCTTTCAGTTCATCCGGCTTGTTCCAGGCGGTGCCGTACACGCGCGTCAGCATTTTATTATTCTCGTCACCGCGCCAGTAGGCGCCGGCGACCGACATCAGCTTAATCGCCGATGGATTGATCTGCCGGGTATTCTCGACATGCGGACCGCGGCACAGGTCGACAAAAGCATCGTGCTGGTAGATCGAAATCTCAGGCTTCTCTTCCAGCGGGTTGCCATACTCGTCAAAGCCGCCCTGTTCCAGCCCGTCGATCAGTTCCAGCTTATAGGGCTGGTCCTTGAAAACCTGGCGCGCTTCCTCTGCCGACAAGACTTTCTTTTCAAAGTCATGCCCACCGGCAATGATCTGGCGCATGCGCTTTTCGATCTGCGGTAGGTCTTCTTCTGTCAGGGGGGTTGGCAGATCGAAGTCATAATAGAAACCGTTTTCGATGGGCGGACCAATCGTGTACTTGGCTTCCGGGATGGTTTCGAGCACAGCCTGCGCCATCACATGCGCCGCCGAATGACGGATGCGGTAAAGCTGTGAGTCTTCATATCGTTCGTGTTGTTCGGCCATTTCAGCCTCCTTTACTTCTACTTCCTCTCCCTTTGGGAGAGGGATGGGGTTAAACAAAAATCTCGCCCGTTCTGGGGCGAGAAACTTCACGCGGTGCCACCCAGATTCATCCCGAGCGCAGCGAGGGAGCTTCTTGCAGCACCGGAATATCTCTGTTGGCCTGTAACGGGGCCAGCCGTTTCCCATACTGGTGAAGCCTGCTGCCTCACGTTCCGGGTTACGCTCGCGGGGGGTTTTGGGTGGAGGACCTGGCACAGGTTCTCAGTCTGGGACCTGCGCTTCCTGTCAGGACCTGGACCACCTACTCGTCCCGGTCTGTGCGTTTATATTATCCAGTGGGCGGTAATGGACTCGAACCATCGACCTTTGCGATGTCAACGCAACGCTCTAACCAACTGAGCTAACCGCCCGAAAGCGATCTGTATTATAACGAGAGTGCGGGAAATTTGCAATGGGAACTCCTGACAATGTCATGAAGAGGCTCAGGTACCTGATGGATCTTTCGCCATTCCCACTTGCCCGTTTTTTCTCACCTTTCTCCATTCAGATGGCCTGTAGAAACCCACACGACCCCGCGAATACACCTTACGCAAACCCGGTCCCGAATCTCCAATCACCCGCGCTAAACATTAAAACTTTCTACCACACTCCTGCCTTTGTGGTACATTAACCCATCACGACAATTCCTTAGAGGCCCAATCAATGATCGATCTCTCCAACGCTCATTTTGCTTTCCTTGATCTGGAGACCACCGGCCTTTCGCCCTGGTTCGGTGACCGTGTTTGTGAAGTTGGGATCGTTCTCAGTGACGGAAAGCGCATCAAGGAAACCTACCAGACCCTGGTCAATCCTGGACGCCCGCTTTCTCCGGCTGCCGCCAGCACCAACCGCCTTGACAACGAAACCTTAAGGAATGCGCCCATCTTTTCCGAGATCGCCGGTGAAATAGCGAAACGCCTGCAGGGTGCAATCGTGGTCTGCCACAACGCCCCCTTCGACCTGCAATTCCTAGACAGCGAGTTCCGCCGGCTGGACCGTGAACTGCACGTCCCCCAGGTCATCGATACACTCAAGATCGCCCGGGAGAATTTCGACCTGCCCTCGTACTGTCTCTCTGTGGTGGCTGAGTCCTTCTGGGTACAGGTGGGAGAGTTTCACCGGGCATTGGAAGATGCGCTCACCGCCCGGCTGGTCTTCTTCAGTATGATGGACCTGCTCAAAAAAGATAACAAACCGCTCAACAACTTTATCAGCGCCTATCTCTCTCCGGCTGTACCCGATGATGAAATCCAACTCCCGACCGGCCTTGGAGAAGCCATCCACAGCGGGAAACGCCTGCTGATCACCTACGTGGACGGCAAAGGCGACCAGACCCAGCGCTGGATCACCCCCATCCAGGTACTTGGGATGGAAGATTATATATACCTGCGGGCCTACTGCCACCTGCGCAAAGAAGAACGCACCTTCCGGCTGGACCGCCTGGTAGAAGTGCGTATCGAGACAGACCCCAATCCCCATGCTCGCTGAAAAAGACGTTTACGCCTTACACGCTGACCAATACGATCTCCTGATCCGGCGGGAAGATTACCAGGAAAATATCCTGCCCGCCATTGAGAAGATTCTCTCCCCGGAAGGCCTGGAAGCTATTGATCTCGGCGCCGGAACAGGCCGCCTGACGCGCCTGCTGGCCCCGCGGGTGCATTCTATCCGCACTTTTGACGCTTCAGCATCCATGCTGACCATCGCCGCTGAGTCTTTGAGATCCATGGGGCAAACCAACTGGCATACGGCAGTCGCCGACCACCGTTCGCTCCCGGCCGGCTCCGCCAGCGCCGACCTGATCGTTTCGGGCTGGAGCTTCTGTTATCTTTCCGTTTGGGGCGGCGATGCATGGCTTCAGGACCTGGAAAGTGGTTACAAAGAACTGGTGCGGGTCATCCGCCCGGGCGGCGCTGTGATCATCTTCGAGACCCTGGGAACCGGGAAGGAAGAACCTGACCCACCCAAGCACCTCAACCGTTATTTCGACTGGCTGGCAGAGAAAAGCTTCCAATCAACCTGGATCCGGACTGATTACCGCTTCCAGTCTCTGGACGAAGCCCTTGAACTGGGGACGTTCTTCTTCGGGGAAGAGATGGGAGACAGGATCCGCATCAACAACTGGCTCCGCCTCCCGGAATGCACCGGGGTCTGGTGGAAACATTGGTAAACGGGCGTCTGCTGCTCGAAGGCGGGGCTGAGTTCGGCGGGCAAATGTCCGAGCCCGACCTGCGGGCAATAGAACTGGCCGGCGGTCTGACAACACCCATTTGCATTCTCCCGACCGCGGCCGCTCTGGACAACAACCATCAACGTGCCGGACGCCGCGGCCTGGACTGGTTTTCCAGGCTGGGCGCCGCCAGCGTTTCGGTGGTATCGCTGATCGACAGACCCAGCGCCAATGACCCGGAAATTGCCGCTGCACTCCGCTCTGCGAAACTGATCTATCTTCTGGGCGGTTTCCCCGGCTACCTGGCTGAAACGCTTTCCGGCAGCCGGGGCTGGCGGGCCGCACTGGCCGCTTATCAGGAAGGGGCAGTCCTGGGGGGCAGCAGCGCCGGTGCAATGGTACTGTGCCAGCACCTGTATGACCCGTACGGGAAAAATATCCTGCCAGGTCTGAACCTGGCGCCCAATGCCTGCCTCCTGCCCCACCACAATACCTTTGGCCGGGGCTGGGCGGCCCGTCTGCAGAAGCAGCTTCCGGGAACGGCCCTGATCGGAATCGACGAAGAGACCGGGATGCTCGACGACGGCCCGCAGGGCGCCTGGAAGGTGTATGGCGCCGGTACGGTGACCCTCTACCGGGAGGGTACAATAACGATATATCACCCGGGAGAGACCTTCTCTTTATCTTGTGTTTTGCCGGGAAACAAGAAAGAGGAATAAACTTCCATGCACAGGGTAACGCGACGATGAACGGAGAAACCAATCTTGGCAGGCTGCTGGTGTCAATGCAGCCGGAACTGGTTAACGGGGAATATGTATTCTGCACCCTCCCGGAGACCACCCCGCCGGGCGCCGACCTGCAGCCGGTTGGCTGGTTCCGGGAAGCTGAAGGGGTGACCTTGATCCTGCCCCGCAGCAGCGCTGAGGAAGCCGGCCTCGAGTTCGCTTTCGTATCCCGCATGATCACGTTGAAAGTCCATTCCAGCCTGGAAGCAGTCGGTTTCCTGGCAGTCATCACCGAACGCCTGGCCCGCGCCGGCATTAGCGTCAACGCTGTTTCGGCTTACTATCACGATCACATCTTCATCCCAGTCGACAGGGCTGAAGAGACCCTGGAGCTGCTCAAGGAAATAACGGGAAATAAGTAAAACAGGCCGCATCAAGTACAACTAGTACAAAATACTTGCTTCACAACCCAATTTGAATTATCCTGAGTGTGCAACCACTGATCCATAACCAACGAGGAGTACCCATGCAACCATCCTGGGAAAAACATTACGCAGAGCGCACCCAAAAGGTGACCGGCTCAATCATTCGTGAATTACTCAAGCTGACCCAACAACCAGACATCATCTCCTTTGCCGGCGGTCTGCCCGCCCCTGAGGTCTTCCCCCTGCAGAAGTTTCAAGAGGCCTGTAATACGATCCTGGGCAGCCAGGGGCCGCAATCACTGCAGTACAGCACCACCGAAGGACACCCACCGTTCCGCAAGATGATTGCGGAGGATACTGCCCGGGAGGGAATCAAAATTCCCCCTGACCTGGTGCAAATCACCTCCGGCTCACAGCAGGCGCTGGATTTCGTCGGACGGATGCTGATCAACCGCGGCGACAAGATTGTAGTCGAGTCGCCTACTTATTTGGGTGCGCTGCAGGCCTGGGCGGTCTACGGTGCCCAATACCTGACCGTGCCGATGGATGAGCACGGAATGCGCATGGACAAACTGGAAGAAGCCCTGAAAGCCAATCCCAAATTCATTTATGTCCTGCCGAATTTCCAGAACCCCAGTGGGGCTACCCTGACCCTGGAGCGCCGCCAGGAACTGGTAGAACTGGCCGATAAATATGGAATACCTATCGTGGAAGATGATCCTTACAGCCGGTTGCGCTTTGAAGGTGAACATATCCCCTCTGTTTTGGCATTGGACGCCCGCTACCGGAACCAGACTGAGGACAACTATAACGGCAATGTGATCTATATGAGCACTTTCTCCAAGCTGCTGGCCCCTGGCTTGCGTCTGGCCTGGGTCATCGCCCCGAAGGAAATCATCCAAAAGCTGATCTTCATCAAGCAGGCGGCGGACCTGCACACCTCCACCTTCAACCAGATGGTGGCCTATGAGGCCGCCCGGGACGGCTACCTGGACAAGCACATCGAGATCATCCGCACGACCTACCATGAACGCCGCGACGTCATGCTCGAGACCATGGATGAAGTCTTCCCGACTGAAGTCAAATACACCCGCCCCGAAGGCGGTATGTTCCTGTGGGCCAGCCTGCCGGAAGGGATGGACACCACAGAAATCTTCAAGAAGGCAGTGGAACAAAAAGTGGCTTTTGTACCCGGGACCGCATTCTCCCCCGATGGCGGCGAGAAGAACTCCATGCGGATTAATTTCTCTTTCTGCGGCCCAGACGATATCCGGGAAGGGATCACCCGCCTGGGAACACTCCTCAAAGAATTGGTTTACAGTAAGTAAAAGAAAGATCAGGAAAAGCACTGGTGACAGTCACCAGTTTATTTTAGCAGCCTGAAAAGTCCCTGTTCAGGACCACAGAGACTTTTTTATAGTATTTCCATCAATTCGGGCAGTTCCTTGAAAGAACGGATCACCGTGCAGTCTGGATCGTCAAATATCTCCTGCGGATCATACAGCACGGGCTTCAAACCGGCGTTCCGGGCGCCGATCACATCCGCATAATAATTATCCCCCACATAGACGGTCTGCTCGGGTCTGGCGTTGATTTCATTGAGCGCATGGAGGAATATCTCCGGGTCGGGCTTCCAGGACCGGACTTCCCCGGCCGCCATCCAATAGTCAAGGAAACCCGTCAGGCCAAGAGCCTCCAGCTCTTCGAAGAAAGGCTTATCCCGGTTCGAGACCACCCCCAGCCGGTAGCCCGCCTTTTGCAGGTACTCCAGCATATCAATGCTATGCTCCGCCACAACACTCTCTGCCCGGTAATAGGTTTCCATATATTTCTGCACGGTGGGGGCCAGTTCTGCACTCTGCTCGGCTGAGATACCCAGGGCGACCAACCGGCGGCGGCAGTAATTCAGCCAGAAACCCAGGTCTTCTGCCTTGTACTTCTCCCGGTCTAGCATCTGTTCCTTCGACATGGCCCAGTAGTAATGCTCCCAGCGGGCTGCTTTCAAGCGATCTTCAGGGGTGAGCACCAGCCCGAACCCAGCAGAAACACAGTCGCTGAACACCTCTCCACTATTTGGCTGGTTATGCCGCAAGGTGCCGTCCAGGTCAAACAGGATAGCTGTTATTCCATTCACTGGCGCCTGCACAATTCACCCTCCAATTTCATTCATCACCCGGTTCATGGGAATAACACCCTTCGCCAGTTCGTGTCCCCAGGGTTTTTCCCAGATCCCGTTCAGGATCAGGTCACGCAGTTCATCCAATGTCGCCCCTTCCCTGACGGGCGTCAGAAGATCGACTTCATTTTCCCTCAGCAAGCATAGGCGTAAACGGCCGTCAGCCGTCAGGCGGGCACGTGTGCATGAGGCACAAAAAGGATGGCTAACCGATGAGATAAAACCGACATCGCCTTTCCCATCAGGCAGGCGAAACAGGAGTGCTTCCCCATCCAGCCTGCCCTGGTTGGCGATCTCCATTACACCCAGCTCACGCTCTATGCTTTCCTTGATACGACCGGCGGTAACCGCCTGCCGGACCTGTATCTCGGTTGCGCCAGCAAACGGCATCATCTCAATAAATCGCACCTGCCAGGGATGCGCCTTTGTCAGGGCAGCCAGGTCGACCACATCTGCTTCGTTGTACCCGGCCACCACAACCGCGTTGATCTTGATCGGCGTCAGGCCGGCCGCTTCTGCAGCCACGATTCCCTGCCAGACGTCATCCAGGCTGCCCCAGCGGGTGAGCCGTTTGAACTTTTCCGGGTCCAGTGTATCGATGCTGACATTGACCCGCTGCAGTCCTGCCTGCGCCAGCGGTTCGGCCAGCCGGGAGAGCAGCACGCCGTTGGTTGTCATCGACACCGAGCTGATGCCCGGGGTCGCGGCAATCCCCCGCACGATATCAACAACATTGGCGCGCACGGTCGGCTCGCCTCCTGTCAGTCGGATTTTATCGAAGCCCAGGTTTGCAAACAAGCTCGTCAGCTGCAGGACTTCTTCATCCTGCATTAAGGCTGCACTCGGCCGGAAGGTCATGTCCTCTGGCATACAGTACACACACCTCAGGTTACAGTGATCGGTCAGGCTGATTCGTAAATAATGTATGTTTCGTCCAAAACGATCGATGGCCATAGGAACCTCTTATACCACTAAGATTCGAATTGACATTATATCAACATTGCGCACCTGATGCAGGCGCCGCATGACCATGACCAGGGCTAATTGACGGCTGGTCACAGGCGTGCTATCATGCTCTATGTATTATCTTTTTTTCGTAATTTATTTCTATCCAGCATTTATGGTAAAGGAGCATTTATCATGAGTTTTGAATTTGTTTTGCGCATTATTGGCATGATCGTCATCGGCATCGCAGGGGGATATGGAGGCGCCTGGCTCGAATCGCTTGACCCGGAAACCTATAATGTACTGACGGTGATTACCTGGGCCTTGATCGGGGCGCTGGCCGGTCTGATCCTGACGCCGTATTTCACGACCCGTCCGGCGCGCGCCTTGCGCGCCTTACTGGGACGCCTGGCCGCCGAGACCCTCTTCGCCGGGATGATTGGTCTGGTCTCCGGGCTGCTGATTGCGGCGCTGCTCTCCTTCCCATTGTCCTTGTTGCCCGAACCCTTCGGGAAAATCATGCCTTTTATCGGCGTACTGGTGTTTTCCTATTTTGGGGTATCGCTGTTCGTCATGCGGCAGGGCGACATTATGGGGATGATGAGTTCCATGCGCGGTTCCGGCGGGGATGGAGATAGCTCAGGGGCCTGGATGAGAGCAAACCGCACGATCTTACTGGACACCAGCGTGATCATAGACGGCCGGGTCGCCGATATCGCAGCAACCGGCTTCCTGCCGGGCACCTTACTGATCCCCCGTTTTGTGCTGAATGAACTGCAGTACATCGCCGATTCACCAGACGGCCTGCGCCGCCAGCGTGGACGCCGGGGCATGGAAATCTTGGGAGAACTGCAAAAGACACCCAACGTATTGACCCGCATCAGCGATATTGATGTCGATGGGGTTCGTGAAGTCGATGACAAGCTGGTCATCCTGGCGCGCCAGATGCGCTGTCCGATCCTGACCAATGATTACAACCTGAACCGCATCGCCGAACTGCAGGGAGTGACCATCTTGAATATCAATGAACTGGCCAATGCAGTCAAATCCGTGGTACTGCCCGGCGAGTTGATGCGCACTCACATTATTCAGGAAGGCAAGGAACAAGGCCAGGGCGTCGGGTACATGGACGACGGTACCATGGTGGTGGTCGAAAACGGCCACGAATCGATTGGTGAACACCTGAACGTCAGTGTTACCAAAGTCCTGCAGACTGCCGCCGGCCGGATGATCTTTGCCAGGATCGAAAAAGGCCAAAACGACAAAGACGAAAACAATTCCGGAAATTAGTAACAGGAGTTACCCCAATGCTGCGTATCTACAATACCCTGTCCCGCCAAAAAGAAGAGTTCCAGACCATCGAACCCGGAAAGGTTCGTATGTATGTTTGCGGTGTGACCGTATATTCTGATGCTCACGTCGGGCATGCCATGTCGGCCCTGGTTTTTGATATCATCCGCCGCTACCTCGAATACAAGCTGTATGATGTCAGGTTTGTTATGAACTTTACCGATGTGGACGACAAGATCATCGATCGCGCCAACAAATTGGAAATCGACCCTCTGGAACTGGCGGAAAAATACATTACTGATTACCAAAAGAACCTGGCTGCCTTGAACATCCTGCCGGCCACATCGAACCCGCGTGCCACTCAGACCATGGATGAAATCCAGGCGATGGTCACAGGCCTGATCGACAAAGGGTATGCCTACGCCGCCGGCAATGGAGATGTTTATTTTCGCATCACCAAGGATACAGACTACGGCCGTCTTTCCGGCCGCAAGTTAGAAGATATGCAGGCCGGCGCCCGGATCGAGATCGGTGAACAAAAAGAAAACCCGCTCGACTTTGCCTTATGGAAGGCAGCCAAACCCGGCGAACCGGCCTGGGACAGCCCCTGGGGCAAGGGTCGTCCCGGCTGGCACATCGAATGTTCGGCCATGAACCTGGCAGAATTCGGCGATCAGATCGATATTCACGGCGGCGGCAACGACCTGATCTTCCCCCACCATGAAAACGAAATCGCCCAGTCAGAATCGTATACCGGGAAACCCTTCTCGCGCTTCTGGATGCACAATGGTATGCTGCAGCTTTCCGGAGAGAAGATGTCGAAATCACTGGGCAACCTGGTCACGATCAATGAGTTCCTGGAAGACCGGGAAGGCGATGTTATGCGTATGTTGGTGCTGACGGGGTCTTACCGCGGTCCGCTAGCTTTCACTGACGAAGCCCTGGACTCTGCCGAAAAGGGCATAGAACGACTCAAATCGGGCCTGCGGCCGGCCGCTCCCAATACCGGCGGCCTTGACAAAGAGGCTGCTGCGTCGCTGGCAGAGCAGGCTGAGAACGCCAGGGATCGTTTTGTGAAGGTCATGGACGATGATTTCAACACCGCCGGCGCTATCGCGGTCCTGTTCGACTTGGTGAAAGCCATCAATACATCCCGGGACGCGGGCGCCGCGAATGAGCAGCTCTCCCCGGCTCAGGCCGTCCTGCGCGAACTGGCAGATGTGCTTGGCCTGCGGCTGGCTGGGAAAGCCGGCTCTGGCGATGCGGATAAGTTCATCGACCTGCTGGTTGAGGTCCGCACCGAGGCCCGTACCCAGAAGTTGTGGGCGCTGTCAGACCTGATCCGCGACCGGCTGATAGAGCTGGGCGTCACCATCGAAGACAGCAAAGATGGCACCAGCTGGCGCTGGGGATAGAACTTCATAATAATCGAGACAAAAAGGGCGGGCGTAACGCCGCCCTTTTGCATTACCTTTGCCATAATCAGGGACCGCATTATCCCTGTTTCGCTTTTTAACCTGTCTTTATGAGAAAACGATAATCAAGGAGTAACGCCAGCCGAAGAGATTACAAAGTTGGAATAACCATTTATAAGCAGTCAGTTAATCAGACGAATCCACAGCCCAGCAGGCGCAATGCGGGAAGAAGCGCTCAAACCAGCACGAAAATCCAAACAGATAAAGCTCACAAAAGCGACAGACCTCCGGCTGAAAACGCAGGATATCAGCCACGTGCTGCGACCCTATCAGTGGCTGAGTCTGACCAGGTTACTGGCTGGGTTGGATCAACTATATGGCATCGATGGCCGGAAGGTGGCCGATCTCTCCGGGAGATATCGTTGATATCCCCACCGGATATGGCTGATCGCCGCCCTTTCCAAAACCGACCTCCCGCCAGGGCAGCACCCCCTGCAACCGGGAGATGGATTTGTTTTGGGTTTCGATCTATGAGGCTTTGCTATCAAGCCAGCCCCAAATGGTTTAAAATACCTGTATGAAAGAATTCATCTATTCCCGCAACGCTGTCTATGAGACCCTGCGCGCCGGACGGCGGCAGGTCTTTCGCCTGCAAGTCGCCCAGGGCATCAAAGATACCGGACGGATAAACGAGATCCTCCGCATGGCAAACCAGCGTAAGATTCCGGTTGTCAGCGCCGCCCGCAACGCCCTGGACCGTATCCACCCACAGCATCAGGGCGTAACCCTGGAAGCCAGCGGTTACCCGTACAGCAACCTGGCAGATGTAACCGACCTGGCAGAAGAACGAGGCGAACCGCTGTTTGTCCTGCTGTTGGATGCCCTGAATGATCCCCAGAATTTCGGCAGCCTGATCCGCACCGCCGAAGCAGTCGGTGTGCACGGCGTCATCATCCCCACAGCCAGGACCGTCCAGGTCACCCCAGCGGTGGTCAACGCCTCATCGGGGGCCGCCGAACACATGCTGATCGTACAGTCCAACCTCTCGCAGGCCATCACACAGTTGAAAGAGGCCGGCGCCTGGATCGTAGGGCTGGAAGGCGGCCATCCCCAGTCACAACCGCCCGGCCAGCTGCGCCTGGACGGGGCCATCGGTCTGGTTGTCGGTTCGGAGGGCGAGGGGATGCGCTCCCTAACTCAAAAATCCTGTGATATCTTGATGAAACTGCCGATGATCGGCCAGATTGGATCGCTCAATGCCGCGGTTGCCGGGTCAGTGGCGCTGTACCTGACCTACCTGGCACGCCAGCAAAGGTGAAGCATGCTTCGCCCCAACTTATTTCCGGAGGAGACATAATGCCACAAGCAACCTATCACTTCCCAAAAGGCTTCCTGTGGGGCTGCGCCACTGCTGCCCACCAGGTTGAAGGAAACAATACCAACAACAACTGGCACCGGTGGGAGCAGGAAGGACACACAGCCCACAAATCTGGCCTGGCCTGTGACTGGTGGGGCGGGCGCTGGCGTGAAGACTTTGACCGGGCTGCCGAGACCGGCCAGAATACCCACCGCCTGTCCATCGAATGGAGCCGTATACAACCCGAACCCGACCGCTGGGACGAGGACGCACTCGATAAGTACCGCCAGATGCTGCGCGGCTTACGGGAACGGGGGATGACCCCCATGGTCAGCCTGCACCATTTTACAGATCCGCTCTGGCTGTATGATAACTGCGGTTGGGAAAAAGAAGAAGCAGTAACCTACTTCGAAAAATTTGTTCGTAAGTCAGTCGAAGCATTGAAGGAATACTGCAGCCTGTGGTGTACGATCAACGAACCCAATATTTATGCCTTGATGGGCTATGTAACCGGGGAATTCCCGGCCTGCAACCATGGGGTCAATAAAGCCATGCAGGTGATGGCCAACATGCTCAAAGGTCACACAGCCGCTTACCAGACCATTCATGAGATCCAGCCGGAAGCCAGGGTGGGCTTTGCCTGGCAGTATCGCCCACAGACACCGCGCCATTCCTGGTCGCCGTTAGACCAGGTGATGACCAAAATCCGTTACGCTGGCCTCAACATCGCTTTCCCCACAGCAATTGCCACCGGTGTAATGAAATCGCCGGTCGGGAACTTCCGTATTCCACAGGCCCGGGGCACGATGGATTACTTAGGCCTGAATTATTATTCCGTCGACACCGTCTGGTTCGATCTTGGGAATCCGAAAGAATTGTTCACCCGGGCCGGCTTTGCCGATGGCGCTGATATGAGCGGCACCGGCTTTCTTGCGAATATCCCTGAAGGCATCTTCAATATGCTCAAGTGGGCTGTCCGCAGTTTTCCTAAAATGCCAATCATCATCACTGAAAATGGCGTTGAAGACTCAACCGATAAAATGCGCCCGCGCTACCTGGCCCAACATCTCCACCAGGTCTGGCGGGCTGTCAACTTCAACTGGCCGATCAAGGGATATTATCACTGGTCACTGATCGATAACTTCGAATGGGAACGCGGCTGGAACCAGCGTTTTGGGCTCTGGGCGCTGGACATTACCAACCAGAAGCGCTCCAAACGCCTCTCAGCAGACCTGTACGCTGAAATCTGCAAAGAAAACGGCTTATCAAGCGAGATGGTAGAAAAGTATTGCCCGGAAGTATTTGAGACCCTCTTTCCGGGATAAACCGTATTTTCTGGCGGTGGACAAAATCCACATCCGCCGCCAGGAACCATCCTGTTGAACATCCCCCCTGATTTTATCGACAATATCAAGTTCGCCTTCGGCATAGACGGAGAGCGGTACCTGGATGCTTTGCCTTCCCTGATCGAAGAAGCCTCCACACGCTGGCAGCTGGCCGTAGGAGAGCCGTTCCTGCTTTCATTCAACTACGTTACAGCCGTGACCCTTCCGGATGGTACGCCGGCGGTGCTCAAGATCGGTGTACCCCATCGCGAATTTACCAGCGAGGTCGAAGCACTGCGCATCTACGCTGGGAAGGGGAGCGCCCGGTTGATCAAATCTGATACCAGGAAAGGTTTTCTGCTGCAGGAACGACTGCTTCCTGGAGATATGCTGGCCGAGATGCAGGACGATGACAGGGCGACCGAAATCGCGGCGCAGGTCATGCAGACCCTATGGCGCCCGGTCCCGGAAAAGTCACAATTGATCGGCATAGAAGATTGGCTGAGAGAATTGGGCCGTTACCACTCGAAATATCCTGGTAATGACGGTCCCCTCCCGGCCAAACTTGTAAGTCTGGCCCGGGAATACAAAAGAGAACTCCTGTCTGAAGACGAGCCGGTAGTCCTCCTGCACGGGGATTGTCACCATTACAACATCCTTAAATCAGGGGAGGCCTGGAAAGCGATTGATCCCAAGGGGGTTATCGGTCCATCCGGGTTCGAGGTCGGTCCGCTGCTGAGTAACCCGTATCCATATTTCCTTGAACGACCGGATGCCGGACAGCAGATCAAACGCCGCATCGCGATACTGTCGGAATGCCTGGGAATGGAACCTGGCCTGATTCGACGCTGGGCCCTGACACAGTCTATCTTGTCGGCCTGTTGGGATCTGGATGAACTCGGGCAGGGGGGTGAATACGCCTTAGAATGTGCCCGGTTGATCATTGACGCTGAAAATTGACGCGCAGCGTCGTTCCCCAACCGGCTTTTGGGAAAGATTTATCTACGTATATCCCCCTGATTTACGAATCCAGGGGGAGAAAAACAACAGGAAAAACCAACCTCTTGACAATACCAAAGTTTTAAAAATTACACTATAATTACTTAGCTGCACTTTTACTTTTTGAGGTGGGGAGTGTAGTTGTTTAACGCTGGTATCATTTACTAAAAAAGTTATAATGCAGAACTACCCATAGATACAACCAACGCCCGCTATAGAATTGTTGTATCAAGATGAGGCAGCACCACAGTGGACCTGAGTAACAAAAAAAGCACAGCCACACAATATTGGTTCGAGGATAAGGAAGAAGCGCTCACTCGTCTATCTTCACTGATGCTTGAATTTGCTGCTCAGGCCGCCCTTGTTATCAAAAAGAATAAATTGTGGATATGTACAGAGCAAATCAATCCCAGGGTCGCTGAAGAACTTGCGAACGCGATTGGCGAATACAAAATCGACCATGAAACCCTGAAGATATTCAGTCTGGCATATACCAATAACGATTATGTCCTGTACTTTACACCACTGTCATTAGGGTATTCGCTGGCACTGATATTCGATCCAGAAATTTCATTCAGCAGTATTAAAGCCCGTACAAAAGATCTGGCAAAATACCTTCCCTGCAAACCGCCTCATTTCATCCAGGGGCAATTCAATGATGTAAGCGAAAAGGCGGCCACAAAAGAAGTTCGCAGCGGCCCACACTTTTCCCAAAACATTACAGGCGCTCGCGCTGAAAGCGGAAAACACCAGCCTCAAACTTCACAGTTGGGCTTATTCGATATCGCAGTCGAAGACGGTATCTCCGCCAACAACCGGGTGCTACCCAAGAACACAACCATCGATTATGAACAGCAGGTGGAAACGCATAAACCCGGCTCCACCTTGCCGGAAACTGAAGATCTGGCAGTAAACCAGGGCCTTTTGGAAGAGGTACCCAGTCAAGATGACTTTGACTTCGCTTCTCCCGGGCTTTATTCCATCCCTTACGCCTGTCTTCTTATTCCCAGGATGAAACAACACTATCTGGTAGGGGACATATCAGATTACTTGTCGGACTGGTTATTGGACATCTGCCAGGCGTATGCCTGGAGAGTCGAGATTATGGCCATCAGACCTGAGTACCTGCAGTGGGTGGTCAGTGCATTTCCCACAACCTCCCCGAGTAATTTGATACGAATCATTAGGAGGCAAACTTCCCGAAAAATATTTGAAGAGTACCCTCGCCTGAAACGCGAGAACCCTTCTGGTGATTTCTGGGCGCCCGGCTATCTGGTAATGGCAGGCTCCCATCTCCATCCAGTGCACATGGTAAACGGATACATTCGACAGACCCGGCTGCAGCAAGGACTGAACCCTTAATCTATATGATACTTTCACACTCCAATGTTTCTATGGTTCGGTGAGTGGCGCATATACCTGAGAGAATAGTTACACACAGGTACGGGCAAGGAGATTCACAATGTCTCAAATCACATCACACCGCATTGGAGAGCTGCTTCAAAATGTTCTGGATCTGTTGTGGAACCGGGCTGAGGGGATGCTGGCCAGCGAAATCTTTATAGAACTAACCCGAAAATGTCAATTGAATGAATATGAAAGGGGGTATTATCCTACTTATCCGGGTATTCCCAGGTACCAGGTGGCTATTCGCCTGGGGACGAATGCCCTCAGCCATGCGGGCTGGTTGATAAAGAACAATAAAGGTCGCTGGTTCATTACCGAAGCAGGACGCCAGGCCTGTAAACAGTTCAACAATGCCCAGGAATTTTACAAAGAGGCAATGCGTTTGTACAATGAATGGCAAACCAACCACCGTGTCGATCCATTGTCGATTGAGGGTGTTCAGGAAAAAGCCTGGCTGCAGATCAAGAAATATATTCAAAGTTTGAATGCGTTCGAATTCCAGTTCCTTGTTAAGGAATTGCTTATCGCCATGGGACAACATATCATCTGGGAAGCGCCTCATAACAAAGATCACGGTCAGGTTCACATGATCGTTTCTACAGACCCCCTGGGTTTCAACAACTCACGTACAATCGTTCAAATCAAACACAAAGGGCAGGCCGCCACGGCAGAAGGGTTAAAAAGTTTTCAGGCTGCAGTCAGCTCACACAACCATGGACTGTTAATTTCATCTGGCGGCTTCACACACGATGCCAGGGAAACACTCATCCTGCAGGGCGCCCAGCATGTTACACTGTTGGATATGGAAGAATTCGTCGACTTGTGGATAGAATACTTCGAGAGATTGTCCATCGAAGCCCAATTGCGGTTCCCGGTGAAGGCAATACATTTTCTGTCTCCATCCGAAAGGTAGGCAGATGCAGAATTGTATGCTTTTCGAAGATAAAATAGAATCAATCATTGATGAACTTTCTCTAGCAATCAAGTGGGACCGCCCATCTATCCTGGTGGCAGTTTACCAGTCGGAAAATGTGCGGTGGGACGCAGAAGTGGAACTGACCGATGGATTAAAACAGCTCGGCCAGGATGTCTACCACTTGAAAGTCTCCAAAGAACAATTCGACATCCCCCTGGTTTTATCCCTGCATCCTAAAAAGGAAACAACAGTATTTTTTGTATCCGGGATCAACTGGGGAGGCGGACAGTGGGGGCGCAACACATATAAAACACTCAATCTGAGAAGGGAATTCTTTGTAGACCACCATTTGCGGGTGCTTCTCTGGCTCACAAAGGAAGAGGCTGAAAATCTACCGCGTCGTTCCCCTGACTTCTGGGCATTCCGCCATCGTGTTTTTGAATTCACCGAATTGATCAGCAGCACAGATCATGGACACGCGTTCATCAGCAAACCCATTTGGGATGACATCCCTGATGTCACATTGCAAGAAGTCAATGAAATGATCGTATTGCGTGAAGAGCTGCTGGCCTCATTACCGGAAACGCAAGAAGCACACCAAACCCGCCTTGAACTTTTTTATCACCTGGCTGCTCTCTACCAGAAAAAAGGTGATCATAAAAAATCGTTGGAAATGCTGGAAGATGGTTTAGCACTCTCAACTGAATTGTCCGATCTTTTCACCCAACGAAATATCCTGTTGGGGCTGGGAACGATCTATTTTGATCTGGGCAGGCTCAATGAAGCCCGGACAGCTTTTCAAAAAGCAATGGACCTCGACCCGAAAAACTTGTCTGCAAGGATCAATCTTTCTGTGATCCAACTTCACCAGGCGCAGCCTGTGGAAGCAATCGAAACTGCAGAACAAGCTATCACAATCGACCGCCACAATGCAATGGTATGGTACCACTTGGGTAACTTGCATTTTGATTTGGGGAACTTTCAGGAAGCACTGCGTACCTATAAAAGATGTATCCGGTTAGATCCTTCCGAAAGCAGCTATTGGTTCCAATTGGGTCTTGTATATCGCTTTGTAGAACGCAACAAAGATGCGATACATGCTTTTAACAAAGCCAAAGGAATTGACCCGGCAGCGGCAGATCCCTGGATCAATCTCAGTCTAATCTATCGAGATATGGGCAGATACACGGAAGCCGCCCACAAGCTATCCAGTGCCCTTGAATCTGACCCTAAAAACGCAAGCGCCAGGATTCTGCTCGGTCACCTCAATGTATTAATGGAAAATCATCCCGAGGCTAAGGCAGAATATCAGCAAGCCCTCGAAGTTGACAATAAAAATACCGAGGCGCATATCTCCATTGCAGCACTACACCTGAAAGAAGGAAATGAGACAGAAGCCGGAAAACATCTCGAAGAAGCAAAGAAACGCATGTCCACACTATGCCTGTATTTGCAGGCTTGCTATCACGCTGTTTCTGGAGATATAGAAAAAGCCACAGACCTGCTCACCCTGGCAATAGAAAGGCAAAGGTTCCTGCTGCCATGGGCGTTGAAAGACCCGCGCCTCGATCGCATACGGGCTTCCAGCCGGTATCAAACGCTTCTCGACCAGTTCTTTGTATAAATACCTGAATGACTCTGTTCAGGCGCCCATCGTGATCCAGGATTTTAGTTTACGGAATTTATATGTCCATCGAACAACTCTCAGTTTTCCGATATGCTTTATTGGCGCTTACTGTGATCGTTGCGGTTTCGCTGTTTATTCTGGGCTTGAAAAAGCAAAAATCAACCCGTGCGATCATCGTTAGTGTCTTTGCTGTCTTCCTGATAATTGGAACCGTAGCCAGTGTCTACCAATCCACCTTCCTTTTCCCAAAAACCGACCAACAGAAATTCCTGATTGACTTCCTAACCGGATTGATCTATCTGTGTATCACCGCTATTCTGTCAACACTACTGGCGCTGACAATTACCTTTTCAAATCCTCGGAAGATAATCAGCTATAAAATCATCCTTTCCCTGATCCCTATGCCGGTAATTTTCCAGGCATGGTTTTGGGTACAGTTACTCAATTCACAAGGTAACCGCCGGTTATGGACAATACAGGTCAGTCATTGGATCTTGTTCCAACTCATCTATTTGTTATTGCTTTCTTTTGTCTCCGTTATTCTTTGGTTACAACTTCTCAATCGGGAAAAGAAAATCCCAAGGATCCGGTTTATCCCCCTCTTTGCCAGCCTTTTGCTCACAATAGCCGTCTTACTAGGGAATCTGGTAAAGTTGATTCCCATACTTGTTATTTTCTTCTCCTATATCAGCACGACCATGGGCCGGTTGGAAACACTGATACCATTTTCTTATATCGATTTCCTGTTTGGTTCCTTCACAATAATTGGCCTGGCAATTCTACAATCCGTTTTTCGAACTCCTATCACAGATCAGATTCCACCATCCTACAGGTTTTTGACCCGTGATATTCAAGAAGCCTGGATGCTTCTGGATGAAAACAATGTAATCGTAGATATGAACACAGCAGCTGAAAAGATCATCCGTACTTCAAGCGATAAAATTATTGGAAAAAATGCAGGACTGGTTCTGCAAGAATGGCCAACCCTGCTCGAAAAGTCCGCCATAGGCAGGTCGAATTTAAAC
The DNA here is from genome assembly GCA_016927315.1 of Anaerolineales bacterium. Lineage (GTDB taxonomy): Bacteria > Chloroflexota > Anaerolineae > Anaerolineales > Villigracilaceae > JAFGMV01. Next base: position 2,086 of record JAFGMV010000002.1, on the reverse strand, counting down.
AAAAGGAGTATATACGAAGGCCAAAGTAACCGGGAAGCATATATATTCCCGTTAGAGAGTCAAGAGACGGGTCATCAGGCTCAATTGATCATCTGGCAAGAAATCTCAGAAAAGAAGAGACAGGAATTCATACAACAACATGCCAGGGAAGAAATGTTCATCCTGCTGCATTCAATATCTGAAGCTGCCAGCCGGGCGATCGGTGTTGATGACTTTGTAAAAACCTGTAACTATCAAATTGCGTATTCCTTCCCCTGTCATGCCAGCCTGATATTTTTGTTCAAGACGTACGATGAAGCCAATCAACCAGAACAGCAAACCAAGGATCAGGGAAATATTACCCTGGCAGCACAGCATGGTTTGTGGGAATATGACACGTCAAATTTCCCTTCCATCAAGGAATTCTATAAATTAATCGACGCCCTGATACAAACAGGAGAAACGCTACAGATCAACAATCCTTCCAAAAGTGATCTGACACCCGACTTTCTAAACCGGATGGAAATTTCGAGCTTACTATGTCTTCCAATGATTGCTGATGAAAAAATCCTGGGGATGCTGTTACTGACCAGGCAGCATACTCCCGCCTTCAACTCTGATGAGATCGTTCGTTTATCCCTGGTTCTTGAACAGGTATCTGCCTTTATTCAAACCGATCGCCAGCGTCACCTGACAATCTCTCTCAATGAACGCCAGCGCCTGGTAAGGGATTTGCATGACTCAGTATCACAAAAACTCTATGGTCTGGTCACACTCACTGAAGCCGCACAGGCTGGCATAGAAACAAAAACGCTTGACAACCCAACCAAGGTATTATCTCGGATTGGAGAAAATGCCCGACAGGCTTTGAAAGAAATGCGCCTGTTTCTTTACCAGATGCAGCCAGTCAACCTTGAAAAAGAAGGGCTTGTATCAGTACTGAACCACCGTCTGGCCGCTGTAGAAGGCCGCGCAGATGTGACGGTACGATTGCTTTCAGATGATAGAATAATTCTGGATAGCGAAAAAGAACTTGCGCTATACTATATAGCACAGGAAGCGTTGAATAATGCGATGAAACATGCCAACGCCAGATCGGTTATCGTCTACCTGAACCAGAAAAGAGTCAATACCATACTTGAAATAGAAGACGACGGTGTTGGTTTCGACCCCAAAAATAATCCAACCGGCGGCTTGGGCCTGAACAATATTCGGGAAAGGGCAGCCCAAATTGGAGCGAAAGTAAAACTGACGTCTTCTCCAGGAAATGGTACTAAGATTTCAGTGGTAGTACGGCATGTCGAAGATGGAAAATAAATCAAATAAAGGATATGAACGCAATGGATAGAATCAGGATTCTAGTTGTTGAAGACCAAACCGTAGTGCGAGAGGGTCTCGTTGCTCTATTGGAAACCCAACCCGATTTTGAGGTCGTCGGCCAGGCTGAAGATGGCATACGAGGGGTTGAACTGGCAAAGAAAGAGAAACCTGATGTCATTCTTCTTGATCTGGTTATGCCCAGGCAGGATGGTCTTCAAACCATTCCCAAGATACTTGAACTCCTGCCAAACACAAGCATCCTGGTTGTCACCAGTTTCGATGATAGAGAAAATGTGTTCCAGGCGATTAAGGCCGGGGCTCTGGGTTACCTGTTGAAAGACGCTACCCGAGACCAGTTGATTCAAGCTGTTCACGATGTAGCCAGAGGTGAACCATCCATCAATCCATCCATAGCCTTGAAAGTAATCCATGAAATTGATAATCCATCACAGGTGATGTACACAGCCGAACCGCTGACTCCTAGGGAACTTGAAACCCTGAAACTAATTGCACGGGGGCTATCCAACCAGGAGATTGCTAATGAACTGGTCGTTCACGAACGGACCGTTGCAAAATATGTCAGCAACATCCTGGACAAGCTGCATCTGGCCAACCGGACCCAGGCGGCTCTTTACGCACTCAAGGAAGGGTTAACAAAATAAAGCAGCCGCTCAGAAAGGTTTACCCCCAAAAGGAGTAAAGGTTTTGGTAAGTACCACTTGAAAAAGGAACTCATTTACCGGGATGCAATGGTTGGTAATTCCTTTGAAAACACACCGGCCGGGTT
>JAFGMV010000119.1 GCA_016927315.1 Anaerolineales bacterium | reverse complement strand
AGAAGCGGTGAAGAACCTGTAAAGCAACCGCGAAGAACTCTCCGGTGTAGGGAGTATGGGATGTTGTGAAAGCAGACGATGGAACAGGAGAGGTCTCATCTGGTCGTTGGCACAGAGCCTCCGTAACCGCAGGTATAAGCCGCAAGGTGAAATCCTAAGGTACGCCGGATGAGAAGTCGGAAGAGATCATAGTACTGATGATGAGTGATACAACAAACCTCACTTGGAGGGAAAGGTCTCTACTTCAACCAGGTTCAGCGAGGAAGTAAGTGAGGGTGCATGCCGCAATGCCAACAACACCACAAGATAATTCACGAGAACTCCAGCGCGGACTATACTTGAGAGCCAAGAGACAGAAAGGCAGCGATCTGATCTGACGTGGCAGGTTATTCAAAGTCGCGACAATGGATGTCTTGAATACTCCAGGAAAAAGGTTGTCGGAGAGCCGGACGAGGGAAAATCTCACGTCCGGTTCGAGGTGGCAGGGAATGGAAACCAGACTATCATTTTCCAGGCGCCATCCCCTGACCCTACCATCTGACTGGCGGGTACGCGCCGCGTTTAGGAGCTTTTTTCTGGCTTCGGTGGAATCCTGATCTTGGGTGTTATCTCGTCCCTCCCGCCAGCAAGCCGTTACAACTAACTCCTCCTGCTTCCAACTTCCGCAACAACTCCCTGGTCAGGACAACCAGAACCTCCTCGCCCTGACCGTTCCCATTCGTTCGACCTCGGAAGTCTTCAGAACTTCCGAAGGCGTTTTTTCCTGAAATGGAGGTATCGTCGTGGGGAGACCTTATGAGCCGGTTGTGTGGGTATTCGGGATGATTGCCATGCTGAGCAACCTGGGGGAAGAGATTGCAGCCGATGCGCTGGACATGGAGGGCGACCAGGCCGCAGGTTCACGATCACTGGCCATCCTGTTTGGTCCGGTCAAGGCGCTCAGGATCAGTACCGTCATCTTTGGTGCGGTGGTCCTGCTCAGCCTGGCGCTGCTGTTGTTTGGATGGATCTCCCCGATCTATTCAATTCCGCTGCTGCTGATGGATGCCATTATCCTGTATGCGGCTATCAAGCTGGCCGCTCATCGAACCAGAAATCGAAGGTTCCATATCCGCCTGCTCTACACCGGGGCTTCCATTGCGATGCTCTTGTTCCTGGTCATGCGCTTCCTGTTCGAATAGCTATTTGCATTCCCACATTCCGGTAGATCCATTATCAGGGACAGGCCTGATCGGTTCGAATAAACCTCGCCGGTCGTTCGTTTGATTCATAGTTCCCGCCAATCCGGACTTATAAGGAGAATATATGAGGCACAAAGTAGAGGTATGAAAAAGATGAAAGCCATCGTATACGAACGTTACGGTCCACCGGAGGTGCTGCAGCTCAGGCAGGTGGAAAAACCTGTCCCGAAGGCTGATGAGATTCTCGTGAAGGTGCATGCAGCGACCACCGCCGCCGGGGATTGGCGCCTGCGTAAGGCGGATCCCTTCGCGGTCAGGCTGTACAACGGTTTGTTCCGGCCGGTGAGGGTGAATATATTGGGATTCGAGCTGTCCGGGGAAGTCGAAGCTGCCGGTTCGGCCGTGACCCGCTTCGAGTCAGGAGATCAGGTATATGCCTTTACGGGTTTCACCTTTGGCGCTTATGCCGAATACATCTGCCTGCCTGAAGCCAGCCAGCCCGAAAACGGGATGGTGGCCCTCAAACCGGGAACGATGAGCTGGGAAGAGGCGGCATCTGTCCCGGTCGGCGGTATTACCGCGCTGGCCTTCCTCAGGAAAGCGAACTTGCAAAGCGGGGGGAAGGCGCTGATCTACGGCGCTTCCGGCAGTGTCGGGACGTACGCCGTCCAGCTGGCCAGGCACTGCTTCGGGGCACAAGTGACCGGGGTCTGCAGCCGCACCAACCTGGAGATGGTCAAGGCGCTGGGCGCGGACCGGGTCATCGATTACACCCGGGAAGATTTCACCCAAAGCGGTGATACCTACGACCTGGTCTTTGATGCGGTCGGCAAAAGCTCACCTTCCGCCTGTAAAAAAGTATTGAGAAAGAACGGTTCCTACCTTTCCGTTCAAGGTTCAGCAAAGCTGGAGAAGGATGATCTGGAGTATCTCAGGGAACAGATCGAAGCCGGAAAGATAAAGGCCGTAATTGACAGGAGCTATCCATTGGAACAGGCAGCAGAAGCACATCGTTATATCGAGAAAGGGCATAAAAAAGGCAGCGTGGTCCTCACCATTGCATAACTGTGTTTACTCAATGGCGAGAGACGCACCCAGGGAAACAGCCCCCCAGATCAGGTCATCTGGGTGCACCGCTATGTCGAAAGCGGGCATAAACGGGCAGGGTCGCCATGCGGTAAAAAACAAATCGGGGAAAACCACGGGAATAACATCCTGGACAAAGTGACATTCTTACTTAGGGAACCGGTTGATTGCCTCGATGACGCTGCTTACTCTATGAGCCGCAGGCCTTATTTCCTGTAAATTGTTCATACTCCCGGTAAGCTGGGCCGCCCTGCGTACCGGTGGGTTTCCCAGTCAGCTGAACTTTCTGGGCCCGGTAATCTGGTTTATCTGGCCAGGGATCCTTGTGGTGTAAAATTAAGCAGAACCGGCTGCCTGGCAGCGAGCAATGCTCCAATGCGGGAATTTTCAGGTCATCGAAACCAGATTGTTATCATATAACTCACAAACCATCCTTTTTGTGGTAAAAAGGTGTAATCAGAAAACAGCTCCTTTGTCGCAGTCGTTATAATACTTTTAAAATGAAATGGAGATTGACAATGAAGAAATCGGTTTTGGTTGCGTATGCTACTAAATATGGTGCAACAGCAGAAATTGCCGGGAAAATCGGACAGGTACTGGGGAATGCTGGGCTGGAAGCAGAGGTCCTACCCGTTAAACAAGTAAAAAGCCTGACTTCTTACCGGGCAGTCATCCTGGGCAGCGCCGTCTTTGTCGGCATGTGGCGCAGGGAGGCTGTCAGGTTTCTCAAATCAAACCTGCACCTGCTAAAGGATAAATCTGTATGGTTGTTCTCAAGCGGGCCAACCGGCCAGGGTGATCCGGTGGAACTGCTGGAAGGCTGGCGTTATCCCAAGGCACTGCAGCCGGTGATCGACGACCTCCAGCCCCAGGCGATTGCAGTCTTCCACGGCAATGTGGATGTAAGCAAACTGAATCCCCTTCATAAGTGGATGATCGGGAAGGTCGCTGCCCCGGTTGGAGATTTCCGTGATTGGGATATGATCACTGGTTGGGCCGAAGAGATTGTCAAAACACTGAAAGTATGAAGCTCATAAGCGGCAAGGAGAAGTGAATAATGAACAGGGCAACCAAGACATCTGTAGCAGTGTTCGGAACCATCTTCGGTGTTTCCGGGATGAGCCACGGCTTTTTCGAAACCCTGCAGGGTAACATACCCACAAAAATTGGTATGATCATGGCTATTGGTGAGGCCCACAAGATGTGGCCGCACGGGGACGAACCCGCCTTTACCTTGATCCCCAATTTCCTGATCACTGGCATTGCAGCCATGCTGGTCGGGCTGGCTATCATCCTCTGGTCGTGGTACTTCGTCCAGCGAAAACACGGAGCAGCGGTATTCCTGGGCCTGTTTGTCTTGCTGCTGCTGGTCGGCGGCGGCGTAGCCCAGATATTGTTCTTCCCCTGGTTCTGGCTGGTCGCCACCCGGATCAACAAACCCCTGGCCTGGTGGAGAAAAATCCTGCCTGGCAAGATACGCAAGCCGCTCGCAAGCCTGTGGCCTTGGGCATTAGGGATCAGTGCGGCCCTGATCACCTGCACACTGGTGATCGCCACTACCGGGTTCGTGCCCGGGGCAGCTGACCCGGAAGTGGCCCTGTCTGTGATGCTGTCCTGCCTGGCCGGTTCAGCAGTCCTGATGCCGCTGGTCTTCATTGCCGGGTTTGCTGTGGATATCAATGAAAACCCTGGACAGCCTGAGACACCTCCTTCCTGATCCGCTCACAAATCAGCTGCCTCCACCCGGCGCTGGATATCTCCTACGGTCACCGTGAGAAATGGGATGGCGCCGGTTACCCTCGCAGGCAGGAAGGCGAAGCGGTTCCATGCGCGGCACGGCTTTTCGCCAGCGTCGATCTTTTCGATTCATTTACGTCTGACCGGCCTTACCCAAAAGCCCGCGAGTATATCCGGGAACAGGCGGGAAAACATTTTGGCCCTGATGCAGTCACCGCTTTAATAGAACTGGTATGTTAATCGTAAGCAAACACCCGGACAACCTTGAAATCGAGAAGACCTGTCTGACTGACACTGGTTCACTCCTCGGACGGATGACTGGCCGCTTTTGTTTTGCATTGGCTGCAAAAAAAACAACCCGGGCATTGCCAATACAGGCTCTCGTTTCCTGGAGGGGCCAAAGATGAAACAATCCATTGTTCATGTGGCGCTGGTCGTACGGGACTACGACGAAGCGATTGATTTCTATACCAAGAAATTGCACTTTACCCTGGTCGAGGACACATACCAGCCCGGGCAGGACAAGCGTTGGGTCGTGGTCGCCCCGCCTGGTTCGCACGGGACCTCCCTGCTGCTTGCCCGGGCTGCCACCCCGGAACAGGAAGCTTTCATTGGCAGCCAGAGCGGCGGCCGGGTCTTTCTGTTCCTGAACAGTGACGACTTCTGGCGCGACTATCGTGAGATGAAGTCCAGGGGCATCCGGTTCATCCGGGAGCCCAGGCAGCAGGACTACGGCACGGTGGCTGTTTTCGAAGACTTGTATGGAAATCTGTGGGACTTGCTGCAGCGAAACCCTGATCACCCGCTCGCACACCAGCGCGGCTGACAGGCCGAAACCAATACAAATAGAGAGAAGGATGGAAGAATGGTCACAGAGAGCACTTCACAAACCGGCTGGAAAAGCCTGTATAAAATCGGCGGAGTGGCCGCCCTGCTGGCAGGTATCCTGTTCAGGAGAAATATGTCTGTCGAGATCGAGCCGTTTATTGCACAGGCGCCGCCGGAAACGATCGTCGAGTGGTTCACTTTGCTGCAGAAAAACAGCTTGCTGGCGCTTTCCCTGCTCAATATCCTCGACCTGGTCAACTACGCCTTGCTGGGTCTGGCCTTCCTGGCATTGTATGCCGCCCTGAAGGAAACCGATAAAAGCCTGATGTCCATTGCGGCGGCTTCCGGCTTTGCCGGGATTGTGGTCTATTTTGCCGCCAACACGGCCTTCTCTTTGCTGGCGCTCAGCCAGCAGTACGCAGCCGCCAGTACGGAAGCGCAGAAAGCCTCATTGGAAGCCGCCGGGCAGGCCTTGCTGGCGCTCACCCGCTTCGGGACCGGCGGGCATCCCGGCGCCGGAGGGTATATCAGCCTGCTGCTGGTCGCTCTGGCCACGCTCCTGATCTCGCTAACCATGCTCAAAAGCGGGCTCTTCAACCAGGTGACTGCCATTGCGGGCATCCTGGCCGGCGCCTTCGACCTGGCCTTCTGCCTGGTCTTCGTCCTGCCGACAGGCCTCGAGGTAGGAATACTGGCAGTCATCTTTATCCCTGCCGCAGGATTGTTCCTGATGATCTGGCATATCCTGGTCGGGGTCCGACTCTACCGGTTGGGGAAATAGAGAGAACCTCTGAGACCAGGTTTGTGTATGTATCTGGTAAGAAATGTAGATATGTACACGACAAAGTTAAAGAGAAGTTTGTCGTGACACGAGCCTGTCCTTGAGCAGTGTTCGATTTATTTGTAGTGCAAGTCCGTATTGACAGGAGTTTCGTATGAAAGTACAGAATAAAGTGATTGTGGTCACCGGGGGCGGGAGCGGAATCGGCCGGGAACTGGTCTTGCACCTGCTTTCCAAAGGCGCAGCGATTGCCGCAGTGGATATCAACAAAGCGGCGCTGCAAGAGACGGTCGACTTGGCCGGGGACAAAATGGGGACCCTTTCCATCCATGTAGTCGATATTACCGACAAAGAACGCGTTGAGGCGCTTCCGGAGCAGGTTATTGCCCGTCATGGAGCCGTGGACGGCATCATTAACAATGCCGGTATCATCCAACCCTTCGTGCGGGTTCAGAACCTTGACTTTGCCGCCATTGAAAAGGTGATGAGTGTCAACTTCTATGGAATGCTCTACATGACGAAAGCATTCCTGCCTCATCTGCTCCAGAGACCGGAAGCGCACATCATAAACATCTCCAGCATGGGCGGGTTCCTGCCGGTCCCCGGGCAGACCATCTACGGGGCGGCCAAGGCTGCGGTCAAGTTATTCACAGAAGGATTGCACTCTGAACTTACGAATACCGGCATCCGTGTTACAGTCGTCTTTCCCGGTGCAATAGGCACAAATATTGCTGCAAATTCCGGTGTGGTAATCGACCTGGGTTCCGATCAGGCAGGTGCGCAAAGCACAATGAAAACGATGGCGCCCGCCAAAGCCGCCCAGAGAATTGTCGCTGGCATGGAAAAGAACCAATACCGTGTCCTGGTGGGATCGGACGCGGCCTTCATGGATTTCATCTACCGGCTGAGCCCTGAACGTGCTGCGAACTTCATTTTCAAGCAAATGCAGTCGCTGCTGCCGGAATAAGCGCCTGGGGATGAAACAGGACAGCGCCTGTTATGTAACCAGGTTGGAAGTCAAAAAGACCGGTGACAGTTGCGTTTAAAGTGACTGTCACCGGTACACCTGTAATTCAGCGGCGCTCCCCTCAGGGGAGCGCCGTCTGTTGACATGTAGGGCTTCTGGGGGTTCTCTACCCTGCCGCTGTCTTTATATTTCCAGCGGTCAGCTGCGGGTCCAGGCTGTCCAGCGCCTTCATTTCACGGTAAGCCAGGGTCCAGACGGAGGAACGATAGACCATCATCCAGGCCTCTACCAGTATAAACGGCGCAAAAGCGATCACGCATAGCAGCGGCGCCCCGGCAACTGCTCCGGCAATCCAGGGCAGCCAGCCGCCCAAGTACAGGCTGCTGATCCCGGCCACGATCAGGGTCGGGATCGAGGCAGCAATCACACCGGCGATGGCCGTGAAGGCAGAGGGGATAAGCAGTACAAAGAACAGGATAAACCCCGCAAACACCCATAAGATGTTGATACCGATCATGATCAGCCACATCAGAAGGGCGCTCTGCCACTGCTTCCTGGCCAGTGCAAAACCACCTCGGAAGGACTGCCCCACACCGGCGTTCTCCAGGACACATACCCGCCAGAAAAAGATACGCAAGAAGTACAGCACAATGCTCAAGACCACCATGAAAAAGAATACGGACAAGGTTCCGCCAATGGCAAAGACGATCGCAGCGGGCGAAAGGGTCGCCTGACGGATCACCAGGGTTGAAAACAACCACCAGGACAGGGCAATGATCCAGACCAGGATGATCCAGCCTGGAATGCTGACGATCAGGTCGATCAGGAACAGCCGCCAGGAAGTACGCGACCAGCCGTACCGGAACCCCTGACTTACACTGACCTTTTCTCCTGTGCGTTCATGGTCATCGACCATGCGGATTAAACTCGTCTCGGCCATGTACCGCAAGACCGTCATTCCCAGGCCGATCAGGAACATCAGGCCGATCAGGGCGATGATGGTCCAGAACAGGGCTGCCAGGTCGGCCCTGGAAACGCCCAATTCGGCGGTAATATCGTCCATGCCTTCATCCCAGGCATTCCCAAACTCGCGCTGGAAGTCTTCGAAGGTCTCGATCTCGCCCCATTCGTAGTCAGACTGGATTTTGCTGTCACTGCGGTTGCTGCTGCTGCCGCTGTTCCCGCCTCCGCCGCCAACCGTCAGGGCCAGGATGATCCCGAAGACCCACAGGGCGCGATAGTTCCAGACCAGGCGCCAGGCACGTTTCAAAATCTTGCCAAAATCAATCATTTTGAACTCTCCTTTCCAAGAGATAATTTTCGTTTATGATGGGGCAGGCCCCATCCGATACGCAGAGAATTATTGCATCTGAACCTTGTTTTCCAGGCTGCTTTCACCTGCCTGGCGGTTGTGACGCATCCACCAGACCAGCAGCCAGCCCAGATAGAAAATCGCCAGGAACAACTGCGGGACGATTTGGGACAGCAGGCTGCGTCCAAAGACTTCCCCGGCCGCCAGCCAGCCAATCCCTGTACCCGGCCGCATCAAACCCAGCCGGGCCGACCAGGTGACCACCAGCGAACTGCTGCCCGGTTCTACCCAGTTTCCAAATTCACCCAACAGTCCAAGGCTGTCTGCCACTCCCAGCCAGCTGGACAGGATGAAGGTGATTTGCAAAAAAAGCAGCAGGAGCAGGGTGGTCACCGGGATCCCCCACCAACCGAACTCAAAAACTTTTTTTCGTATTGAGACTGGCTGTTCGCGCGGCAGCTGCAGCCCTACCCGGGCTGCAAAGCGTTCTGCCGCAGGGAATTCTGGCAGGGGAGATTCCTGCAGTTTCAGGGAGAGGCTTTGCAGACCTTCCAGTTCAGCCCGGCACTCCGGGCATTCCTCCAGATGGGCTTCCACCTTGCGCAGCTGCTGCCCCTGCAGTTCGCCATCATAGTAGGCATTCAACCATTCATATACATGCTCAGACATTGGCTACCTCCGCGTAAACCAGGTGCGGTTCCAGTCTTTCTCGTAACAACTTTCTTGCATAGCTCAGGCGTGACATAACCGTCCCGAGGGGGATATCCAGCGCCGCCGCGATCTCCTGGTAGGAGAGATCCTGATATTCTCTCAGGACCAATACCGCCCGGCTGGCTTCCGGAAGCGACAGTACCGCCGCCTGGATCAGGTCGGTCTGTTCAGAATTGAGGGCCGATCCTTCCGGGCCGGGGCCGGACTCTCTCAACTGCAGGTCATTGATTTCCCGGGATGTAATCCGAGACTCATGTCTCAGGACATCGATAGCGGCGTTGATCGCAATGCGGTAGATCCAGCTCTTCAGTGAAGCTTTGGGCTGGTAGGCAGTAATCTTCAACCAGGCCTGGATGAAAGCCTCCTGGGCGGCATCCTCTGCCAGCTGGGCGTCCCCGCACATGCGGTAGACTACACCGATCACGCCTTGATGATGGATGCGAACCAGTTCATTGAATGCATTACGGTCGCCTTGCTGTGACTGTGCAATCAGTTCCGATTCGCTTACCGAAACGAGTACCACGAACGTACCCTGCCTTTTCCATAACTTACTGCCTTTGTGAGGCGGCCAGATTGGCATCCTCTGGCAGTTGGAAGTTATCCAATCCTTTTAGAATTACTCACCAATGAGGAGCTTGCTCACCTGTACTGCACCGAACGCACACTCCTCACAGCTGATCTACTCAACCGATACTTTCTCGGAGACCTTTTCACCGTCTGGTGTTATGGTGACATATTTGGTCTTCTTGACTGTCCGTGAACCGCCTCCGGAGAGGATCGACAGGCCCAGCAGGAAGCCAAAGTTATACCAGCCGCCGTTGTTGTGGATTTCATAGATGCCCACATTCTTGTTGAACAGTGAGACAAAGAAGGTTACCGGGGTAATGAACCCGTGCCACAGACCCAGCCAGAAACCGGCTACTTCCCGCCCCTCAGGGGCAGTGTTGACCAGGTCATTCGGCCCGGCGGCGCAACCGGCCAGCGCCAGGAGCAGCAACCCTGCAATTACGATTACCATAACTTTTTTCAACATCTCTTGTTCTCCTTTGTTCTTTGTGTTTCTTAAACGTTAAACGGATCGCTGCTCGCATTTATTCGAATAGCGCACCATTGAGTCCCATTCATTGTACGTGAAATAACGATAAAGCATGTCTGGGTTGTCCACAAGGCGTGGATTTTATAGCAGGTTTGTCGCCATCGGAGCCGCGTCCCGAAGGCTGACCTGCCCGGCAGATGGCCTGACAGAAAATCTTCGGGATGTTTGAATCTGGTTCTTCTACAGATTTTTGGTGCAGCACTTTTTCAGAATAGCAGCCTTATAAAAACGAAATTAGCCGCCCATCTATACAGGATAAGTGGGCGGCTAATGCTGCGCAGGTGGGCGACGAATGGCGCCTGGATGGGCGATATCGGGCGCGTGAGTCGCCCACGAATGGCGTGTTTTCAGCCTTGTTTTTTTCGGTTTTCCTGTTTTGCTATTTCTATTTCCAGATTGGGCTTGTACTTCCGGCCTTATTCTTTTGCCAGGACCACAACCTTATCTTCTGGTGCAAAGGTCACCAGGTCCGACTTTCGCGGGTTGGTAACAATACCATAACCCGCTGAGGCGTCTCTGGACAGGCCCGCCAGGCGGTAGCCAATGGCTGTCTCGCCGCGCCGCCGGGCCGACTCGACTACCGTGTAAAAGCTGGCCGGCTGGTCAAGCTTGACATAATCTCTGGCCGGTTTGAGATAGATTTCCGAACCATCCGGATCGAAGAGATCGTTGAAAACCTGATACAGGTCACTGTTCTCTGACAGCTGCGCCATCATCAGGCTGACCAGGTGATCACTGACCACAAAATCATCCACATGGGTGACTTCGGCTAACTGGCGGTTGCGCAGGTCGAGCATTTCACTGACCAGGGAGAAAGGCGTATCGTCCTGTACGGCAATATCACGCAGGTGCAGCAGCGTCACCAGGGTCCTGGAATCTGCTTCCTGCACCGGAAGGCTGCCATTGCTGAGTACGATCACGTGGTCATATTCATCTGCGTTCAGGGTTTCCAGCAGCTTCCGGCTGGTGGGATCCCCTTTCCGGAAGGTCAGCTTCTGGTTGTGCAGTTCGGCAGCGCAGGCGCTGGTCTCAGCCTGGATATCTGCTTCTGCAATCACCAGCATTTCAGACTTTTTGGGGACATAGTGGTCCATCTCCCGGATGATCGTTGCCGCGCAGCGGTTCCACCCGATCAGCATCGTTTTCTCGGGGACGGGTTTCCGCCCACGGCCGTTCGAGCAGATTTGGGTCTCGTCAATGGGAAGCTCGTCCAGGCCAGAGAGACGGACTGTATCGTCATCTTCCGACAGGGCAAAGATCTGGTCACCCGTTTCTATCTGCAATTCCATCGGCGGGTTCAGCAGCAGGGACCCGTCTGCGCGCTTGAGCCCCATGACACACGAATCTTCATAGGCCAGCAGCGCCTCTCCATAGGTTTTCCCTACCAGCCTGGGTTCATTTTGAAAATAGATCTCGTCGCCGCCAAAATTGAGCAGTTCGGTGTAGACCGCCGACAGGCCAGACTGGCGGGAAGTCTGTGCGACTACCCGGGCGATCAGGTCCCCGGCCAGCACAGCATGCACTTCGTCATTCTGCCCGATCATCCGGATGACATCCATATTCTTGGGATCGCTGATCTGGGTGACGATCAGGTACGGTTCAGGGCGGCGGTTGGGGTTATTGGTCAGGGCCAGGACGGTTTTAATGACATGCGAGTCGGGGTTCTCTGTCTCCGGAGGCAGGATAATGATCGAACCGGCCATATGCGGGCTGGCGATCTCCAGGTCGGTCAGGTCGATCGGGCTGCCCGAACGGCAGATTACGCGTGTCTTGCCAGTGGCTGCGACCCGTTCGCGGATCTCATCTTCCATTTCGATCTTGTCCCGGTTTGCCAGGATGACGATCCGACCATCCGGCTGGTTCTCGTTGGCGATCATTAGCTCGGAAATGATGGTAAAAATCTGCGGCGACCAGCCCAGGATAATGGTGTGGCCGTTCTCCAGGACACGGGATCGTCCCTTGCGCAGGCGTTCGATCTGGGTTTCCAGGCCGTTATTGAGTACCCCGATCAGGGCGCTGACGACAAAGATCCCACCCAGGGTGACGAACAGCATTACAAAACGGAACCCCCAACCCTGGTCGCCCCCCATGGTGCCGGGGTCAAAGGTGCGCATCAGGCTCTCCCAGGCGGCATCCACGAAGCCCATCGGCTCGCTGCTGCCCGCCGGGGAAAGCATCAGGCCGCCCAGGCTGATCACAATTGCAGAAACCAGCACCACGATCGCGGAAAACAGGGCCAGGACCCCGATCAGGGCGGGCGTACCTCGGGACATCACATGATCCACAGAATACTGCCAACGCTGGCGAAAGGTCGGTCTTTGAGTCATACTGCCTCCAAAAAATAACTATCCACAATGATAAAGATAAGCGCCTGCGCCGGGGTATTCGGAAAACGATAGCAGCCTACTTAAGGAATTCTCCAATTATAACGGTAATATTTAATGCCGGGCAAGCGGCCGGTTTAGGGCGCCCCAGCAAGGGATTTGACCCGGCTCCTGATTTTCTCTATACTAAAGATGTCGATTTACGAATGAGAGGAGGTAGACGATGACCAATATCCTCACCTGGTACGGACATGCAACCCTGGGGCTGGAGACCGGCGGGTACCACCTGTTGATCGATCCTTTCTTCGAAGGCAATCCTGCCGCCCAGGGCGATCCCAACACGGTAAAGGCCGATTATATTCTGGTCAGCCACGGGCATGGGGATCACATCGGTGATGCTGAGAAGATTGCCAGGCGGACCGGCGCCACGATTATTACCGTAAACGAGATCGCGGTCTGGTTCCGGAGTAAGGGGTTTGAGAAAGTCCACGGCCAGCACATCGGGGGCGGCTTCCGGCATCCTTTTGGATACCTTAAACTGACCCTGGCGCTGCACGGTTCGGTGCTGCCAGACGGCTCCTGCGGCGGGAACCCCTGCGGTTTCCTGCTGACCACCAACGACGGCAAGAAGATCTACACAGCCCAGGATACCGGGCTGTTTGGCGACATGCGCCTGATCGGGGAAGAGGGCCTGGACGTGGCGGTTGTCCCCATCGGTGATAATTACACCATGGGCCCGGATGACGCCCTGCGGGCAGTCAGGCTGCTGGAGCCCAGGCAGGTGGTTCCCATTCACTATAACACCTGGGATTTGATCAAGCAGGATCCGCAGGCCTGGGCTGCACAAGTGGAGTGGAAAACCGGCAGCACTGTATCGGTGCTCAAGCCGGGGGAAAGTCTGGAATTCTGATTAAGCAGCTGTCTGCCGGCAGCGCCTTGGCGCCTGATCCCCAACGGGAGTATCCCGGCTATGTTCACCAAGGACAGACCTGATCGAAGAAAAGAGCAAGCGCGCATCATCAGCGAAGGCCGCCTGCCGCCCGGGCAGGCTCTGACTATGAAATTCCCGGTCTTGCATTACGGTCTGGTTCCTGAATTCTCTCCCGCCGTCCGGGAGTTCCGCGTCTGGGGAGAAGTAGAAGAAGAAAAACACTGGACCTGGGAGGCCTTCAACGAACTGCCCCACGAATGTAAAAATGGACCTGCACTGCGTCACCCGCTGGAGCAAGGCAGATACCTTGTGGGAAGGTGTTTCGGTCAAAGCCCTGGTTGATGATGGGATTATCAAGATCAGGCCGGGCGCCTGATATGTGATGCAGCACGCCGAATACGGGTTTCCCGCCAACCTGCCCCTGGGAGTCAACCTGCAGGACAATTTCCTGCTGGCGACCCATTACGATGGCCGGCCGCTGGCGCCCGACCATGGTTACCCGCTGCGCGGCGTTATCGGCCGCATTCCCGACCGGCCAGAATTGAAATCACCCAACCTGTGGAAAGGCGCCAGGTGGCTGCGCTCAATTGAATTTATGACCGAAGACAGGCTGGGTTTCTGGGAACAAGCCGGTTACCACAACGAAGCCGATATCTGGAAAGAACAACGATTCAGGTAGATACTGCCGCGGCCGGTTGGCCGCCGGTTGGCTTCATTTATTTTAACGGGCCATTGCTTCGGCCCGTTCTTTGATTCCCCGCATGCATTTTGCCATCATGAGGATATCGCAGAACTCAAGAATCAGGTTGAAGAAAACATCCCGGAGGGACCAATGATACCTGACCCTGACGCGTGTGACCAGCCGACTCTGCCCTTCCCCCACAGGAGAAATCATCCACACCCAGGTGACGCTGTCGCCCTGATCCCACCACAGCATCCACTCATTTTCTGCGAATTCTTTGACATAAAAGCCCTGTTTCCCATCCGGACTGACCGGAATCAGCTGCCCAGGGAAACTTTCCTGCAGGTTGGGCAGGATTTCCCTGGCGCTGGGGCGTCCCAGGTTGTCCAGCAGGTCATAGCTGTACCAACCTGCCCGGGTGATGCCCATCTGGACGATCCAGGGGTAAAGGGCTTCGGGAGGCGCCTCAATGGTGATGCCCCGGGTGGCATCGAAGGAAGGTGCGGTAACGATCTCATCCCCGGGCATGGGGCGCTGCACTTCTTCCTCGGTTGCTCCCCAATGCAGCTGCCAGGGCCGGATCCAAATGAGATACAGCACCAGGAGAAAGCCTGCCCCAAGGATAAAAATCAGGAACGACATAGTGGGAGGATAGACTCCTTTCGACTGCCGTCAGGGTTCGACACGGGCCGCTGTCTGGCCTGGTTTCGATCTGCTGCAGCAGGGAACCAATGGCTGCAATGGATCACTGACTGGCAGTTCAGTCAACCTTCAGGAAAAAGGGCGGGCCTGATGACCCGCCCAACGAACAAACATAAACCCGTACTAATATCGCAGCAGCCCGCCGATCTTCATTTTTTCGAGTTCTGCGTTGTTGTGTACAATCTCAACCTCACCCCCATCCTGCATCACTTTCCGCACGGCAAGTTCAACTGCATCCGGAATCTGTTCAAAGCTGCCGCCGCAAAACGGACAGGTTTTCAGGTTTTCGACCGCCAGGTGGCCGCATCCCTGGCAGCGGTAGCCTGGTTGGTGATAGCCTTCCTGCACGACCAGGGTCTTTACCCGTCCCTCCCTGACAGTGGCCAGGGTGTCATCCAGCCGGAGGACTCCACCTTTTCCCTTGGATGCAGATGTGATCAGGTTCTGTACCAGGCGGTTCTCCCGCCGCTCTTCGGCCTGCCGGCCAATTTCCATGGCCCGCTCCCACACTTCATTGACGCTGGCAGTCATCCCCACCGCGAACGAACCGACGATCAGGCTTTGCCAGGCCTTGGGCAGCGCATGCCGGAATTGGGCCACATTTGCTTCTGTACCACCGAGCAACACCCGCCGTACGTGGTTCTCCTCAAAAAAGCTGACTGCAAAATCAGCGGCTTCCTTGAAATTACGGTCGACCAGTTCAGCCGTACCCCGGGCATGCCCGGCGGCGCCGCCCCGGCGCCCCGGCATAGAAGAAGAGCGCCCGCGTTTTACCTGTCGTATCTCATCCCCCATGATCCCTTCCTGCTCTCGCAGTTCTCCCAGGTGAAACAAAAACAGCCGGGCGCCCTGCTTGTCGACCAGTGCGACGCCATAGCCCCCGTATGCATCCAATAGATCTGCCAGGGGTTTGACATACGGCTGGTCCGAAACATGTACTCGACTGCGAATTGGAACCGCCAATGGGAAAGCCTTGAAATAGTGATCACTGGAGCAGGAGAACATGGCAATACTTTGCCCGGTCCATTCCCGCTCGCGTTCAAAATAACCAATAATCGTGTCTTCGTCCTTGGGAAGATCAACATGCTTGAGTAAATTGCGAAGCTGCAATTTATAGTTGTCTATAGCGCCTGTGGAAACATCCGTGTTCAAATACACACTCAGAACAGGAGCAGTACTGCTGTAATCCAATAATTCACGCAAGGCACTGTCCGTTAACATATTTGCCTCCTTTTCTATAGCCCAACCAGGTGGGCTATCCCAAGACGAACCAACTTCTCGTGTAGACACCCGGCCTCAAGGCCTGTTGAATAGTAATCAACTCCTTTCTTGTTCCCTGAGGACAATCTGGTTACGGTCTTTCGCCCAGTGTTACCGTCATCTCTATTTGTTCACCGTCACGTAATACGGTTACAACAACCTGGTCACCGGGAACTTTTGTATTCACCAATATCTTTATTAAATCATCATACGTATTGACGGCTTGCCCGTCAAGGGCAATGATCAGGTCCCCGCCGGCGTACAGACCCTGGATGCTGGTTTCCTGATGCCCGGCCTGCAAGCCGGCCAGGTCAGCCGGTCCCCCGGCAGTCACATCAACCACATAGACCCCGGTGAACTGGTCCAGCCCCAGGAGTTCAAGTTGTTTCAGGTCAAGGTTATCGATCGAAGCGATCCCGATATACGGATAGCTGTATTTCCCCTCGCTGATCAGAACCGGCACAACCCGTTTGACAATATTAATCGAGATCGCAAACCCGATGCCGGAACTGAGGGGGTCGCCCGAGGAGGTGAAATTGGTCGTCCGGATTGCCCGGTTGACCCCGATCACGTCGCCCTGCAGGTTGAACAATGGACCGCCGGAATTGCCAGGGTTGATGGCTGCATCGGTCTGGATGATATCCCCGGACGAGAAGAAGCCTCCCCCGGGAGCGGTACGTCCGGATGCCAGTGTGCGCCCCAGGGCGGAGATAATGCCCGTGGTCATGGTACCGTTCAAACCAAAAGGGTTGCCAAGTGCAACCACACCCTGCCCGACCTTAAGGGTATCCGAATCACCCAGCCTGAGTGGGTGAAGTTTATCTGCCGGGGCATCGACCTTGATAACAGCAATATCTGAATCCAAATCGGCGCCTATTACGGTGCCATAGGCCTTGAACCCCGACATGAAGGATACCTGGACCGCTTTTGCCCCTTCAACGACATGATAATTTGTGATCACGTGTCCATTCTGGTCATAGACGAACCCTGAACCCTGGCTGCTCCCCAGGTCAGTTTCGACCTGGATAGAGACGATCCCCGGGCTGACGGATTCATACAGGGCGGTATATAAATCCTGTTGTTCCTCCGGATCTGAAAAGCTGACCACGGGGGGGGCAGGATTAACAGCCGGGTCTGCAGGCTGGGCAGGTGTGGTCACGGGAACATCCAGGGTCAATTCCGGTATCTGGCAGGCCATGGCTGCCAGCATGAACACCAGTAAGATACTCGCTAAACGGTAAAATTTCATTTCATCTCCTTGGCTCGCAGCAGCTATACCTGCAGGCGAGCAGCTTCTTTAAGTAAAGACTTCTGTTTTTCAGACAATTTCTTGGGTATGCGTACCCGGGCGCGTACAAACAGGTCCCCTTTATTTTGCGGATTCTTCAAATCAGGCATGCCGCGCCCGCCAAGCCGAAAGACCTGCTCTGGCTGCGTGCCCGGTGGAATGGTCAGGACAAGATTGCCTTTGATGGTTTGAACATTGACTTCGCCGCCCAGCAAAGCAGTGAAAAGATCTACCTCCACGCTGGTGTGCAGATTATTGCCCCTGCGCTCGAATTTAGGGTCCTTTTCCACTTCGATCAACAGGAATAGGTCGCTGGCCCTTCCATCCGGTCTGGCAGGACCGCCCCCCGTCACCCGTACCTTCGAACCGGTACGAACCCCTGCCGGAATCCTGACATCCATGCGGCGCGAGTCGCTTTTCAATTGTACCGTTGTTCCCTCAAAAGCCTGCTTCAAGCTGATGCTGACCGGTTGTTGATAACTTGGCGCCTGGCGCTGCCGGCCCGCGACGCCTCCCATGCCTCCCATGCCGCCCATGCCTCCCATGCTGCCAAAGATTGCACTGAAGAAATCAGAAAAAGCCCCGCCTTGTCCGCCCAGCATATCTGACAGGTCCTGATAAGAGACACCCCCGCCCATCCCCTGTCCACCGACCCATTCGTTCCAGTTGAAATCACCAGGGGCGCCGCGGCGCTGCCAGTCTGAATAGGAACTTCCCAGGCGATCGTAATGGGCCCGCTTTTCAGGGTCGTTCAGGACCTGGTAGGCTTCATTGATCTCTTTGAAACGTTCTTCTGCTTTCTTGTCACCCGAATTCCGGTCAGGGTGGTATTCTTTCGCCAGCTTTCGATACGCTTTGCGTATTTCATCTTGCGAGGCGCTGCGTTCCACTCCTAAGGTTTTGTAATAATCACGATATTCCATCATTTATGCCTCTGCATAAATTCTACGCAATCATGGATACTAAAGTCAAGCACCGGGAAGGCAGTCTAATAAAATTCTAACCCTAATAAAGTTCCGGTTTTCCTGTATACTATTCCCCAAACAATATCCTCGAAAAACAATGAGATCACTATGAATTCCATTTGTGTGTTTTGTGGTTCTTCTGACAACGTCCATCCTGAATATCTTACCGCCTCGCGAACCCTGGGGGAAACCCTGGCCCGTCAAGGCCTGGCGCTCGTGTATGGCGGCGGCAAGACCGGGCTGATGGGCGCGGTTGCCAGGGGAGCGCTGGGGGCTGGGGGTGTGGTCATCGGGATCATCGTCCCTGATATGAATACACCTGAACTGGCGCAGGCCGGACTGACCAGGATGGAAATCCCGCCTAATCTGCATGCGCGCAAAATGCGTATGCACGAACTGTCAAACGGGTATATTGCCCTGCCGGGAGGGTATGGCACTTTTGATGAACTATTCGAGACAATCACCTGGAGCCAGGTGGGTGTCCACTGCAAGCCGGTTGGCTTGTTGAATATCCGCGGGTATTTCGATCCCTTAATAGCGCTTCTTGAACACGCAGTCAACGAAGGTTTTGTATTCAAAGAACATGTGCAGGCTCTGCACATAGCAGATGATCCAAATTCTCTTTTAATGTGCCTGGCGAATCACCAGAATCCAGATGAGGCTGTCAGAAGGTGGATGAGGCAGTGAGTGATGTTCAGGGTCATGCGGAAGATACCCTTCAGCCCCCCTGGGGGATAACCGATACCTGGGTTGGTGTACTTTTCCTGTTCATCTGGATAGCAGCCTCCCTCGGAGCCGTGCGCTTGATGGAAGCGTTGGATATTGAGAATGAGCTTTTAATCATATTCATGGAAGCGGCCCTTCTTTTGCCCGTCCTGGCGCAGATGGTTCGGAAAGGAATTGGCTGGGATCGGTTGGGTTTTCGCAAGTTCAGTTTGCAAGACATGGGTCTGGGTTGTGGTTTGCTGCTTATGGCATATTTTGTCATTGCCGCCCACAATTTACTGCTGACACTCCTGGACATACCGCTGCAAACAGAGTTCTTGATGGAGTATATTGAAGTCAGCCAATCTGCATGGGGGCTTATCGTTGCTTCCATCGTTTTAGCGCCCCTTGTCGAAGAGATTTTTTTCCGGGGCTTTATATACAGCAGTCTGCGAAAGAAGTTCAACTGGATCGCAGCCGGGGCGATCAGTTCGGGTATCTTTGCACTTTTCCACCTCATGCCAGTGGTGTTCATCCCAACCTTTGTGCTGGGGTTTGTGTTTTCCTATTTGTATGAAAGAACACATTCGCTCTGGCCGGGGATCTTACTTCACCTGTTGGTCAATACCCTGGGAATATCTGTGGTATACGCAATGGTCTATCTTGGCAGCCAAACATAAAAATAAAAAGGAATGAGTGCAGCAGTTGCCGCCCATGAACCCGGGCAGGGAGCTCTCAGGTCTTGGGGCAGTCAAAATTGTGCTGCCCTGCTTGATTTCAATCTTCCTTGCAAGAAACAGTCCACAATTTTATCTTTGCTGGTTGAGTTGAAAAGAAAGGAGCCAAGAGGCGTCAGATGGGGTAAAAAACTGCCCTTGTATGGCTGTTTTATCGCTTTTAACGTCAGAGATCAGCAGCGGCGGAGCAGAATTTTGCATTATCGGGCCAATGTGGACATCCGGGTGTGGGTTGGTACAAGCTGCTGGCAGAGTCCGGGTAAATATGGTTCAGGTCGGACAGCTATTCGCGGTTGTTCACCGGCCTAACGATGGGGAAATCCTGGCTGAAGTGACTTTTTCATCGAGTTATCCACAATCGCAGCAATGGTCCACAAAGCAATACTATTTTTCCACGCCATTCTTCAGACGGGGGATAAAGCCATATCTGCCAGCGGAGATCCGGTGATAGAACAGGAAGAAGGAATACCCTGCCTGGCTTCATTTTCGGGTGGAACGGCAAGGGGTACAAGGGGTACAATCAGCTGGGCAGCCTCCCTGGCAATACCAGAACCGAATCTCCTGGTTCAGGACAGCTGGTAGGCGGCTGGCTGCAAAGGGGGGAAGGGATCACCAGCGATCTTTCATTATGGGATGTTCCTGGATGGTGCGGCGCCGTGTGTTATGTTGATACCTGGCTTCAAGACGCACAGCCCTGTCGGGCACTACTGGATAAGGAGATCGAATCGCATTGGTATCCAGCCCAATTGGTGTTCAAGCCCGGTTGAAGTATGTGTTTTCGCCAGGCGATAAATGTTTTAGCTTTGTCTAAAACAGGCGCTAAAGAACACCGCCAGGTGATTTTTGGAGGGCTTTTTTTGGGGTGCGCTGGTGATCTGTCAGGTAACGACCGCGGGGAATAATTCTGAGAAGGCGCCGTAACTGCACTGCTGCCAGCCTTCCGTAACAAGACCCGGCAGCCAACAATCCACATCCCTATTCTGAGACAACGGTTACTGCAATAATCGCCGTTTCAATGCGTTGATCCGATCTAACCACCACCAGGCGCAGTGCATACAGTCCGTTCAACCCGCTGGTATCCCACTCAGCCAGCAGGCCGTCCTCAACAGGAGAGTAACCATCGTCGCCGATTTGTATCCATCGCCGGGGGGTAAGTCCCTGGCCATATTCCAGACGATAGTAGCTGAAATCTTCAATGGCAGCTGTACCCGTAATCGCTACAATTCCCCCCAATTTGTCAAACATAGCCGGGAAGTCGATCCGGACTTCAGGATTATACGGTTGAACCTGGATCGCATCATAAGCCTCAGGAGGAGATTCGATTCCAACTTCGGCAGCCCATTCCCGCATATCAGGCGGGACAACCATGAAAATACGCTCTTCAACCATTTGCGGCGGGGTAAAGACAGTTGCCAGGTAACCGGTTTCACGGTTGACTTCAAAGGACCGGTAGAGGGTATCTGCCTGCTGGGGCTCACTACCCGATAAGAAAATCTCACTGACGATATTTGGGCAGTCTGTGGTAGGCAGCAGTCCTGAAGGGTCACAAACATCCAGGCGGGTAATTCCTGGCGGCATTTCCCAACCGCCGGGAGGCAAATCCCGGACAAGGTACTGCATCAAGGCCTGCCACAGGATCGCTCCCAGTCGGGGTGAGAGTGTCTGGCTGCTATCAGCTGTTTGCCCGGATTCCATCCAGACAACAGCCAATCGCTGGGGAGTATATCCAACAGTCCAGATATCAGGAGAATACCGGGCAGTCCCGAGTTTTGCTGCGGCCGGGCGTCCTATCTCCAGCGGGTTGGGTTTTCCCAGGCTTTCCCAACGGGCAGATTCATCACTGAGCACATCTGTCATCAGGTAGGCCAGTTGGGGTGTCAGAATCGAGCGAGATTGAGGTTCAGTCCAATCCAGCCAGACTGCATGATCAACATCCGTCACCTTCAGGACCGTTACTGGTTGGAAAACATCTTTATTCAGCTGCTGCCCATGCATACTCCCCTGGGATGCAAAGACACCATACGCTCCGGCCACATCCAGGAGGGAGACCGGTAAATCGGCATCCAATGGCGATAAAGCCGGAGCAAAATTCAATCCAAAGGACTGGGCTGTATTCCAGACATTTTCCATCCCCATCTGCTCAAGTACCTGAACCGCCGGAGAAGGATAGTCGTTCACCAAAGCCAGGCGCAGGCGCACCGGACCGCGATAATTATCCAGAGGGCTTGCATCGTTCAGGGGTATATCCCAAAGCAGAGAAGCCGGACTCAAGCCGCGGGTGAAACCGGTCAGATAGATAAAGGGATTAATCAAAGTTCCAGCCGGATGTTCTGCCAGGAATTGGTCACTCCCACCCGGGGTACGCTGGCCAACCACAGCCAGTACCTGACCGGTTTGAGGATCGATGACCATAACACTGGTTGAAGCACCTGGAAGTGATACACCCGGCGGCAAAGCAGAAAGATAACGGGCCGATTCACAACCCGAACCATCCGAAGCTTCAATCTCTGCGGTACTGCCAGACAAGTGCAGCAAATGTGTTCGAACTGCACAATCTGCTTGAAGTTGTAAATCCAGGTCAAGTGTAGTCTGGATCACCAATCCACCCCGTTCCAGCCGTGTTCGTTTAAAGCGGTTTTCCAATTGTGTAAACACCAGGTTTGTAAAACTCGGGGCAAGATTTTCGGCTGCGGCAGGGACATCAGAGAAGCTGATTGTCTTGGCCAGCGCCTGTTGAGCTTCATTTTCGGTAATCAAATTCTGCTTCAGCATCTGTTTGATTAATTCCTGCCCTCTTTGTCTGGCTGCCTGAGGTGCATCATGCGGATTCAGCGACGGTGATTGTGCTGTGGCAGCGAGTATGGCTGCTTCAGAAAGATTTACTTCAGTAACAGATTTACCAAAATACAATTGTGAAGCTGCTTCAGAACCAAATGCATATTTGCCATAGTTAGCGCTGTTCAGGTACCATTCAAGAACCTGTGAGCGGCCATAGCGAGCGGTAACCTGCGATGCAAGCAGTCGTTCTCTCCAGGCTCGACGGGTAGTAGCTGGTTCGGTATACAGCAGCAGTTCATACACCAGATTCTGGGCCAGGGTTGGATGTTGATCGGGATTCTTTACGCCGCTGAGTGTATAACCAGGATGTTTTCGAAAATCGGGGTCAGCAAGGGCAATGGTTGCATCTACAAGTGATTGTGGTAAATGCTGCGGGTTTTGCGGATCAAGAGGAATATAACGCCGGGTCGCATTGGTTGGGGCCAGGCTCAGAATCAGATGTTCTCCTGTGCGATCATACACCCGGGTAGGTTGGAGTAAGGCGCCATTGGGTGGGGTGAGCAGTGCAGGTAATTTATCAACCGCGGGCAGAGCGGCTGTTAAACCGGCGTATCCTAACACTGACGAAAGTATCAATAAAACTGCTAACAAGCTGAACACAAACCCACAACCTATTGAGATACGCTGTGTACGTTGTTCTGCACTACGATTAGCCGCCAGACGACGTTCCCGGCGCTGGCGCAGGATTGTCAGGGGATCAGACATACTCATTATTCTTCACCCAAAAATCCGTCCAACCAGTTCGCCAACCCAGAGGCGGATTTTTTAGTCTGTTTCCTGGCCATCTTCAATAATGAACTGGCTTCGACAGTTCCAGTTTGACCATCAAGCAACCAGGGATACTCTTTATTGCCAAGCGAAATGGTGGTCATCCACAAGGGCAACAAAATCAATTTAAAGGATGAAACAGACAAATTCGCAGAAGAAGTCCGGAAATTCATAAGATCCGGGAATTTTTCTTTCAGGGTGCTCTGATAAAGTTTATTGGCCTGAGCGCGAGCTTCCAGCGAAGCATTTGCCATGGGTACATCATAAACTTCTACCGGCCAGTTTGCCAGAAAACGCGGGTCGTATGCTTGGACATCTTCCAATGAATAATCATCGCATAGGGGTATTGCATTTGTCATCAGTTTTTTACTGGCTGGTACCAGTAAATCGTCAATAAGCACCGGGTAGCTTTGCTTAACCTGACGAATCGATGATGATTGCTTGCCAAAATCAAAGTCATCGTTGCTTTCATATACCTCCCCATAGCATTCCAGGGAACCACCAATATCAAACGTCCAGACCGGCATATATAACCCGCGCGGCTGTTCCACTTTGGTTGAGGGCACAATCTGGTTCTCTTCCACCCATTCCACCAGATATACTGCAGCCTGAGTACGGGTAAACTTGTGGGGGATAATCCCCTCC
Source organism: Anaerolineales bacterium (assembly GCA_016927315.1). Classification (GTDB taxonomy): domain Bacteria; phylum Chloroflexota; class Anaerolineae; order Anaerolineales; family Villigracilaceae; genus JAFGMV01. Next base: position 11,294 of record JAFGMV010000119.1, on the reverse strand, counting down.
GGTTGAACCAGGTCCCGTAATTTCTCCAGTTTGAATACATGTGGTGAAGAACAATATGCGCAGGTAGAAGAAAGTGTCCCTGGCGCCAGAACAAATTCCGCTCCGCAGCCTTTGCAATGGAAGACCTGTGTTGCCACAGGTTTGCTGTGGCCCCTGGCGGTTGCCATCGCTACAAAGAAATCCTGCTCTGAGGCTTCCCCATTCTCGAGTCCAGGTGCCTGTTTATCCTGGCAGTGCTCACACATCAGGGTCTGTCCATCTGGGGCAAAAACCAGGCGAGCTCCACATTTTTTACACATGAAGCGATCTGCATCTACATTCATGGGTTCACCTGATGTTCCCGGCAGGGCATTCGGATCGATCATCTCTTCCCTGTTCAGCTTCCCGTCCAGGATCGCCAAGGAACGCCGGGCCGGGGCATATGCGGGATTGATTGAAAGAACTTCTTCCAAGAAAGTGCGCTTTTTCTGCGGGTCGTCTTCGATCTCACTCAACCAGTAATTGACTTCTGCTTGAAGTTGGAGATCTCCAGGATCGACAATTAATGCCCTCTCAAAATACTTTCGGGCTGTATCTTTCAGGCCTGCCTTGGCTTCAATAATGCCCTGTCTCAAAAGACTGTCGGCGTACCGATCATTAAACATCATTTGCTCCTGCGCACAATGGCATCTGCCATACGAGCGAAGCGTACCATGTATTCCACATCGTGCACACGTACAATGTCTGCACCGCGTGTAATCCCTACCGAAACTGCCGCAGCGGTTCCTTCAATACGTTGTTCAGGCGGCAAGTCGAGAGCATACCCAATGAAAGATTTTCGCGAGGGCCCTAACAAAACTGGGTATCCCAGGTCGCGGATTTCATCCAGGCGATCAATCAATTCCAGGTTCTGTTCAACAGTCTTACCAAAACCGATGCCAGGATCGAGGATGATATGTTCGTCAGGTATCCCTGCCTGCTTTGCCAGTGAAACCGATTCCAGCAGTTCGTGCCGGACATCTTCTAATAGATTTTTATAGTCCGCTCCCTGATAAGCACTTCCTAACCGTTCACGCACTTCTATGCTGGCAGGTTTGCTGCGATTGTGCATCAGGATGATGGGGGCGGAATACCCGGCGACAACGGCCGCTAATCCAGGGTCGCCTTTCAATCCCCAAACATCATTGACCATATCGGCTCCAGCTTTCAAGGCAGTGTCTGCTACCGCAGCCTTATACGTGTCAATAGAGATCAGAACATCAAATTCTGCCGCCAGAGCTTCAACAACCGGGATAACCCGTTCAATTTCTGCTTTAGCAGGGACTGGTTCTGAGCCGGGTCGGGTCGATTCACCACCGACATCCAGGATCGTAGCACCTGCACTGACAAAACGTTCGGCCTGCTCCAGCGCCAGTGAAATATCACCACTGCCATTAAGCAGACCATCCCCGGAAAAACTGTCAGGCGTAAGGTTAAGGATACCCATCACATAAGTGCAGGTTCCCCAATTCAAGAAATGTCCGTTTATCGAGAGGGAATTGGTTTTCATAGCAATCTTATGTGATTATATCGTAGCTGTGCAAGCTAATCGCTGCTGTTCTGTCGCGGAATTTGCGGAATTATCCAATTGATCAGTGCTTGTGGTGATCGGGTCTGGATCAAAACTCGTCCAGGGCCTGTCAGTTCCACCACCAGGCCTTCGCCGCTCAAAAAGGTTGCTTTCAGGCCTCCTGCCGTGCGCGGTTGGACCTTAATGCCTGCATCAAAGGCGACCAGATGGGTCGAATCGACCACATACTTTTCGCCCTGGGACAGATTCTTTTCATAAATAGCCCCATAAGAAGACAGCAGCAGTTTACCGGTTCCACTGGCCTCCAGCATTGATAAGCCTTCTGCGGCCATAAAGGCCTTGATACTGACCTTGGTGCTCAAAGCAACTCCGTCTTCCGATGCCAGGTAAGAACCCGCCTGGATCATCATACGATTTTTGTATAAATTGATCAGGCTGATATCTCCGGGGAGTTCAGGGGCAAGGGTTACCTCCCCGCCTTGGGCTGGGGCAACAAAAAAATTCTGGAAAAAAGATTCTCCCCCCAAGACAGCACGCCCCAGTGACTTAAGAATTCCTCCAGCTGCTTTGGTTTCGATCCTGATATTCCCTGACATACTCACCATCGCTCCCGCTTCAGCCCGGATACGTTCATTCCCATCCAGGCTGGCTATCACCAGGGAATAGGAAGGGCGGTGCAAGATTTCAATATCCATCGAATTACTCCTTTTCAGATATAAAGCGAACGAACCAGTTTATCTAACGCGCCTACCAGGGTTAACGGATTGAAGTAATAAAGTCTTCCACCAGTTCATCATCCCGCTCAGCTGCCGGAGCCTGGATCATCAGAGCTGCCTGACCGGTTTTTCCGGTGAAAACAGCAAACAATTCCCGGTAAACCAACCGATACAGGGAACCACAGTCCAGACGATAAGCCCATTAGAAAGCACGCCACCCAAAAACAGTCCCCCGACAATGGATAACCAGGATTTTCGAACCCCCCGAAAAGCCTCCAGTATCCCTACCGGCTGGTTCAAATAGTTATCAGCGATCGCGCGGGTCAAGGCAGTTGTCCCCAGACCGCCTACCAAGATAGTCTGTAAGAATGCAGTAAATAACAACAGCGCCATTCCATCAAAATGTCCGGGGCCAAGGCCATATGCATAATCGCTGTTTTGGATGTTCAGCATCAACTCATTCATTAAGTAAGTTGAAATATACGGAAGGCTTGCAATGAGTATATAGACAATCGCAATGATGCCAACAAAGATCATGAAATTCTTCCGGTACAGGCGAATTGACTGATCGAGAATTTCCAACATCTGTAACGGTTTCAAGACTGGTAGTGCAGTATTGGTTTCCATTGACGCCTCCAGGAACTCAAATCTTTGAAAACTTCTGGAAGGAATTACTCATTCAGGGTTAACCGTTTTTCCCCGTCGGAAAATTATAACCGACTTTGATATGGGTTTATCCCAGCGACGCTCACGACAGATAAAAGCTCCCGGGTTGTTTTTTTGAATATTGGATGGCGCAAGGCTGGTGCAATTTCGGCCAACGGGACCAGCACAAAAGCACGTTCCTGCAAACGCGGGTGCGGGATAATGAGATGAGGGGTGGCAAGCACCAAATCGTCGTAAAACAAAATATCCAGATCAATTTGACGCGGCCCATACCGGAAAGAGGGCTGTCGTCCCAATTCGTTTTCCAGGTTTTTCAGGTAAGACAATAATTCCATTGGTGACAGTGCAGTTTCCCCTTTTACAACCATATTCAAGAAGTCTGGCTGGTCTTCAACTCCCCAGGGTGATGTTTCATAGATTTGCGATTCCTGCTTTACAGTCACTTCTGGAGGGAGCATAGCCGCCGCCATCCGCAGGTACGCAAGACGATCCCCCAGATTGGTTCCCAGGGCCAGGTATATCACATGCATCAGACTCTTTCCAGGATCGTCGCAGTTGCCATCCCATGACCGATGCACATGGACTGCAGTCCATATCTGGCTTTGCGCCGCTCCAGTTCATAGACGAGTTTGGTCAACAGGATGGCGCCAGTAGCCCCCAGGGGATGTCCGTGGGCGATTGCACCACCGTTAGGGTTGAACTTCTCCAGGTCGGGTTTCATCTCTTTCGCCCAGGCAAGTGCCACGCTGGCAAAAGCCTCATTAAGTTCAATAACACCCATATCTTCCAGGGTGAGCCCTGATTTCTTCAGAACTTTCTGTGAAGCTGCAATTGGCCCATCCAGCATCAGAATCGGGTCAGAGCCAACTGCCACACGTGAAACAACACGGGCCATGGGCATCAAGTTATAACGTCCGACAGCCTCTGAAGATGCCAACACCAATGCAGCGGTTCCATCACTAATCTGGCTGGCATTCCCGGCTGTAACCACTCCATTCTTTTTGAAAACAGGTTTCAGGGCAGCCATTTTTTCCCGGTCCAGGGACGAGCGTACCCCCTGATCTTGGGAAAAGATAGTGCCATCAGGAAGCTCAACCGGCAGAATCTGGTCGTGGAAGTAACCATTTCGAATGGCGCTCCCGGCCCGAATATGGCTCTGAGAGGCATACGCATCCAGTGCTTCACGGCTCAAGTTCCATTTTTCAGCCATCAATTCTGAACTGATACCCTGGCGGACCAAGTCGTAAGGGAAATCTTCAGGCCACGTCTTTGGAAAGTCTGCACCCATTGCCTGGTGAGACATCATCTCAATTCCGCCGGCGATGATAATATCCATATCACCAGACAGGATCGCCTGAGAAGCAAAATGAACCGCCTGCTGACTCGACCCACACATACGATTAATAGTTACCCCGGGCACTGTCACCGGGAAACCGGCCTTGAGTACCGCCAGGCGGGCCAGGTTCGCCCCCTGGTCACCGATCGGGGTAACGATACCCCAGATAACATCTTCCACCTGGGCAGGATCAATACCCGCCCGGCGCAGTGCTTCCACCAGTACCAGTGCAGATAAATTAACAGGAAGGAAAGGAAATAATGCACCAGAGGGTTTTCCCAATCCAATCGGGGAACGTACAGCAGATAGGATGAATACATCCCTGTCAGTCACGAATTTTATGCTCCTCTGCGTGCTCTACCACACAGGCATGCATCCAGGTGGTGATACGCTGGTAGGCAAGGGCTTCATCAGGCAGGTCAATTACCAGGTCAACCAACGATTGGCGTAAATTCTCAAAATGGGTTTCCAGGTCAACCGGATCCCATTTCCGGAACTTTATAATTGCTTCAGCATTGAATTGATCAATATCGTATTCACGTCCTGTGACTTCTTCGTTATCCAGGATAGAATTGATGACTGTCAATGTTTCTTCCCACCAGGCACAGATATGTGCGAGTAAATCGTGAAAACTGGCATATCCCTGGTCTTCCAAAAAGGCACGTTGTTCCTGTGGAGACAGACCTTTAAAATCAGCCAGATACCGTCCCCAATCATCTTTCAGAATGCGCAGTGACTGTTCCTGTGTTACTTGATTCACTTTAAACACCTCTTACAAGCAGAAATTCTGCACTTTACCCGGTCCGCCCTGCCCATGTTACTGCATTGATGAAATCAGCCAGCAACCCATAGGCAGTTGTCTCAGGTGTGGGATCATTCTCACCCAGTGATAACAACCCCAGGACATCGGTTTCAAACTCAATCATACAGGAGGTTCCTTGAACCTGATACAAGGGTGACTCTGGGGTAACCATTTGAGGCTGGACACTCATTTCGACCTGTTCACCTTCCAGACGGGCAGAACAAATCATCTTATAACGTTTTCCATCTTCCAGGGCTTTAGCAATCATGTTTGGTGCGATTTGAGCGATCCCCTGGCGCGGTACATCCTGCGGTTTGGTAGGAACGCCCATCAGTACGGTTACCAGGGCTGCAACTTTGATAGCCGCATCCCAGCCATCCAGATCGGCGACCGGATCGCTCTCTGCAATCCCTATTTTCTGGGTATACTCGACTGCATCTTCAAATGATTCTCCCTTCTCCATGCGTGTCAGGATCAGGTTGGTGGTCGAATTGAGGATGCCTCGAAACGATTTAACCCGGGCGGCAGGTAATGCATCCCGGAATAAAGAAAAAACTGGGGCGCCATCCAGCACTGTTGATTCGAAAAAGAAGCACCTTTCCTTTTGGTTGGCCAGATTTACCAGTTCTTGATAAGCATGTACTACCGGACCTTTATTTGCAGTGATGGCATGCATACTCAGCCCTAACGCAGTTTTTAGATGGGAAATAGCCGGTTCACCGTTTTGGTGATTAACAGGCGTGTTCTCAAACAAGACATCTGAATCACACTTTTGAATAAACTCAAGTGAACTTTCCACTGGCGCCTTTGTGAGTGTATCCAGTGATGTGTTCGTTTCAATATGTTTTAAAACCTGTTCAAGATCAAGCCCGGTTGGGTCAATCGCACGGCCGCGCCGCCCGGTGGCAACTCCAACCACAGAAAAAGACAACTGATGAACCTGTTTAAGTTCTTGCCTTTTACGCAGTAATAGCCTTGCCAGAGCCTGCCCAACATTGCCAAAACCAAGAAAAGCCAGTCTATAGTGCATAGGTCTCCAGAATATTTTGGGTTCGATTTTTACCTGGCATCGGCCGGTCGAATATAGCCGATGTCTGTTTTTATATTGGCGGCCAGGGATGTGCGCGGCGATCTTCTGGCGGTTGCGGAAACCGCCTTTCAGCCAATAACCGTTCTGCACGGGCATCAAGAGCCGCTATTTCTTCAGGATCAAGACAAGCCAGCAGTGAATCGTGCACCTCGGATGTATCAAGTTTGCTGCGCAGTTGCTCAAGATTTGATAAGTAAGATTCCGGAATGCTTTGCCCGGCAAAATCCCAGATAACCGTTCGTAGTTTATCTTGAGAATGAAAGCAGACACCATGGTCTATTAACCACAGGTGTTCCGTATTCGTCTCGATTAATATATGACTGCCTTTACGATCAGCATTATTGATCAATAAATCAAATAATGCAGCCTTCTTCAGCCGCTGCCTGTCTCGATCATTGAAGGTGAAGTAATGATAATTGGGATCATATTCAATAAATTGTTGTAGTGAACCGGCTCCATAAGGGCCATCTTCACGCAACACCGTAGCCGGAACAAAATCCCATCCCAGGGAACGGTTGACCAGGAATGCGGCAACTTCCCGTTTTGCCAGACTGCACTGCGGGAAATCCCATAACGGCTTTTCCCCTCGAATTGGTTTATAAACCGCCTGATGTTGTTCACCCTGATAGGTTACATCGACCAGGAAAGTATAATTTGAACCCAATATAAATTGACCCTGCAGTTTGATTCTCCCCAATTGCAGGGCTTCTTGTAATTTGTTAATGTCCTTTGTGATTGACATTGATTACAATTATTTGTTCGGTCAAGAAATCTCCAAACATGCTCAGTGCTTATGCCCATTTTTTTTGGGACAAAAGTGTCCTTCCGGCTCCATTGGCTGCCCGCATTGAGGACACCTCGGACGCCCCTGATGCACAACTTCAGCAGACCAATGGGATATGGCGCTTAGCTGTGAGCGTGTGCACCAGTAACGCACTATGCTGGCTTCATCCGGGTCTTCGTTTTCACCAAGCTGCACTTCCCGAATGATCAAGACAGTCAGGTCCCGATCTTTGTCATAACCCAATCCGATCTCACCCACTCGAAAAAGCGGTTCCACGGGCGGGTTGATGTGCATAGTATCGGGATTGTACTCTCCGGATGCTTCCGGGAGGTCGGGGTTGCTCGTGGTCAATTCAGCCAGGAACTGCTCTATACCAACGCTAAGAGACTGAAGCTGGAACTTTTCTATCAGGACAGATACAGTTCGTTCCGCTTGAAAAGCCTGGATATAAAAAACGCGCTGGCCTGGTTTCCCTATGGCATCAGCGGTTATGTGGTCTACAGGATCTACGTCTATTTCTAAGCGAGGCATAACCAGTACTTTCAGAGGTGTCTGATTTAGTATACCATCTTTGCAAGAGCACTGTAAGAAATCATGACTGTATTTAAGGGGAACTCAGCAATCTTCGCTGTAGGGATACTATGCGATAACTGGTTTTGGACGACACTGACTGGCGTGTGAAATATATTATCCTGCGGTAATATTAAATTGTTGCCAAAGGAGGTTTATATGTATGATGGAAAAAAACTTGACAGGTTCGTTTCGACCTTGAAAAAATGGGAAAAGCAGACTCTATTCGGAGTTATCACCGCATATCCGGAACGCCAGACAGAATTCACCACTACCTCTTCCGAACCGATCAAACGCCTTTATACCCCCCTGGATACAGCCAGTATAAATTATGAACAGGATCTGGGTTTCCCGGGCGAATACCCTTTTACGCGCGGCATCCATGCAACCATGTACCGTGGTAAACAATGGACCATGCGTATGTTCTCCGGTTTTGGTACTGCAGAAGAAACAAATTCACGGTTCAAATATCTGCTTGAGCAGGGTCAGACGGGTCTTAGTATTGCTTTTGACCTGCCAACCCTGATGGGATACGACTCGGATGCACCAGAGGCCCTGGGCGAGTTCGGGAAATGCGGTGTGGCTGTTTCTTCACTCAAGGATATGGAACTACTGCTGGAGGATATCCCGCTGGATAAGGTTTCCACTAGCATGACCATCAACTCACCCGCGGCTGTTATCTGGGCCATGTACATTGCTGCCGCCGAAAAACAGGGTCTCCGTCTCGACCAGCTTCGTGGCACCACACAGAACGATATCCTTAAGGAGTTCATTGCTCAAAAGGAGTTTATCTTTCCCCCCGTTTATTCCATGCGGTTGGTAACCGATACAATTGAGTATGGTACACTACACCTGCCGCAGTGGAACACGATTTCTATTTCCGGTTATCATATTCGTGAAGCAGGGTCAACCGCAGCTCAGGAACTGGCCTTTACCCTGGCAGATGGCATGGAATATGTTCGCTGGGGTATTGAACGCGGTCTGGATGTGGATGCATTTGCACCGCGCCTGTCTTTCTTTTTCAATGCGCACAATGATTTCTTTGAGGAGATTGCCAAATACCGGGCAGCCCGCCGCATTTGGGCACACCAGATGAAAGAGACCTTCGAGGCGCGCAGCCCGCGGTCCTGGCTTTTACGGTTCCACACGCAAACTGCCGGTGTTTCCCTGACGGCCCAGCAACCGGAAAACAATGTGGTACGGGTAGCACTGCAAGCCCTGGCTGCAGTTTTGGGCGGGACCCAGAGTTTACATACCAATTCAATGGATGAGGCCCTGGCACTGCCATCGGAACAGGCTGTGACCCTCGCACTTCGTACCCAGCAGATCATTGCCGAAGAATCTGGCGTGGTCAATACCATCGATCCATTGGGCGGAAGCTTCTTCGTTGAAGCCCAGACCAACCGAATCGAGGCCCAGGCTTACCGGTATTTCGAACAGATTGATAGTCTGGGAGGGGTCATCCCGGCCATCGAAAAGGGCTTCTTCCAGTCCGAAATAGCCGATTCAGCCTACCGTTACCAGCAGGAGATCGACCACGAGCGGCGAAAGATCGTCGGTGTAAACGCTTATACCGACGACCAGCCGGCTAACATTCCCTTCCTGGAAATAGATCCCCAGGGTTACCAGCGCCAGATTACACGCCTCGAGCAGATCCGGGCTGAACGAGATAACGGCCATGTCGGCCAGGCCCTGGACAGATTAAGCCGGGCCTGCCAGGGTACCGAGAATACTATGCCATACATCCTGGCGGCCGTGCGGGCTTATGCTACCTTAGGAGAAATCGTCGAGGTGATGAAGGAAGTCTTTGGGATTTATGAAGAACCGACGATGGTGTAATCAACAAAATAGAACGGAATGTTTTCTGTGACCGGGGAACAGTTAACAGCGTACAGAGCGTTTTTATATTCAGAATGTGATTTTCACAGGTTTGCTGTGACATTTCTCCATATGTTCCTGGCTGGATTCTTGTTAGAACCATACTGAACCCAGATGACATCCAGAACAGCCCAACACAGTTTTACTTTGTGAACAGGTCGATCAGGATAGGATAGACCAACTCAATTTGTTGATCCTTATGTTCTGGATCGATCAGGTCATGGGGAAGCTGTAAAACCGGCTCAAATTCATAGATTTCCAGGTTGGCGCCATGCCTGGTCCAGCAGTTGACCAGATTCATGATCATGTCATTGTTGATGATATGATCATTTCCATTGATCACAACCAGGATGGTCCTGGCAGCCGGTCCATTCTGTCGTGCAGCTGCCTGGATGGCAAACCCAAGCCGGAAGGTCTGGGCCAAGGCATGCCTGGAATAACGCGGATAGGCGTGTTCCGAACCGCCATCAGCCTGCAGGGTAGGGTTCCACCACATGAAAGCATCAGGGAGTATGGTCAAGATGTTTGTAACCGGGGCCGTTAAAAGGGTGGGTATTTGTTCGGTCCCCAGGGCGGGTGAAATACATACTGCCAGATCGATATCACTGCGATATTGGGCTGCCCAGGCTGCGACAACGCCACCAGCCGAGATGCCTGCAATGGTCACTTCGTTGCCCAGTCCCTGGGCGATATCGACCATTTCATCCGTATAGGCAGTCAGGTCCTCAGCCTTGAGCCGTCCATGCACATCTGTCATCCGGTCTGTCAATCCATGAAAAGGCAGCGGGACAATGAGTACGTTATAACCCTGTTGGTAGAATTGTTTCCCCAGGTTGCTGAACTGTCGAGGACACTGAGTATAACCATGGACAAAGACAATGCTCCGTTCTACTTTCTGCCCGTGTGTATAAAACTGGGTCATGCAGATCGGGTTCATATCTTGAAGTGCTTCCTGTGCCTGTAGAGTTACTATTCTCCGAGCAGCATCAGTATAACCAACTGCAGGCCGTGGGTTGGAGGTCAGCTCTTTGGTATTCCAGGGGGTAAACAGAGTCGAATAAATAATCAGGATGATTCCCGGGGTTAGCAAAACCACCTGCCATCCCTTTCTTTTACCAGATTCCTTTTTATGTTTCATTTTGTTTTCTGTCCCCATCGTGCATACTTGGGCATTTCAACTCCCATTCAACCGGACTTACCAGGATAGACATGGAGTACTTATGGATGGTGTTTACCAAGGTTAGAAGGTCAGTATTCCAAAGTGGCTTGCCCGGATGTGTGAGTACACTCAACTGTCTCCAACATTCGTTCCGAATCAAAGCCTTCTTTGCACACGCAGGTCATAGTACAAAAGGACAAACCAATCTTGTCTATAGGCGGGGCTGCTGCTGCGGAAATATTTTCTGTTGGCTTGATCGGGATGAAAAGCGATTGTGACTGGCGCTGCGAGCAGCCCCAAGCCGTTCCATTAAAAAAGCAGCCGATCCATTTATCCATCTTACAGCAGATTATTTGGACAAGCAAGCCTCCCTGTCTTGAGGGTGCATGTCCGTTTAGGGGCAGGATGAGTGAGAAAATGACGCGTTCGTGCCTCACCAGGGAGACAGCTGAAATGCAGAGCAAAGCAGAAAAACGAACCCGCTTGCCGGCAAAAACAGTCCAGGTGACTTTCGTCCACCCGAAAAAAGGATATGCTTTCCAATAAATAGGCTCTTTTCCATAATAAATACGGACTCTTTCCAATCCGCTCTCGAGCGGATACCCAATAAATGCGCATCTTTTTGGTAAAAGGTACCGTGTGGTTTTTATTCGGCCAGGACTTCTTTTTATTCACTCCACCGGCATTTCTCGTTTCTTTCGGGGCGATTTGTGGCCGGAAGACAAAGGACTTAGTCTGGGAGTT
>JAFGMV010000118.1 GCA_016927315.1 Anaerolineales bacterium | reverse complement strand
TTGGAAAGCATATCCTATTTTCGGGCGTCTGAGCGCCTGGTCGTTACGAACCCGGGTCTGGAAACGGGACGAAAGTTACCTGGACTGCTTTTGCCGGCATCGGGCTCGTTTTTCTGCTTTGCACTCCATCTCAGCTGTCTCCGTGGTGATGCATAAACGCGTCATTTTCTCACACATCTTGCCCCTAAACGGAGGGGCGCCCCCGTTAAGCTAACTGCAATTACCAGGTAACATTCAATGTTCCGGACAGCAACCCAAACATAAAAAGACGCCTCTGGTATGCGAGAGACGCCTTCGTATATACCAATGCGTCACGATGCGGTTATTCCAAGACCTGCTGTACAGGATTTACCGGATACTCCCCACTCCAGTCAACAATATCAGCCTGGGTGCTTTCCCCGGCCATGACCAGGACATTTGGCGGTGTCCCGCCAATATTACCCAGGATATCGTAAGCAACCACCTGGTAAGTACCGACTGGAAGGTTTTCAATGGTATACATGCGCTCTCCCGGCCCCTGAACAGACCAGTACCAGAAATTTGTGGACTGGTTGAATGCAACCACTACCAGTTTTTCTTCTTCAGGGCCGATATAACCGGTTATATTACCATTCACTTCTCCGATAATGCTTTCACGTGCAATACTAGGAGGGAAAGGAACGTCAAATGGACCATGAAAACGGTCGCAGAGGTTGACTCCCATAAGTGTTTGGCCGGGTAAAACAGAGAACTCAACCAGCGAATGATCCTGGCATTCTGGCTGCAATCCGCAGGTAACTGCATTCGAGTAAGAGATACTGTCTGAATAATCCGGGAACCAGGCATATGCCATATAGTTCCCAACCGGAAGTTCAATCTCGTAAGAGGTCTGCTCCTCTGTAAAGTTCGCTTCAATCACTTCCCTGGTAACCACATTTTGGAAAAACGCATTTAATTCAGTCTCATCCAGGTTGCAGATCGCTCCCGATACATTTCCAACCTGATTGCCAGAACTGTTGAACGAATCGGGCATAACTGTATCGGAGCCGGCCATTTCCGGGGTCGAGTCGCCAAGGGCGCCAAAGACAATTGCAGCTACGTAATCCGGATCCTTAGCCGAAACGCTATACCCAAACGAACCACAACCAATGCTCAATACAATTATGGATAAGATAATAAAATAACTCTTGGTTTTCATTATTCCCTGTAAGTACAACCTTCCAGCCAGTTTTCTATTCCATGGCTATCATTGCAGGCTAAGCATTTATATTCTACTTTTGACTCTTAAAAAACAAAGGTGTAAAAAGTAGACATTTTCCATGGAGATTTTTCTGGTCAAATCTCGCCCCAGGAATACAACAATACAGAAGGCAGCACCCTTAATTCACACCCTCTTTTGATCTCCGGACTACTTGCACAACTGACCAATGTCTCACCGGGCGAATCGAAAATATTCGCTATCGTCATGAAGTCAGCTTCCCAGGCCTGATTAGCTGTTTCCCAGTTCAAGACGCACAGAGTGAGCATCGTCAGTTTACCGACATCCTCCAGGATATGGGGATCGATGACTTCATAAGTATCACAAGGGGTATGGACGTTCTAACTGGAACCACCCCAGCTTACAAACAATGACAGGGCTTCGCAACCGCCAAAACTCTCCTGGATATCATAATGTGGTCCCCATCCTGTTGTGGCGCATTAAACCTCCTGGCCGCATTCTGGCAAAGTGTGACCAGCCGGCAGCCGCTGTCTTCTGTAACCAGGATCGCATCACCGGAACCGGCGGCGTCTCCGCTTAATTCGATCTCCACTTCAACATTCAATAAGCCAAAACCCGTCTTGGCATACATTAGCAGTTGACAATAATGACATTCTTGCCCAGCCCCATCTGGACCCCTTCACCAGGGATATAACCGATGACATTATGATAATTCGAGTTGAGTAAGTTTCGCAGAGCGTATTGGTTGTGAACCATAACACAGGGACCCCCTTGGTATTAGCAACTTGCAATATAACCTTGCATAAGTATATCAGACAGGGACTCTTACATTATCTGAGCAATTTGTACCAGCGGTCTCATTGCCAACAACAGTGCAAGAATGACCAGGTGCACACCTCAACCAAACCCCACAGAAAGTAAGGCGTGCAAACCTGTCCAGTGAAAAAATATACATATACCATCCAAAGAAACATCACCAGGAGAAAGCCAGGCGTTGATATCCCCAGGATCGAGAGAGACGAGATCCATGGAGCAGAAACCTTTCGCCTTGAAAGCGCGGCGGTCACACCAACCACCAACCCCGGCAATAAGGCGATTCCCAGGGAGATGAACAGCAGGCCGGTACTGTTCATCGGGTGTCCAGTATCAATTTCATCACCGGAATTTCAGCCTTATGTCAGACATCGCTGTTCGGATGTATGCAGAAATAAGCTGCCAGACTGCCAACAGCTTCGAGTGCGGCATTCCACGGTTCAGCCGGCAGGTGTTCACGCCCGCGCTCCGCCATTATCAACCCAAACAAGATCAGACAGGCAGTCACCAGGATAATTGTGAGCATACCCCCAAAACACCGCAGAAATACCCTGAACCTGGGCTGCAATTCATGAATTTGCTCCGATGTGATCGAATAATGAAGCCAGATTCTTTATCTCTTGCGCTGTATTATTCCTTAATATTCGGTCTCACGACTAGCCACATACAGGCTTAACAGCGTGGATCGACCTACATCACGCAGCTTCTGCGGATCAATGATTTCCGGCGTATCATAAGGTGTGTGTGCGAGTTCATCAGCGCCATCCCAACTGATGGAAAGCGTCAAAGCAGAACGCCCTCCAAAACCAACCGCAATTTCATTACCATAGTGCGGACCACGTCCACGCGTGGTAGCCTCTATGCCATACTTTTTTGCGGCTCGCTGGAATAACTTTACCATCCGATAGGAACTATCTTGACCAATAGCAATGGCTTCCCCTTCACCAGCGCCAACGCCAGATAGCTCGATCACAGCCTCGACTGTCAGTTGGTTGAACCCGGACCGGGCTCCCATAATATTCTTGACGCTCAAACCCTCTGAACGTTCTCCCCCGGTTCGCCCAACAAAGATCATTGTTTTATCCGGCTGGTAAGCACTCTCTTTCATCTGGCGCGCCAGTTCCAGCATCATGGCCACACCAGAGGCATTGTCGTTGGCCCCCGGATATAACGTCCCATCCGGCCCGATACCAAGACCATCGTAATATGCACTGACAATGATCACCTGGTCATCCAGGCCCATATCTGCCCCTTTCCCCGGCAAGACCCCGATCACATTGTAATATTGCTCATCAAAGATGTTTTCTTTAGTCACTGGGTTAACTTCCAGATGTACCGTCCTTCCCGGATCAGTGAAAGATACCTGGCCAGGCGCCAGGCTGCCGGCGACCCGGTCCAGATCCGCCAGATTGCTACCGCAGCTCTCCAACAGCTGATCGGCCAGTACTTCGGTGATGATGATTACAGGGGCAGGATTTATGCGCCCATCGTTAAGGAAGATTCCTGGAAGGATGAAATTTCCCGGATACAAATTCCGGCGCTGGAGATCAAGCGGCTCATCTGTAACGACTAGGATCCCGGCAACCTTTACGGTTGGGACTTTTTTCAGGTCTGCTTTGCGCACCAACACAATCGCGTCTTCCAGCCCAAGCTCTCTAATCCGGTACGGATCATTGCCTGGCAAGTCCAATATTTCGCCAAACGCCAGCCCAACAACCGGACCGCTTCGATTCCCGTAGTAATTTACCCCCGTAACCTCGGTATAATCCTGGCGATAAACCAGGCCTGTAGTGGCATTTCCCCGCTCATCGGTGATTTCAAGAACAGGCACTTCCATCAGGTGATAACGGGAGACGGTCTGCGACTGTATGTAACTGGACCCCTCAGCCCCTGGCTGTAAACCAATCTCGATCATTCGCTGCTCAATATACATGGCGGTCTTCTCTGCGCCGGGATTGCCGGTCTCGCGTCCTTCGAATTCGGGAGACGACAAGACCCTGATTTCTTCCAGGACCCGCTGTTCGTCAAAATTGTTGGCTTCACTGCGGTAAACTCCCAGGGGGGCGGTAGCCTGAAACCAGTAAATCAAGGCTGCGACAACAATAACCCCAAGGATAAAGGTATAGCGGTTGAACAAACGACTCAGATTGGCCTGGGCATCATCCAGGAAACGACGCAGTCCATCCCCCATCAGGTTAAATGCCATAATCGAAAGGAAAAATGCCAGCCCCGGATACAGAGCCATCCAAGGATAACTACGCCACCACTGGCGTACATTAGCAATAATTGCAGCCCATTCCGGTACATCCGAAAACTTGACAATGACTGCCACCATCCGGCCAGTCTCCCCAATCATGGCACTGAAACCTCCCCCCATGAAGATATTCAGGTATCCTAACTCGGCCAGCAGCATCAAGATACCACCCGTTTCAAGCACAGCCAGTACAATCAACGAATTCACCAGGTTTGGAACAATGTGCCGCACCATGATTTGGTCTGATCGTGCGCCAACAGAATAGGCTGATTCGACATAAGGCTGTGGTTTTAACGTCAAAACCTGGCTGCGCACAATCTGGGCGACCTCGCCCCATCCGACAACGGACAGGGTCAATACAAAGACCCACAGCCCCTGCTGGATGCCCAACGCCTGGATCATGATCATCGCAAACAAAGTAACCGGGAAAGCCGCCCAAATACTGATCGCATTGGTTACCAGCCTGTCCAACCAGCCACCGCGCTGCCAGCCAGCCAGTGCACCAAAAACAGCACCCAGAAGGACGCGCATCAGCATCCCGAAAAAGGCCAGCACCAGGGTTTGTCTGGCGCCGGAAAGAACTAATGCCTGCATATCCCGCCCAACGTAATCACTCCCCCAGGGGAATACTGACGATGGCTCAAACGGCGGGGCATAAACGTTTTCTTCGATCATCATGACCCCATGGGTCTTATATGGGCTGGCGGATGTCAGTTGACTGCCGAAGAAAACCAGGAAGATCAAGCCCATCACCAGAAGCGTTCCCACAATCAGGGATGGGTTGCGAATAATACTATGAAACACCCAACGGGAACGGTGGTGAGCCGGTTCATAATCCAGGTTGTGGTTTTTTATACCTGTAAAGTCGGGCAGTGAAGGCCAGTCACTCTTCTGTTTTCGAAAACGCCCAAAAAAATCGCGCAGCGAGCAGCGGACAATATCAAACACTGCTGTAATGAACCCAAGAAATGATGTCCTCTCATTCCTGGACTCTTCTTCTGATCCTTTGTTCTCCCGCAGGCGTGGATCAATCAATGGGAAGAACACTTCGATGGCGAGGTTGACCAGCAAGAAGAACAACCCCAGTGAGAGAATCAAGTCAATCACCAGGGTGGTTTCACCTTTTGAGATCGCATCCAGCAGCGTCTGACCAACACCCGGCCAATCGAAGAACAATTCAACCACAGGCAGGCTGGCCAGTGAAAATCGCAGCGAGGTTCCCAAGGTAGTCAGCACTGGGATAAGCACATTCCTCACCGCATGCCGGTCACGTACAAGGCGCCAGCTCAGGCCTTTCGCCCTGGCCGTTCGGATGTAATCCTGCCTGAGCACATCCGTCAACGAGACGAAACTAACCTGGGCAATCTGGGCCAAAGGTCTCATCGACAGTACCAGCACAGGCATGATCATATGCGTGTCTAGTCCAAATCCGGCCGACGGCAGCACAGTAAGACCAAACCTGCGGTGCAGCATAATATTGATTACCCAAAATATCATAGCCAGCAGGAAACTGGGTGTAGAAACCCCCAGGACCGACAGGACCATAATGAAAGATGAAATCACCTTACGCTTGGACAGGGCAGCCGCCGTTCCCAGTGACATCCCCACAACCAGCGCAACACCCAAGGCCAGCAAAAGCAGGATGGCGCTGTACAACAAGATCTCTGCTACCAGTCCAAACGCCGGGGTTTCGGTCCGATTCCAGAAATATGTCTGCGGGTGTATGACGATATACCGGTACACCCAGAGCAGCGATTCCCACATGGCATTCAAGGGATTTGCGGGAAGATGTTCTCGCCCGCGTTCGGCCAGGATCAAGCCAAGGGATGTCAGGTAGGCAATCACCAGCAAGGTTGTAATGGTGTTTACAATCCTGCCGGTGATCAATCGCAGCACCGCACCAGCCCTATTCGGTGGTTTCTTCTCAAGAAACTCAACCGTTCTTGTTTGTTTACGAACCAGAAAAGCAATTCGGTCTTCAGTATCGGGTTCCTGGTGCTGCCTGGCTACCAGATCTGCCTGCCAGGCAGGCGGCCGCCAGGCATTGGAAACCCGATTTTCCCGTACGTCCTCAGATAGTCCTTGCCAAGCACTATTGACCTGTTTCACCAGAGAGTCATAAGAACCGATATTGTGAATTACAACATCGGCCTTTTCGATCGTCTTATCCTGGGGAGGTTGGGATGTTACCAATCTCATAACATCCTTGACCCTAATCCCCCTTTCCAGCGCCAGGATCTCTATCTGTACAGGCTGTTCTGCATAAGTCACCCAGATCGAATCACAAAGACTATCCAAGCCGTTTTCGAATAACTTGCTATCATTGATCACAACAACTGCATGGCTGGAATGATGAATGAGAATATTAACCGCTTTGCTAATAATCGGAAGCAGGAGCGCATTGAACTTTACTTCAGCATCAGGATCGTTCAAGATCAATCGATCCAGTTTCTCGCGGTCGATCTCGTTTGATGTTCCAAGCAGCTCAACCCCGAACTCGATCAACAGGGGTTGATAGGCCGGTGCATCCTTCAAAACAGCACGTCCAACCAGGGCATCGATGTCGATCACATAAGACCCATATTCCTGCAGGACTTTACAAACCTCGCCCTTGCCAGTTGCAATGTTGCCGGTTAAACCGATAATGTGTTGTACTTGTCTCTGGTTCATAAGGTATGTGAGATGATTTTACAACAGGAAAACTGATCAGGCACCCTACTACGGGATGGTATCGATAGACAAACGAATGGAAGCTAGTTCCTTAACTTTACGATTTTAATGAGTGTCGCCAATAACTTTCGCTGCCAGTCGGGATCTTTCCCAAAAGAACACCAATATGCCTGTTTTCCACCGCGTATTTCCGCCCCAATATCCCGCAAGCGCGTGGAATGCCCCCCTTCAACAGACGCCGGGTAACGCAGTATGATCTGCCCCCCTTCCATACTGACAGATACCAGCCCGGCCTTTTCGGCCAGGAGTTTGACATGCATCTGATAGAACAGCGTCTGCAGTGCTTCCGGCAGCGGCCCAAAGCGATCTTCAAATTCTGCCGCCAGCATATCCAGGTCTACCTGATCCATCGTGTCAGCCAGTCGGCGATAGAGGCGCAATCTCAGATTTTGATCAGGTATATACTCTGCCGGAATCCCAGATGGCAGCGGCAGATCAACATTGACAGGCACACCGACGCCGGCCGCCAGCAGTTCCGCTTCTTTGGGTTCCGGCAAGCCGCGCTGCCTGCGCATCATACGGACGGCGCCAGCCAACAGGCGCGTATACAAATGGAATCCCACCGAGGCAATGTAACCTGACTGCCGTGTACCCAGCAATTCCCCTGCGCCGCGCATTTCGAGATCGCGCATAGCAATTGAATAACCGGCGCCCAACTGTGTGTTCTCTGCTATCACCTCCAAACGTTCCTGCCCTTCATTTGTGGGTGGTTTGCGACGGTGCCGGAAAAAATAGGCATATGCCCGCACCGCCCCGCGACCGACCCGCCCGCGCAACTGATAAAGCTGGGCCAACCCAAATGTATCGCCTCGGTCAACAATCAGGGTATTTGCATTGGGGATATCGAGACCCGACTCTATGATCGAAGTGCACAGCAGGACATCCACTTTTCCTTCGGTAAACCGGTGCATCACTCTTGAGAGAGCATTCTCAGGCATTTGCCCATGGGCTATCTCTACCCGGGCTTCAGGTACAAGGCGATTGAGGTGCGCCATCATGGCATCTATGGTTTGCACCCGATTGTGCAGGAAAAAGACCTGCCCCCCCCGTTCCAATTCCCGTAAAATCGCCTGCCGTACAAGCCGCGGGGAATACGGGCCAATATACGTTACAATTGGCAGTCGCTCTTCGGGGGGAGTATCCAGGGTCGAGATATCACGGACACCGGTCAAAGCCATATACAGGGTACGCGGGATCGGCGTCGCTGTCATGGTCAGGACATCCACTTCGGTGCGCAGCTTTTTAAGGTGTTCCTTGTGTGTCACCCCAAAACGCTGCTCTTCATCGATAATGACCAGGCCCAAATCTTTGAATTCCACGTCAGACTGCACCAGGCGGTGTGTCCCTATGACGATATCCAGCAATCCCAGGGCCAGGTCAAGTAAGATACTGCTCTGCTCCCGCTGGGTTCGAAAACGTGAAAGCATTTCGACTTTGACAGGATAGGCGGCCAGGCGCTGTTTGAAGGTCTCGTAATGCTGTTGGGCCAAAACGGTAGTGGGAACGAGGATAGCCACCTGCTTGCCATCCATAACCGCCTTAAAGGCAGCCCGCAAGGCGACTTCGGTCTTCCCATACCCGACATCCCCACACAACAAACGATCCATAGGACGCCTGGATTCCATATCTTGTTTTACTTCCTGCAGGACACGCAGTTGATCTTCGGTCTCGACATACGGGAAACTGGCCTCCAACTCAGACTGCCAGGGGGAATCCTGTCCAAAAGCATGCCCTTCGGCCACCTGGCGGCGGGCATACAGGTCGAGTAATTCCCCTGCAACCTGTTGCACAGCTTCCTTTACCCGGCGCTTTGTCTCCGGCCATTCCTGGTTCCCCAGGCTGCCGAGAGAGGGCGCAGCGGCATCCGGGCCAATATATTTGGTCAGGCGGTCAGCCTGGTGTATCGGGACAAACAACTGGTCGCTGTTTTTGTATTCAATACACAGGTACTCGCGCTCCAGGCCGTCCAGCGAGCGCTGGATCAAACCCACATACCGGCCAATTCCATAATCCACGTGAACAACCCAATCCCCGGACCGGAAGTCAGCATAGATCGATTCGGGAGTCTCGGCAATTGGACGCGGCCGGCGCCTGGGCTGCGGGCGCTCCCACCCGAAGATCTCGGAATCAGTGATCAAATGAACATCCCCCAGAATCCATCCTTCAGTCAGGGAAGCTTCCAAGAAGACTACTTCAGGCATGCCTGCGCTGGCCAACCGGGTATGATCCACTGCCAGCAGCCGTTCCTGCCACAACTCCTGCAACCGGGCACATTGACGCGAAACGACTGTAACCACCTGCCCTCCCTCTATCAACCCTCCAAGATGATCGATGAACTCCTTCAGGCGCCCACCAAAACGCATGCCGGGCTTGAACAATGCAGACAGGACGTTCCCAACCGTCCCGGCCTCACCCGGTGAATATCCCAACTCCAGCACGGGATGAGCCTGCAGGCTGTCGGACAGTTCGGACCAACTCAAGTACGGTACCGGGAAATCACCCGGCAGTGTCCCTTCACGGTTACTTTCCATGCGGAAGGCAACCGCCTGCTCTTCAACTTCTGCAACCATGCCCTCAACCAGGCCAAGATCATCTACCAAGACCAGGCTGCCCTGGGGCAGGTAATCGAGCAGTGAAGCTGGAACTCTATGAACAACCGGCAGATAAAATTCTGAAAAGCTCTCAGGGGGCAGACTCTCGACCAACTCCCGGGCATGACCGGGCAGGACTTCCCTGGCCGGCGTGACCAGGATCTGGTCCAGCTTCTCAAGCGTACGCTGCGTGGCCGGATCAAAGCGGCGAATAATCTCGATCTCATCGCCAAAGAAATCCAACCGCACCGGGCTTTTCTCTGCCGGAGGCCAGATATCGAGCAGCCCACCACGATGGGCAAACTGCCCGGATTCAAGGACAGTATCGGCTGCCTGGTAACCGATCCCCGCCCATTCATACAGCAGGGTTTCAGGCTGTATTTTCTGGGCTATTTTGATGGCGCGGCTGGATTTAAGAAAATCCCTGCGAGGCAGTGTGCGGGTCATTACTGCCCGGGCAGAAGCCACCAACACCGGCGGCGTTTCCGGAGATTTTGCAAAGGGCAGATGAAAGGCGGAGAGTGCCGTCAGTGTCTGCAGGCGGTCACGCCGGGTTGTGACCCCCCAGGCAGCCTCTTCATAAAAAAGCGGATTGGGCTCCGGGAAGAGATAGCGCGGTGCATCCGGAAGCCAAAAGGAAAGCTCATCCAACATGCAGAGGGCCTGGTCGGCCCGGTTGGTCAGCAGGAGCAGTGAACGCTCCAGATCATAATGCAGCGCTGCCAGCACCGGTAAACGCGCCGGGCGAGGCAGACCGATGGCCGCGAGCCTTTCACCAGACTGCAGCTGCCGCAGCAAATCTTGGTATTCAGGAGTTTTTCGGATAAGCTCGACCAGGTCGTTGTTCATTCAAACGGATGCCCATCAGGCTGAGATTTGCCCGTTAAATTTGTTCATGGCCGCATCCATGCCATCTACCAAAAAGGTAAAGACTGCTTCAGAGGCTCTGTCCAGGATTTCAGACAGGAAAACCAGGTCCTCCTTTGGAAAATCCTGCAGCACATAGGCCGCGGGATTCATCCGCCCTGGCGGGCGGCCAATTCCCAGGCGCAGGCGCGGAAAGTCCTTGTCTCCCAAGCGCTCAATGGTCGAAGCGATCCCCTTTTGTCCACCGGCGCCCCCTCCGGGACGCAGGCGGATGGTCCCGAATGGAAGATCAAGGTCATCATGTGCAACCAGTAAATTGGTCACAGGTATCTTATAAAACCGGATCAGACCCTGGACAGACTGGCCGGAGAGGTTCATGAAGGTCTGGGGTTTGGCCAGGATGACCTTGCGGGCTTCATACTGTGCGGTACCTACCAGGGCATTGGATTGATAGCGCGATAGGGAAACATTCAACCGCACCGCTAACCGGTCGATCAGCACGAAGCCGATGTTATGGCGATTTTCACGATATTCTCGACCCGGATTTCCCAGGCCGACAATCAGATAGGTGGTTGCAGTCATCAATATGATTTACTTCTCAGGAAGATGATCAGCCCAAAGAAAATAAAGGCGCCCAAAGCGACCAACCCACCCAGACCCAGGTTGAAATACACCCGCCGCTCCTGAACAACCACAGGATTGACGGGTAAGTCAGTAGGCGTGGGAAATGCTGTCACAGTGACTGTCGGAGAAAACATGGCAGCGGGCGGGCTGGTTGGTACCACGACAGTGGCAACGGCAGCAACAACCGGAGTCGGGCTGGGATCTACCGACAGACCAATATTCAGGTTTTCCACAATATCATCCTGGTAGGCGCCGTCCTGCTGGTAAACCCGTAGCCGCAGCTGGTAGACTCCATTGGCCAGGGAAGTGGTATCCCAGGCTGCCAGTTCACCATCGGTGACAGGCTGGTCACTGCTGTGTATCAGGAACCAGGTCTCCACACTGCTGCCTGTGTAGGTAAAAGAAAGTTCATAGTAGACGAAACCATCGATCAAGCTGGTTCCGGTTACTGAAACTACCCCACCCAGGTTCTGCCCGGGCGCCGGCGTCTGGATGTGGATGGGACCCTGCTCCTGCGCCAAAACCCGGAGCGAACAGCAAACCAGGATACCCAACACAAACACGGGGAGGCTCACCAGGGTATGTTTCTTCATCAGAACAGGTGCAGCCAATCTGTGCCGGAAATGATCGAACAGGCCAGAACAAGGAAAAGTATGCCCAGGATCAGGCCGCAGCCAATTCCCGTACAGGAACAACCCCGCCCAAAACCGAAGCGCTCCTGCAGGAAGTCAAACAACCAGTCCAGCAGCACCAACTTGAACAACCCTGACAAACAACCGGGACGATCATCCATCTCAACCTCCTTTACAAGCCATCTCAAAGCCCAACAGGTAAGTCTATCATGAAGAAAATAGAGGGTCAACTTCAAGACCGGATTTTCAAGACCGGATTTGTGTTCAACGCGGGATTGAGATGACTCTGCCATGAGGGCAGTAGAGCAATGCTCCCTTATCGCCAAGTAACAAACAGGCTGCGCTGTCATTCTCGTGTAATTACTTGCAGAGTCAGGGAGACAGGATAAAAACATCCAAATGATCCTCTGCAAGTATACAAACAACCAGTGCGGTGGATATACGAAGGATATTCAAAGGTTTAGTACAGGATGAGTACAGGATGAGTACAAGATGTAAGAAGGATCTCCGCAGCGAACCGGAAATACCTCCCCACAACCCCGGGGCCGCTGAGGGGTTGTGGATAGAAATCCAACATAAAAAAAGAATATATTTCCTAAAAACGAAATTGATATTTTCCCATTTTGAAGTAGAATGGATCAAATATCATCCAGACAACCAGCAGAGGCTTTCTATGAACAAAGAAATCTTTAATTCGGAAGAGGCGCTCACTTTTGACGATGTGCTTCTGATCCCTGGGTACAGTGAAGTGCTGCCTTCTGAGACAGAAATCACCGCCCGACTGACCAAAGAGATCACACTCAACGTCCCTTTATTGTCAGCTGCAATGGACACAGTCTCCGAGGCGCGACTGGCTATCGCCCTGGCGCGCGAAGGCGGCATTGCCATCATCCATCGCAATCTGTCGCCCGACCAACAGGCTGAGGAAGTCGACAAGGTAAAGCGTTCCCAATCCGGCATGATCACAGAGCCGGTCACCCTGCAAACCGGCGCCACCCTGCAGCAGGCTGAAGACATCATGTCAAAATACAAAATCAGCGGGGTACCGATCATGGACAACAGCGGGCAGCTGGTTGGCATCCTGACCAACCGGGATGTCCGCTTTGTTGAAATAAAGGACTATGATAAACCGGTCACTGAATTCATGACCCCCCAACCGCTGGTAACCGCCCCGGTGGGCATCGACAGGGAAGATGCCGTTGCACTGCTGCACAAACACCGCATAGAAAAACTGCCCCTGGTGGATGAACAAGGGAAACTGAAAGGGCTGCTGACAGTCAAAGACATCCAGAAAGAACGCGACTTCCCGAACGCAGCACGGGACCCACAGGGACGGCTGCGCTGCGGCGCCGCCGTTGGCGTCGGGAAGGATGTAGACACACGCGTCGGGCTGCTGGCCGATGCAGACGTGGATATCATCACGATCGACACTGCCCATGGCCACACAAAAAGCGTGATTGAAACCATCCAACACATTAAAAAGTCCTGGCCAGACCTGCCGATTATCGCCGGGAATGTGGTCACCGCCGAGGGTGCGGCGGCCTTGATTGAAGCCGGTGCGGCTGCCATCAAGGTTGGCGTGGGGGCCGGATCGATCTGCACTACGCGCATTATTGCCGGAGCCGGTATGCCGCAACTGACTGCGATCAACAAATGCGCCCAGGCCGCAAAATCATATGGTGTTCCGGTGATTGCAGACGGCGGGGTAAAATTCAGCGGCGACATTGTTAAAGCGATCATCGCCGGAGCAGACACGGTTATGCTCGGCAGCCTGCTGGCAGGCCTGGATGAATCACCGGGCGAGGTGGTCTTGTATGAAGGACGCCGCTTCAAGGAATACCGCGGGATGGGCAGCATGGGCGCCATGCAGGGGTATGGTCGAGACCGCTACGGCAGTGGTCAGGGCAGCGCAAGCAAGCTCGTCCCGGAAGGGATCGAAGGCCGCATCCCCTACAAGGGCAGCCTGCACGATTTCGTTTATCAGTTGGTTGGCGGGCTGCGTTCCGGGATGGGATATTCCGGCGCAAAAACCCTGGACGAGCTGCGTACAAACGCACGCCTGACGCGTATCACCCATGCCGGTTTGATCGAAAGCCACCCGCATGATGTCATCATCACCCGCGAGGCGCCCAACTACCAGATTCCCAAAGAATAAGTACTTTTCACCTTTGATCATGCCAGGGTCATCGCATGCGGATTATTACCAGCCAAAAACAAGAGTGAACTGTGATTGCGAAGGCGTTAGCCTGAAGCAATGACATCGTTATGATGGTTATTTTTTCTACTGCGCCTGCCCTATTGATAATGCGCAGATAATTCTCGAAAATTCTTTTTCATGGTAAACTCATAAACGTAAACAACGTATGCTCATCAGGAGTAATTGCACATGACCAAATCCCGCAGCGAACAAATGGTCGAAAGACTGCGCGCCCTTCAGGCGGCAGCCCCCGACATCGAGGCATCGGCCATTGTCTCTGTTGACGGCCTGATTATGGCTTCAGCACTGCCCGCCGATGTCGAAGAAGACCGCGTCTCTGCCATGTCTGCTGCAATGCTCAGCCTTGGCGAACGGATTTCCGGCGAACTCGGCCGCGGCGGGCTGGAACAAGTCTACATCAAAGGCGACTCCGGTTTTATTGTATTGACAGCGGTCGGCGGCGAGGCAGTGTTGACTGCCCTGGCCCGACAGGAAGCCAAACTCGGGCTGATATTCCTGGAAATGCGCCGGGCCGCAGAAGACCTGGTCAAACTGGTGGGATGAAGATACCAAATCGCCGCCGGGAAACACAAGAAACACACGTCAACCCACGTGGGGAGGACGCCACTCAATGGCCCTCCCCACTTCCTTTGACTGCAAGATTCCAGAATAAAAATACCTGATCACCACTTGCGACGCCCGCCACGATATGGATGCGTCGTTTCATTTATTGCCTGGCTGATTTTATTGAAGGAGATTTAAGCATGCCCACGTCCACCAAATATATTATCTTTACAGGCGGAGTGGTTTCATCCGTCGGAAAGGGAGTCACTGCAGCCGCAATAGGGCGCACCCTTAAACAACGCGGCTTTAAGGTCGCCGTCCAAAAACTGGACCCCTACATTAACGTCGACCCGGGAACGATGAGTCCTTACCAGCATGGTGAAGTCTTTGTCCTGGATGACGGCGCCGAGACCGATCTCGACCTGGGGCACTACGAACGTTTTATCGACATCCGCCTGGGACGGGTCAGCAACTTCACCAGCGGGCAGGTCTACGCCGAGGTAATCTCCAAAGAACGTCATGGGGACTACCTGGGCGGTACCATCCAGGTCATCCCGCATGTCACCAACGAGATCAAGCGCCGCATCGGCCTGGTAGCCAAAGAGACCGGTGCAGAAATCGTGCTGATCGAAGTCGGGGGAACTGTGGGTGATATCGAATCGCAGCCGTTCCTGGAAGCGCTCCGGCAAATCCGTAATGAATTTGGCCGCGACAATGTATTCTTCGTACACACCACCTGGATGCCGTATATCGCTGCGACGGGGGAATTAAAAACCAAACCGACCCAACACTCTGTCCGGGAATTACGCTCGATTGGTATCTCGCCGAATATGATCATTCCACGCTCGGACCACCCGGTGACAGATGACCTGGTCGAAAAGATTGCGCTCTTCTGCGACGTGGACAAAAGAGCCGTGGTGCCGATGGTAACGGCAGATATCCTTTACGAAGTACCTCTGCTGATCGAAAGAGCCGGTATGCCGGATTACCTGATCGACCTGATGGGGATGAAAGCCAGGAAAAAACCGGACTGGAGTGAATGGGAAGACCTGATCAAACGCGTGAGGAAACCCAAGCCAAGCATCCAGATCGCCCTGGTCGGGAAATATGTCGAACTCCACGATGCGTATATGTCCGTGCGGGAATCACTGAAGCATGCCGCCCTGGCACTGGACGTTGAAGTGGAAATCGCCTGGGTGCATTCGGCAGACCTGGAAAAAGATAAAGGCTGGGACCTGATCAAAGCTTCGCATGGCCTCGTGGTGCCAGGCGGTTTTGGTTCGCGGGGGACCGAGGGAAAGGTGTTGGCGGCCAAATATGCGCGTGAAGACAAGGTCCCATATCTGGGTCTGTGCCTGGGAATGCAGGTGATGTGCATCGAATTCGGCCGAAACGTGCTGGGGCATGATGACGCCAATTCATCCGAATTCGACCGTTCCACCTCTTACCCGGTCATCGACCTGATGCTCGAACAACGATCCATTACCGATATGGGCGGCACCATGCGCCTGGGATTGTATCCCTGCAAGTTGAAGAGCGGTACCAGGGCCGCCAGGGCATATGGGGTACCCAAAGTGGATGAGCGGCACCGCCACCGTTTTGAATTCAACAATGCCTTCCGGGAAGATTTTGAAAAGAATGGTATGGTCTTTTCCGGCCTGTCGCCCGATGATCAACTGGTCGAGATCGCCGAATTGAAAGACCACCCCTTCATGGTCGGCAGCCAGTTCCACCCGGAATTCCTGTCCCGCCCGAACCGGGCCCACCCGCTGTTCCTGGGACTTGTCAGGGCAGCCAAAGAGAGAGCAAAGATCAAATAAGTGTCTGACGAAAAGTCAGAAAAGTCGAATGAGGGCGTACTACCTGAACTTGATTTTGCATCTTTGAAAGCAGGTATGACACCACCACTTCACATATTGGTCCAGGACATCAAAAAAGTGCTCCCATCCCTGCCAAAAGAACCCCCTGAAAAATATAAGAAACTGGGAATTGGAGAAAGGTGTACGAAGCCCAGGCGTCAGCTTCGGGCGGAGGAATTCACTATACTGGAACGGTGGGCGACAGCGCTGCTTTCACATTCACAGGGGC
>JAFGMV010000117.1 GCA_016927315.1 Anaerolineales bacterium | reverse complement strand
GCAAAGTTGAAATAACTTGACATTATATAACACATATGTTATATAATACAAAAACAATACTTTGGCTGTGCGATACAGTTGTTCTTGCTCTGCAGTTCCTTCAAGAACAGCCGTCCGCGAGGTCCGAAAATGGGCTCTAAGCTTCAGAGAACATCATTCCCCTCTTTGGGACAGCCGCTTAAAGTCTAAACCACTGGACATGGAAACGAAAGCAAATGGCTTACTTCTCCAATTAGCCCCCGACCAACGGATCCCGCGAATGGTAGGGTAAAAGCGATTGGGATGATGAGCCACTGCACGAAATTGTTCTTCGATAGGAGAAATCATATGAACGAAATAAAAAATTGTGAAACAGAAAAGGGCAGCATCGAATACATACTGGCAGGGTGTGGTCCGACTGTGTTGATTGTTCATGGAGGTCATGACAGCTGTCGTGGTAACTACATGCAACAAAAAATAATCGAAAATAAATTTTCTGTCTTGATACCAACCCGTCCCGGTTACCGAGGTACACCGATCACTTCCGGGACAACCGCCGAATCTACAGCTGAGTTATTTGCCGCTTTACTGAGAAAACTGGAAATAAAAAAGGTAACCGTGATAGGAAATTCGGCCGGAGGGCCGGTCGCGCTTGAGTTCGCGAAGCGCTTTCCTGAGACGGTTGAAAAACTAATCCTGGAATCGGCCGTGGTCAAGCCATGGTTCCACAGGCTCACCTATCAATACTATGGGGTTAAGTTCATCTTTAATCCCAAAAGGCAGAGCAAGTTTTGGCAAAACTTAACAAGGCAATATGAAAAAAACCCTGAAAAGACTTTAATCAATACCATGAAGCTGTTTTCGAGACTTGATCCCAAAAAAGTTATTAACCGGATGAACGCCAAAGAGCTCGAATTACTGAAAATAGCTATGATTACCGGCAATGATTCGGGGGAAGGCTTTGTGTATGATGTGGAACACAGGGTAAAAAATATCGAAGAAATCACTTGCCCGACCCTGATTATTCATTCAAAAAATGATGCCAGTGTTCATTTCTCACATGCTGAATACGCACACAAGAAAATAAATAAATCCCAACTCTTTGAAGCTCCGACCGATTCACATTTCCTATATTTGGGGCCCGGTTCAAATGAAATCCATAAGAAAAGAATGGCCTTTATTATGGGGAAGGAGTGCTAGCATGAAAATTCTGCTTGTAAACGCGGCGGCTGTTTCCCATACTGAAGTGGATGCACTGCAGGACTGGATTTGCAGAGCTGCCCCCCGTGTCCAACAGGTAACCAGGGTAAATTTGGATTCAAAAAACATTTACCCTTGCAGCGCCTGCATGTCCTGCCAGATCAAAAGCCCGGGAATTTGCATCCGGAGGGATGATATGCAAGACTTGCTTCCGGCTTACATAAATTCAGACCTGGTGATATTTGTAACACCGCTCTTTTGTGGAGGATATTCTTCAGAACTAAAAAAGTTTATTGACCGTATGTGCCCGGTGCTGACGGCCTGTTTCGAGAAGCGGAATGGAGAAACATGGCATATCCCGCGCTATGATAAAAGGCCTGTTTCGATTGGGATTGGGCTGAGAGATAATCCTGGCGCTCCAGACACGATATTTCGTCAATTGTTTTCCAGGAACATGAAACAGCTCAATATTTCTCAGTATTCTTGCCAGACTCTCATACAAGGACTGAACCCGAATCAATTGGAAATGACCTTTCATCAAATCTTCAATCAAGCGGGGATATGGCTATGAGTTCGAACCGTGTTTTACTCCTGTCTGGTAGTCACCGGGGGAAAAAGACCACCACTAATTCCTTATTGGCATATGTTGACAAAAGGTTATCCGCTTACAATATTCAAGTATTTCGAGAACAGGTGCCCCGGGTGATCCCAAATGAGGAATCGATCTTCCGCATCTATGAAGGTTTACAAAAATGCGACACATTCATTTTATGCTTTCCACTGTATTTCGATACTTTGCCCTATCCATTAATCTCGGCGCTTGAATTGCTGAGCAATCAGGGCGATGGTTACAAACGCATCAAAATGTTGACTATTGTGCACTGCGGATTGCCGGAGGCAGCACACAGCAAGAATGCGCTGGCGGTGTGCAGGAATTTTTCTGACGCCATGGGCTTCGAATACTTAGGAAGTGTCATCCTGCCCGATACCGGTGCGATCGACGGTGCACCGGTTGAAAACATGCACAGAATAAGATCCATTCTTGATCAGGGAATAGCCCTTTTGACCGGTCCCGGTATAATGGATCGGGAAGTCACGCTCATTGGCAGGCCGTCTATGCAGCCGTTTTTCTTCAGGGTATTTGGGAATATGATCATGCAGCATTTTGCCAGGAAAAACAAGGTCAGTGTCTTTCAAAAGGGATATGACCAGTTGTAGCATACCCCCAAAACCACCTATTAAACCATCAGGACGGATCGCGATCCACCCCTGTCACCTTACTCGCAAAGCGATCCTTTTCATTGCAGCACAAAATTGTCAATCAGACGGGTTTTCCCGACATAGACGGCCATAGAGAGCAGTGCCTTGCCCTGTACTGTCTCCAATTCATCCAGGGAGTCGTAATCGGCACAGGAAATATATTGCACCTTAGCCAGCGGTTCGCCCGCAATTACATCTTCCATGATGCGGCGCAGTTCGCCGGCCCCTCTCTGTCCGGCATCATAGGCCTGCCTGGCCTCAGTTAGTGCCCGGTAAAGCACAGTGGCGGCCTGGCGCTGCTGGGGATCGAGATTTTTATTGCGGCTCGACATGGCCAGCCCATCCTCTTCTCGTACGATTGGGCAAACCACGATATCGATCGGGAAGTTCATGTCATTGGTCATTCTGCGGATAACGGCTGCCTGCTGGGCATCCTTCTGCCCGAAATAAGCCCGTTGTGGCTGAAGCCCTGCAAACAATTTGCTGACCACTGTTGTCACCCCTCGAAAGTGCCCGGGACGCCTGGCCCCTTCGAGTGGTTGGGTCAGCTTTTCAACCTCCACCCAGGTCTGGAAGCCTGGTGGGTACATCACATCGGGAGTAGGAGTCCAGACCATATTTACCCCCAGGGGGTCCAATAGTCGCAGGTCACGTTCCAGGTCACGCGGGTAGACATCCAGGTCTTCGCTGGGACTAAACTGGGTTGGATTGACAAAGATACTAACTACCACACTGAGGCACTCTTCTTTGGCCTTGCGGACCAGGGAGAGATGTCCTTCATGCAGGAAACCCATAGTCGGGACCAGCCCGACTGGCTCGTCCAGCATGGCTCGCCCAATACGCAATTCGTCCATACTTGTCACAATCATCATAACTGCCATCCCTATTGACTTTTCATGAAATTCCACTATACTATTGTCTAGATGTTTTTTGAGCTTGAGAAGGAGGGCCAGATAAGCCGACACACTCAACACACCAAAGTATAACGCAACTCATTTTCAAACAGTAACTATCTTATTTAGCAATTAGGAGGAAATATGCCTGCGTTGAATCGCATTCAATTAATTGGACGTCTTGGAAAAGACCCGGAAACCCGTTCAACAACTACCGGCAAGAACCTGACCACCTTCAGCCTTGCTGTTGGACAGCGCTGGAAGAACAGGGATGGTGAGACGCAAGAACACACCGAGTGGGTCAATGTGGAAACCTGGGGAAGGTTGGGTGAAATCTGCAGTGAATACCTGAGCAAAGGCAGCCTGATCTATCTGGAAGGGCGCCTGAAAACAGACCGGTATGAAGATAACGGCGAGACCAAGTACTTCACCAAGGTGGTAGCCTCGTTGATGCAAATGCTCGACCGCAAACCAGATGAAGAAGACCCGGTTGCGACCATCGAGGAAGCCCCGGCAGAGTACGCCGTCTGAGCTTAATCTTCGACCTGGTTCTTTACGCAGCGTGGACAGTTTATACATTTGACTGTCCGCGCTGTGTTTTGGCGGTTCAGCACGATCAGCAGACCATGCAGTTCCACCGCAGCCAGGAGCGGAGTTCTGTACAGCCGCAAACCAACCCGGCCTTTTCACGACTTGACCCTACCCCCTTGGAGGGCTACAATTCAGGGGCTAACAGAAATAGTGAATAGAGATTGGTGAGCATACTTCTCTTAATGACAGACTTTCCCCTTAATCTCTAATTATCAATTCCTTTTTTGGAGTACCCTATGTCCGATTACCTGTTTCGCGGTACGTTGGCAGACCTTGACCCTGAAATCTACGAACTGATCAGCATTGAGGCAGAGCGCCAGGTTCGCAAGTTGATTTTGATCGCATCCGAAAGCCAAGCCCCGCTGGCAATACGGGAAGCACTGGCTTCCGCTTTCCAGAACGTATATGCGGAAGGTTATCCCGATGAAGACACCCGCTGGATGACTGAGACAGATATCTTCGATTATCCGGCCCGCCTGGTGCACTACCGCCGTAACTCGGACCCACGCTACTACAAAGGGGTCGAGTACGCCGATACGATCGAAGCGCTTGCCCGCCGCCGGGCAGCCGAGGCTTTTGCGGCCAACGGCGTTACCCCCGATGAATTGTATGTCAATGTGCAGGCGCTCTCGGGAGCGCCTGCTAACAACGCCGTCTACCACCTGATCAACCAGGGCGACACGGTTATGGGAATGAACCTGCTTTTCGGTGGGCATCTGTCACATGGTTCGAAAGCCAATCGCTCAGGCAAGTGGTACAACATCGTACACTACACAATCCATCCTGAAACACAGAAACTGGATTACGAACAAATCCGTGAAATGGCCCTGGAGCATAAACCCAGGTTAATCATTTCGGGTTTTTCCTCCTATCCGTGGATGCCCGACTGGCAGATGTTCCGCCGGATCGCCGACGAGGTTGGGGCTTACCTGCTTTCGGATATCTCTCATGTGGGTGGGCTGGTAGCAGCCGGTGTGGTTCCATCACCGGTTGGGATCGCCGATGTGGTCATGTCGACCACCCACAAGAGTCTCCACGGCCCGCGTGGGGCGGTCCTGATGACCACCAATCCGGAGATTGCTCGCAAGATCGACCGGGCTGTCTTCCCCGGCGAACAGGGCGGCCCGCATGTCAATGTCTTTGGCAGCCTGGCGCTGGCTTTCAAGCTGGCCAAAACCGAACAATACAGGTATCTGCAGCAGCAGACACTGGATAATGCAGTTGCCATGGTAGACCAGTTCAAGCAGCGCGGCCTGGTGATCCCCTTTGGCGGGACCGATACCCACCTGATTAACATTGACTGCGGTCCGATCAAGAACCCTGAAGGCGTCTCCCTGAGCGGGGACCAGGCATCCCGCATCCTCGATATCGTGGGAGTGGTTGTCAACCGCAACACCATCCCGGGCGACAGATCAGCCGCTTACCCCTCAGGCCTGCGCCTGGGTACACCCTGGATCACACAGCGCGGTTTTGATGAAAGGAAATCTCGCCAGTTGGCGGACGTGATTGCTGATGTGCTTTTGGCCTGTGTGCCATACCGCATCCCGTCGGTCCGCAAGCGCAGCGCCAGCGGCGCCAAGCTGCCCTTCGACTTGCTCAACCAGGCCAAAATATGCGTCCGGGAACTGGCGCTCTCAGCCGGAAGGGACTTCGAACCGACCGGACATGGGTATCCCCACTTTTATTACATTGATGATAAGGTGGATCAAGAGAAGACTAGCTTGCCTTACGGTCTGAGCGGACCGCGCGTCCGCCAGTTCCTGGAGACTGTCTCAGGAGCGGACCTCTCTGCCCTGGGGGTGGGACGATCCATCCCGACCTGCCTTCACACCCCGAACGAAACGATCGAATGCACCCTGAGCTGCGTCTCCGAGAGCGAATACAACCTGTCGATCCCGGCCGGAAAGGCTGCCCTGGCCGCCGCCTGGCTGCGCGACCTGTCGGACAGCTACATCCTGTTCGATGACGATCCGCAGCGCCGGGTGCCTGGTCCCGTGGTTGTTGAAGAGTCGCAGGTCGGGCCGGTCGCAAGCGCACAGGGCGAGTGCTGTGCCAAAGACAAACCCTATTTCATTGGCATGTGTGACGACGCAGAGGGGGAGGCCTTACCGGAATTTAAATTTGAAGACGATGTAGGGGCGAGTCATGACTCATCCCTACGTACGGCATTGTACGAAACCCATAAGGAAATGGGCGCCAAAATGGTGCCCTTTGCCGGTTGGGAAATGCCGGTCTGGTACAGCTCTGTGGTAGAAGAACACCTGGCCACCCGTCAGGCGGCCGGGTTGTTCGACGTCTCGCACATGGGTGTCTACGAAGTACGCGGCGCCGACGCTGCTTCTTTCCTTGATTCAGTTTGCGCCAACGATATTGGCGCCTTGAAAGCCGGGCAGTCCTGCTACAGTCATTTCCTGACTCCGGACGCAGAAGTGATCGACGACACCCTGATCTACCGCCGGACGCAAGACCGCTTCCTGGTTGTGGTCAACGCCTCCAACGATGACAAGGATCGCAGTTGGCTGGAAGCCGTGCGCGACGGGAAGGTCAGGATCGACAACGCCCGTCCCTGGGCCCGAACTTTTGGGTATACGGCCGAGATCGCCAACCTTCGTGACCCAAAAGCTGGGCAGGATATGCGGGTCGATATCGCCCTGCAGGGGCCGAAGTCCCGGGAGATCCTATTGGCCATGGGCGTTGACGGTGAGACCCGAAAACGCATTATGAAGCTGGAGCGCACCGAGCTGTGCGATGCTGTCGTGGGCGGGTTCGACCTGGTTGTCTCGCGCACCGGGTACACTGGTGAGAAGATGGCCTTCGAACTGTTTGTCCATCCGGACCGGGTGGTGGAGCTCTGGATATCCATTCTGAAAGCCGGGGAGCCCCTGGGGCTCAAGCCGGTCGGGTTGGGGGCCCGCGACTCGCTGCGTACCGAGGCCGGGCTGCCGCTCTACGGGCACGAGATGGGAATGGGCTCCGGCGCCGAAGGGAATAAGGACCTGGGTGTGGCCGAAGGCGGCTTTGGCGGATACGTCAAGACCTTCAAGCCTTGGTTCATTGGGAGGGAGGCTTACATTGCCCGGGAGAAAGAGCGCAAAGGAGTGGTAGCGCGCTTCTGCTTCGACGAGCAGCGCGTGCGGGTGGCCCACAACGGCGACCCGGTCATGAACGCCGACGGGAAACAGATTGGCTGGGTGACCTCCTGTGCTATCGACAGTGAACGCTTCCTGACCGGCCAGGCTTATGTGGAATTGGCGTACACCAGGCTCGATACCCCGCTCTTTATCCACCAGGGTGGCAGAGTAGACAGACCCGCTTCAACCGCCAAGGTGGTCAGCAGGTTTGCGAAGTTGTAGTGGGGAATGAACTGCGTTAGTAGATGTTTGTAAGAGAAATTCAGCCGTGGGAAAAGACCACGGCTGTTGATTTTATACTGTTGCTACTTGCATATCCTTTGGCATTTCATCCTAAGTCTGCCTTTCAAGGATACGA
The DNA here is from genome assembly GCA_016927315.1 of Anaerolineales bacterium. Classification (GTDB taxonomy): domain Bacteria; phylum Chloroflexota; class Anaerolineae; order Anaerolineales; family Villigracilaceae; genus JAFGMV01. Next base: position 3,231 of record JAFGMV010000117.1, on the reverse strand, counting down.
CCGGCTTTTTTCTTATTCACTCCTCCCCATTGTATGAAAAAGAACGGGACTTTTGCTCGTAAACAATGGTCTTGGATATCTTCGGGGAGCAAATATTTTTCCATTCCAAACTCCTTAAGGATACATCAAAGGCATAGAAAAATATTTACTGCTCAGCGTGAGTGTAAAATCCACTGGCATATAGATAGATATGATTCTATGTTTTGCTGACAAAATACTCGGGTTGTTTTTTACAGATCAATGGATTGAAGCTAGCTGGTCAGTCTTTGGTCGGCTTTTGTTTTTGCAGCCATGGGACGAAGATGCCAGCAGGCCCGACGCCTGGGGGCACAGGCCAGATACAGGCTGTTTTCATAAGGTGGATCTTCAGGCATTATAAGCGACGCAGGCCGCAAACCAGCGCCGCCTGGCGGACTCCGCTCTAGAACCAGTTGTCTCCTAAATTCCAACCGCTGGGTTTCTTGCGAATCGAAACGAGTTCGGCTATAGTAATAATGTTGATCCGTATGTTGAGTGGAAGGATAAACCATGCAGGAGAACCATACCTACGAAACCGTCAAAGCGCTGCTGGCCAGCAATGATGCGGAAAAGCTGCATGAAGGGCTGGAGGTCATCCGGCAGGCTATCGCCCGCAAGGGAGTGCAAGAAGCCCGCCAATGCTTCGAACTGCTGACCGAACTGTTCTATATTGATACACTCGATAACCCGGAACTGGCCCCGATCCTGAACGAAGCCATCAGCCTGGTGGTCGGCTTCGGGGAGTGGGTTATCCCGCACCTGATCTCCAAGCTGGACGAGGGCGATATCAAAGCCCAGATGGCCATCGGGCAGGCGCTGGGGCGCATCGGCGCTGATGCCATCCAACCGCTGCTGGAAGCCTACCGGGTTTCTAAAAATATAGGACAGAAGACCTTTATCCTGTATGCGCTGGGCAAGATCAAATCACCCAAGATCGTTGTAGCAGCGGAGATCGTCTTGGAAGCCGCCAGTTCAACCGACTGTGAAATGCTGGATACGGCCACCCGGGCGATTGGGAAGCTGGCCGAATCGATGGCTCCAGCAGACCTGCCGCCCGAGATCAGGCAGGGACTGATCGACCAGTTGTACGCCAACCTGTCTGAGATCAATCCCGTCGTCCGCTCCAAGGCGGTCCGCAGCCTGGGGAAACTGGCTCGCTTCGGCTTTATGAATGAGGCAGAACGCCAGAAGCTCAAATCGGTCTGTGAAAGCCTGCTGGGGGAAGACAAGGACTTCGACTGGGACCGGGCTTACATTGTCCGCTATCAGGCACAGGAGGCGCTGCAGTACCTGTAGTGTGTAGCCGATGATCGAGTAGCCTTGAAAGGGCGTATCGAGACCCGGTCCAGTCGAAGGGCCGTGATGAAAAGCAGTTCCCTGGCACGGGAAATCCCTATAACGATGAGACTGCTTTGCCCCATGGGCTCGCAGAACTACATTTATGTAGTGATTGATTACCGGCGCCCATGGCGGAGTGCGGCATGCGGTTACCTTACAGGCTCACAGGGTCATAAATATCGATACCTGTTTGGTAGCCGGTCGTTAGGCAGGAAACAGCCCGGGTTGGTATGTTGGGGGTAATCATTTGTCCGTAAAGGAACCGATACGCATAAACAACCCGATACCACAATATTCTTGGAAACAGATCCTGGGGATCTGGGCGGCTGCGGCTCTGCCAATGGGACTGCTGGGCTCGGTGGTCAGCCCGGCGCCACTGCCCGATATCACCCTGATCACAAAATTCGACATCAATATCTGCCTGGCGGTCCTGACCCTGAGGTTGGTCTGGCAGTTCGTGATCGTCCTATCCTTGGTCAACCGGGAAGCCGGGAACCTGCACTGGGAGATGCTGTGCAGCCGGCTGTGGCTGCAGACCCCATCCGGTCCGCGTGACGACCAGCCCCGGCTCTGCCTGTGGTGGTGGGTGCTGCTGCTGGTTGTCCTTTATATTCTCAAGGAAATGTTCCTGGATATCAGCAGCCTGTGGGTGGGCCTGCTGCCTTTCTTCGCCGAACCGGCCGGGTACGCCTTCGACACGGTGGTCGGGTCTCCCAGCGGGCTGGCTGTGCTGGTGGCGCTTGGGATACTTTCGCCCTGACCTTCCGGATGGTCATTTGTAATACTGTCCTGGGAGAAGAACTGCTCTTCCGTGGTCTGCTGCTGCCGCGCATGCAGGGCGTCTTTGGCAAATGGGACTGGTTGGCCAACGGGCTGCTTGTTCGGTGTTTACTACCTGCACCAGCCCTGGAGCATCCTGGGCAGTGTTATTTCAGGCAGTCTCTTTTTCGCCTTACCCAGCAAGACCTTCCGCAGTTCCTGGTTCGGGATCATCCTGCACTCGGGGCAGAGCGTCTTCTTTATCTTCCTGATGCTGGGATTGGTCTTGGGATTGGTGTAGAAGGAAGTGAAGTGATTAGGGTGGTCATGATCGTGACCGGCGGGTTCACTCTTGCTGGAACATTGTTGGGATTCCAAACATCCTGGTTTCCTGGCCTGCCCCCAACCACCAATTCCTGGTCACCTGATTACCTGATCAATTACTCACTTTTCTAAAGATCAGCAGTTCCTCGTTACCCTTCCTGGGGCGGATAGAATCAGGCGGCCATTCGCGGGTGACCAGCTTGAAGCCCCGTTCCCCGAGCAGGTCCAGCAGTTCGGGTACCGAGACCCGGAAGGGCGGGCCCTGGTGGGGGAAAGCCAGCGGGAATGCCAGGCTGATGTAAACGCCGCCGGGTTTGAGCAGGCGGGCTACCAGGTCGGCAAATTCCCCCCGGCGGGTGGGATCGATGGCGCAGTAGCAGACGTACTCCTGGACGTAGTCGAAGGTGTGGTCCAGTTCGGACGGCAGGGTGAACAGGTCGTGCTGCAGCACCCGGACAAGCGCCTCTGGCTCGGCCAGCTTTTCCATCTCACGCACGGCCGAAGCCGAGAAGTCCACCGCGGTCACTTCGAAGCCGTGGCGGGCGAACTCGCGGGCGTCGTAGCCGCGCCCGGCCCCCAGGATGGCTACCCGTCCGGGCAGGAACTGTCCCTGAGCAAGCAGCCGCTGGAAGACCGGCGTCGGGCCGCCCAGGTCCCAGCGGTCACCTCCCCACCGGTAATCAGCATCCCATTTGCCGGAAGCGTTATTATCCTTGATCATCTCTTTTTGAATTCCTGGTCTCCGATAATCTTACCTGGACCTGACCAGGATAACAAATCTTCCCAAAAGCT
>JAFGMV010000116.1 GCA_016927315.1 Anaerolineales bacterium | reverse complement strand
TGTCAGCGTGGTCTTCCCGTGGTCGATGTGTCCCATCGTCCCTACGTTCAGGTGTGGTTTCGTTCGCTCAAATTTTTGCTTCGCCATGAATAATCTCTCCTTATTCGCAATGAATGACGAATAATATTATTTTAATATCATCTGCGCCACAGATTCCGGAACAGGCGCATAATGATCAAATTCCATTGTGAATACACCCCGCCCTTGTGTCGCTGACCGCAGTTCTGTAGCATAGCCAAACATTTCGGCCATCGGAACCATGGCCCTGACAGCCTGGGCATTACCAGGACGTATTTCCATACCTTCAACATTTCCACGTCGGCCATTTAGCTGGCCAATAATATCACCCAGATATTCTTCCGGGACAACCACTTCAACTTTCATCATGGGTTCCAATAATACCGGCGAACCCTTGTGAACACCTTCTTTGAAAGCCATCGAAGCCGCAATTTTGAATGCCATTTCACTCGAATCAACCTCATGTGAGGAGCCGTCAAAAAGCGTTACCTTCAGGTCAGTGACTTGATAACCTGCCAAAACACCGCTCTCGGCAGCTTCTCGCACACCTTGCTCGACTGCTTTTAGATATTCCTTAGGGATCGCACCGCCAACGATCTTTTCTTCAAAGACAATGCCGCTTCCTCGTTCGCCAGGTTCAAAAGACATGACCACATGACCATACTGGCCGTGTCCACCTGTTTGCTTGACATGTCGATAATTCACTTTATCGACTGCCCGCGAGATAGATTCCCGATAGGCAACTCTCGGTCGACCAACATTTGCCTGGACCCGAAACTCTCGGACCATACGATCAACCAGAACATCCAGATGCAGCTCCCCCATTCCTTCAATAATGGTTTGAGCTGTAGCTTCGTCGGTATGGACCCGGAAAGTAGGATCTTCTTCTGCCAGTTTTTGCAGGGCTTCAGCCATCTTATCCTGATCTGCAGCCGTCTTCGGCTCGATCGCCACTGAAATAACCGGCTCGGGGAAAGTTATACTTTCCAAGACAATGTGCTTGTTATCACACAGTGTATCCCCGGTGGAGGTCTGCTTAAGCCCAAGAACCGCAGCAATATCACCAGCGCGAACCTCAGTGATATCTTCTCGTCGATCAGCATACATCCGGATCAAACGTCCAATGCGTTCTTTCTTTCCTTTGGTAGTATTGGTCACCATCTGCCCCTGGCTGACCACGCCGGAATAAACCCGGAAGTAGGCCAAACGCCCGACATATGGATCTGTTACGATTTTAAAGACCAGAGCGCTTAATGCTTCACTGTCATCAGTAGGTAGTTCTACTGGCTCTTCCGTTTTCAGGTCAATTCCCTTCACATACGGAACATCCAGCGGAGATGGAAGGTATTCGATCACTGAATCCATCAATAACTGGACCCCTTTATTCTTCAGGGAACTTCCACATAATACCGGCGTGGCCTTATTGGAGATTACAGCACTTCGAAGTGCTGTCTTCAACTCTTCATTCGAGATTTCTTCACCTTCAAGGTATTTAACCGTCAGGTCATCGTCCAGTTCGGCAATCTTCTCGATAAGATCAAGCCTGAGTTGTTCAACCTTCGCCTGTAATTCATCCGGAATATCGACAAACTTGGGTTCTCTACCCTGGTCAGCTTCATCCCAAAATACGGCCCGGTTACCCAGCAGGTCAACGACGCCATGGAAAGCAGCCTCCTCACCAATCGGAAGCTGCACCGGGATCGGATTCGCGCCCAGGCGTTCCCGAACCATCTCGATCGTACGCTCGTAAGAAGCACCCACCCGGTCCATTTTATTGACAAAACAAATGCGAGGTACGGCGTATCGATCAGCCTGGCGCCAAACCGTCTCGCTTTGTGGTTCAACACCCTGAACTGCATCAAAAATCACGACCCCGCCATCCAACACCCTGAGGGAACGTTGTACTTCAGCAGTAAAATCAATATGGCCGGGAGTATCAATAATGTTAACCTGATACCCCTTCCATTCAGCAGATACTGCTGCAGATACAATCGTAATACCACGCTCCCGCTCCTGGGCCATCCAGTCGGTCACAGTGGTGCCGTCATCGACAGAGCCAATCCGGTGTGTCTTGCCGGTATAGAATAAGACACGCTCGGTCGTGGTCGTTTTTCCTGCATCAATGTGGGCAATAATGCCAATATTTCTATAACGTTCCAACGGATACGCGCGTGCCATAAGAAACTACCTTGTTAATGTCCTGGGAAAATACTTTTAAACTCGATAATGAGAGAAAGCACGATTGGCTTCTGCCATCTTGTGCGTTTCATCGCGTTTTCGAATAGCATTACCTGTTTCGTTATGAGCATCGATCAATTCATTGGCCAGCTTTTCAGAGAAAGAGCGGCCAGAGCGCTCACGTGCCGCGCCCAGAATCCACCGAATTGCCAATGTTGTACGACGTTCAGTCGTTACTTCCATGGGGACCTGGTAAGTAGCGCCGCCAACACGACGTGGGCGGACTTCCATTGCAGGTGATACATTCTTCATTGCAGTATCAAAGACCTCCAGAGGGTCTTTCTTGGTCTGCTCTGCAATAATATCCATCGCCCCATACATCAGGTTGGTTGCCAGACTCTTTTTACCCTTTTTCAGGATATGTTGAATTACAGTCTGGAGAGTTACGCTGTTGTAACGACCATCCGGGGGAATAACTCGAACTTCTGGTTTGCCTCGTCGCATCTCAAATGCTCCAAATCACTACTTCGGACGCTTCGCGCCGTACTTCGAACGTCCCTGTTTACGGTTATCGACACCCGCGGTGTCCAGAGAACCACGTACAATGTGGTAACGCACACCTGGTAAATCTTTTACACGGCCACCACGTACCAACACCACAGAGTGTTCCTGTAATTGGTGCCCTTCTCCGGGAATATACGCCGTTACTTCGATCGTGTTTGTCAGGCGCACACGAGCGATCTTGCGTAACGCAGAATTCGGTTTTTTAGGAGTCATCGTACGCACAATTGTGCAGACACCGCGCTTTTGCGGAGCACCACCCTGCTGGCGGATACGACGCTGTTTCATTGAGTTATAGGTGTACAGCAAAGCAGGAGCCTTGCTTTTCACCTTCTTCGTTTTGCGTCCCTTACGGACCATTTGATTGATTGTCGGCACTTTAGCCTCCGAAAAAAAAAAGATTACCAGGTTGTTACGATCATTATCATGTTACGAGGCCATCAATTAAGCTGCAAATGATGGCCTCGGATTGTCTTTGCCTGTTTCAGACGGGAGTGCGGCCGCCTTGTTGCTTGGCAACGAAGCTCAATTCTATCACGCACACCCGGTCACGTCAAGAAGAAATTGCTACTTATTCTCAAAGTCATGTTCGTAAAGTTGATGAAGTCACAAAAAAAAGGATTTCGACGGCGAAAGAATGCAGCAAAATCCAAACTTTGTGCTCCCTTGTGTCCTTTGTGATGAATAGTCTGCCTTCTCTGTGTGTCATCAGGGTCTTTGAGACAGCCGCGGCTACTTATTTGGCAAATGGGTCCCCAAACCCAGCAAACCCGTACCCATCTTGGGTGGATGTACCTTTTCTTCGTTCTTCCCGAATTTGATCACTTCGCCATTGTCGCTGATCGCTTCAACGGCCAGTCCCAGACTTTGCAATTCCTTCACCAACACACGGAATGAAGCCGGAATACTAGGATCTTCGATCGGTTCTCCTTTAACAATTGCCTCATAGGTATTGACACGACCCTGGACATCATCAGATTTGACCGTCAGCATTTCCTGTAATGTATAAGCCGCACCATAGGCTTCCAGCGCCCAGACTTCCATTTCACCAAAACGCTGACCGCCAAACTGGGCCTTACCACCCAGGGGCTGCTGGGTTACCAGGCTGTAAGGACCGGTTGAACGCGCGTGCACTTTATCCTCTACAAGGTGGTGCAGCTTCAAAACGGTCATAACACCAACGGTAACTGGTTGATCGTAAGCTTTACCAGTCTTTCCATCACGTAAGGTCTGCTTCCCCAATGTCGGCATCGGGATGGCTGTATCTTTCATGACTTTCTGGGCTGCAGCAAGCAATTTTTCGTCACTGATCTCCCTGGTATACCCCAGGCTGTTCATCCACAGACGCAGGCAGGCGGCGATAGACTGGCTGTCCAAATCTGGATCCTGGCGGGCATCTTCCGAACCCTCCAACAGGAAGACCACATCTGGATCGTAGTCATGATCCCGCAGCCATTCACGGGCAACAGAATGGCGGGCATAGTTGGTGTCAGTGAAACGGTAGACATCATACCCGCGCTCTCCCAACCACTGTTCGAGGTAAAGGCGGCGAACTTCATCGTCGTCTTCGATCATCATCGGATCATATTCCTGTTGGTGGAGCCACTCCCAGGCTTTTTCGCCGGTAACTTTCCAGGCTTCGTCAACCATCCAGGCGCGTGCAAGTTCAGCCTCGATCTCTCTTTCGTTAGCGCCATCGAACACCGGCGTGATCGCCCGGAATCCCAGGCGCTTGGCGGCCCAACCTAAATGGACCTCCAGCACCTGTCCTATGTTCATACGAGCAGGAACGCCTAACGGGTTGAGAATCAGGTCGACCGGGGTTCCGTCTTCAAGGAAAGGCATATCCTCAACCGGGACAACCTTGGAAATTACACCCTTGTTTCCGTGACGACCGGCCATCTTGTCACCCGCCGTTATCTTGCGGCGTTGGGCGACAGACACACGGACCATCATATCCACGCCAGCTGAAAGGTCCTGGTTATCTTCACGAGTGAAGACTTTTACATCCACAACCTTTCCGCGCTCACCATGCGGCATACGCAGTGAAGTGTCCTTTACATCGCGCGACTTCTCACCAAAGATCGCCCGCAGCAAACGCTCTTCCGGGGTCAACTCTTTTTCACCCTTGGGGGTGATCTTGCCTACCAGGATATCATTCGGGCCCACTTCAGCACCGATGCGAATGATCCCATTCTCATCCAGGTCCTTGATCGCCTCTTCACCAACATTGGGAATGTCCCGTGTGATTTCTTCTGGTCCCAGTTTTGTATCGCGAGCTTCAACTTCATACTTCTCAATATGGACGGAGGTGAAACGGTCTTCCTGAACCAGGCGTTCCGAAATCAGGATGGCATCTTCAAAGTTGCCGCCTTCCCAGGAAAGGAAAGCCACTACACAGTTCTGGCCCAGGGCCAGCTTGCCGTCATCCGTTGAAGATGAATCGGCAATGATGTATCCCTTCTCGACCACCTGCCCTTTCACAACTGCCGGGCGCTGATCGATACAGGTGCTCTGGTTTGAGCGCTGATATTTGCGCAGCTGATAAGTGTGCAGGCTCTTATCTTTTGCACGGATAATAATCGAATTCCCTGTGACGGAAACCACCTCACCGGCCTCTTCCGCCAGGACAACCTGCCCCGAGTCGACCGCGGCGTTGAATTCCATTCCGGTAGAGACAAGGGGCACTTCAGGACGCAGCAGCGGAACCGCCTGCGCCTGCATGTTCGAGCCCATCAATGCCCGGTTGGCATCATCATGCTCAAGGAACGGGATTAACGCAGCGCTGATCCCCACAACCTGGTGAGGAGCAACGTCCATATAATGGATCTTGTGCGGTGATGAGAATTGAAAACCGGAATGATACCGGCAAGAAACACGTTCTCGTACGTATTCACGCTCATTGGTCAGAGGTGCATTGGCCTGGGCAATGACAAATTTGTCTTCAGCATCTGCTGAAAGATATTCAATCTTTTCAGATACATACGGAATAATTGGAATGTCCTGTTTAAACCTGGCGATCTTCTTGGCCATTTTGGCATCGATTCGTTCGCCATCTTCCAGCAGCACTTCTTCCGTTTTTTGATCGAGCAGGTCCCCGTGTACAGCACGTCCTTCCAATTCAGCGCTGTCACTGGGCAGGGAATGAATCACCCTCCGGTACGGAGTCTCGATAAACCCGTATTCATTCACCCGTGCGAAAGAAGCCAGTCGACCGATCAATCCAATGTTTGGACCTTCAGGCGTTTCGATCGGGCAGATACGCCCGTAGTGGGAGTGATGAACATCACGCACATCGAAACCCGCCCGCTCACGACGCAGTCCACCCGGGCCTAACGCCGAGAGGGTGCGCTTGTGACGCAGCTCTGCCAGCGGGTTGGTTTGGTCCATAAACTGCGACAACTGGCTCGATCCAAAGAACTCACGCAGGGCCGCCACAACTGGGCGGATATTGACCAGCGTAACCGGAGAAAGCTGTTCCTGATCACGGATCGACATTCGCTCTTTGATCACCCGTTCCATACGACGCAGACCAATGCGCAGCTTGTTCTGGATCAACTCGCCGACTGTTTTTACTCGCCGGTTGCCAAGATGATCGATATCATCAGGCGGCTCTATCCCGTTATTGATCAGGATCATCCGGCGCAGCAGGCGGACAATATCCGCCTTGCTGATTGTCCGGTGTGGGATGGGAAGGTCCAGGTCAAGCTTCTGGTTCAGCTTATAACGCCCAACCCGCTCCAGGTCATAATGCCGCTGGTCGAAAAGCTGCTCTTCCAGGAACTGCCGTGCATTCTCCAGTGTCGCCGGATCGCCAGGCCGCATCTTGCGGAAGAACTCGATCAACGCCGCTTCCGCAATTGTCATTCCATTGCTCTGTTCCCATTCGGGTTCCTGACGCAGCGTGGAAGCAATGAACATGCGATCAGGATTATTGTCAATATCCTGGAACAGCGCCAGGATCTCCTCATCTGAACCGGTCTTAAGCGGGGAATCGCTTGTCCCATCATCGACCGCTGCCAGCGCACGTAGAAAGACCGTAATCGGAACTGTGCGCTTACGGTTGAATTTCAGGATGATGTAATCACTCTTTCGGGTTTCAAATTCCATCCAGGCGCCGCGGTCCGGGATCAACTTCGCCATCGCCAGCGGGCGGGCAGTAGTCCGGTCAGCCTGGGCCTCAAAGTACACACCCGGCGAACGGATTAACTGGGAGACCACCACGCGCTCGGTACCATTAACAATGAAGGTGCCCTTGTCCGTCATCTCAGGAAAATCACCCAAAAAGATATCCTGCTTCATCGGCTCGGGTACATCCGGGCCAGCCAGCAGGACAGAAACGTACAATGGGCTTGAATAAGTCAGGTCACGTTCAACGCATTCATCAATATTGTGCTTGGCTTCCCCAAACCAATACTTCAACTCCCACTGGTCAGACTCGGGTGTGCGGCTGGGAAAATGGAGCTTCATCCCTTTGTTATAAGACTCAATCGGCGAGATCTCATGGAATAAATCCGCCAGTCCCTCTTCCTTAAGACGGACAAAAGAATCTAGTTGTACTTCGATCAGATCGGGGAGGTCAAGGGTTACCGGGATGCGTGCGTAACTCATTTCGGGCGAGGATGGTGACATTCGTCTCTCCTGAGTATTACTTGAATTAAGAACAATTTAATTAAAGACATGAATCTATCACACTAATAGCATCATGCTATCAGCGAGACAGCAAACTCTGATTATATACGAATAGCCGCTGATTTGCAAGCACCAATTCTCGCTTTTGCGAAAAGAGACCCTCCTGTTTTTGGGTGCCTCTTTCTAACCAACCACGATTCTACCACACATACTCCCACGGGCGCCTTAAGTCGCCGGGCAATCGCATTAGAAAAAATTACCCATCATAACGATGTCCTTGCGAGTGAGCGTTCTTCCGCGAACAAAGCAATCTCCTGATTTCAGGATTTTGCCCAGTTAACGCGAGGTCGCTTCGGGCTGACGCCTTCGCAAAGACAGTGCGCTCTTGTTTTTGACTGTAAATAATCCATATGCGGTTACCCTGCCTTAAGTCGGGTGGCTGGGTGTATTAAAAATCTGTAGAATCACCAGATCCGAACGTCCCGAAGGGTTTCTATCAGACCACCTGCCGTGCAGGTCAACCCTCGGGAGGCTGCTCCAGGGATGCCATCACTACGATAAATCTAACTCATTTTCATGCACCCCTGGGCAGAAAAACCCAACCCGGTAGAACCGGGTCAAGCGCCGCGGCTGCCGCACTCTTGATCCACCTTCGGCTATAATGTAGATGTTTTAACACGCTATTCTCACGCCTGGAGATGATATGACAGCTCAAGCCCCCACGATTAATGATAAAAGAGAGATCCGCGGTTGGGCCATGTACGACTGGGCCAATTCCGCCTTCAGTACCACCATCGGGACTGTTTTCCTGGGTCCATACCTGGCTTCCCTGGCATCTGATGCAGCCTCTGCAGTAGATGGGTTGGCTCGGGTTGCCGGCATTCCGATTGCCCCGGATTCATTTTTCCCGTACTGCGTTTCAATTTCGGTCGGATTTCAGGTATTGTTCCTGCCTATCCTGGGAGCAATTGCAGACTACTCTCACCTGCGCAAGCAAATGATGCAGGCGTTTGCCACGATTGGAGCAGTGGCAACAATCGCACTATTTGCAGTTACCGGCAGCTTATGGTGGCTGGGAGGCCTGCTGTATATCATCGCAAACCTGGCTTTTGGGGCTGCCCTTGTTTTTTACAATGCCTACCTGCCAGATATCGCCAGCGAGGATCAGCGTGACCATGTATCTTCTTTCGGCTGGGCCATGGGATACCTGGGGGGCGGTTTACTTCTGCTGCTCAACCTGGTCTTCTACCAGACACACGAGTCCCTGGGGGTACCGACCAGCCTGGCTGTTCGGATCAACCTGGCATCAGCCGGCCTGTGGTGGTTGGGGTTCTCCTTCATCACCTGGGGCCGCCTGCAGTCCCGGCGCGCAGCCCGTCCCTTGCCCTCCGATGAAACCTATATCAGTATCGGTTTTAAACAGTTGGGAAAAACCGTCAAAGAACTGAAAAACTTCCCTGAAACACTCAAGTACCTGCTGGCTTACTTCCTGTATAACGATGGCATCCAGACGGTGATCGCTGTCGCCGCTACATTCGCTGCCGCACCGGTTATTCGGGGCGGGATTGGTGCAAACCAGAGCACCCTGACCATGGTCATCCTGATGATCCAGTTCGTAGCCTTTGGCGGGGCGCTCTTCTGGGGAAAACTGGCAAAATGGGTCGGGGCAAAACAATCGATCCTCATCAGCCTGGTGATCTGGGCCGGGGTGGTCATTTACGCCTATACCGGCCTGCGGGGCGATAATCGTATTCTCGAATTCTGGATATTAGGGGCATTCATTGCTATTGTGATGGGCGGCAGCCAGGCCATCAGCCGCAGCTTGTTTGCACAGATGATACCGGCAGGCAAGGAAGCCGAATATTATTCTTTTTACGAAGTCAGTGAACGCGGCACTTCCTGGATCGGTCCGATGCTGTTCGGGTTGATGAACCAGTTATTCGGAAGCCTGAGGCCCGCCCTGCTGTCTCTGATTTTCTTCTTCATCATGGGGCTGGTCATTCTCCCCTTTGTGAACGTGAACCGGGCAATCGAGGATGTTAAAAAATTCGACGCGGCATAACGCTGCTATTAACATCCTCTGCAAGTAATTCCTGTTGTGGGTATTGGTATGGCTCTGACCAATACCCACACTTTGTTTCCCCCCTCAGGGAAGATGGTTCTCTATTGTCTTTTAACGTATCGCTCCGCGCTTAAGAAACGAGATCGGTCCGCAGCCGCACGGCAGCCTTTCAAGGATCATATGTTCCCCCGGAAGGGATTTGATCGACATTATATGGCGTGGTCTGGTAAACATAATAATTCAACCAGTTCGAAAACAGCAGGTGGGAATGCCCCCGCCAGCGTACGACCGGCTCTCGGTTAGGATCGTCATCCGGGTAGTAATTTTTAGGGACTGCAATCGGCAGCCCCTTTTTAATATCCCGGTCATACTCAGATTTCAAGGTCAATGGATCATATTCAGAGTGCCCGGTGATATAGAAACGACGCCGGTCTCTGGTAGCCGCCATGTAGACCCCGGCTTCATCAGATTCGGATAACAGTTCCAGTTCGGGCGCCTGCAGGATATCTTCCCGGCGGATTTCGGTGTAACGGGAATGCGGCGCGAAAAATTCATCGTCAAAACCCCGCAGCACCCGCTCATGCCGGACAAGCACCCGGTGCGGGAAGACTCCAAACATCTTCTCCGGAAGCTCATACTTGGGGATGCCAAACCGGTGGTACAGCGCCGCCTGTGAAGCCCAACAAATATTAAAGGTAGAGAAGACATGTGTCTCCTGCCAGTCGAAGATCTCCTGCAGTTCAGGCCAGTAGTCCACTTCTTCAAACGGCAGGTGTTCGACCGGCGCCCCGGTAACGATCAACCCGTCGAACTTCTGATCCTTTACATCTTCGAAGGTCTGGTAGTACTTCAGCAGGTGCTCCGCCGGTGTGTTCCTGGATTGGTGCGATGCCATATGCAGCAGTGTCACTTCCACCTGCAAAGGTGAATTCCCAATCAGGCGCAGCAGCTGCGTTTCGGTTGCGATCTTGGTCGGCATCAGGTTCAACAGCGCCAGCCGCAGCGGGCGAATATCCTGTCTCTCGGCGCGTCTCTCCCCCATCACAAAGATGTTTTCTTTCTGCAGGATATCACGGGCAGGTAGTGTTTCCGGTATTCTTACAGGCATAGAGTCTCCATTGTAGAATTTAGATTTCAGATTAATTTACAATCTGAAATCTCCAATCACCAATCCTCAATTCCCAAGGGCTTGTTCCAGGTCCCACAAGATATCGTCAATATCCTCGATTCCGATACTCAGTCGGATGAAATCCGGGGAGACCCCTGCCCGTTTTTGTTCTTCCTCGTTGAGCTGCGAATGTGTGGTACTGGCCGGGTGGATCGCCAGTGACTTGGCATCCCCGATGTTGGCCAGGTGGCTGAACAGCTTCAGGCTGTCGATGAACTTCGCCCCCGCTTCCCGGCCGCCCATGACGCCGAAACCCAGGATGGCGCCCGCTCCCTTGGGCAGGTACTTTTTCGCCAGTTCGAAATCTGGATGGCTCTCCAATTCCGGGTACCGCACCCAGCTGACCCGCGGATGCTTCTCCAGGAACTCGGCTGCAGCCCGGGTGTTCTGGACATGACGCTCCATCCGCAGGCTGAGCGTTTCCAATCCCTGCAGGAACTGCCAGGAATTGAAGGGCGACTGGCAGGCGCCCACATCGCGCAAGATCTGCACCCGGGCTTTGACTACAAAGGCCACCGGCCCCAGGTCGGCAAAGACCAGGCCGTGATAGCTGGGATCAGGCTCGGTGAAGTTGGGGAAGCGGCCGCTGGCTTCCCAATCGAAACTGCCGCCGTCCACCAGGATCCCGCCGATCGAGGTCCCATGACCGCCAATGAACTTGGTGGTCGAATGCGTGACGATATCGGCGCCCCACTCGAAGGGCCGGCACAGGTACGGCGTGGCAAAGGTGTTGTCGATCATCAGCGGGATACCGGCTGCATGGGCAATCGCAGCTGCTTCCTCGAAAGGGAAGACATTCACGCCAGGGTTGCCGAGCGTCTCACCGTAGATGATCTTGGTGTTAGGCCGGATGGCCTTGCGGAAGTTCTCCGGGTCTGAGGGGTCCACCAGGGTTACGTCAATCCCCAGGCGCGGGAAAGTATACAAGAACTGGCTGACCGTCCCACCGTACAGGGTGGAAGCCGAGACGATATGGTCGCCGGTCTGGCAGATGGTCAGGATAGCCGTCGCCTGGGCTGCATGCCCCGAGCTGACCGCCAGCGCCCCCGAACCGCCCTCCAGGTCGGCCATCCGCACTTCGAACACATCGCTGGTCGGGTTCATGATGCGGGTGTAAATATTCCCCGATTCTTTTAATGCAAACAGGTTGGCGGCATGTTCGGTATCCCGGAAGGTATAGGCTGTGGTCTGGTAGATCGGCACCGCCCGTGAACCGGTGACCGGGTCGGGTACCTGCCCCGAATGAAGCTGCCGGGTCGCAAACCCGTAGCGCCTGGTTTCGGTCTTCGTTTCACTGCTCATATTGAATCTCCTTTGGTCGTTTCATCTGTCTTCCGTTGTCCACTCTGAACAACTAAAAACCTCTTCTTATACTGAAAAGAAGAGGCCAACGGATGCGAATCCAGCTCTCATCTTCCAGATTATTCTGCCGGAATTGGCACCTTGGTTTCGACCAGGTTGCCGAGGCTTCGCAGGGCCGGTCCCTCCGCCTCTCTGGATAAGAGTAAGTAATTATTGAATTGTTAAGTTCCGCAGTTTATATCACGCCCCTGCCGATATGTCAAGGAAGAGGACAAACTTTGTCTAAATATAACGTAAAAACACTGTTTTTCCCCCTCTCCCGGTGAGAGAGGAGCTCACCCTGAGCGAAGTCGAACGGCCAGGGGTGAGGGAGTTGATCGTCCCAAGCAGTGAGCACAAGGGTAGCCGGATCTTACTCAATCTCGATCACCGCAAAACTCAACTGTCCCGGCTTCACCTCCACCAGGCGCTCGTACGTCACGGTGACATCCTTGATCGTGATCAAGTAATACCCCGGCCGCAGCCCGCCGAGCGCAAAGTTCTCCCGCAGCCAGTCTTCCTGCCCGAACGAAAACTGGTCGAAGGAATAACTTTCGTAATAGACCTGCCATTCCGCGCTGGCGTCTTCCGTATTCGTTTCGAAATACTGGATATTGAAATAGGCGTGCAGCAAGCGCCCTTCGGTATCCGCGATCCTGGCGGCCAGATACCCGCCCTGTTGGCCATTCACATCATAAGGCCGCAGCCAGAGTTCCGGGTTGCGGGTGTTCTGGTACAGATTGAGGCCCTGCCTGACCTCAAAGTGCAGGTGCCCCCCGGCCGCCGACCCGGTCGCCCCGACTTCACCGATCTGATCCCCGGCCAGGATAACCTGCCCCGCCTCCACCCCGATCATTGACAGGTGCCCGTAGAGTGTGTAAAGCGTCGTCCCGTTGATGAAATGTTCCAGGATGACCAGTCCGCCGTAGAAATTCAACCCGGCGCCAAAGCTCGTCTCGCGGTCGTCCCCGGCAACCACCACCCGCCCATCCGCCGCAGCGTAAACCGGCGTACCGGTCGGGTTATTGAAATCGACCCCATGGTGGGCCGGCCTTTTGCCATGGTCTGAACTGCCGTATCCATATCCCGGACCTGGCGTTACCCGGTCGGGCAGCTTGTGAGGCGGCTGCAGCACCCCGGTATATGGGTACAGGCAGAATTCCACCAGCCCAGGGTCACAGGTCGCTGCCGGGGACAGGTTGAAAGCCGCCGCCAGTGTCGGGCTGGGCGTGATGGTCAATGTCGGCCAGGGAGTTGGACTCAGGGTCGGCTGCAGCCCGACCAGCAACCCCACCCCCAAGGCAGGCGGCGGGGTCGACTGCCCATCCGCCAACACAGGTTTTGGTACAGACGCCGAAATCCCTGAACAACCGCTGGAAAAGAACACCCCGGCAAACAGGCATACAAATACCCGCGTACGCCAGGGCTTGTCCTTTATCAGGCCTCTTTCAAAAGTGTTTGTAGGGCAGGTTTTCATATGCTGGAGTATAGCTTCAGTCTAACCCGCCAAATACCAAATTCATCGGGCTGCACTGGTGCATGTACACCAACACAAGGCAAGCCCGACCTCGTAAGAAAACAGCAGGCTTATGCAGGAAGTAGATTGCCAGTTTCATAGCGGCCAGTAAATTCCCGGGGTAATGGAAATGGTTTATCTCCCGCCTCGGACTGACAATGTCTTGCGGATCTCGTCTATCAGTGTGCCAGCGCGCGTCTCGAGCACATCCAGTTCAAACAGCAGTTCCTGGTCGGCTCCTTTGTCCTGCAGGCTGGCCGCATTGATGCGCACGTTATACCCGGCGACGCGCAGCCCGGCCAGGGCCAGTTCTGCCCCGGCAGCTGCATCCGTAACCGCGTTGGCATTCCCAACCCGGACGGCCAGTTCTGCCAGTTGGAGGATCACCAGCGCCCGGCGGGCGACTTCCAGGGGGACCTGCGCCGCCTGCAGGGTGGCCTGCTCGACCGCTTCCGCTCGTGCAGATTCCTGGTCCTTGGTCTCCATGGGCAGCCTCCGGGCCGCCATCAGTGCTTCGAAGGCTGCCGCGTCCTCAACCACAGCCGCGCGCAGGTCGGCCTGCAGTTCCCTGGCCTGCAACAAGACTGACTGCATCTGGTCTTCGACAGAAGCATATTTCTTCCGGCCCACGGTCAGCCCGGCAACCATCGCCGCCAGGGAAGCGCCCATCGCAGCCGCATACGCCGCTGCCGATCCGCCTCCCGGTGCGGCTGATGCCGCAGCCAGGTCATCCAGGAACCCCTCCCCTGCCGTCCGTTGCCCGTCGTCCGTTGGCTGCGGTCCGCCGTCTGTACCTGCCAGGCGGTTCTCCAGGATCAATTCGGGTGAGAAATTATCCCACTGCAAATACCAGGCCGCCGTCTCAGCCAGGGCCGCCTGCGGGATCAACCCGACCAGTTCGCTCGAATGCACCTCGACTCCATAGCGCTGCGCCTCAGAACGGATCATCTCGACCGCCCGATATACCGGCGTCTTTTTGAAATCCGTCAGGTTCATCGAGACCTGCGCCCGCCCTTCCACCAACAGCCCCAGGGCTTTTACATAACGCAGTCCACCCGACGAATGACGCACCGCCCGGGCTGCCCTTTTTGCGATCTCGACATCATCCGTCGTCAGGTAAACATTGAAGGCAATCAGGAACGGCCGGGCCCCGATAGCAGTCGCCCCAGCTGGCCCCAACTCACTCGGACCGTAATCCGGTTCCCGTTCGGGATTGGTCCCGATCTCAACTTTCAACCCTTCGAATTCCCCCCGCCTGACGTTCGCCAGGTTCTGCCGGTCCGCACGGGTAGCCGCCGCCTCATACAGGTAGACCGGTATATTCAATTCTGCGCCGACGCGCTGCCCAACCCGCCTGGCGATTGCAACACAGTCCTGTATATCCACGCCCGAAACCGGCACAAAAGGGACCACGTCTGCCGCACCGATGCGGGGGTGTTCCCCGCTGTGCTGGTTCAAATCGATCAGTTCGGCCGCGATTTGGATGGCCTGGAAGGCCGCTTCCTCAACGGCTTCAGGCGGTCCGGCAAAGGTCAGCACCGTCCGGTTGTGATCGTTATCCGAAGATCGATCCAGCAGCCGTGCTCCCGGTACAGCATGTATTGCAGCCGCAATCTCATCGATCACTTCAGGGCGGCGCGCTTCAGAAAAATTTGGCACACACTCAACCAGTTTCATACGCATCCCTCTCTAAATGGGTGGGGAACCTCTCAGATAACTGTATTCATTATACTCCCCGGTATCTGCAGCCATGCCTGTTTATCCGTTCTTCATTCCAGTATCCTGTATTCATCCTGTACTTATCCTGTACTCAACCTTCTTACATTCTTTCTGGTATGCTTCCAGAAAGATAGAAGACGGACTGTCCTGCCAATGCACGACCAACCCTGAAATCATGTAAAATAGTGACAATTGATACCCTCGAATGCGCTCTTTATCCTAGACTTATTCGTGAAATTTAGTACAATCGGTACGTGAAAGAATCAAAGAAGACAGGTGCAAAGCAAGCAAACCAGCATTCCGTCTCCCTGCATTACAATTAATCGTCGCCCCCTCTACCATTAACCCCTGGAGCCTACCCAGGCTGTTCGGTACAGTCTGGATGTGCGTGACAGGAGACAAAAGAAAGCAGGAACTTTTAACATGAAGTTGAAGGAAATCATCGACCTGATCGGTGGTCAGGTGCTGACTTCTGAAGTATCACTGGAACGTAATATCAAAGGCGGATTTGGCGCCGACTTGATGAGCGATGTTCTGGCTTCTGTCCAGGAAGGCGCCGTGCTGCTGACCGGCTTATGCAACCCACAGGTTGTGCGCACCGCCCAGATGGCGGATATCCAAGCCATCATATTCGTTCGGGCCAAAATGCCCCCCACAGAAACCATCACCCTGGCCAACCAGGAAGACATCCCCCTGATCTGCAGCCTGTACGGGATGTTTGAATTATGCGGGCGTCTTTACCAGGCTGGTTTGGAAAGCCTGGAAGTTCCGGTTTCAGATTCGGAAAATTGCAGTTGTGAATGAGCCTACCCACCGCAGGCAGGGACGTGTGGTCACAGACCAGAATGCCCACGAGATCAGCCGCGTCGAGGAATTGTCCTACGAATTAAAGGTATTCGATGTCATGAGCCAGGACATGACCATCGTCCAACCGGATACCAAAATCACCGAAGTGCTGCAACTGCTCAGGAAAAGACGCATCTCGGGTATGCCTGTGGTCGTCGACCACAAGATGATCGGGCTGATCAGCCTGGAAGATGTTGTTCACGCCTTGAGCGACAAAAACATCGATGCAGCCGTAAAAACCTACATGACCACAGAAGTCATGACGGTCAATGATTATGATTCCGTTGTTCGGGCGCTGGAAAGTTTCACCCGTTCAGGCTACGGGCGCTTACCTGTCATGGACAAGGCCGGACAGCTGGTCGGCATGCTGACCAAAGGCGATATTACCCGCGGTATTCTCAACTCGCTGCAGAAGGATTACCAGGAAGAGGAGATCCGCCGTTATCGCGCCAGCCACTTATTCGAAGATATCGATTCTGACCGTACGACCCTGGTACTGCGCTACCGCATTCGTGCCGGGGACTTCAACCAAGGCGGTCAGGCTTCCTCCAGCATCAAACGAGCCCTGAAACGCCTGGGGGCAAACCCACAGATCGCCCGCCGCTGCGGTATTGCCATCTATGAAGCAGAGATGAACCTGATCATCCATACCAACGACGGCGGCATCATCAAGGTCGAAGTGGAAGCCCATCGCATCAAAATGCAGGCTATCGATACGGGTCCCGGAATCGCAGATGTTCACAAAGCGCTGCAGGCCGGTTACTCAACCGCCTCGCACAAAGTCCGTGAACTTGGCTTCGGCGCCGGGATGGGGCTGGTCAATATTAAACGCTGCGTGGATGATTTTGACATCGAGTCCAATCCGGGCATGGGAACCCGACTTATCATGAAAATCTACCTTCCTCATAACAACAAAACGGAGGATACTGCATGAACCTACAAACCATCATCAAAGAACTGGATTTGCAGGTGCTTACCACCCCGAAGGACTTTACAAAGATAATCCCCGCCGGTGGTTATGTATCTGACTTGCTCAGTTGTGTCATGGTGGGCGCTGAAGCAGGTGATCTGTGGATTACCTTGCAATCCCACGCCAATGTTGTGGCAGTCGCAGCCCTGACAGAAGCGGCTGCCACCATTATCACTGAGAACGCCAGGCCTGACGATTCAGTGATTGAGAAGGCCAACAGTCAGGATGTGATCCTGCTGCTCACGCCGCAAGCCAGTTATGAAGTCGCCGGCAAGCTGTGGAACCTGGGCATCAAATAAGGTCTGAAGTAGTATTGAAAGCTTCGAAGTGGTGAAGGAATTCCGGGCTGAATTACACGTCCATACAGTCCTCTCCCCCTGTGCTGGTGTAGAGATGATCCCGCCGTTGATTGTGCGATCAGCGCACAAAAATGGGATTAATTTGATTGCCGTGACGGACCATAATGCCAGCGCCAATGCCGGCGCTGTGATGCAAGCTGCCAGCGGTACAGGCCTGATCGTCCTACCTGGTATGGAACTGCAAACCCGTGAAGACGTGCACCTGCTCTGCCTGTTCGATACACTCGAGCAACTGGAAGCCTGGCAAGCTGTGGTTGACAGCAAACTCCCGGACCATAATAACAATATTAAACTATTTGGAGAGCAATTCGTGGTAGACTCAACCGGGGATTTCATCCGGCGGGAAAAGCGTATGCTGCTGGCTTCAGCAGATATTTCGCTGGATGAGGCGGTAAACGGCGTACGCAATCTGGGCGGCCTTCCGATCCCGGCGCATGTTGATCGGAAAGCCAATGGACTGATCTCGATACTGGGTTTCATCCCGGAGATCCCTAGATTTGATGCGCTGGAAGTATCCAATCGAATATCGATTCAAGAAGCCTTATCCCGCTTTCCTCAACTAAAGGGATACCCCCTTCTCCAGAGTGGTGATATACATTACCTCGATGATTTTTCAGGCCGGCTGGTATTTCATCTGGAAGAACCTACGCTTGCCGAGATTTCCATGGCAATTAAAGGTAAAAATGACCGTGATTTGTCACTGCAAATCACTGACAACCTTCATAACAAATAACTGACATTTACAGGTTGACTTTGGCCTTATTTTTTATTATACTATAATTGTGATAATTTTCACAATTTTTATGTGTTTTATTGTATTGGAGTTTGAATGACAACAACGCTACAGGAAAATGAACCACTACAGATACCTGCCCAACGGGAGATCATCGACCAGATCATCAATGAGCAAAAAAAACGCCCCGGCGCAGTCATGGTAATTCTGAATGAACTTCAGAACAAGATCGGCTTTATCTCCGAACCCATGCAGGCGTACGTGGCAAAGCAACTGCGGACCTCCATTGGTTCAATTCATGGCGTGGTGACCTTTTATTCGTTCTTCACCACACAGCCGCGCGGCAAGCATACCATCAAATTCTGTATGGGTACAGCCTGCTATGTAGGCGGTATCCCGCAGTTAATCGATAAAGCCAAACAGGTGACCGGTGTTGGCCTTGGAGAAACGACTCCAGACAGGCTGCTCACCCTGGAAGCCTGCCGTTGTGTAGGCGCCTGCAGTCAAGCCCCGGTTGTTACAATCGATGATGAAGTCATCGGTCGGGTACGCCCGAATAAATTCCCGCAATTGGTGAATAAACTGCGGGTAAACAATGCTCATTAATAAATGCGCGAGATCGCCCTTCATATTCTCGATTTGGCTGAAAACAGTGTTACCGCCGGAGCACAGGCTGTGAAAATATCCGTTTGCGAAGACTTGGCTGCAGACCGCCTGAGAGCCATGATCGAGGACGACGGCAAAGGCATGGATGCACAAACGTTAGCAAGGGTAACAGACCCCTTCTACACAAGCCGTACCACACGCAATGTTGGACTGGGCATTCCCTTGCTAAAAGCCGCAGCTGAAACCTGCAACGGTCATCTGTCTATCACATCACAGCCCGGTCATGGCACACAGATAGAAGTGGTCTTCCAGCACAGTCACTTCGACCGGATGCCCCTTGGAAATCTGGAAGATACCTTCCTGTCACTGGCAACCGGTCATCCCGACCTTCATTGGATATTCCAATATTCCGTACGCCCGTCCAATGAAGCAGAAACAAACACTTTTGAGTTCGATGACCAGCCCATCAAAGAAACCCTGAGAGAAGTCCCCCTCACCCATCCTGATGTACTGGCATTTTTACGAGATACTTTTTTTAATGGCATAACGAAAGTTCGCAGCGAACTGGTGCCGTAAGTAAATTAATATCCACAAAGGAGAAGGAACATGCCCGTTGTCAAATCTCTCGATGATCTGAAGCGCATTCGTGAAGAAGCCCTACAAAAACGTCAGATAAAAACTTCCCCCGGCCACACACAAATTGTTGTTGGAATGGGTACCCCTGGTATTGCCGCAGGCGCTCGTGAGACCATCAAGGCAATCCTGGACTATATCGAAAACAATAAACTGGAGAACATCGTTGTCCGCCAGACTGGCAATATCGGCAGGGATTCGTATGAGCCCATCGTCCAGGTTATCGTTGGTGACGCAGAAACCGTTACCTATGGCAAGGTTACCCCTGAAGCCGCCAGCGAGATCATGGAAAAACATGTCAAAGGCGGCAGCGTGGTAAGGGCATATATCATCCCTGCCTGAAATTTTCTACTGAGGTAAATTCGTTCTAATGTCTTTTTATCGTTCTCACATATTGGTATCTGTTGATCCCGAGTGCCTCCAGCGCGGGGCTCACGCTGTACTTGATGCACTCTCTGACGAACTGGTCAATCAGGGATTAATTTCTGAAGTCCAGGTGCTGGAGACATCCCGCATCGGGGACCCTGCAAAACACGGTCCTGACATCATCGTATATCCTGAAGGCGCTCATTACATAAACCTGAGCCCCGAGGATATTCCCCTGTTAGTCGAAGAACATTTCCTGAAAGGCCGGGTGGTCGAGAAGTTCCTGCTGCAGGAAAAGAATATCGTCGATGAAGAACTGGGCCCGCCCAAACCAAAAGAAGTCCGCGTGATACTGAGAAACTGCGGTAAGATCGACCCGCACAATATCGAGGAATATATAGCCGAGGATGGGTATCAGGCTCTTGCCATAGCGCTGACAGAAATGGTACCGTGGGACGTTATTGATGAAGTCCTCAATTCAGGTCTCAGGGGACGCGGCGGTGCCGGATTCCCGGCTGCCAGGAAATGGCAGCTCTGTCGCAATGTAGACGACTCCCCCAAATACCTGACCTGCAATGCAGATGAAGGTGATCCAGGGGCATTTATGAACCGGCGTGTGCTTGAAAGTGATCCACACTCGGTCATCGAAGGAATGATCATCGGCGCATATGCCATTGGCGCAAGCTACGGGTACATTTACTGCCGGGCCGAATATCCAATCGCGGTACGGAACCTGAACATTGCCATTCAGCAGGCGCGTGAATTTGGTTTTCTTGGCGAAAACATTTTCGGTACCGGTTTCTCTTTTGATCTAGAAGTACGCATGGGCGCCGGGGCTTTTGTATGCGGAGAAGAAACCGCCCTGATCGCTTCTATCGAGGGCAAACGCGGTGAACCGCGCCCCCGTCCGCCATTCCCTGCTGTAAGCGGTGTTTGGGGAAAACCGACTAACAACAACAATGTCGAGACCTATGCAGTTGTCCCACAGATCATCCTGAACGGCGCGTCATGGTATGCAGGTATGGGAACCGAAACCAGCAAAGGCACAAAGACTTTCGCAGTTGCCGGAGATGTCGTCCACACGGGTCTGATCGAGGTCCCGTTGGGTATCACCTTGCGCGAGTTGATCTTCGATGTCGGCGGCGGCATCAAAGACGGCAAGGAATTCAAGGCTGTTCAGATCGGTGGTCCGATGGGAGGATGCCTGACAGCGGAGCACCTGGACTATAAGATCGATTATGAATCCCTGATCGCAGCCGGAGCTATGATGGGCTCAGGGGGCATCATCATTATGGACGAAGATACCTGTATGGTAGATATCGCCCGTTATTTTATGGATTTCACACAAGATGAATCATGCGGCAAATGTACACCCTGCCGCATTGGCACACGCCGCATCTTGGAAATTTTGGAACGCATT
This sequence comes from Anaerolineales bacterium, assembly GCA_016927315.1. GTDB lineage: Bacteria > Chloroflexota > Anaerolineae > Anaerolineales > Villigracilaceae > JAFGMV01. Next base: position 19,885 of record JAFGMV010000116.1, on the reverse strand, counting down.
TGCGAAGGGAAAGGCGAACCCGATGACATCGAGAAACTCGAGCACCTTTGCCGGGAGGTCCAGAAGAACAGCTTATGCGGCCTCGGGCAAGGAGCTCCTAACCCGGTAATCAGCACCCTGAAACTATTCCGCCACGAATATGAAGCTCACATATTTGACAAGCGCTGCCCCGCGAAAGTTTGTCGCTCACTGATTGATTTTGAAATCAATGCAGAGGTCTGCACAGGCTGTACAGTATGCGCGCGTAATTGTCCGGTCGAAGCCATTGAGGGCGAGCGGCGTCAGGTGCACACGATTGACGCGGATACCTGTATCCGTTGTGGAATCTGTGCACAGGTATGTAACTTCAATGCCGTGGAGGTCAAATCGTAACATCAAAACTGGAGGAGCGATATGAGTATTACAAAGGAAAAGGATCTCTCCCAGATCGTTGAAACAGCTGTCAATCGCCATGGTACGCATGGAGATGCACTGATTCCGATTCTGCTCGAGATCAACGAGGAGTACGGTCATATTCCAGCCAGCGCACTGCAAGATGTGAGCGGCAAACTTCACGCTGGAGAAAATGGTACTGTTGTTTCTGAAGGTCAGCTGTTTTCGCTGGCAAGTTTCTATCACATGCTCTCTACCAAACAAAGAGGAGAACATGTTGTGCAATTCTGCGAGTCAGCTCCTTGCCACGTCCAGGGCGGGCGCGAACTCAGGCAGGCCATCCAGGAATATCTGGGACTCGCTGCAGGAGAAACCAGCCCGGATGGTAAGTGGACCTTGGTCACAACGTCCTGTATTGGACTGTGTGGCGTCGGACCGGTTATCATCATCGACGAAGAATTGTATGGCAATGTCACTCCCGAACAATTGCCCGACATCTTCGCCCGTTACGAATAAAGAGGTGCCGAATGAATTTTTCCCGTTCTATGGTTCTTGTATCCAGTGATCCCGAAAGCGTGCGACGCGGTGCTGATGAAATTTATGCACTGTTTGAAAAGGAAATCGCCGCACGAGATATGGAAGGTGAAATCTCCATCTCCAGGCTGACAGATACCGGCCGGCCTGACGCTGCCCCAATCGTGGTCATCTATCCTGAAGCCGTCGTTTATGGCCCAGTCAACGCTGAGAATGTCAAGGAAATTGTAGAAGAACACCTCTACAAAGGCCGCGTTGCTGAACATTTATTGGCCCCCACCCGCGAACTTTCCGGCCGCATCGGCTGGCTCAAGACCCGCAAAGGAACTCTCCCTGCTGAAAAGCGCATTGTTCTACGGCGGGCCGGTCGTATCGATCCCGAAAACATCGAAGAGTACATCGCTGAAGACGGCTATCAGGCACTTGCAAAAGCGCTGACCGGAATGAAGGCCACTGAAGTCATTGACGTACTCAAAGAATCCGGACTGCAGGGACGCGGCGGCGCCGGCTTCCCCACTGGTCTTAAATGGAGTTTTGTCGCCGGCACGCAGAGCGAAAAGAAATATGTCGTTTGCAATGCCGACGAAAGTGAACCCGGCACATTCAAAGACCGGGTTATCCTGGAAGGCGATCCCCTCGCGATTATCGAAGCGATGACCATTGCCGGATATGCCGTCGGCGCTGATGAAGGATTCGTTTATGTACGAGGCGAATATAAACTTGCCCAGAATCGACTCGAAAATGCGGTCAAACAAGCCCGTGAATATGGCCTGCTGGGAAAGAACATTATGGATACAGCATTTTCATTTGATATCCATATACACAGCGGCGCCGGAGCCTATATCTGCGGAGAAGAAACCGCCCTGCTTGAATCTATTGAGGGGAAGCGCGGTGAGCCTCGTTCCCGACCTCCCTACCCAACAACCGAAGGCCTGTGGGGTAAACCAACCCTGGTCAACAATGTTGAGACCCTGGCGAATGTTCCGCCGATCCTCCTGAATGGCGGACAGTGGTATCGCCAGTTTGGCACCCCCTCCAGCCCTGGGACAAAGGTATACACCATATTAGGCAATGTTAACTTTACCGGTTTGATCGAAGTGCCAATGGGCATTACCTTGCGCGAAGTAGTCAACATCTACGGCCAGGGGATGAAAGACGGCGCTACATTTAAGCTCGCCCAAACCGGTGGTTCGAGCGGTTCTGTCATCCCGGCCAGTCTGCAGGATACACCCATGGACTTTGAGTCTTTCCGCAAAGCCGGCGTTTCACTTGGTTCCGGTGCATTGCTGATCTGTGATGAAAACACCTGTGTTGTAGACCTGGCACTGGTGCTGCAAAAATTCTTCAAGTTTGAATCTTGTGGTAAATGCACTCCCTGCCGCGTTGGTACCGGACGCATCCACGAAATATTGACCGGGATTGTCGAAGGCCGTGGCACGCTGAAAGACATGGAAAATCTGGATTACCTGGTTGACAGTCTGACCAGGATTTCAAACTGTGGTCTTGGCCAGACCGCCTCGGTACCGATCAATGATGTTTTGAAATACTTCCGCCCGGAACTGGAAGCACATATTAAACTAGGCGTCTGCCCCTGCGGCGTGTGCCCAATGAGTGCGCCTGTAAAAGAACCGGCAGCGGTTGCCTAGCATACTGGATTTTGAGGAAGATACTATGATTACACTTACAATAAATGGAACACCGGTTGAGGTCCCTGAGGGCGCCACTGTCCTGCGGGCAGCTGAAAAAGCAGGTATTCACGTTCCAACGCTTTGCGACCATGAGCACCTGTCCCCCTTCGGCGGCTGCAGGTTATGTATTGTCGAAGTAGAAGGTTTCCGTCTCCCGGTTGCATCCTGTACACTACCCGCCAGCGAGGGCATGGTTGTTACTACTGAAAGTGACAACCTCAAAAATTCTCGCCAGACAATTTTGTCACTGCTCTTCAGTGAACGCAACCATTTCTGCCCCTTCTGCCAGTTGAGCGGCGGAGACTGCGAACTCCAGAACGCAGCCTACGAACAGGAAATGAACCACTGGCCTATTCAACCCACCTGGAATACCTATTCAACCGACACATCCCATCCCTATTTCGTGTTGGATAACAACCGCTGCATCCTGTGCCGCCGGTGCGTACGTGCCTGCGCAGAGATGTCTGGAAACCATACCCTCAATATTGCCGAACGCGGTAGTGACTGTATGGTTGTGGCCGACAGCAATGTTCCTTTGGGCGAAAGCACATGTGTCTCCTGCGGTTCCTGTGTACAAGTCTGCCCAACAGGCGCTTTGATCAATCGTCAGAGTGCTTATAAGGGGCACCAGAAGAACCTGAGTACAACCAAAACAATCTGCACTGGTTGCAGCCTGGGCTGTGGGTTAGTTGTCTATCACAGAGATAACCAGATCATGCGTATCGAAGGCGACTGGGATGCTCCCATCAACGCTGGAACGCTTTGCAAATTAGGACGTTTCATTCCCATGACGGATGAACGCGAGCGGATTACTGCTCCGATGGTACGCAAGAACGGCAAGCTCGAAGCCACAACCTGGGATGAAGCCTTCACTGCGGTAATGGAACAGTGTAAAAAGGGTGAAGTTGCTGCAATCGCTTCAACACGCCTTTCAGTGGAAAGCCTCTCCTATTTCAAGGATATCTTTGCTAATACCCTGGCCAGCAATATGGTCACCAGCACTGAAGAAGGCCTGTCAACCGCCAATGGCGTCGCCCTGGCCGCAGAATTGGGAGAAAACTTTGAAGGTACCCTGGCCGACATGACGGCAGATTACTTCGTGGTATCCGGCGTCGACCTGATCAATGACCATGAGGTCGCCGGGTTCTTTATCAAACGAGTACTGCCAGCCGGCATCCCGTTGGTAGTCATTGACGGTAACGGAAACAAGATGAAGGAAATCGCCAACTTCAATTTCGAAAAGACTTCTGCTCTGGGAAAATTGGAAGCTGCCCTTTCTTCTGGCAAGGATCAAGATGCTGCCCTAGCCGAAGCAGCCAAAATGCTGTCAATTGCCAAGAAACCGGTATTCGTGTATGGAGCGAAGATCGATGTTGATGGCTTGAAGGCGCTGGTCAGCCTAGCGAAAGCAGCCAAAGGCAAGGTCGTCGGGATCAAAGGCGGCGCTAACAGCCTGGCTGCCGCCCAACTCGGCCTGGACAGCACATTTGCGCTCAACGAGCACAAAGTAGTTTATGCTGCCCTAGGAGACGAAGCCCCTGGTAAAGAACTAGTCAAGAAACTCGAAAACGCCCCGTTCCTGGTCATTCAGGCCAGTTATTCGTCAGCCCTGACTGAGAAAGCAGATGTGGTTCTGCCAGTTGCTATCTGGAGTGAACAGGATGGCCATTATCTGAACCTTGATGGAAGGTTACAGGATACTCACAAAATTGTGGACGCCCCCGATGGCGTTTTATCAAATCAAGCCGTTCTGGAAGCACTTGGAGAAAAAGCCGGTGCAGCTTTGAATGGAAGCTGGAAAAAAGCACTGACGGTAAAACTCGCGCCAGTTGCAATTCAAGCGTAAGGAGAGTATTAGCATGAGTAAACCAAAAATAGCCAGTGACTGGCTGACAGGGTGTGCCGGATGCCACATGTCTCTGCTGGATATTGATGAACGAATTATAAAGATTGCAGAACTGGTCGATATTCGCGCTACCCCCATTACTGACTTTAAGGAACCGGATGAGGATGGCGTTACAGTAGGTATCCTTGAAGGCGCAGTTAGCAATTCGTACAACGAAGAAGTTGCCAAAAAAATGCGTGCACGCTCGAAAATCCTGGTCGCCCTAGGCGATTGCGCTGTTTTCGGGGGTGTGCCGGCCATGCGTAATTTCTGCGGTGCACGGGAAGCCCTCCAGCGTGCCTATGTGGATGCCGAAAGCAATGATGAAGAAGCCGTCGTTCCGGATGACCCCGAACTAGCCACGATGACCGAAGTTCGTGCCTTGAGCGAAGTGGTCAAAGTTGATGTTCACATCCCTGGCTGCCCACCCCCCGCAGATGCAATTTTCTACGCCCTTGTAGAACTGGCAAACGGCCGTATTCCCGAACTCAAAGACGAAAACCTGCGCTGGGACTGATCTGGAGATATCTGATGACTACTCAAAAAATAACAATTGAGCCCGTAACCCGGATCGAAGGCCATGCCAAAGTCACGATACACATGAACGAGAATGGGTCGGTGGACAGGGCATACATGCATGTCAACGAATTCCGCGGCTTTGAAAAGTTCTGTGAAGGCCGCCTGTATTTCGAAATGCCCTCTATTACTCCGCGTATTTGCGGTATCTGCCCGGTCAGCCACCACCTGGCTTCTGCCAAGGCTGGTGATGTCCTGCAGGGAACACCCCCACCCCGCCCGGCCAACCTGCTGCGCGATCTGATGCACATGGGCCAGGTGATCCAGAGCCACGGAATGCACTTCTTCGAATTGGCCGGTCCAGACCTGTTGCTGGGTTTTGATGCTGATCCTGCTGTCCGTAACGTGATCGGGTTGATCGGCGCCGATCCTGAACTAGCTCTTAAAGCTGTCAATATCAGAAAATTCGGCCAGGAGATCATCCGCATCCTTGGCGGCCGTCGTGTGCACCCCAATTTTGCAATCCCTGGCGGGGTCAATAAAGCCCTGCATGCCAGCGAACGCGATGAAATCCTGTCAGGCGTCGATGAGGCTATCTCAACATCCCAAACCGGCCTGTCCATTATGAAAGATTGGGCTGAGAAGAACATGGAAGACATCAATAAATTCGCTGTCTTCCCAACCGGCTATTTCGGGCTGGTAACACCCGAGAATGGGCTTGAACTCTATGAAGGCGAGATCCGATTGATCGATTCTGAGGGGAAACAGCTCGAGAAATTCCCGGTAGCCGATTATCTGGATCTCATTGCAGAGCACGTTGAACGCTGGTCATATCTTAAGTTCCCCTACTACAAGAAACTTGGCTGGCCCGGCGGCGTCTATCGTGTTGGGCCATTGGGTCGATTGAACGCTTGTAACCAGATTGACACCCCTCTGGCAAACGAAGAACTGAAGATTTTCAAGGGGTTGAATGGCGGTAAACCAGTAGAGAACACACTCTATTACCATTACGCCCGCCTGATCGAAACCCTGTTTGCAGTTGAACGCGTCAAAGTTTTACTGGATGATCCTGACATTATGAGCACCGATATCCTCAACACCAGGAAAGATTTCAAGGGCCATGGTGTCGGCGTGATCGAAGCCCCGCGTGGTACTTTAATCCATGATTACAGTTCAGATGAAAATGGCCGTCTGGAGAGGGTCAACCTGATCGTTTCCACCGGACATAACAACTGGGCGATGAACCATGCAGTTGAGAGCGTCGCCAAGACGTATGTCCAGGGACCGGATGTAAAAGAGGGCATGTTGAACAGGGTAGAAGCCGCCATTCGGGCTTATGACCCCTGCCTGTCCTGCTCCACACATGCAGTTGGACAAATGCCGCTCCAGGTTGAAATCCTTGACCCTGCAGGTGATATCGTCCAGACATTACAGCGCGACTGATACTACTTTTTCCACCGGAAGACTTCCGCCGCGCCAGGCGCGGCGGAAGTCTTTTTATACTCCAAAAGTCTTATTCTTTTTTTCTGCTCAAAAAGTGTACAATAGGATAACCAAACATCTGGAGGTGTCGAATGATTACTGTCAAACAATTAATACAAGCCAAAGAAGATACTGGGGCAATCTCAGTCGCTTCCACTGACAATGTCTATCGCGCTCTTGAAGTCATGGCAGAAAACAATATCGGCGCAGTGCTGGTCATTGAGAATGATCAGATGGTAGGCATCTTCACCGAACGAGACTATGCTCGTAAGGTTATTCTGCAAGGACGCTGCTCGCTGGACACAGCCATTACAGAAATCATGACCGACCAGATCATAACAGTTCAACCAGAACAGACCCTTGAAGAGTGCATGGTTTTGATGGCCCAAAAACAAATTCGGCACTTACCAGTCCTTGAGAACAAGCAGTTGGCCGGTATTATCTCCATGCGAGACGTGGTCGATGCCATCATCAGCGACAAGGAAAACTTGATCAAAAACCTTGAAGACTATATTTTAGGAACCGGATACCCTCGCTAGCTTCATTATGAAAACAATAATCATTGGATACGGAAACCCAGACCGGCAGGATGACGGGGTTGCATGGCATGTAATGTGTGCACTTGCCCAGCGACTCGGTTTGAATGCCCCCACAAATATTGACGATGAATTCCAATCTGGCTCAGACATCAACTTTATCTTCCAACTGCAGCTAACCCCTGAATTGGCTGAAGATATCTCCAATTATCCACTGGCCTGCTTCGTAGACGCCCACACCGGCGCCATTCCTCAAGAAGTCAATGCCGAAGTAATTGATGCCCACTTCCAGAAATCGCCTTTCACGCATCATATGACCCCGCAAACCTTGCTCTCGATGTGCCAGTCCCTTTACCAGAAAGCGCCCAAAGCTTTATTGGTGTCTATTCGCGGTTACCGTTTCGGTTTCTCAGATGATCTCTCAGAACAAACCAGAGAATTGGTACCACAGGCAGCCGGGAATATCCTTGAGTGGATCCAACGGAATTAACACAACCAACCTGTTGGGCAGGCCGTGATTATCGACCAAGCGTCTGTTTGCTTTGTTTGACAGGCAGTTGATACGAATTTCCAGGTGCACTATTTGAGACTCTCCCCATCCAGGGAGCTTCTTAGCCTTATTAATTTAGAATATCAGCCTTATGCAGGAGAAAATAGCAGCTTATATACAATCAATAAATAACCTACTTCTGCACCATTAGTAAGCGACTTATTGATCATAAGTAACCCACTAATTTGGAATAAGCAGGTTGCTTATGGCGCGTTTTCTCCTTATATATCTTTTCGCACTGAGAAAGCACGCCTCTGCCGGTTTATCCATCGGGAGCGGTGAACAAGTCCATCTTGATGAACATCACCGGCTCCACAACACCTAACTGAGTAACACGGAATTCCATATTCACCTTTAGACTCTATCCCCCCCCTTGATTGCATATGTTTCCTACAAATTCCCTGGCTATCTGCATATAAAAGCTCCGATGAACTTATTCTGCTGATCTGGTGAGCAGGCGAGGTTACAAAATCCCAGGAAGCCTTTTGCGCAACCGTCGAGGGCTGCAGTATATTGCAACTAAAATAGATACCACTCAGCGTTCTATTCTTTGCTCTTTGTTCTCCAAGTCGAGACTTATTTCTTCTTCCCTTTATCTTTCCCCTTGCCATTGTTATCCTTGGCGTTGTTACTTTTATCAGTCTTGGCCTCATCATTATTGCCCAGACCTTTCGACGCAGGCTTTAACCCTGCTGCCGATTCTTCCGGCGCCAGTCCATCGTTTTCTAAATCATTATCTTTATCTCGCATGACCGCGCCCAGGTTTTCTTTGGACTTCTCACCATCTTTCATAACAGCACTTTTGAACTGTCCCCAATTTTTTGGAGTGCTGCCGTCAGGTAATGTAACCGCGCTGAAATCCCCGGACATCTTGGCATCGACAATGGCTGCAAAAAGATCCGTATCGCCGCCCAGTTTGTTGGTCATCCATAACGCCTGGGCCATCGTACCAAAACCCATGCCATCTTCATGGTATGACATAACCGTGTCATAGTCTACACCCACCAGATCGCTGAAGAATTTTACCAGCCCAGATCCAACCGGATGCTCTGTCCCTTCTGCCGGTTCCGGTTCATCAATGGTCTCTTCCGGATCCATATCGATCTCTTGTCCGACTGCTTCATTATTAACTGCGAAGTTCCCTTCTTCATCTAGCGTGACCAACCCAAATTCAACCGCTGTTTCCATCGGAATGGAAACACTTTGGGGTGTACCGTTCTCATCCAGAACAATAACTACCACGGTGGCATCTCCAGTAGCCTCGTCCGTCTGGATGACAACCTCCTGCACCGTACCAGCCAAATTTGAACCATTTTCTGTCACAGGCGGGTCAACTTCTTGAGCAGCAACTACCATCACTTGTGAAACAAGCAGCAAAAACGAAAGCAAAAAAACGGGAAGGATTTTGGTGCGTTTCATGTGGGTCTCCAATCAACTTGAATCTTTCTGTCTCCACATAATACAATTTATTTTGCAACAAGAAAAGTGTGCCGCAATAATTTTCTTAACAATTCTGTTAGTACACAATCATATTGGTACCTTTGTACTACATCATTATTAAAAACTGGTTCGTTGCTACCAGGAATCTTTCCAGACCCCATCAAAAATAATTCGAGTAAAAATCTAAGCGAATTCTATACCGTACATCTGTTGCGAGAGTGGTGTTCTTCCATTCGTATCAATCCCCAGGTAGAACCAGACACAAGTTTGCATAAAAAAAAATGGATTGCTTCGCAAAAAAACGCTTGTAACAACATGATTTGCGGATTTGTACGGTAGAGAAAATATGAATTCGTTTATGTAGGTAGAAAACCGGGCAAGGCCAGGAAAATGAAAATTACGAAAGAATATGCCCGGAATTTATTCCTGAATGATGTCTGCATACAAAAATATGACAAACTACCCCCCCAGGACAGCATAGATATCACCTATTAATAAGTTGTTTTTTGCTACAATAATCCTGTAGAAACAAAAAATGCCTGTATTGCCATAGGAGCAGGGATGATCTCGCCAAGGGAATCTGTTCGCTTTCAACAATTCAGGGATAATTCATACAATACCCTGAATGGGAATGTTATAGTTGAGATGCCTGTCTCATTGACAATCAATGGACAGCCCTGGTTGGAGTTTATGTGTACACCGGTCGACCTGAAAGCCATGGCGGCCGGTTTTCTCTTCAATGAAAACCTGATTGATGGTTTAGATGATATTGTTGACATCCGGGTCTGTGAGAAAGCAGATAATATCGACGTCTGGCTGATGAAGGACATCCAAAAACCATCTGCCTGGATACATACAGCGGGTTGCACTGGTGGGATAACTTCTATCGGATATTTGTCATCCAAAGAAAAGGACCTCCATTCAACAGATATGGTCTTGCCAGAAAATGGGTGTTTATTACCTCCGGAACAAATACACAATCTTTTGAAAAAACTCTTCGAAAGTCAGAAACTCTACCGGGAAACGGGCGGCATCCATATATCAGCCTTAAGCGACGGGCAGCAAATAATTGTATCTGCTGAAGACATCGGCCGGCACAACAGCCTGGATAAGATTGCCGGGGTGTGCCTGTTAGAAAACAAATGGCCAGACAGGCGTATCTTATTAACCTCTGGACGAACAAGCTCAGAAATGCTGCAAAAATCAGCCCGCATGGGAGCCGCGATAGTGATTTCATGCACCTCACCCAGTTCTCTCTCGATCCGGATGGCCAATACCTGGGGAATTACCCTGATCGGGTATGCTCGCCAGGAACAATTCAACATTTACACCCATCCTGAACGAATCGCTCAACCGATACCAAAGGCTGCCAAATGAGAAAAAACAACCCACGAGACAACCCTTTTGCGGAAGAAACTATTGATCTGAAACATCTCGAAAAGATTCTAGATGAATTCAAGGGACAAAAAGGCGCCATCATTCCTGTTCTTCAGCGCGCTCAGTATGTCTATGGTTACCTGCCCAAAGAAGTATTACAAGCCATTTCCAGGAAAACCAGGGTTCCTCTTACCCGTCTGTATGGTGTGGCCACTTTTTACGCCCAATTCCGATTGGCCCGGCGGGGGCGGCATATTATCCGTGTCTGTGACGGAACCGCCTGCCATGTACGCGGCGCCCCGCAAAGTATTGAAGCAATAGGCAAAGCCTTCCAGATCGAACCTGGCGGTACTACCCCGGATTATAAATACACACTCGAAATTGTCTACTGTATCGGTTCCTGCGGCCTTGCCCCAATGGCGGTTGTCAACGAGAAGGTACACGCAAATATTGAACCCGACAAAATCGTCGATGAATTAAAGAAACTCGATTGATAACCTGGAGAATACGATGCCGAGACTAAATAGTCCAAAGGATCTGGCCGACACCCGTCTGCATATCAGGCAAATCTGCCGCGAACAGCATACAGTCAGTCCCTTCATCTATGTCGGAATGGGTACCTGCGGGATCGCAGCTGGAGCCGGCGAAGTTGAACAGACCATCCAAAAGGAATTGTCTGCCCATCAGATTGACGCTGAAGTAATCCCGGTTGGTTGTGCAGGGATGTGCGCTCGGGAACCACTGGTTGATATTCAGCTGGCTGGTAAGCCGCGTATCACTTATGCCAACGTTAAACCTTCAGAAATTCCGGAGATCATCACAGAACACATCATCAACGGAAATATCCTGACAAAAAAGGCCTATGCTCAACTTCCAGAGCATCGGCATTGGCTCGAAAAAAAGTCTGCTGCAGAAAACCTGCCGTCTTATCACGAACTTCCCTTTTACAGCAAACAAATTCGTATTGCCTTGAAGAACTGTGGCATGATCAATCCGGAAAGCATCGATGATTACATATCACAGGATGGCTATCGTGCTCTGAGCAAAGCCGTCACTGGAATGAGCCAGGAGGAAATTATTACTGAGATCAAAGACTCCGGGCTCCGTGGACGCGGAGGCGCTGGTTTCCTGACCGGGGTTAAATGGGAATTCTGTTATTTAGCCAAAGGTCAGCCAAAATTTGTTATCTGTAATGCTGATGAAGGAGATCCGGGCGCCTTTATGGATCGCTCCGTACTGGAAGGTGATCCACACAGTCTGCTGGAGGGGATGACAATTGCCGGGTATGCAATCGGGGCCCAAGAGGGATATATCTACTGCCGGGCCGAATATCCACTGGCGATCGAACGCCTGAAAAAGGCCATTTCCCAGGCCGAACAATATGGCCTGCTGGGAAGCAATATACTGGGAACAAATTTCCACTTCAACTTGCATATCAAAGAAGGAGCCGGGGCCTTTGTCTGTGGGGAAGAAACTGCCTTGATGGCTTCTATTGAAGGACGGCGCGGAGAACCCCGCCCCCGCCCACCCTTCCCAGCCGTTTCCGGCCTGTGGGAAAAGCCATCGAATGTCAATAATGTTAAAAGCTATGCCATGACCCCACAAATTATCCTGAATGGCTCAAACTGGTTCAAAGGGATGGGCACCGAAAGATCTACTGGAACGGCTGTTTTTGCACTGACCGGGAATATCAAAAATACAGGACTGATTGAAGTACCCATGGGGATTACCCTGCGCGAGATAATCTATGAGATTGGGGGGGGGATCCCCAAGAAGAAAAAATTCAAGGCAGTACAAACCGGTGGTCCGTTAGGAGGCTGCCTGCCAGAAACGGCGCTTGATACACCTGTAGATTTTGACTCGCTGACCGCAGCCGGAGCAACAATGGGCTCAGGAGGTATGATTGTTGTTGACCAGGACACCTGCATGGTCGAGTTCGCCCGTTACTTCCTGACCTTTGCTTCGGCTGAATCCTGCGGGAAATGCGTCCCGTGTCGATTGGGCGGACAGCGGTTACTGGAAATCCTGACCCGCATCACCCAGGGGGGAGGCACCCTGGATGATCTGGAAGAAATCCAATACATCTCAGAAAATATGCGTGCGGCCTCCCTGTGTGCTTTGGGTCAATTAACCCCGGGGCCAGTGATGGCTTCCCTGCGCTTCTTCCGTGAAGAATACGAAGCCCACATTGTTGATAAATACTGTCCGGCCGGGGTATGCAAAGGCCTGTATTCCTACGAAATCCTAGAAATCCAATGCCGCGGATGCGGTTTGTGCATCAAGTCCTGCCCTTCTGGCGCAATCACTGGAAGCAAAAAAGAGCCGCATGTTATCGACCAACGCAAATGCATCCAATGTGGAGCCTGCTACGATGTTTGCAACCTGGAAGCAATTACCGTAATCCCCAAGCTCGAAACGATTGAAGAAATCAGAACAAACAACTGAGGTGTAATCATGGCATCTATAAAATTAACCATTAATGGAAAATCAATAGAGACTCACAGTGGTCAAACGGTCCTGGAAGTAGCCCAAACCGCCGGAATCTATATTCCTACCCTATGCTATCACCATGCTTTACCTCCAGAGGGGGCCTGTCGTATGTGTCTGGTTGAAATCGAAAGACAGCGTTCCCTGCAGCCGGCTTGTACCTTTCCCGCTACTGACGGGCTGGTGATCCATACGCATTCCCCTGAAGTCGAGGCAACCCGAAAATTTATACTCGAAATGCTAATCTCTGACCACCCACTGGATTGTATGACCTGCGATGCCGCCGGTGACTGCCGGCTCCAGGACCTGGCCTATGAATATGGAGTCAAGGGTGGCCGTTACCAGGATGGTTTCAAACATTCTTACGAGGTAAATGACCCAAATCCATTCATTCAGGTTGACAGGAATAAATGTATACTCTGCCATTTATGCGTACGGGCTTGCGATCATGTCAATGGTGTTGAGGCAATCAGTGTGTTTTATCGGGGCTTCAACGCTCACATTGGCTTTGGGGCCGACGGCTCGCTGCAGGACAGTCCCTGCGAGTTCTGTGGAAGCTGTGTTGCAGTCTGCCCGACAGCTGCCCTGTCGCCCAAGCTTGCTTCCGGAAAAGGACGCTCCTGGCAGGTAGAAAAAGTGGACACGGTTTGCTCATACTGCGGTGTGGGCTGCAAACTGACACTGAACGTACGCGACGACCACATCATTAAAGTAGAATCAACCTGGGACGGTCCCGCAAATCATGGCTGGACCTGCGTTAAAGGCCGTTTTGGCTTCGACTACGTCCACCACCCGGATCGGCTAAAAAAACCGCAGGTACGAAAATACCTGCTGGATGGCAAGAAAAAACCGAAGAGCAGGAATGGCAAACTGTGGCAGTGGGTTGAGACCGATTGGGAAACTGCAATAAATATTACTGCTGAAAAGTTACGAACAACTCGAGACAAATTTGGTCCTGACAGTATCGGGGTGTTGACTTCAGCAAAATGCACAAACGAAGAAAATTACCTGATGAACAAGCTCGCAAGGCAGGCACTGGGGACAAATAACATCGATCACTGCGCCCGTCTTTGACACTCGAGCACCGTGGCCGGTCTGGCCACCACATTGGGATCTGGCGCAATGACCAACTCAATCGATGATATTGCAGAACAGGCTGCGGCGTATTTCGTGATCGGTTCAAACACAACAGAGCAGCATCCGGTAATCGGGATGCGACTTCGCCAGGCCGTTAAGCGGCGTAATGCGGTTTTAATTGTTGCAGACCCACGTAGAATTGACCTGGTTGACTATGCTGTCTTGCATTTACAGCAAAAACCAGGAACCGATATCGCTTTGTTGAACGGTTTGATGTATCTGATCCTGGAAAATGGTTGGGAAGATAAGACCTATATTAAACAACGTACAGAAGATTTTGAAGACTTCAAAAAAACAGTCAAACAATATCCTCCCAGGAAGGTCAGCCAAATTACCGGCGTGCCTGTCGAACAACTTGAGCAGGCAGCTGAAATAATGGGAAAAACAAAACCCATGGCAGTCCTATGGGCAATGGGTATCACTCAGCACATTAGCGGTGTGTACAACGTTATGAGCCTTGCTAATCTTCAGTTACTGCTAGGCAATATTGGTATGCCCGGGGGTGGAGTAAATCCGCTGCGCGGGCAGAATAATGTCCAGGGAGCCTGTGATATGGGCGGCCTGCCCAATGTATACCCCGCATACCAGGCAGTAACCAATGAAACCTCGCAAAGCAAATTCGAAACTGCCTGGGGAGTAACTTTATCAGCTACTGTTGGTATGACTGCAACAGAAATGCTGCCAGGGGTTCTAGACGGGAAAACCCGGGCAATCTATATCCTGGGTGAAGATCCGGTTATGTCTGATCCCGATACAAATCATGTGCGTACATGCCTGGAAAAAATCGATTTCCTAATCTTGCAAGAACTATTTCCATCCGAAACAGCTCCCTACGCAGATGTATTGCTGCCTGGTACTTCCTTCGCTGAAAAATCTGGTACTTTTACCAATACTGAACGCAGGATCCAAAAGGTTAATCAAGCAATACAACCGATTGGAGATTCTAAACCAGACTGGGAAATAATCTCTGAACTTGCAAAACGGACTCTGGAAGGTCGGGGGGTGTCATCAGGCGCCCCATATGCCAAGTGGGATTACAACTCCCCGAATGAAATCCTGGATGAGATCAACGCGTTGGCGCCATCGTACGCTGGCATTACTGCTGACCGTCTGGAAAATGGAGAAACGCTGCAGTGGCCATGTCCCGACAAAGACCACCCCGGCACACCCATCCTGCACACGCAAAAGTTTACACGCGGGTTGGGAAAATTCACACCCATAGACCATATTCCCCCGGCTGAAACCCCCGACACAGAATACCCAATGGTAATGAGCACTGGCAGAGTATTGTATCATTGGCATGGTGGTCAGATGAGCCGCCGATCAAAGGGTCTGCTGGAGATTTACCCCAAAGCATTGATTGAACTCAACGAAGAAGATGCCAGCCGTCTGGGAATCAATGGCGACAAACGTGTGCGTGTTTCTTCTCGAAGGGGCAGCATAGAACTTGATGCATGGATTACCGACCGGGTTCCACCCGGGATGGTTTATGCTAATTTCCACTTCCCGGAAGCATCTGCGAACCAACTAACCCAGGCAGTGCTTGACCCCATTGCCAAGATACCGGAATATAAAGTAACAGCAGTTAAAGTCGAAACTACCTGAATGATATGGGCATAAAGCCCGAGGAGAAACCAATGGCCAAGATTCTTGTCATAGATGATGATGCCAGTTTCAGGGAAACAACCCGGATCGTCCTGGAAAAATCAGGTCATACGATTTTAGAAGCAAGAAATGGGAACGCAGGCTTCGAGCTCGCACGGGCAGAAAAGCCAGACTTGATTATTCTGGATGTTATCATGGATTCTATCCTGGATGGGCTCTCGGTGAGTCAACAAATGTATGACAATCTCGACCTGCGTAATATTCCCATCGTAATGGTTACTTCTATCGCAAGCACTGATTACGCTGAACTGTTTCCCACCGATGACTATATACATTTCAGCGCCTTTCTGAGCAAACCAGTTGCCCCGGAAACACTGATCTCCCAGATCGAAAAATTACTTCCAAAATCCTGAAGTCCGTCATGAACGCCGTCAGGAAGCTTCATAATCGTCTCTACCCTGCTCCATTCCAATTTATCTTGGTGATATCTTTTTCATTGGTAGCAGCGCTTACGATCAGCATTGGAACCTGGGTAATCACCACCACTGTTAATAATTACCTGACCGGTAGTATGAAAGAAAGCATTGATTATGCTTTTCACCTGGCAAAAACAGTCTATGAAAACAGGGGAGACCTTATCTCTGGCACAGCCCGTCAATTAGCCAACGATCCAACGATCATTGCCAATATCATCTCTTTAGAAGAAAGCAAACAGGGGAGCGGCACAGACATTAAACATCATCTCCCCAGTTCAGCTCAGTTGCTCAATAGGAATGGCGATTATGTAATTGCTATTCTTGATAAAGACGGAACCCTGATAAGCGGCCTGGTTACGAACAAAGACGGGCAAAACCAGTTCATCGAGCCAGGAAGCCAATGGGAAAAACTGTCCGTCGTTCAAAAGGTATTAAACAATTCCACGGCATCAATAACAACCGAGGTGATCCCGGGTAAGTTACTCTCACAAATCAATCTTGAAAATAAAGCTTGGATCGAAATAAAGGAAACGCCCAAAGCTGACCCGGAATTATTCGATACACGTGAAGGTTCTGCCGGCCTGGCATTAATGGGACTGGAACCCATCCTGAACGAAACACAGGAGACAATTGGCGCCGTCATGGTCTTCCATCTCCTCAATAATGACTTTACACTGGTCGATCAAATCAAGGATGCTGCTCAGATTGACACCGTTACAATTTTTATGGGGGACCTCCGAGTATCAACCAATGTAATTGATCCAGAAGGAAAACGCGCAATCGGTACACGAATGTCAGAAGAAGTGGCTAATGTTGTCCTCGAAGAAGGGAAACCCTTTACCGGTACGGCTTTTGTAGTTGACCAGGATTACATCACTCATTACGAACCCATTCACAACCAGCGCGGTGAAGTAATTGGATGTCTTTATGTTGGAAATCGCCAAATTACGTTCTTTCAACTCCTAAACACAATACGGGAGAGAATTATCCTGGTCGCATGTGTAACCATCTTGCTTACCTTTTTATTGGCAACTCCTGTATCCCGCAGGATCACCAGGCCTCTGCTCGAGATCAGGGAACTCGCACACGCTATTCAACGTGTCCAGGCCGGGGATATGACCACACGGGTATCTATCAAGGCCAGCGGCGAAGTGGGTGAACTGGCAATATCCTTCAACGACATGCTGGGAACAATACAGACCACCCAAGATCAATTGATCCAATCTGAGAAATTAGCTTCTCTGGGACAACTCGCCGCGGGGGTAGCCCATGAGCTTAATAATCCATTAGCAATTATCCTTTTATATTCAGAGATAATTCAAAAGGAAGAACAATTAAAACCCCAACAACTGGATGATCTGAAAACAATTATTACTGAAACAAAACGATGTAAAGTAATTGTGGCTTCCTTGCTCGAATTTGCCCGACAGCAACAAGTGTCTGTGTCCAGCGTTGACATTAATGCCCTCATCCAGTCTATTGTAGATATTAAGATCCAACATAAATACTATCCAAACATTGAAATTGCTCTCGAGCTTGATCCTGATTTGCCAGTCATAGAATGTGATCCCAATCAAATACGAGGGGTTTTGATAAACCTGATGGAAAATTCAATTGATGCCATGTCAACGAGAGGCAAGCTTACCTTGCGTACGCATAATAATCCAACCGGTATGATAACCATTGAAGTTATAGATACCGGAAGCGGCATTTCCCCGGAAAATATGGGAAAGATTTTTACGCCTTTTTTTACAACCAAACCTGTAGGCTCAGGGACAGGTCTAGGACTGGCAATTTCATATGGCGTGATAAAGATGCATCGCGGCAATATTCAGGTAAGCAGTCAGGTGAATCAAGGTACTACATTTTCAATTAACCTGCCCATTAAACTCCCATTTTCATTCAAGCAGGAAACCAACACAAAATCACCGGGAGATCAGGTGATTGGATGAATTAAATGGATCAAAATAAAATTTTGGTTATTGACGATGAAGCAGGTATACGTGAGGGAGTTAAGCGAGCCCTTGGCGCTCAAGGTTTAATGGTCATTACCGCTGAAAATGGTGAAGCCGGTTTGTCCATAATAAGAGATGGCGGTATTGAATTGGTTTTGATAGACATAATGATGCCAGGAATAAATGGAATCGCTTTGATCAGTAAATTCCATCAATATGATCCAGATATTATTTGTATCATTATTACTGGTTACGCAACGATTGATCATGCAGTACAAGCAATTAAACAAGGCGCCTATGATTTCATAACCAAACCATTTTCTGTAGATAATTTGGTTCTGGCCGTCAACCAGGGATTAGAAAAACGACGACTAGCAATCGAAACCAAACGCCTGCAGACCATTGAACTTAAAACCCAACAACTGGCGCAAGAAAAAGCGCAACTGGAAGAACTGGATCGCGCCAAACGACGCTTTATCCTCCTGCTAACCCACGAATTGAAAGCACCGGTAGCTGCTATACAAAACTATTTACAACTTATGCTGGAAGATTATATCCCTGCCGAACGCAAGATCGAAATCACCTATAAATGCAAGGCACGCGCAGAAGAAGAGATGGCAATCATTTCAGATTTATTAGAACTTGGGCGCTTACAATCTATGCCGGCAGTAAAACTTCCCGTCCCGGTTCGACAGGATGAGATATTGCATCAAATTGTTGAAGATTATATTGAATCACTAAACAAAAAAGAAATAGTCTTTCATCTAAATATTGATAACAATATCGTACCGACCAGAGGATTTGGCGATCAATATATAAACATGTGGACCAATTTACTTGAGAATGCAATTAAGTACACTCCTCCTGGCGGCCAGATCACCATTACCCTTCAAAAAAAAGAAAACTGGGTTCACTGCGAAATAAGTGATACAGGAATCGGTATCCCGGAAAACGAAATGAAATATTTGTTTACTGAATTCTTCCGAGCACAAAATGCCAAAGAATTGGAATTACCCGGAACTGGTTTAGGGTTAACGATTGTCAAACAAATCATTGAAACAGTAAAGGGTAAAATTACTGTTAAGTCGACCCTCGGGAAAGGAACTACATTCATAGTTGAATTACCTGTGGCCGATTGATCATTGGCATCATTAAAAGGGGATGACATGAACAATCAAATTTATTCGAGTCCGCCTTACAACGTGAAATATGAAGGTAAACGCATCTTTGAAGAAAACGCAACGCACATGAGTCATGCAGCAGCTTCAGAAGCTGTCTATCAATTTGCTGCAGAATAGGAAAAATAGATAGAATTTATACAGGCACAGATCTAACGGTTAGAGCAACTTCAGGCCACTTTGTTTCATGAATACCTGGAAACCGCTTTCTTATCAGAAAGAGCTCCTTACGAAGTTCTAGGCCAAGCCGTGTCGAAAGCCATGGTACCCGACCGTCCGATCCCGCGAATGGTATCTTTGATCGAGCATGACTTCGTAGAACTTTATGAAAATTCAGTAAGCAAGCCTGAAGGTGATAAAAAATGTTCTGGAAACATTGGCTCAATTGGAATGGAGCTATGAAGCACTCTTCAAAAGAGTGCATGACAACCCTTATGAATAATACACTCAGATTCCCTGGGGAGACATGAAACAACCTATTCCCAAAACCAGTACCAAGAGATGGTTGCATCAAACTAACTATTGTTTGTATACTGAAATATACAAAACTCTCGGCAATGCACCACAATTGTAAATTCATTTCACCTGTGTATCTCACTAACATTTTACATTTCATCGTTGAAAATAAACCCTGGCCGTAAAATTCTTTCCTTTTTTCAGGAGATTG